>JAAZXY010000031.1 GCA_014239855.1 Acidimicrobiales bacterium | reverse complement strand
CGGGGCAGGTCCGCAGCGGTCCGGATCAACGATGGTCGATGCCGAGGGTGGCCACCGCCGAAGCGGCCCGCTCCAGCACGTCGATGCGATGGGGTGGCTTCAGGTACAGGATCGGCTGGTCGATCCCGGCGGCCAACTGTCGGCCGATCTCCTCGGCCAGTTGATCGACCGACGCCTCGTCGTCGACCACCAGGTTGGTGGAGTGCCGGATGCTCGCCGGGTCACGGCCGATGGTCTCGCAGTGTCCGGCCAGCACCTCGCAGCACTCGGCGTACTCGTCGGGGGCGAAGAACGGCAGGTTCCACCAGTCGGCCCACCGGGCCGCGGCGCGCAGGGTACGACGACGCCCCGAGCCACCAATGGTGAGCGGAGGGGGTACCTGGGGGCCCTTGGGCTCGAGGACGGCGTCGGTGACCGTGACGTACCGGCCGGTAAACGAGGTCCTCTCGTTGGTCAGCAGGCCCATGACCACCTCGAGGGTCTCGTCGAACAGGTCGAACCGCTCGGTGAGGTCCCGGGGCAGGGTCAGCCCGTAGGCCTCGGCCTCCGGGAAGTGCCATCCGGCGCCGATACCCAGCTCCAGGCGTCCGTCGCTGACCAGGTCGATGGTGGCCACCATGTTGGCCAGCACCGCCGGGTGCCGGTACGGCGCCGCGGCGACCATGCAGCCGAGGCGGATCCGATGGGTCGCCTCGGCCAGCGCGGCCAGCATCGTCCAGCCCTCGAGGCAGGGCTCCGTGGGCTCGGCCCGGATCGGGTAGAAGTGGTCGAAGTTCCAGCCGACGTCGATCTCCTCGAGCCCGTCGGCGGCCCGCCACACGTCGCGCAGGTGCGACCAGGTGACCTGCTCGTTGGCCACCTTGAACCCGATCAACGACATGGGAATCCGATCAGCGACATGCCCCGAGGTTGCCAGACCGGGGTGGCTTCCGTCACCTCGAAGCGGGAGGATCCCACCGTGCCGTTCACCGCCGTCGGGGACCTGTCGATGTACTTCGAGCTGCACGGCGACGGGCCGCCCGTGCTGCACATCTCGGGAACCGGTAACGACCTCCGTCGCTCCCAACCGGACCGGTCACCCGTCAACGCCCACTTCACCGGTCTGCACTACGACCAGCGGGGCCTCGGCCAGACAGCACGCGGCGACCTCGGAGGCCGGCCACCGACCATGGCCGACTTCGCCGACGATGCCGCCGGGCTGTGTCTGGCACTCGGGTGGGACCGCTGCCACGTGATCGGCACGTCGTTCGGCGGGATGGTCGCCCTGCACCTGACGCTCCGGCACCCCGATCTCGTCGACCGCCTGGTCCTGAACTGCACCGCCCCCGGCGGCGATCATTCGTCGTACCCACTGCATGCGCTGAGTGACCTTCCCGACGACGAGGCCTTCAAGGCCCGGATGGGCCTGATGGACGTGCGCTACGACCCGACGGCCGACGAGCCGATTCCCGGCTTCGGATTCGGGCTCGACGCGCTCCGCCAATTCCTGGGAGCACGCCCGGATGGTGAGGCGGCGGTCGGCCTGGCCGAGCAGTTGGAGGCTCGGCGCCATCACGACACGGTGGCTGATCTCGGCGACATCGCTTCACCGACGCTGGTATGCGCTGGCCGGTTCGACGGGATCGCCCCGATGGCCAGCAGCGAGTTACTGGCCGACCGGATTCCCGACGCCGAGCTGGCGGTCTTCGACGGCGGTCACCCGTTCATGGTCCAGGACCGCTCAGCCCATCCCCGGATGATCGGGTTCCTCGGAGGCAACTGACCGGAAGGAGCCGGGCGGGCTGACAGCCCGGGCCGGCGGCCGCTTGACCCCCCCCACCAGTCATGGGAACCTCGGACAGTTCATTCCTGAGGCGGGAATGGCGAAACAGGAGGAGTGCGACCATGGCCTGGAACCTCTCAGGGACCTTCTACGAGAACTGCTCGTGCACGGCGACGTGTCCGTGCACCTGGTCGAACATGGAATATCCGGGGACCACCGAACGGTGCAACGCCGCCCTGGCGTTCAGCATCGAGACTGGCGAGGTCAACGGCACCGACATGGCCGGCTGCGCCATGGCGCTGATCATCGACTCCCCGCCGCTGATGAGCGAGGGCGGCTGGAACGTCGGGCTGGTGGTGGACTCCGGAGCCTCCGACGCCCAGGTCGAGGCCCTGGGCGCCGTGGTGAGCGGCGAGTTGGGCGGCCCGCCGGCCGCCCTCGGCCCGTTGCTGGCCAACTTCCTGGGCATCGAGCGGATGCCCATCTCCATCACCACCGAGGACGGCGAACACACGGTGGCGATCGGCGACTCGTCTTCCTACACCGGGCGCCCCCATGTCAACAGCTCCGGTGACCTGGTGGAGTTGCACGGCATCGACACCCATCCGGCCGGACCGGTCCTGGGGCTGGCCCCCGTGTCGACGTCGTCGGTGTCGGCCATGGGCATCTCGTTCGGCGGCGAGGGCCTCAGCGGCTTCTCCAACCCCTTCTCCTGGGAGGGATGAGCCCCGACCCCGACGGGTCGGCGCCGGCAACGCCGGCGCATGGCCAGCCCGCGGCCGTGACGAGGCGTCCGGCCACCACCATCCACCTGCTGGGTGCGGCCTGCTGGGTGGCGACCATCGGCTGGGCCGTGAGCATGGACATGGGCCTGTGGGGCATGCCCGGCACCATGGGCATGTCGTTCTGGTCGTTCCTCGTCATGTGGACGCTGATGATGGCGGCCATGATGCTGTCCTCGATGGCCCCGCTGGCCCTGCTGTACGGCCGGACCATCACCACCCACCGGGGACCGCGGCTGACCGCCTTCGGGAGTGGCTACCTCCTTGCCTGGGGGTCGACCGGCGTGGTGGCCTTCGCCGTCGCCGACCTGTTCGGCGACATGGCCGCCGACCGACCCACGGTGGCCCGTGTGGTGGCCGTGGCCTGTTTCGCCGCGGCCGGCCTCTACCAGCTGACCCCGCTCAAGATGCGGTGCCTCGAGCACTGTCGGAGTCCGCTGGCCCACCTCATGCACTACCTCGGCTTCAAAGGGTCCCTGCGAGACGTTCGGGCCGGCGGACACCACGGCCTGTTCTGCCTCGGCTGCTGCTGGGCCCTGATGGTCCTGATGGTGGCCTTCGGGGTGATGAACGTGGCCGCCATGGTCGGCCTGGCCCTCGTCATCGCCGTCGAGAAGCACTGGCGTCACGGCGGGCGGTTCGCCCGGGCCGTCGGGGTGGTGGCCGTGCTGTGGGCGCTGCTCATCGTGATCGACCCCGGCTTCGCCCCCGGTCTGGACCCCGACGCTCTCATGGACATGCCCATGGACGGCGGATCGGGAATGGACGGCTGACTCCGGGTCAGCCGATGGTGACCGGGATCGACCGGGGACCACGAAGTGCCCCCTCGGCCCACGTGACCTCGGCATCGGGCGCCAACTCGAACTCCGGCACATGGCGCAGCCACGAGCCGATGGCGTGCTCGATCTCCAGGCGGGCCAGGTTCGACCCGAGGCACCGGTGGATCCCCAGGCCGAACGCCACGTGCCGGTTGGGCTGGCGGTCGATGAGCACCTCGTCGGCCCTGTCGAAGACCTCCGGATCGCGACACGCCGCCGGGAAGGCCATGAGCAGGCTGTCCCCGGGCTCCATGACGACATCGCCCACCGTGGCCTGCTGGGTGACCTTCCGGTAGAGGCTCACCGACGCGAAGGCCCGCAGGAATTCCTCGATGGCCACCGGCAACAGCTCCGGCTCGGCCACCAGCCGACGACGGTCCTCCGGGTGGGTCGACAGGTGCCAGAGGCTGGCGCCGATCAGTCCCCACGTGGTGTCGATACCGGCGATCAGCAGGAGGATCAGCATGCGGACGAGTTCGTCGTCGGCAATGGGCTCACCGTCGATGCCGCTGGCCACCAGGTGCCCGATCAGGTCGTCGGACGGGTTGGTCCGCCGATCCTCGACCTGTTCGGTGAAGTAGGGAATCATCTCTCCGAGGGCCTCATCCCGTTCGTGGACGTGGAGGTCCCCCAACTCAAGCTTGTGCATCCAGACACGGAACCTCGCACCGACCGACGGTGGGATGCCGAGGATCATGGCGATGGCCGATGCCGGGATGTGGGCGGCGTAGTCCTGCGCCAGATCGACGGTGCCCCGATCGGCCAACGAACGGGCCAGCTCGTCGCAGTGGTCCCGAATGGCCGGCTCCCAGTGGGCCATCCGGCGCGGGGTGAAGAACGGAAGGAGGGCCCGACGGACCTCGAGGTGCTCAGGCGGGTCCAGGTGGATGGGCGGGAACTTCCCCCGGGGGGACGTCCCCCCGGCCGTGGCTCCGTCGTGCCCGCTGGAGAACGTGCCGGTGTCGTGGGCAATGGCCGCGATGTCCTCATGGCGGGTGGGCAGCCAGAGGCCTTCGTTGTAGCGATCGGTGTGGGCCACCGGGCAGCGACCACGCAGGTCTTCCCAGATCGGGAACGGGTCGGCCACCCAGTCGGGGTGGTGATGGTCCCAGTCGGTCGCCCAGTCCTCGACGTCACGGATGTCGGTCATGCGGGGATCCTCTCTGCCGTCCCGGATGGTTCGTCCAGGCGGTCGAGGCGCTCGAGGAGCGCCGGTCGGTCGTCCTCGGATACGGCGTCGGACAGGACGTGGAGGGCCTGTCGGGTGATGAGCGTCGCCAGGTCTTCGTCGTGCACGAGGCCGAACACCCAGCTGATGAGGACGCCCCGGTAGCCGTACTGGAGGAGATCGACCAGCGTGTCGGTGGCCGGACGACCGGTCAGGGTGCCGTCGGCGAGGGCACCGTCGGCCCACCGACCCAGCAATGCCGCCAGACCCGTGTCGAGCCACAGATCGGGGGCCATCGCTCCGAGCGCACCGAGGGCCCGGCGATGGGCCACCGGATCGGACAGGATGACCTCGCCACCGGCAGCCAGGATCGACAGACAGCCGTCGACGCCCGGAAGGGAGGCGTCGACCAGGCGTTCGACCTCGAGCACCGTCTCGTCGACCACCGCCAGGAGCACCTGATCGCGGGTCCCGACCAGGTTGTACACGGTGGCCACCGAGACTCCGGCGGTGGCGGCCACATCGGGGATGGTCAGACCGTCGACGTCGTGCTCACGGAGCAGGTGGCGTGCCGCATCGACGATGGCCGCCCGACGCCGTACCGAAGGTCCGCTGTTACTTGGTCGGGTCCCGGTCACATATTTAGACTACTTTCTAAATCTGATTCGGACAAGCCCCGGATGATCACAAAGCATCGAGGCTCGGATCGTGCCGGCCTGGGCTCGCCTGATGCCCTTCAGGCCTCCCGCGGACGGAGGGAGACAATGGCCTCGTGTTCGATGGTGGCCACGGGGGCCCCGTCGACGGAGATCCGCACGTCGAGCAACACCCGGGTGCCGGCACGGGTGTCGAACCGGTCGACCACTGCGGCCTCCACCAGGGCGTCGGAACCAACGGCGACCCGGGAGTGGTGGACGATCCGACTCCGGGTGTGGATCCACGGCCCATCCACCAGATGGCGGATCATCACCCCGTTGGCCAGCGCAGGCCACAGACAGGGATGCACGATCCCATCGTCGGCGTAGAGCGCCAGGTCCTCCCCGGCCCGGCGGGCGTAGTCGCCCCGACCGTCTTCCAGCGGCTCGACGTGTGGGGGCAACGCCTCGCCCGATCGCGGCCCGTCGCCGCCCGCCCCCGCGGCATCAGGCCACGCCACCAGTCGGGCCCGCAGGTCCCCTCCCACCAGGGCCCGCACCTCGACTGATCCGTCGGCATGCGACACGGGCACGCAGTCCACCGGGTCACCGGCCAGAACCGGGCCCACGAAGGCCACGGTGGACGAACCGCCGGCCAGCCACGCCGCCCCCCACGCCTCGACGACCGGGCGGGTCAGGTAGGCGTGCACGGTCGTCCCGGCCACCATGGCCGCCTGGAAACCGGCGGCCCGGGCACCGGCATCGGTGTGGATCGGGTTGTCGGCGTGCTCGGGCAGGTTTCGGGCCCGCACCGACCACGTGTTCGCCATGGCAGTCGTCATCGGGCCGGAACCTACCGTTCGGGAGGGCGCCGCTTTCCCGCGACCAACTAGGTTCCGGCCGATCAGGCCGCACTCCATCGGCCGGCGCGGACCCAGGGAGGAAGCAGTGACCGACCAGTCGGCACCGAGCCACGACTACGACGCCGTCATCATCGGCGCCGGCGTCCTCGGGGGCGCAATAGCCGTCGAACTTTCGCGCCGCGGGCTGCGGACCCTCAACGTCGACAAGGCCCCCACGGCGGGCGCCGGTTCGACCAGCAACTCGTGCGCCATCGTGCGATTCAGTTACTCGACGGTCCCCGGCGTGTCGCTGGCCTGGGAGGCCATGCACTACTGGACCGACTGGCCCGCCTACATCGACGCCACCGACGAACTCGGGCTCATCGCTTTCAACCAGTGCGGTCAGTTCAACCTGCTGGTCGGCGGGGACGACCACTCGGCCACCGTCCGGGCCCTGTGGGAGCAGTTGGGCATCCCCTTCGAGGAGTGGACCCTCGACCAGCTCTCCGAGCGGATGCCCGTCCTCGACCACGGGCTCTACGGCCCGCCGAAGCGACCCGACGATCCGCACTTCTGGGACGACGCCCACGGCACGATCACCGGGGCGCTGTTCTCGCCCGATTCCGGCTACGTGAGCGACCCCCAGTTGTCGTGTCACAACCTCCAGCGGGCCGCCGAGGCGTCGGGAGGCGAGTTCTGGTTCAACGCCGAGGTGACCTCCATCGACCAGACCGAGGAGCGGGCGAGCGGCGTGACCCTGGCCGACGGTCGCCGGGTGGTCGCCCCGATCGTCGTCAACGTGGCCGGCCCCCACAGCGCGGTCATCAACCGGATGGCCGGCGTGTACGACTCGATGAACATCAAGACCCGGGCCCTGCGCCACGAGGTCCACCATGTGCCGGCACCACAGGGTTTCGACTTCATGGCCGACGGCATGGTGGGCGCCGACGATGACACCGGCTTCTACTTCCGACCGGAGACGGGCAACAACGTGCTGATCGGGAGCGTCGACCCGACCTGTGATCCCCGGGAGTTCGTCGACCCCGACGACTACGACACCAGCCTCAGCCAGGAGCAGTGGGAGGCCCAGGTACTGCGGGCCAACCGCCGCATGCCCACCCTCGGCGTGCCGCATGAGAAGCGGGGCGTGGTCGACCTGTACGACGTGTCCGACGACTGGTTGCCCATCTACGACCGCACCGATCTGGACGGGTTCTACGTGGCCATCGGCACCAGCGGAAACCAGTACAAGAACGCCGGGGCCGTCGGCCAGCTCATGTCCGAACTGATCGCCGCCGTCGAGGCCGGACACGACCACGACGCCTCACCGGTGGTGATGACCGGTCGCTACACCGGCTGGGAGATCGACATCGGCTTCTACAGCCGCAACCGCGAGATCAACGCCGACTCGTCCATGTCGGTCCACGGTTGACCCACCGGCCGCCCCACTTCAGCCCGTGGTGCTTGTGGGCTGGAAGGTTCCGGAGTCGAGGATCTGCCGGGTCAGGTCGGCGGCGAAGGCCACCTGGGCGGAGTAGAGGAACCCCCCGAGGCTGATGCGGCGAACGCCCATCTCGGCCAGGTCCCCGACGCTCAGGGCCGGGGAACCGTCAGGCAGGAACGCCGGCCGGCCCAGGGGCACGAGCACGTTCACCGGTCCACCGGCCTCGTCGACGACCGCACGAATGGTGTCTTCGTCCCAGGTGCCCGGGGCGTAGAGACAGTGGGCACCGACCTCGGCGAATCCCTGCAGACGGGCCACCGTCTCGTCGAGACCACCGTCGAGGCCGTAGAGCAGCACCTCGGTACGGCCCGTGATGACAAACGGATCGTCGAGGGCTTCGGCCGCCTCGACGGCGGCTTCGATCCGGGCGATGGCCAGCGCCCGGTCGTAGAGGCCACGGTCCGGATCTCCCGACCAGTCCTCGATGCCCATCCCTGCGGCTCCCGTCGCCGCGAAACTGATGACCGCCGCGGCCATGTCCTCGGGTTCGTGGCCGTAGCCGTTCTCGGCGTCGACGTTGCACGGCACGGTCGACGCCGCCACGAGGATGGCGGTGTGCTCGGCGTGCTCGTCCATCGTGACGTCACCGGCCGCGTCGCGGCGACCAATGGTCGACGCGTGGCCCGAGCTCGTGGTGGCGATCGCCGCGACCCCGGCACCGCACAGCGCCCGCGCCGTCCCGGCGTCGGCCACGTTCGCCATCACGAACGTTCCCGACCGGTGCATCTCCATGAACTGTGATCCGAAACTGTTCATCGGCTCAGGCGGCCCAGCCGGTGCGGGTCATGTGGCGGGCCATGATGGCGGCCACCTCGCATCCGCAGGTGTGCCCGACGCAGTCGTGCCCGTCCTGGATCGTCGACGGTTCGACCGGCTGGCAGTTCTCGACGCGTCGCTCGATGAGGGCATCCGACACCGGGAACCAACGTCCCTCGAACACGACGCCCCTCACCCGGATCGAGCCGAGCCTGGTGGGGTCCAGCTCGTACGGGTCGTCGTCGATCACCGTCAGGTTGGCGATCTTGCCCACCGCGATGCTGCCCAGATCGTGTTCACGTCGCCACGAGAACGCGGCGCCGATGGTGACGGCCTTGAGCGCCTCGTGGATCGGTATGCGTTGCTCCGGGCCGGCCACCCGCCCGCTGACCGTCATCCGGCCGGCACCCCATCCGGCCATGGCCAGCGGATCGGACGGGCACATCGGCAGGTCGGAGTGGTACGACAGCGGGATGCCGGCATCCACCACGGAGGCTGACCGGCCGATCACCTCGGCACGTTCCGGACCGAGCCCGATCTCACCGAACTTGTCGGCGAAGCCGATCACGTAGAAGGGGTTGATCGACACGATCCCCCCGAGCTCGGCGATCCGTTCGACCTGGTCCTCGGTCGAGTTCATGAAGTGGACGAACACCATCCGGTGGTCAGTGCGGGGTCGACGAGCCTGGGCATCAGCCAGCACCTCGAGGACGACCTCCACGCCCAGATCACCGGTGACGTGGATGTGGATCTGCCAGCCCGCGTCCCAGTACACGTCGAAGATGCGACGGAGTTCGTCGGGTTCCATCATCCATTCCCCGTGGTGGTCGGGGTCCGGACGGCCTTCACGGTCGACGTAGCCGTCGATCATCTGCATGAGCTGCGACATGCCCGCACCGTCACAGAACAACTTCACCTGGCCGGGCACGACATGCACCTTGTCGGTGCCGATGCCGCGCTCCAGCTGGCGGGCCGCGTCGGCCAGCACGTCGCCGTCGGCGATGCCCTTGACCGACTGGGTTCGCCCGTCGATGAGGAAGGTGCTCATGAACGGCACGTCGTCGGCACCGAGGATCTCCTGGTACATCTCCCACGGTTCGATCGACCAGGCGATGCCCGGTTCGTTGATGGCGGTGACCCCGTTCATATGGAGGTACTCGATCATCTGGGCCAGGCCGTCGCGGTACCGCTCGGCGGTGGCGAAACGGGGCATCAGGAACGGCGACAGGAGGATGAACGCACCGTTCTCCCAGAAGTGGCCCTTCTCGAAGTCAAGCTGCTCGCTCATGAAGCCCCGACCCTCGAACGACTCGGGGGTGACGCCGATCTCCTCGAGCGCCGCGGTGTTGAGGTGCCACTCGTGGCAGGTTCGCTGCCAGATGGCCACGGGGCGGTCGCCGCAGATCTCGTCGAGTTCCGATCGGTGCAGGTCACCGTGCCAGAGTCGGTGGTATCCCCACGAGAACAGCCACTCTCCGGGGGCCAGACGCTCATGGACCTCGCGGAGCAGTCGCCGGTAGTCGGCCGGGTCGTTGGCGGCCTCGAACGTGCGATGCGGCATCACCCACCGTTCGGGGGCGATCACGTCGGTGGTCAGCGTCGTCGCGGCCAGAACCGGATGAAGGTGCTGGTCGATGAAGCCAGGGACGATGACCCGATCCAGGAACTCGTTGTCGATGACGTATCCCGTACCGGCCCGGGCGACCACGTCGTCGAGCGACCCCACGGCGAGGATCCGACCGGCCCGTACGGCGACCGCACCGGCCCGTGGCAGACCCTCGTCCATCGTGATGACCGACCGCGCCGGGTAGACGGTCGTGACCGCATCAGGCTGATTCGTCATCGCCGGACAGTAGCAACACACCGGCTGACCTCGATCTCCGGGGGCCGGTCCCGGGCGCGAAGAGGGCCGGCCCCGAAGGACCGGCCCTGCATCGCGTTCTCGTGTGGTGGCGGGGGCAGGATTTGAACCTGCGACCTTCGGGTTATGAGCCCGACGAGCTACCAGACTGCTCCACCCCGCAGGCGAAAGGGTAACGGGACCCCGCAGACGCGCCTACCCGGGCAGGGGTCACAGGATCAGTCTCCGCGATCCTCGTCGAGCATCCCGGCGATCGTCATGTCCGACCGGTAGAGAACCAACGGCTGAAGGCCGGTGCGCCGTGGGGCCTGGATCCACCCCTCAGCCATGCCTCGCTCCACCACCGATTCCTGATCGTCGTGATCATCCACGCCACCATCCATCTGGTCACCATATTTGCCTGACTTGAGCTCGTCCGGAGAGTTCCCGGCGATCCGTCAGGCAGCGGTGGGGTAGCCGGCGGCGGCCGCGGCGGCCAGGCGCTGGGCGATGACCTCATAGTCCGAGGTCGGGCGGGGCCGGTAGCCGTAGAGGTGGAGAGGCTCACGGATGTCGACGGCGAGGCCGGCCACCGCCTCGGAGATGGCCGCGTTCAGCACGTCACGAAGACCCCCGTTGGCCCACCCGGTGACCAGCGGCAGGCCGGGCGTGGGGTCAGTCCACGCCAGGATCCGCAAGTCGTCGACCGCCGGTTCGTGATCGAGACCGAGCCGCCACGACACCTCGTCAATGGTCGCCAGGTCGGCCCGCCCCTCGGCCACCGCCCGAATCGATGCCCGGTGGGCCCCCGACTCGACCACCTCGCCGAAGAAGCGGCCATCAACGGCCAGCGGCGCCACGGCCGCCACCAACGCCCCCATCCCGGACTGCGAGTCGCTGTTGTTGAACACCGCCCGCCGACCCCGGAAGTCGGCGAGGTCCACTGCCGGGTCATCGGCCCGGCACACCAGCACCGATCGGTAGTCGCCGGGTTCGCACCCCTCGACGCCGTGGTCCAGCGCACCGAGCACCTCGACCCGGCCGGCCAGGCTGCCCACCACCGGCAGCCCGCAGGTCTGGGCAATCAAGAGGTCGGGGTGTGTCCACAGGTCCGTCACGGTCTGTCCACCACCGGAGCGCCACAGCGACGTCGGTGCTTCGACGCCCGCCGCCGCCAGGTGATCCGAGATCGCCGTCCACAGTGCGTCGACCTCGGCGCGCACCTCCGGCCAGTCGTACATCGGCAGACCGGCCACCGGCCCCGTCACCATTGGCCCCTCCATTGGCCCCTCACCACTGGCGCACCGCGGTCCAGGTCGGCTCGGCTTCGGGAACGAGGCCGTAGTCCCAGTACTTGGTCCGGTGCAGCACGACCTCGTTGGTCGATTCGACACCGCCGGGCAGGCGTCCGTTGTGGATGCGGACGTCGCGGTACAGCGTCGGCGACATGGCCACCGCTCCCTTGTGCACCCCGCTGCCGCGCCAGCCCTCCGCATCGGACGGCACCGAGTGGAGCACCAGGTTGGCCCAGAACCCGTCGTGCATCTCGATGGTCGAGTAGCTGGCGATCCCCGGGTGGTTCCGGAACTCCGCCGTGAGCTGGGCGTCCAGACCGTCGATCGGATCGACACCCGGACCGAGCCCACCTTCGGACTCGAGCCGTCGGCTCCCGAAGAACCCGACCACCTCGAGGTCGCGCCCGTCGACCAACCGCTCCAGGTCGCACGGAACGAGCCGACGCTTCAGGCCGTGCACCCACCAGATGATCGGTTCGTGAGCCTCCACAACCGCCGAACCGTCAGACCACAGACGGACCAACGCCCGTACGTCCTGGAGCATGTAGGCAATCAGCCCCCGGTCCGCCGCGTAGAGCGAGGTGTCGGTGCACGGGTGACCGTCGACGACCTCGTCGGGCCCGATGGCCAGCGGTTCCGAGTCGACGTCCACGGCCGTGGACTCTAAGGGAGGGGTGTCGAACCGGCGCCGGCGTTCACCCCATCGGGCTCGTCGCTCTACCGTCTGCTGGTGACCACCACCCGAACGATCAATGTGGCCGACGGCGTCACCATCACCTGCCTCGTCGACCAGCCGGCCGACGCCGAGGCGCACACCACCGCCGTGCTGCTCCCCGGCAACGGCGGCGACGGAACCCAGTACGACGTGCTGGTCCCCCACCTGACCTCCAGCGGGTTCCGGACCCTGCGCCCCCATCCGCGAGGAGCTGCCGGGTCCGCCGGCCCGCTCAACGGTGTCACTCTGGCCGACCTCGCTGACGACGTGGCCGCCGTGAGCGACGCTCTCGTCGAGCTTCCGGTGGTCGTCATTGGTCGGGCCTTCGGCAACCGGGTGGCCCGCATGCTGGCTACTCGCCGTCCCGACCTCGTCGACCGTCTGGTCCTCATGTCGGCTGGCGGTCTGGTGGACGTCGACCCGGCGATCGGGATCCTCCACCGCCGAATGTTCGACCGGACGGCCACCGAAGCCGACCGCTACGAAGCATGGGAGGCCGTCAACGTCGCCCCCGTCAACAGGGGGACCGGCCTCCGGCGACCCCGGTCATGGCCCGATCTGGCCGTCGCCCAGATGCGGGCGCCGGACGCCACATCGGACGGCGGCTGGTGGACCGGCGGCTCGGCACCGATGCTGGTCATACAGGGCACAGAAGACCGCATGGCCCCGGTGGCCAACGGGCACCTTCTGGCCGAGGAGGTCGGGGACCGGGCAACGGTGGTCGACCTACCCGACGTCGGACACGCTCTGCTGCTGGAGCGCCACGAGGCGGTGGCCGCCACGATCGTGACCTGGCTGCGAACCTGAGGGCACCCGACCGCCGGCCACCGGGTGAGACGACCCCGGCCACCGAAGCGAACTACCGTCGGCCCATGGCGGGCGGCCTCTTCTCCGACTACGACCTCGGCGGCTTCTACGACGAGGCCATCGGCACCAACGGCGCGCCCCGTCCCGGGCAGGAACCGGTGGTCGACTGGTTCGATGCCCTCACCCCCGACGACCTCCGCTACCACGGCGACCTCCGTGACGATGTGCTCCGCAGCCGGGGCATCACGTTCACCGTCTACGGCGAGGCCCAGGGCATCGAGCGCACCTGGCCCATGGACCTGTTCCCCCGGATCATCCGGGCCGACGAGTGGGACGTCCTCGAGCGGGGCCTCGCCCAGCGGGTCGACGCCGTCAACCGGTTCCTCGAAGACCTGTACGTCGGCGACCAGGCCATCCTGAACGACGGGGTGGTGCCCCGCTGGCTGGTCATGTCGTCCAGTGGTTTTGAGCGGGAGGCGTTCAACATCTCGGTCCCCAACGGGGCCCGCTGCCTGGTGTCGGGCGTCGACGTGGTGCGGGGCGCCGACGGCCGGTTCCTGGTGCTGGAGGACAACCTGCGGAACCCGTCGGGCGTCAGCTACGTGCTGGAGAACCGGGCCACCATGGCCCGTGTCCTGACCGGGGCCTTCGACCGGATGGGCATCCGTTCGGTCGACCACTACGGCCGCTCCCTGCTGTCGGCCCTGAAGCACGCCGCTCCGCCGGCCGCCGGCGACGACCCGGTGGTGTGCGTGCTTACCCCGGGCGTCTTCAACTCGGCCTACTTCGAGCACGCCTTCCTGGCCCGCCAGATGGGCGTCGAGCTGGTCGAGGGCCGCGACCTGGTGGTCGACGACCACGTGGTGGCCATGCGAACCACCGGTGGCCTGCGCCGGGTCGACGTCATCTACCGACGCATCGACGACCACTTCCTGGACCCCGTGGTGTTCGAGTCCGGTTCCAGTCTGGGCGTGCCGGGCCTGATGGCCGCCGTGCGGGCCGGCACGGTGACGGTGGCCAACGCGGTGGGCAACGGTGTGGCCGACGACAAGGCGGTCTACCCGTACGTGCCGGCCATGATCCGCTACTACCTCGGCGAAGAGGCCCTGATCGACAACGCCACCACCTACGTGCTGTGGGACGACGACGAGCGCAACGCCGCCTTCGACCGGATGGACGAGTTGGTCTGGAAGCCGGTGGCCGAGTCGGGCGGCTACGGGATCCTCATCGGCCCCCAGGCGTCCGACGCCGAGCTGGCTGCCATGCGCGACACCGTCGAGGCCGACCCGCGGGGCTGGATCGCTCAGGAGGTGGTCGCGCTCAGCCGGGTGCCCAGCTGCGTCGACGGCGGGCTGGAGGGTCGCCACGTCGACCTGCGGACGTTCGTCCTGACCGGAGAGTCCATCGAGGTCATCCCCGGCGGGCTGACCCGGGTAGCCATGCGGAAGGGGTCGCTGATCGTGAACTCGTCCCAGGGCGGCGGCTCCAAGGACACGTGGGTGCTGAGCGAGGACCCGCCGGACCCGGCGGCGGCCGAGCCGGCCGGAGGCACCATCTGATGCTGGCCCGACACGCCGAGAACCTGTTCTGGGCCGGCCGCTACCTGGAACGGGCCGAGGACACGGCCCGCATCCTCGACGCCACCCAGCACGGCACGATCATCCGACCTGACGCCGCCGTCCAGTGGGGCGACCTGCTCACCGTGATCCGGGTCCGTTCGGAGTTCACGGAGACCGGCCGCGAGGTGAACGGCCACGAGGTCAGCGAGTTCCTCGTGGCCGACGCCGAGAGTCCCGGTTCGGTGATCTCCTCAGTCCGGACCGCCCGCGAGAACCTTCGCAGTGTCCGCGAGCACCTCCCGACCGAGGTGTGGGAGGCCGCCAACCGGTTCCACCACGAGCTGGAGAACCGCGACCTGGTCGCCGACCTCGACGGCGAGCCGTACACGCTCTTCCTGGTGATCAAGGGTTGGTGCCAGACCATGTCCGGCGTGATCGAACAGACCATGCCCCGCGACGACGGCTACCGGTTCCTGAACCTCGGGATGCTGTTGGAGCGGGCCGTCATGACCACCCGACTGCTGAGCATCCGGTGGGCCCACCTCTCGACGGGCACATTCGACGACGCCCACCTGACCCTGTCGTCGGTGTCGGCCGTCGAGGCGTTCCGACGACTCAAGTCTCCCAACCTCGAGCCCATGGCTGTCGGGGCGTTCCTGCTGCAGGATCCGGTGTTCCCCCGCAGCGTCCTGTACTGCCTGATGCGGGCCGAGACGCTGCTCGGTCGCCTGTCCGATCAGCCGTCGGACATGGGCCGCACCGAGAGGGTGCTCGGAAGGGTGCGGTCCGGCCTGGAGTTCGCCGACGTCGACCATCCGAGCGTCGACCTGCCGGCGGCGTGCGCCGAGTTGGACGAGGGCATCCGGTCGGTGGCCGACGCCATGACCGCCCAGTACTTCCGCAACGCCGACCTTCAGCCCGGTTCGCCGCTGGGGACCGCCTCGGTTCCGTTGGGGGGCCGACGGTGAGGCTCGACATCTGCTACCGGGCCCTCTACGCCTACGACTCCTGGGTGGCCGAGTCGCAGAACGAGGTGCGGGCCGCCCCGGTCACCGACGGCCGCCAACACCTCGTCGCCTACCGGCTGTCGGTGGCGCCGTCGTCGAGGGCGGTGGCCTTCACCGACTACTGGGGCACCCGGGTCGACGCCTTCGGGGTGCGCGAGCCGCACCTGTCGTTGGAGATCGTGGCCGAGGCCGCCGTGGAGACCGGCGAGGCCTTCCTGCTGCCGGCACCCACCGACTTCGACGCTCTGGCCGAACCGGTGTTCGCGGCCACCCACGGCGAATATCTGGCCCGCACACCGCACGCCGACTGGGGCGACGGGTTGGCGGCCGCCGCAGCCGACGCCCGGGCCGATGACATCGTGGCCACCGTGGTCGGCGTGCACGACCTGGTGCGCGAGCGCATGGCCTACGAGCCGGGGTCGACCTACATCGGGATCGAGGTCGAGAAGGTGCTGGCCGAAGGGCACGGGGTGTGCCAGGACTTCGCCCACCTGGCCGTTGCCATGTGCCGGTCACTCGGCGTGCCGGCCCGGTACGTATCGGGCTACCTGTTCACCACGTCGGACTTCACCGGCGAGGACGTCGACGGCGACATCGTCAACGTCCAGACCCATGCCTGGTTCGAGGCCGCGGTGCCCTGGTACGGGTGGATGGCCATGGACCCGACCAACGGGCGGGAGGTCGGGCCCCGCCACGTCAAGATCGGCCACGGCCGCGACTACGACGACGTGCCCCCGATCCGCGGAGCGGTCTCGGGTTCATCGGTCGCCCTGGTGGAGACCGACGTGGAGATCCGTCGGATGGACCCGTCCCAGCAGGCGGCTGTCGTCCAACCACCCTTGACCCAGCCGATCGGAGAGCCCGCTCCCATCGAGGCCCAGCAACAGCAACAGCAGTAGGGAGAACTGGCCACCCGCTGACCGGTCAGGCGCCGTCGGGCGGATCGTCTGCCGGAGGGTGGATCTGGATCCGCAGTTCGCCCGACGCCTCGATGGCCAACCGCAGCGCCTCCATCGCCTCGTCGGATGGTTCGCCATGGGGGTCGTCCGGGGAGTTCGGGACGATCAGGTGGTGCCCCCAGGCCGTCCAGGTGACGTCGCAGTCGAGGCAGCCGTGGGTGACGTCGTGGATGAGCCGTTCGGTGGGCGTGACCCGTACCGGGTTGAAGCCGAACTTGGCGCCCGTCCTCTCACGGGAACCGCACACCGGACAGCGGTTCGGGTTGTTCGGCTCGTTCCTGCCGTCAGGGAGCCGGGTGGTGGACATGGTTCCTCCTCATCGATCCAGGCGTTGCCACCGTGCCGTAGCCGGTTGGCGGACCGTCGTCGGGCCTGGCCCCTCGGGTCCTCTGAATGAGTCACCTGTTCTGTCCGGCCCCGCTGTGACAGAACCGCCGATCAAAGTGGCCGTTCGTCGGTCCAGTCAGCGAAGCAGGCGTGGACGCGGAGCATTCCGTCGGCCACCTCGAACACGGCGTGCTGGTCGAAGGCACGGCCCAGAGAACGGGCGGCCTCCCGGTCGATGCCGGGGACAGCCACCGACTCCTCGGACCACTGGCCGTCCGGTGACGACCCGACCGCCGGGAGCCAGGTCAGGCCAGCGGCTTCGAGCCGAGCCACCAACTCCGCATGGCGACCCGCATTGTCCGCCGGAGTCTGCGGCTCGCTGAACGGATTCCAGGCCGTGACCACCCAGTACGGCCCCCACTCGTCCAACACCTCGGTCGCCGACCGGCCGTCGACGGTCACCACGGTCTCCAGATACGCAGCCCTCCGAGCGGCCCCGACATCATCCACGGGCGAACCTTTCACCGCTCTGGTCTACTTGACGGTCGTGAGCGGTCCGCAACCACCCATCGACCTGCAAGGCTCTGACTCCCATGCCTGAGATCGCACTCCTGACACTGGCCAACCATGCCGAGGTCCAGAACGGCCTCCTCTACGTGAACGGCGGAGGCTGGGACACGCTCACCCGGTCTCATTCGGAGGGGCGGGAACCCGACGCCAACCTCATCTCGATCGCCCTGGCCACGCTCGTCCACTGGGACGAGGCCAACGAGACCCACCAGCTCACCGTCTGGGTCGAGGACGAGGACGCCGGTTCGCGCCTGATCGAGTGGCAGATCGACGTCGAGGTCGGGCGGCCAGCCGGCCGGGTACCGGGCAGCGATTCCCGATCGGCGTTGGCGCTCAACGCCACCGTCGCCTTCCCCGGCGAGGGCGGCTACCGGATCGTCGCCGAGGTCGGCGAGCCCCGACACCAGATGACCTACCCGTTCCGCGTCGTCGACCGAATCATCTCGTCCCCCTGACCATTCCGACCTGAGTCGACCCATCGACGAGCTGCCACCGTCGGCAGTCCACGGCTGTGTGGTCTCGATGGCGGGCCCGATGACTTCCCTTCATTCTGCCTAGAAACCTAGACACCTCTTGTCTAGTAGCCTTGGCCACTTATGGGTGGATATGACATCACGCTGAGCCGGGGCGAGTCCGGCGACTGGGTCGGCCGCTGTGACGCCGTCCGCGGCAACACCCAGGCGTCGACGGTCCGCGGCGCACTCGCCGGTCTCCGTGACGTGATCGGCCTCGTCGACGACCTCCAGCCTGCCCACGTCGTATTCAGCCGGATCGAGGTCGATGCCGGCGACCCCACCACCACGGATCTCGTTCACGACGCCGTGACCGCACGAAGGTCACTGGCAGAGGCCGAGACCCAGGCTCGGGAGCAGACAACCAGAGCCGTTCACGGCCTCACCGAGGTCGGGCTCACCCGACGCGACGTCGGAGCCCTGCTCGGCATCTCCCACCAGCGCGTCGACCAGCTCCTCGGCGCCCGTTCCTGAAATCACGATTCTCGCTCTCGCCGACAACGCCGAGGACTGTCACCCCTCATCCATAGGTTCCCGTCATGGGCACAACCGTGTACATCGACGGGCTGAACCTCTACCACGGTGCCCTCAAAGGCACGCCGTGGAAATGGCTCGACATCGAAGCGATGGTCCGTCGCCTCCTCCCCGAGGACCAGATCGACCGCATCCATTACTTCACCGCACCGGTTCTGGCCACCCCCGACGACCCAGACGCTCCATCGCGCCAGACCGTGTACCGAAGAGCTCTCCAGGCGAACCCACTGATCGAAATCCACCTCGGGCAGTTCACCCGGCGAGTCAGGTGGCGTTCACTCGCACCCGGGCGGTGGAGCGACGTGACCCGACCACGGATCCGTCCGGCGTGGCTCATCGACCTCCTCCAACGGACAATCGAACGCCAGTCGGACAGGTCCACCAAAGTCCGCGTCGTCCTGATGGAAGAGAAACGCTCCGACGTCAACCTCGCCTGCCGGCTCCTTGAGGATGTCTTCGTGGACTCGGTTCCCAAGGTCCTCCTCATCTCGAACGATGCCGACTTTCTCGAGGTCGTACGGGTCTCCGTGAACCACGGAGTCGTCACCGGCGTTGTGAATCCGTCGCCCGGCCGACCCTCCAGCGGTCATCTTCAACAGGCCGCTGACTTCCACCTACGCCTACGCCATGGACTCCTCGCCGACTGCCAGCTGCCGGCCACCGTCATCGACCAGCGAGGTCGACAGATCCATCGACCTCGAGACTGGTAGACGCGACCGTCGTGAAAACCACAGAGGCCCGCCCAGTGGGCGGGCCCCGACCCGGCCGACGAAGCAGCCGGGGTGGTATGAGCCAATGGTACTGAGAGGCCGTGACATCCTCAAGGCAGTCGAGCACGACACTCGGCCTCCTGCCCGTCAGGCCAGCAACCCACCCACCCGCTCTGCGGTCTCTCCGACGAGGCGTTCGATCTCGGTGGTGTCGGCGTCACCGGGGAACCGCCAGCCCGGGCCGTAGACCGACACCGATGCCACGGCCTCGCCGTCCGGGTCGCACACCGGCGCCGCCACCCCGCTGATCTCCTCGGAGAACTCGCCGATCGTCCACGCCACGCCCCGCCGGCGCACCTCGCCCACCCGCTGACGCAGCCCGACCAGCGTGGTCACCGTGTGCTCCGTGTACTCCGCCAGTCCATCGGCCGCGTACCCGGCCACCCGCTCGTCGCTCCACGACCCCATGAAGGCCTGGCCCGCCGCGATGGTGTGCAGGGGGAACCGCTGGCCCGTCCAGTCGGTCACCTGCACCGGACCGGGCGCCGCCACCTGGGTCACGTACAGGCCCTCGCCACCGTCCATCACCGCCAGGGCCACCGACTCACCCAGCCGCCCGGCCAGCTCACGCAGGTACGGCTCGGCCAGATCGCGCAACGTCCCCACCGGCGCCCCCGATGCGGCCAGCGCCCGCAGGCCCGACCCGATCACGTACCGGCCGGCCTCGTCCACCCGCTCCACGATCCCCAGGTCGTCGAGGCTGGCCAGGATCCGTGAGCACGTCGACTTGGCCAGCCCGGTCGTCCGGGCCACCTCGGACACGCCCACCGAATCACCCACCGAGTCCCCCTGACCCGCCAGGGCCCGCAACACACTGAACGTTCGCTCGATCGTCTGGATTCCGGTAGTCTAGGTCACCACTCACCGGAACGTTCCACTCAATGGAACACTCACCACTGAGCAGCCGGTCACCGCCGAACAACGCGAGAAACGAGCCCACCATGCGCAACGACGCGCAGTGCGTGATCATCGGGGGCGGCGCCATGGGCGTCGGGCTCCTCTACCACCTGGCCCACGAAGGCTGGACCGACACCCTCCTCATCGAAAAGGGCGAGCTCACCTCGGGCTCCACCTGGCACGCCGCGGGCCTCGTCCCGCACTTCATCGGCAGCCTCAACATGGCCAAGGTCCACGCCTACGGCGCCGAGCTGTACACCACCCTCGAAGAGGAAACGGGCATGTCCACCGGTTGGCACGGCTGCGGGGCCATCCGCCTGGCCGTCAACCAGGAACAGGCCGAGTGGTATCGCTACGTCAGCGCCATGCTCGATTCGATCGGCATCGAGTCCCACCTCATTGGCCACGACGACATCCGGGCCATGGCCCCCCTCATGGAATCCATCGACGACGTCGTCCTGGGCTTCCACACCCCGCATGACGGCTGGTCCGACCCCACCGGATCCACCAACGCCATGGCCGTCGGCGCCCGCCAGTTGGGCGCCACGATCGCCCGCCACACCCTCGTCACCGACGTCACCCAGTTGCCTGACGGCCGCTGGCAGGTCACCACCGAAAAGGCCGGCGAACAGCAACAGGTCACCTGTGACCACGTCGTCAACGCGGCCGGCCACTACGCCCCCCAACTGGGAGCCATGTCGGGCATCGACGTCCCGATCGTCTCGATGATCCACCAGTACCTCATCACCGAACCACTCGACGCCATGAAGGCGTGCGACGTCGAGATGCCCGTCATCCGGGACCCCCGCTCGTCGTGCTACTACCGCCGAGAGATCGACGGCCTGCTCATCGGCCCGTACGAGACCAGCGACTCCATCACCTACGGCGTCGACGGCATCGACTGGGACCTCCACTTCCACCTCACCCCACCCGACCTCGAACAGCTCGCCCCGTGGTTGGAGATCTCCGCCGAACGCTTCCCGGTTTTCGCCGAGGCCGGCATCAAGCAGGTGGTCAGCGGCCCCATCACCCACACCCCCGACGGCGGCTACCTCATGGGCCCCGTGGCCGGCGCACGCAACTACTGGATGTGCGCTGGCGCCTCGATCGGCATCACCCAGGGTCCGGGAGCCGGGAAGTACCTCGCCCAGTGGATGGTCCACGGCCAGACCGAGATCAACGTGCGCGAGATGGACCCCCGCCGCTTCGGCCCGTGGTCCGACCTGCAGTACACGATCGACAAGTCGGTGGACGAGTACCACGAGATGTACCAGGTGCGGATGCCCGGCGAGTACCGCTCGGCCGGCCGCCCCATGAAGCGCACCCCCATCGCCGACCGCCTTGACGCCCTCGGCGCCCAGTGGCAGGACGTCTGGGGCTGGGAACGCCCCCGCTACTACGGCGAACCTGAGGACTACTCGTGGCGGCGCTCCAACGCCCACGACATCGTCGGCGCCGAATGCCGCGGCGTGCGCGACCGGGTGGGCATTGCCGACCTGACCGCCTTCGCCAAGTTCGGCGTGGTCGGTCCCGACGCGGCGGCCCTGCTCGGCCGGCTCTCGGCCAACCGGCTCCCGGCCCGTCACGGCGGCATCCGGCTCGTCCACATGCTCACCGAGCACGGCGGCATCGAGTGCGAGATGACCGTCACCCGGATGAACGACGAACGCTTCTACCTCAACTCGGCGATCGCCGGCTCCACCCATGACCTCGACTGGCTGCAGCAGCACGTGCTGCCCGACGAGGACGTCACCATCGAGGACTGGACCGACCAGATGGGCATCCTCGCCGTCACCGGCCCCCGGGCCCGCGACGTGCTGGCCGCCTGCACCGACGCCGACCTGTCGTCCGACGCCTGGCCGTGGCTGACCTGCCAGCAGGCCGAGATCGGTGGCGTGGGATGCATCGCCCTGCGGGTCAGCTACGTCGGCGAGCTGGGCTGGGAGCTCCACCACCCCCTCGACCAGATGCCCCAGTTGTACGACGCGCTGGTGGCCGCCGGCGTCGAACACGACATGGTCCACTTCGGATCGTCGGCCATGAACGTCCTGCGAATGGAAAAGGCCTACAAGGCGTGGGGCGGCGAGCTCACCACCGAGATCACCCCCATCGAGGCCCGCCTCGAACGCTTCGTCGACCTCGACTCGGGCCGCGACTTCCTCGGCCGCGATGCCACCCTCGCCCGCCGGGATCTCCAGTCCAGCGCAGGCCTGAGCATGGTGCTCGTCTACTGCGAGATCGACGCCACCGACTCGGACTGCCGGGGCAACGAACCCTGCTACGACCCGGCCGGCGACAGCTCGCGCTGCATGGGCATCACCACCGGCGGCGCCTGGGGCCACACCGTCGACCGCTCGCTGGCCTTCGCCTACGTCGATCCGGCCTTCGAAGCGCCCGGCTCGACCTTCGAGGTCACCCTGTTCGGCGAGCGCCACACGGCCACCGTGCTGGACGGCCCCGCCCACGATCCGACCAACGAGAGGCTGCGGGCATGAGCACCCCCACCCCGACCCCCACCCCGGGTAAGCGAGCCGGCCGGGCCGGCGGACGGGCCGCACGGGTGGCCGCCCGGGCGGCCGGGCTGGCCGACGACGAGAAGGCCGTCCAACCCGGCCAGTCCGGCGGCGCCTACAAGCCGCTCACCGACTCGGAGTGCCGCACCGTCTACGAGGCCGCCCTGACCATGCTCGAGGAGTTCGGCATGGGCACACCCATCCCCGAGTTCATCGAGGTCGTCGTGCCGGCCGGCGGCTGGCTGGACGACGATGAGCGCCTCCACTTCCCCCGGACCCTCGTCGAGGACGCCGTGGACATGGCCGCCAAGGAGTTCACCTGGCACGGCTTCGACGACAACCGGTCCATCGTGGTCGGCGGCGACCGGGTCCACTTCGGCACCGCGGGGGCCGCCGTGTCGGTCTGGGACCACGAGACCCGCAAGCACCGCCCGTCCGACCTCCAGGACGTGTTCGACGTGGCCCGCCTCGTCGACACCCTCGAGCACGTCCACTTCCACGTCCGCACGCTGGTGGCCCGCGACATGGTCGAGTCCCGCCACCTCGACGTGAACACCGCCTACGCGGTGGCCATGGGCACCACCAAGCCCATGGGCACGTCCTTCTTCCAGCCCGAGCACGTGGTCGAGGTCGTCGACATGTTCGACGAGATGCTCGGCGGGAAGTCCGGGTCGTTCGCCGAGCGGCCGTTCTGCGTGGCCAACAACACGTTCGTCGTGCCGCCCCTGCGTTACGCCGAGGACGCCGTGCGATCCATGGTCGCCCAGGTCCGCACCGGCATGCCCATCAACCTGTTGTCGGCCGGACAGGCCGGCGCCACATCGCCCGCCGCCCTGGCCGGG
>JAAZXY010000030.1 GCA_014239855.1 Acidimicrobiales bacterium | reverse complement strand
ACCACGAGAAGTGACCCGGGTACCACGAGTTGGCCCAGAAGTCACACGACCCCTCGGCCATTGCCGTGTAGGCATTCGACGGGCCCAACTCGATCACCGACGGATCGGAGATCTCGTAGCCGGCCTGCTGAAGGACCTGGCGCACGATCTCGGCCTGGATGTACCCAGACGCCCAGTTCGCACGACACATCGTGAATGCCGCTGCCGACTCTTCTTCGGCGTAGGCGCCGTCACCGATGTCGTCATAGGAGATGGTGAACGCCGTACCGAAGTACTTGCCGTTCAGCGCAGCGAGGGTGCCGTCGTCCTTCATGGACTGGAGCGCCTCGTTGAACGGGCCGACCAGGTCGCTGCCTTCGGTGAAGGCCCAACCCAGCGGATCCGACTGCAGCGAGTCGGGCAGGAGGTCCACCGAGTCGGCGTTCTCGCCCTGGTAACCCTGACCGGCCACGTCGTCCATGATCACGGCACACACGTCACCGGTGATCAGGGCCTGCACGGCGAAGGCGAATGACTCGAAGGCCACGATCCGGTCCTCGCCGGTGATCTGGGCCGTGAGGTCGTAGTTGGTGGTACCGGTCATCGAACCTGCGTCACAGTCGGATGCCTCGAGGTCGGCCCGTGAGCCGATCTCGGCGCTGTCCTTGGCCACGAGGATCTTCTGGTCGGTGCTGATGAAGCTGATCGAGAAGTCCACGACCTTGTCGCGCTCTTCGGTGATGGTGATACCGCCACCAGCCATGTCGAACTGACCGGCGCCGGTGGCGATGATCGTGCCATCCCACGCGAACTCCTGGAAGCTGGGCACGCAGTTCAGCCGTGCACAGACCTCGTCCATGGCGTCGTAGTCCCAACCCGTAGCCACGCCGGTGTCCGCCGGGATGTAGGCGAACGGAAGGTAGGCGTTGTCCACGGCAATGGTGACGACCCGGCCATCCAGATCGGGCAGTACCACGGCGCGCTCGCCGGGCACCGACGGCACGCTGATGGCGCCGCTGATGATCTTGGCCTTGAACGCTTCGAGTTCGTCGACCATGTCGTCGATGAAGCCGCCCGTTGTGGAGTAGCCCACGCCGTCGACCGCCAGGTCGAAGGAGTGTCCGCCGGCCTGGAAGTTGCCATCGCCAACGGCCTTGATGGTCTCGAACACCGCAACGTCGACCCGCTTGAGCATCGACGTCAGGATGTAGTCGCGAACCGACTCGTCCGAGGTGAGGTACTGGTCGGCGTCCACGCCGATGGCCCACACCTTCGAGCCGGAGCTCTCCGACTGGTCCTTGGCCGCCTCGAAGAGGCCGGCACCGGTGCCGCCGGCCGCGTGGTACACGACGTCGGCGCCCTTCTCGTACATCGACTGGGCGATCTCACGACCGCGGTCGGGGGCGTTGAAGCCGGAGAAGTCCGGGGGTTCGGAGACGTACTCCACCATGACCACGGCGTCCGGGTTGGTGGCGGCCACGCCGGCCACGAAGCCGGCTTCGAACCGACCGATGAGGTCGATGGTGACGCCGCCGATGAAGCCGACCTTGTTGGTGGTCGTCTTCAGGCCGGCGGCTGCGCCGACGAGGAAGGAACCCTCCTGCTCGGAGAAGCCGAGCGAAGCCACGTTGTCGGCCTCGACCCAGCCGTCGATGATGCCGAAGCTCACGTCCGGGTACTCGGCGGCCACCTCAGTCATGGCGGTGTCGAACAGGAAGCCGACGCCGAACACGACGTCGTTTCCGTCAGCAGCCAGACGAAGCAGCTCGGCCCGGTTGGAGCCGTCCGCGTTGGGCGAGACGTCGGAGATGTTGGCTCCGAGCTCCTCGGCCGCACGGGTCAGGCCGGCGTAGGCGGCGTCGTTGAACGACTGATCGCCACGACCGCCGATGTCGAACACCAGCATGGCGTCGATCGGATCTGCTGTTGCCGCGGGAGCGGCGGTCGTCGCCGCCGGTGCGGCGTCCTCGCTGTCGCTTCCACACGCCGAGACGACCAGGGCAAACCCCAGCATCACGGCGAGCAGGCGGGTGAATCGCTTACTCATGAACCCCTCCGGTTCCTTGTCGCATCGTTGCGCCGCGCGACGACCCACTGGCCGCCCGCAGGACTGACGACAGTACCCCCTTCTGTGACCGAACGCACATGGGGCCGGGTGGGCCGGGCACCCGTCGCTAACGTTTCGGCGTGATCGCAGCCAGAAGTTCAGCGAGAAGTACCGCCGTCCGGTATGAGGCCGATGTCGTCCTGACCTGCGACGACGCCATGACGGTCCACGCCCCCGGGGTCGTCGAGGTGGTCGATGGACGTATCGCCCACGTCGGGCCGGTTCCCGAGCCGGGCGCCCTGCCCGAACCTCCGGAGGGGCTCGAATCTCCTGAGGGGCCGACCCACCGTCTGGGGGGCCTCCTCATGCCGGGACTGGTGAACGCCCATGCCCATACCCCGATGACGCTCGTTCGGGGAGCAGGTGACGGGCTTGCGCTGCAACGGTGGCTGACCGAGGCCATGTGGCCCCGCGAGGGGCGGATGACGCCCGACGACGTCTGGTGGGGGATGGCCCTCGGTTCTGCCGAGATGCTGGCCGCCGGCGTGACGACCAGTTGCGAGATGTACCTGTTCGAGGATGCGGTGGCCGATGCCGTGGCCGTCACCGGCGGGCGACTCGTGATGACCCCCGGCGTGCTCTCGGTCCTGCACGGTGATGCGTTCGGGAGCGACGGCGATCGTCTGGATGCTCTGGCTGCCTTCCATCAGGCGAACCATGACCCGTCGGGCCGGCTGACCGTGGGGATTGCGCCCCACTCGGCCTACGACCTGGGTGTCGGGATGGTGGCCCGTCTGGCTGACCTCGCCCGATCCCTGGACACCGTGCTGCACGTGCACGTGGCCGAGACGCGCGACGAGAGCGCGGCACTCGAGGCGGAATACGGACGCAGCATCGTCCGGATCCTCGCCGACCATGACGTGCTGGGCGGCCGCGTGTTGTTCGCCCACGCCGTCTGGACCGATGACGACGACATCGCCACCATGGCCGAGGCCGGGGTGGCGGTGGCCCACTGCCCGGTGTCGAACATGAAGTTGGGCTCGGGCGTCGCTCCTCTGGTCCGGATGCTGGAAGCCGGTGTGACCGTGGGTCTCGGAACCGACGGGCCGGCGTCCAACGACACCCTCGACCTCTGGGAGGAGGTCAAGGTGGCGCCGCTGCTGGCCCGGGTGGATGCCCTGGATCCCACGGTGCTCCCGGCTGCCGAGGTGCTCGCCATGGCCACCCGGGGCGGGGCCACCGCGGTGGGTCTCGATGACGTGGGACGCCTTGAAGTCGGTGCGGCAGCGGACTTCATCCGGGTCGACCTGGATCGACCGTCGTTCACGCCGGTGACCGAACCGGCCGAACTGCTGGCTCATCTCGTCTGGGCGGGAACCGATCGATCGGTCACCGATGTCTGGGTGGCCGGCCAGCGGGTGGTGGAGGCGGGTGTCGTGCAGACGCTCGACGTGGACCGGGCCCGGGCCGAGGTCCAGCAGCGGGCCCTTCGGCTGGCCGCCGGCTGACCAGCGGGTTCAGCCCAGTCGGGCGGCCGTGGCAGCCAGGAGGCGACGAACCGGCTCGCCGGTGTCGGCCATGACGGCCCGGATGTCGTCGAGGCCCAGTGGCTCGTCGTTGTTGCCGGCCGCCGCGTTGGACACCACCCCGATCGAGGCGTAGGGCAGGTCGAGCTCACGGGCCAGTGCCACCTCGGGGTAACCGGTCATCCCGACCAGTGTGGCGCCGGCGTTGCGGTACATACGGATCTCGGCTGGCGTCTCGAACCGCGGGCCGTTGGTGCACACGTAGGTGCCCCCGTCGACCAGGTCCACCTCGGCCCCGGCGGCCGCCTCCCTGAGGACCTGCCGCAGATCGGGGTCGTAGGGGTCGGTCATGTCGGTGTGGCGGACCTCGTCGTCGAAGTAGGTGTCGTGGCGGCCGTGGGTGGCGTCGATGAACTGGTCGATCAGCACCAGGGCACCCAGCGGGAGATCAGGGTCGATGGCGCCGCTCACCGCGGTGGCCACCACGCTTGTTGCTCCCACCTCATGCATGGCACGGACGTTGGCCCGGTAGTCGATCCGGTGCGGAGCAATGGCGTGGCCCGCGCCGTGGCGCTTCAGGACGATGACCGGAATGTCGTCGAGACGCCCGCTGGTCACCGGCACCTCGCCGAACGGGGTGTGGACGAGGTCGGTCGAGGCGCCGTCGAGATCCGACAGGCCGTCGAAGCCGCTGCCGGTGATGAGTCCGAGCATCGGACTCAGGAAGGGTGGCCGGTAGCCGTCACCGTGGTGATGATGCCGCCCCGGGTCTGCTGGGTCAGGGCGACGGAGACCGGCGCCGCGACGGCGTCAGCCAGATGTGCGGCGATCTCGGGAGCCAGGTGTTCGGCGAAGATGCCGCGGCCGTCGAAGGTCCGGAGGTAGAGCTTCAGCGACTTGGTCTCGATACAGCATGAGCCGGGGACGTACTCG
This sequence comes from Acidimicrobiales bacterium, assembly GCA_014239855.1. GTDB lineage: Bacteria > Actinomycetota > Acidimicrobiia > Acidimicrobiales > MedAcidi-G1 > UBA9410. The sequence continues at coordinate 20,072 of JAAZXY010000030.1, read as the reverse complement.
ATGTCGATCGTGTAGAAGTCCGGCTGGTCGGTGACCGGGCACACCGCGGTGAGCTCCGAGGAGCGGAAGTGCACCAGGTCCAGCGGACCCTGGAGCTCGAAGGTGTCGAGCTGAACGCTGGGGACGGCGTCGGGACGGCCGAGGACCGGCTCGTCGGAGGACGCCATACCGGGATTGTCAGGTGACGGGGTCTGTCAGGTGACGAGGTGCGTCAGCTGTTGCGGCCCAGGTTGGGCTTGCGTCCGTGGTTGGCCTTCTTACGGCGGACGTTGGCCTTCGCCCTGCTGGTGCGCTTTGACATGTCGGTCAGGGTAGCGGCGGTCATCGTCGGATCCGCAGGGATGGTCAGGCCCCCCTGGTGGACCTCGGTCACACGCCCGTCGCCCCTCCGGTCCCCGGTCCTAGCCTGATCCGGCCAGAGCACGTGACGGAGCCGGAGGCCCCAGGTGGAACGGTTCGGATTCGTGGGTCTACCCAACGCCGGCAAGTCATCGCTGTACAACGCCCTGGCCGGAGGCGGCGCGCTGGCCGCCCCGTACGCCTTCGCCACCACCGATCCCAACATCGGCGTGGCCAAGGTCCCCGATGCCCGTCTGGACCGTCTGGCCGAGATGAGCGCCTCCAAGAAGGTCGTACCGGCCAGCGTGGAGTTCGCCGACATCGGCGGCCTGGTCGAGGGGGCGTCCCAGGGTGAGGGGCTGGGCAACAAGTTCCTGGCCGGCATCCGCGAGGTCGACGCCATCGTGTTCGTCCTGCGGGCCTTCCGCGACACCGACGTGCCGGGTCCCAGCGACCCGCTGGAGCACCTCCGCATCGTCGAGGTGGAGCTGGCCCTCGCCGACCTCGACACCACCGAGAAGCAACTCGACAAGGTGCGTCGTTCCGCCAAGGGTGATCCGTCCCTCGGACCGGCCGTGGCCGCCCTCGGCAAGGCCGTCGACCGCCTGGGCGAGGGAGTGCCCCTCTACCGCAGCGACCTCACCGCCGACGACCGGGCCGCCCTTCGACCGTTCTTCCTGCTGACCGACAAGCCGGTCCTGGCCGTGGTGAACCTCGACGAGGAACAGGTCATGGATCCCGATCCGGTCCTGGCGCCCGTCATCGCTGAACTCGAAGGTGCGGGCACCGGCACGGGTTCCGGTGCCCAGGTCGTCGGGATGTGCGTGCAGTTGGAGGCCGAGGCCGCCCTGTTGCCCGAGGCCGACCGGGTCGAGATGCTCGAGGGCCTGGGGCTGGGTGAGGGCGCCCTGCCCGTGTTCGTCCGGGCCGCCTACCACCTGCTGGGTCTGCGGACGTACTTCACGACCGGTGAGAAGGAGAGTCGGGCGTGGACCTTCCGGGCCGGCTCGTCGGCCCCCGAGTGCGCCGGTCGCATCCACACCGACTTCCAGCGGGGTTTCATCCGGGCCGAGACCATCCGCTGGGACACGCTGCTGGACCAGAGTTCGTGGTCGAAGGCCCGCGATGCCGGGCTGGTCCGTAGCGAGGGCAAGGACTACTTCCCGGAGGACGGCGACGTCATGGAGTTCCGCTTCAACGTCTGACCCGGGGCGGGCACGCCACCGGCCATCGGTCGGGACGTACGCTCGGCGCCATGCCGTGGTTGGTTCGAGGTGATCGGGTGCTGGCCAGCCTCGAGGTGGCCGAGTCTCCGGCCAGTCGTATGCGTGGCCTGCTCGGTCGGTCGTCGTGTGACGGGGCACTGCTCATCCGTCCCGCCCGGTCGGTGCACACCTTCGGCATGCGGTTTCCCCTCGACGTGGCCCATCTGGATGCCGAACTCCGGGTGGTGCGAACGGTCCGGATGGACCGACACCGACTGGGTCGGCCGATCCGGGGTGGCCGGGCAGTGCTGGAGGCCGAGGCGGGATGCTTCCAACGCTGGGACCTGCGGGTGGGCGACGAGTTGACGGTTCGCTGCGACGGCGATTCCACCGATCAGCCCACCGATCAGGAGCAGAACCGATGAGCAGTCGACCGGAATCAGGCCGCCTGATGCTGGTGGCCACCCCGATCGGCAACCTCGGCGACCTTTCGCCCCGGGCGGTCGACGCACTGGCCACCGCCGACCTGGTGGCCTGTGAGGACACCCGACGGACCGGTCGGCTGCTCCAGCACGCGGGGATCACCGGGAGCGACCTGCTGCGCCTCGACGACCACACCGAGGAGCGCTCGGCGGTCGTGGTGGTGCGCCGCATCGGCGAAGGCGCCACCGTCGCCCTCGTCTCGGACGCTGGCATGCCGGGCATCTCCGATCCGGGGGAACGGGTGGTCCGCCGGGTCGTGGAGGCCGGACATCGGGTGGTCGTGGTGCCGGGGCCTTCGGCGCCGGTGGCTGCCGTGGCGGCCAGCGGGTTGTCCACCGACCGGTGGTGCATGGAGGGCTTCCTGCCTCGCAAGGGTTCGGCCCGGTCGGACCGGCTGGCCGAACTGGCCGTCGAGGAACGCACCATGGTGCTGTTCGAGTCGCCCCACCGTCTGGGCGCCACCCTGGGTGAGCTGGTCGGGGTCGTCGGCCCGGATCGACGGGCCGTGGTGGCCCGTGAACTGACCAAGCTCCACGAGGAGTTCGTCCGGGGGACGGTGGCCGAGTTGGCCGAACGGTTCGCCGAAGCACCCAAGGGTGAGATCGTGCTGGTGCTCGAGGGAGCGCCCCCTCCCGCGGAGGTCGACGACGACCGGATCCGGGTCGTGCTGGCCGAGGCCCGGGCCAGCGGGGCGTCGACCCGTGACGCAGCCGACGAGGCGGCCCGCCGTCTCGGGGTGTCCCGGCGCCGGGCCTACCGCCTGGGCCTGAACCAGTGACCGGTACCAGTGACCGGGTCGCGGACCCACCGGTAGCCTCGGCCCATGGCTGATCCACCCCTGACCGATCGGCGCGCCGGGACGCCGGTTCTGGTCGCCGTGGCCTGGCCCTACGCCAGTGGCTCGCGACACCTCGGCCATCTGGCTGGCGCCTACCTTCCGGCCGACGTCTACGCCCGGCACCAACGTCTGGTCGGCAACCGGGTGCTCATGGTGAGTGGTTCGGACGTGCACGGCACACCGATCACCGTGCGGGCCGATGCCGAGGGCGTCACCCCCGCCGACATCGTCGATCGCTACCACGCCGAGTTCGTGGCCGACTGGGATCGGCTTGGCATCAGCTGGGACTGCTACACCTCGACGGGGACCGCCAACCACGCCGAGGTGACCCAGGACGTCTTCATGCGGCTGCTGGACAACGGCCACATCGATCGTCGGGTCAGCGACCAGTACTACGACGCCGAGGCCGACCGGTTCCTGCCCGACCGTTACATCGAGGGCACCTGCCCCCACTGCGACTACCCGGAGGCCCGTGGCGACCAGTGCGAGGACTGCGGGCGCACCCTCGACCCCGAGGAACTGGTCGACCCCCGATCCAAGATCACCGGCTCGACCCCTGAACTGCGGTCCACCGAGCACTTCTACCTGCGGCTCTCGGACTTCACCGAGCAGTTGGGGGAGTGGCTGGGCACCCGTGAGGGGTGGCGTCGCCACGTACTCAACTTCTCCAAGGGGTGGGTCGACGAGGGCCTCCAGGATCGGGCCATCACCCGCGACCTCGACTGGGGCATCGAGTTGCCGGTCGACGACCTGGGCCCCGGCAAGCGGATCTACGTCTGGTTCGAGGCGGTCATCGGCTACCTCTCGGCGGCCAGGGAATGGGCGCGTGACAGCGGCGACCCCGAGGCCTGGCGGGAGTGGTGGGAGGGCGACGACGCCCGATCCGTCTACTTCATCGGCAAGGACAACATCCCCTTCCACACCATAATCTGGCCCGGGATGCTCCTCGGATACGGCGGGCTGAACCTGCCCACCGACGTGCCGGCCAACCAGTACGTGACCTTCAAGGGCGGAAAGGCCTCGGCCAGTCGTGGCGTGGGCCTGACCATCGGCGAAGGGCTCGAGCTCTTCGAGGCCGATGCGCTGCGGTACGCGCTGGCTGCATCGTTGCCCGAGCAGAGCGACACCGATCTCTCCGTTGAGGAAATCGGGCGCCGTATCAACGAGGAGCTGGTCGCCACCTGGGGAAACCTCGTCAACCGGGTGCTGTCGATGGTCCACAAGACGTGCGACGGGGCGGTGCCCGCGGCTGACGGCCGGACCGCCGAGGATCTGGCCGTGCTGGCCACCGTGGATGCCGCCCTGGTCACCGTGACCGATCAGATCGAACGGGTGGAACTGCGTGCCGCCCTGCGGACCGGCATGGATGCCGCAGCGTCCGTGAACGCCTACCTGAACGCCACCGAGCCGTGGAAGTTGGCCAAGGCCGACCCCGAGCGGGCCCGGGTGGTGCTGGGCACCGCGCTGGCCGCGGTGGCCGGTGTGAGGGTGGCGCTGTCGCCGTACCTGCCGTTCACCACGCTGGCCCTCGAGGACGTGTTCGGCCCCATCGACGCCTGGGAGCGGGTGGAGCCCACGCCGGGCACCCCGGTGTCCAAGCCGACGCCGCTCTACGCCAAGGTCGATCTCGACGAACTGCTCGCTGGCCAGCCGCCTACCGATCAGTAGAGGGCGGGGGAAACCATGATGGCGTGGTTCGACAATCACTGCCATCTGGGTGATGACGCCGACGAGATGGTGGCCCGGGCCCGGGCCGGCGGCGTGGTGGGCATGGTCACCGTGGGTTGCGACCTGGCCGACAGCCGGGCCGCCATCGTGAGGGCGTCGGCCCATGACGACGTGTGGGCCACGGCCGGTGTCCATCCGCATGAGGCCAGCCACGGCGTGGAGGGCCTGGCCGACCTGCTCTCGGAGCCGAAGGTGGTGGCCGTCGGCGAGGCCGGTCTGGACTTCCACTACGACCACTCGCCGCGCGACGCCCAGCGGGACGTGTTCGCCGCCCAGATCGGCCTGGCCAACGCCCACGACCTGCCGCTGGTCATCCACACCCGTGAGGCGTGGGAGGAGACGTTCGTCCTGCTGGATGCCGAAGGGATTCCGGAACGGACGGTGTTCCACTGCTTCACCGGTGGTCCCGACGAGGCCCTGGAAGGGCTGGCGAGGGGCGCCCACCTGTCGTTCAGCGGCATCATCACCTTCCGGACCGCCGACGACCTCCGGGCCGCCGCGGCCGTCTGTCCGCTGGAGCGGGCCATGGTCGAGACCGACTCGCCCTATCTGGCGCCCGTGCCCCACCGGGGGAAGGCCAACGAGCCGGCTCATGTCGCCCTGGTGGGTGCCGCGGTCGCCGAGGCCATGGGGCGCACCCCTGACGAGGTTGCCGAGGCCACCACGGCCAACGCCCGGGCCTTCTACGGACTCGAGGGCCACGGGCAGGCGTGACCGACGACCGGGGTCGGCTTTCGGGCCCCGATCTTGCGCTGGCTGGCGCCTGTCCCTATCGTCGCGCCGGCGATCCGGTCCATGACCGGTCGTGTCCGGAGGGGAAGGGGACGGAGCTCTGGACGCTCAACCCACCGTCGAACGGTGGCGTGTGGTCGTCGTGGCCCTGGCCACGATTGCCGCCCTGCCGCTGTTCGTACTCGAGAACCCGTCGTCGCCCGGTGCACTCACCGGGACGGCTGGAGCGGCGACGCCGCCGGTCATTGACGCGCCCCGGGTCGAGACCATCGAACTGGTGGTGGCCACGCCGGATCGCTCCTCGCCGACCGGTCAGACCGGCCCCGCGGTGGCCGACCTGAGCTCGCGGGCCCGGGACTGGCACCTGGCCCGGTCGTCCCGCGAGGTGCAGGACCAGATGGCGGTCGTGGCCCACGAACACGAGGCCGATGCGCTGGCCGCCGCCCGTCTGGTGGCCGCCGACGAGTTCGCCGAGCGGGCCGAGCTGGACGCCCTGCTGGCCGCCCGCCAACTCGAGGCCGATCGTCAGGCTGAGCGGGCCCGCCTCCGCGCTGAAGAGCTGAACCGCCGTGAAGAGGCCATGGCCACCCCGGGTCCGACGACCACCATCCCGTGGGACACCGAGCCCCACCCCCATGGACCGTCGGACATCCAGTGGGAGGCCCTGAGGTTCTGCGAGGCCACCGGCAACTACACGGCGGTCAACCCGACGGGCAAGTACCGCGGCGCCTACCAGTTCAGCCGTCAGACCTGGGACTGGATCGCCGGTCTCTATTTCGAACGCCTCGTCGGCGTGGACCCGGCCGCCGCAACACCTGTGGACCAGGACCGCATGGCCCAGGCGCTCTACGACCTGCGAGGTCGGGGCCAGTGGCCGGTGTGCGGCCGCTACCTGCCCTGATCGGCCTGCTCTGAGCGGCCTGCCCTGATCGGGCTGCCGGGCTCGGCCGCCACCTAACTTCACTGCGTATGACCCTCACCAGAACGCAGGTCCGGGACCTCCTGGATCGCCACGGGATCCACCCGAAGCGGTCGTTGGGCCAGAACTTCGTGGTGGAACCGAACACCGTGCGACGGATCGCCGAGTTGGCCGGCGTGGGTGCCGGTGACCGGGTGGTGGAGATCGGACCGGGTGTCGGCTCGTTGACCCTGGCGTTGGCCGACACCGGTGCGTCGGTCACCGCGGTGGAGATCGACGACGTGCTGGTCGGCGTGCTGGCCGAGACCACCGCGGGCCGCAACGTCGAGGTGGTGCACGCTGATGCCATGACCGTTGACTGGGGAGCGGTTCTCGGTGGAGCGGGTGATGCCGACTGGACGTTGGTGGCCAACCTTCCGTACAACGTGTCGGTGCCGCTGGTCTGCGACCTCCTCGATGATGTCCCCGCCATCACCAGGATGGTGGTGATGGTCCAGAAGGAGGTGGCCGAGCGTCTGGTGGCCGGTCCCGGCGATGACGCCTACGGGTTGCCCAGCGTGAAGGTGGCGTACCACGCGGTGGGTCGCATGGTGGGCCGGGTGCCACCGTCGGTCTTCCTGCCCCGTCCCAATGTGGATTCGGCCCTCGTGGAGGTTGTCCGACGGCCGGAGCCGGCCGTTGATGCCGACCCCGCTCGCTTGTTCACGCTGGTGCGGGCCGGCTTCGGGCAGCGTCGCAAGATGGTGCGTCGTTCGTTGGCCGGGCTGCTCGACGAGACGGCCATCGTGGCTGCCGGTGTGGATCCGACCGAGCGGGCCGAGCGCCTGGGCCTGGCGCAGTGGGCGGCCCTGGCCGGCGTGCCGGCGCCCACGGGATCCGGAGGGGAGTCGTGACCACCGAGGTGCTGGTCGCCCCGGCCAAGCTCACCCTGTCGTTGCGGATGGTCGGACTGCGGAACGACGGCTATCACCTGATCGATGCCGAGATGGTGGCCCTCGATCTGGCCGACGAGTTGGTGGTCGGGCCGTCGACCGGCGACCCGGGCATGTTGAGCGTCGAGGACCACACCGGTGGCGTCGGGTTGACCGTTCCCGGTGGGCCCAATGACCTGGTGATGCGGGCCCTGCGCCTGGCCGGCCGGACGGCCGACGTGGTGGTTCGCAAGGTGGTTCCGGCGGGTGCCGGCCTCGGCGGTGGGTCGGCCGATGCGGCAGCGGTGCTGCGTTGGGCGGGTTTCACCGATCTGGTCGCCGCGGCGGGAATCGGGGCTGACGTGGCGTTCTGTATGGTCGGAGGTCGGGCCCGGGTGACCGGCATCGGCGAGATCGTGGAGCCCCTCCCGTTCGAGGAGCGGGTGTTCACCCTGTTGACCCCGCCCGTGGGCTGCCCGACGCCGGCCGTCTATCGGCGGTGGGATGAACTGGGTGGACCGATCGGCGACCACGGCAACGATCTGGAGCCGGCTGCTGTGGACCTGGTGCCCGAACTGGCCCGTTGGCGGGACGTGCTCGGGGACGCGACGGGTCGGCGTCCGAGGCTGGCCGGCAGCGGGAGTACTTGGTTCGTGGAGGGGGAGTATCCGGGGGATGGTCGCCGGGTCGTACGGACGATTCCGCCGACGGCGCCAGCCTGAGACCGGCTACTTGCCCCGCTGCCGCTGGGCGCGGGTGCGCTTGAGCATCTTGCGATGCTTCTTCTTCCGCATGCGCTTACGGCGCTTCTTGATCAGTGATCCCATGACGGGCCGCAGACTAACGGAGCGGCCGGGGATTGCGGTGGGCGATGTGACGGAAACCGATTATCCGAAGCTCCGCTCGTTATCCGAAGCTCCGCTTGGCCACCTCTTCGAGCATGACCTCGGTGGCCCCGCCGCCGATGGGCAGGATCCGTGCGTCGCGGGTCATGCGTTCGATGGTCGATTCGCGCATATAGCCCATGCCGCCGTGGAACTGCAGGCAGTCGTACATCACCCGGTTGACCACCTCGGCGCCCAGCGCCTTGACCCCGGACATCTCCCGCACGTTGTCGATGCCCCGGTCGCCCAGCCACGCCGCGTGGTACATCGACGCCCGTACCGCATCGACCTCGGCCTGCCGCATGGCGAGTCGTTGTCGGATGGCCCCGAGGTCGGACAGGTGTCCACCGAACGCCTTGCGGTCGGCGCAGTACGACGTGGTCAGGTCCAGGGCGACCTGAGCGGCGCCTACTCCCATGCCGACCAGCACCATGCGTTCGTTCTGGAAGTTGCGCATGGTCTCGTGGAACCCCCGGTGGAGGGTGCCCAGCAGTGCATCGTCGGGAACCCACACGTCGTCCAACGCCAGTTCAGCGGTGTCCGAGCAGCGCCAGCCGTGCTTGTCCAACTTGGAGGTGACGGTGAATCCCGGGGTGTCGGTCGGGACGAGGAACATCGAGATGCCGTACCGCTCGTCGGGACTGGTGCGAGCGGCCACGATGACCAGGTCACCGTGGACGGCGTTGGTGATGAAGGTCTTGCGACCGTTGATGCGCCAGCCGTCACCGTCGCGGGTGGCCCTGGAGCGGAGGCCCGCCACGTCTGATCCGGCGTCCGGCTCGGTGACGCCGATCGACAGGATGGTCTCGCCGGTCAGGATCGGGGGCAGCCACCGCTCCAGTTGAGCGGGCGTGCCGGAGTTGACGAGGTGGGGGAGCGCCATGTCGGTGTGGACCAGCACCGTGGCTTCGAATCCGCCGTAGGTCGAGGTGCCCAGTGCTTCGGAGAAGGCGGCCGAGGCGACCATGCCGAGGCCCAGCCCACCGTGCTCGACCGGTACCCGGAGCCCGAACATGCCCAGGCCGCCCATGCGCTTGAGCACGTCCCGGGGGACCATGCCGGCCTCCTCCCACAGGTCGCCGTGGGGGATGACCTCGTTGGCCACGAACTCGACCGTCTGGTCGTAGATGGCCCCGAGGTCGTCATCCAGGTGGGCGTTGCGGGGAGAAGTGGCGGTGCTCATCGGTGGATCTCTCTCGTGTCCGGACTCATGGGGTCGGGTCGGGGTGTCCGGTGAGGCCGGACCAGAACTGGCGGGTGACGACCTCAGCCAGGTCGTCGAGTGAACCGCGGGTGGGGTCGAACCATTCCACCGATGCGTTCATTCCGCCGAGGAGCATGAGGCGGGCCGGGCCGGTGGGGACGTCGGCGGCGGTGAGGTCGTTCAACAGGTCGGTCCAGCGGGCCTCGTAGGCGTCCCGGACCGGGACGATGGCGTCGCGGACGACGGCCGGGGCGGTGCGGAACGTGGTGACGTGGGCGGCGGTGAACGGACCGTTCTCGTAGAGGGCGGCCAGGTGGGCACGCACGTGGGCGGCCAGTCGGGAACGCCGATCGGCCTGGCTCTCGCCGGCACCTGTAGTGGTCGCCTCGGCAGCGGTGAACGCCTCGTCCATGACGGCCATGCCCCGGCGGAGGATGGCTTCCAGGAGGTCCTCCTTGGAGGTGAAGTGGTGGTAGATCGACGCCGCCTGGATACCCACCTCGTCGGCGATCCGGCGTAGCGATGCGGCCTCGTAGCCCTGCTCGAGGAACAGGGAGGCGGCCACGTCGAGGATCCGGGCCCGGGCGGGGGAGTCGGTCGTCGGTACGTCCACGGGGGAGGTGGTCATGCCATCCACCCTACCTAACGTTCGTTAGACAAGAAAGCTCGGGCCTGACCCCCCTGAGCACGGGTCGTCCCGCGGTGCGAGGCTGCCGGGATGGATGGCTCAGCAGGGAACGACTCGGTTGCGGACCACTCCGTTTTGGATTGCGCCATCGCCGAGGCCCGGGCCGGGTTGGCCGAGGGTGGCATACCGATCGGGGCCGTGCTGGTGGTCGACGGGGAGGTGCGGGGCGCCGGCCACAACCAGCGGGTCCAGCAGGGTTCGGCCATTCTCCACGGCGAGACCGCTGCCCTGGAGGCGGCTGGTCGGCTCCCGGCCTCGACCTATGCGCGGGCCACCATGGTGACCACGCTCTCGCCGTGCCACATGTGCACCGGAGCGATCCTGCTGTACGGGATTCCACGGGTGGTGATCGGTGAGAACCACACGTTCCTGGGTGCCGAGGACCTTCTCCGGTCCCACGGCGTCGAGGTGGTGGTCCTGGACTCCGACGAGTGCGTCGAGATGATGGCCGACTTCATCGCGGCGAACCCGACGCTCTGGAACGAGGACATCGGTGAGGTGGATCAGCCGGCGAACTGAGTCGCCCACCGGCCTCCGGTGGGCCACACCGGCCTGCCATTACGATGCTGGACACACCAGTGGCCGGTAGTTCAACTGGCAGAACGCCTGACTTTGGATCAGGAGGTTGGAGGTTCAAGCCCTCCCCGGCCAGCCGATCCGAGTCGTTCCCACAGGAGGCGCCAGGCGGGGTCCCCTCCGGTCGCTTCTACAAGAAGCGATTCGGCAGCGTCGGTATCTCCCGCCGAGAAGGCCGCTACGGCCCTCCAGAACCCCGCTTGGACGTCGCCGAGTTCGTGCTCGACGGCCGCATGAAGCGCAGAACGCGCCTGATCGTGTCGACCTGCGTAGATGGCGTTGATGCCTTCTCCCATCAACGCGTACATCCCGTGGAGACGCAGAAGTCGGGAGAGTTCGTCGACGGGATCCGGATGGTCATCGACCCGGAGGTCGACGAGGCGGGACCACGGGGGTTCGCCGGGGTCTCCGCTGACCGTGAGAATGGCGGCCGAGGTTGATCCGCGGAGGTCGCCGCCCGCCCGATGGCCTGCGATGACCGCGTCGTGGAGCCGATCCGTGAGGGCTCCGTCCGCCATCTCATACGCATCGAGCATGGTGTTCCAGGCTCCATCGGCGCCAACCATGTTGGCCATCGCCACCACTCCTTCGCCTACGGCGTGGCCCGCAGCCGTGATGCATTCACCCCCGGTGTGGGCGGCCGTCCGGCCAGCCTGATCGACGACGCCGACCTGCCGGGATTCCCGCAGCGGATCGGCATCGAGCAGGTCGGACAGGACTCCTCGGGGATCAGTTCCAAGCCGAAGGAGGTCGAGAGTTTCAGGCCCGTAGGAGGCTTCGGTGATCGCCTGTGTGGCCACGGCCCCGACACCGGGCTCCACCCAGGGAACCTTCTGGCCGACGGCCAGATAGCCGGTGAGGACGGCGACACCCATCTGGCCTGTCCGAACATCTCGTGCGACAATCGACAGTGTCATCGCCTCTCCGTGTCTCGGTTGGTCATTGCTCGGCGCTCCCGCCGGTCCACGCCGAACAGGAAGGCCGCACCGGTCAACCAGCCCAGGCCGAGGGTCCAGGTGGCCACTATCACGACGAGCCAGCCCCAGCGTCGGGTCCTGATGGCCCGGTAGATGCTGGCCACCGACAACGCGAATAGCGCGCCGAGCACGGCAAAGGCCGCCGGGATGATTCCGGCGCCCCAGCCCAGATCGCCCAACCCGAGGACGGGCACCAGAACGGCGGGTCCGTCAGTCATCGGGCCGGGTCACTCCATCTCGGTCCACTGGCCGTCGACCCACTGGTCGCGGAGCACGAACTTCTGGATCTTGCCGCTGCCGGTCAGCGGGTACGCCTCAACCTCGAACCAGTGCCTCGGCGTCTTGTGGGGCGCCAGGTGTTCCCGTAGGTAGGCGAACAGTTCGCCCTTGTCGATCGACTGATCCGGCGCCGGCCGCACGAAGGCCGCCACCACCTCGCCCCACTTGTCGTCGGGGAGGCCCACCACGGCCACCTCGGCGACGGTGGGGTGGGCGAACAGCAACTCCTCGAGTTCCTTGGGATAGATGTTCTCGCCGCCCCGGATGATCATGTCCTTGAGACGTCCCTCGATGGTGAGGTAGCCCCGCTCGTCCATGGACGCCAGGTCGCCGGTGTGGAGCCAACCGTCGGCGTCGATGGTCTCGGCGGTGGCATCGGGCATCTCGTAGTAGCCGTGCATGACCAGGTAGCCGCGGGCGCAGTACTCGCCGACCGTGCCCGTCGGAACCGTGTCACCGGTCTCCGGGTCGATGATCTTGACGTCCACGTGGGGCATGGCCGTGCCGATGGTCGAGGCCTTGTCGGCAATGGTGTCGGTGGTGTGGGTCATCGACGACACCGGCGACAGCTCGGTCTGGCCGAACACGATGGTGAACGGGGCCTCGAGTTCCCGTTCGAGGCGTTCCACCAGCGCTGCAGGCACCGTGGACCCTCCGGAGCAGATGGCCTCGACACTGGACAGGTCGCGGGTGGCGAAGTCGGGGTGTTCCAACAGCGCCACCAGCATGGTCGGCACACCCAGCATCCCCGCGCCGCGGTAGGTCTCGGTGAGTTCCAGCACCAGGCCGGGGTCGAACATCTCGACCAGCACGATGGTCATCCGCTTGGACACCGCGCTCAACGTGCCGAGCACGCACCCGCCCGTGTGGAACAGCGGCATGACCAGGACGTACACCGAGCCGTCGGTGGCGCCCATCCGGTCTGCGGTGTGGGTGCCGTTGTTGACCAGCCCCCGATGATGCAACAGGGCGCCCTTGGGGAACCCGGTGGTGCCGGACGTGTACTGGATCATGCACGGGTCCATGGGGTCGGGATCGACCAGGTCGCCGTCCCACGCATCGCCCGACGCCAGGAAGTCGTCCCACTCGTCGAGTCGGATGATCTCCCGCAGCTCGGGGCACTCGGGCTGGACGTCGGTGGCCGTGCCCAGCATGGGGTTGCCCCGGAACTCGGGGAGCACGATGAGCCCGGCGGCCCGTGACTGGTTCAGGACGTACTGGAGTTCCCGCGCCTGGAAGCCGGGGTTGACGGTCACCAGAATCACCCCGGCCATGCCGCAGGCGAACTCCAGCATGATCCACTGGGGGAGGTTGGGAGCCCACAGCGCCACCCGTTCGCCCGGTTCGAAGAGGGCTCGCAGGGCACGGGCCGCCCGTTCGGTCTCGGCCAGCAGTTCGGCGTAGGTCCATTCACGGCGGCCCGCCGGGTCGGGGACGCCGGCCACCAGGGCCAGGCGGTCGGGGACCTGTTCGGCCACCTCGCGCAACAGGCCGCCGATGGTGAGGTCGCGTAGTGGCGGTCCGGTCGGGCCGGTGGTCTCGGACAGGGTGAGGGCGTCGGTCATGGCCGGGGACCGTACCGCGGCGCTTCCCGGCGGTCAGGAAGCGGGGCTACATTCCGCGGGTCGGTCGGACCGGAGACGTGGGGGCGCAGTCGTGGGGGAACTCAAGGCACTGGATGGCAGGTCGGTCGTGGTGACCGGGGCCAGCAGCGGTATCGGCGAGGCCATCGCCCGCCGCATGGTCGCCGAGGGTGCCCGGGTGGTGGTGGGGTGCCGTTCGGAGCCTTCGGTCGACGGGGCGCTCTGGGTGCCCGCCGACGTGTCCGACCCGGCGGCTGTCGATGCACTGGTCGCTGTGGCGGTTGATGTCCACGGTGGCCTCGACGTCATGGTGGCCAACGCCGGCGTACAGGTCGAGAAGACGGTGGCCGACACCACCGACGCCGACTTCGACCTGGTGATGGACGTCAACGTCCGGGGGGTATTCCACTGCTGCCGGGCCGCCGTGCGGTACATGCGCGACCACGGTGGGGGATCCATTGTCAACATCGGTTCGGTGGCCGGCGACACGGCCGACCACGGGATGGCCGTGTACAACGCGTCCAAAGGGGCGGTGCACTCGTTGACCCGGGCGGTCGCCGTCGACCACGGGCGTGACGGGGTGCGGTGCAACGCCATCCGTCCGGGGTGGATCGCCACCGAGATGGCCGAGGTGGTGTTCGCCCAGGCCGACGATCCGGCGTCCATGCGGGCCGACGCGGTGGCTGCCCATCCGGTGGGTCGTCTGGGGGCGCCCGACGACGTCGCCGCGCTGGTCGTGTGGTTGGCCTCCGATGAGTCGGCGTTCGTCACGGGGAGCCTGTTCACCGTCGACGGGGGACTCACCGCCCAGAGCCCGATCGGCGGCTGACCGGCCGGCGGGCCCTGTCCGCTGGTCGAAACTGGACGATCGTTCAGTTCATCGGTAGCGTGCGCCACATGGCTGGAACGCTCACCTCGGCACAGGTCGAGGCCTACCGAAATGACGGGTACCTCTTCCCCGTGTCGGTGTTCGACGCCGACGAGACGGCCGACCTGCGGGCCGGCTTCGAGACGTTCGAGGCCGAGTGGAGCGACCGCGCCGACCTTCCCCGTCCGTTCGCCCAGTACCTGCGCGACGGGATGCAGGTCATCAGTCCGGTGGCCGACCGCATTGCCCGCCACCCGGCGATCCTCGACGTCGTGGAGTCGATCCTCGGTCCCGACCTCATGGTCTGGACGTGCGAGCTGGTGCCCAAGGAACCGCACAGCCCGAAGATGCTGACCATGCACCAGGACCTCAACTACTGGGGTTTCGATGCCGTCGGCCAGCACGTGACGGCGTGGGTCGCCCTCTCGGAAGTGACCGACGCCAACGGGGCCATGCATTTCGTCCGGGGCAGCCACCGGTGGGGCAGCGTCGACCATCACGACACCTTCGGTCCCGACAACATTCTCAGCCGCGGCCAGGAGGTCACCGTGGCCCATGACCCCGACGACGAGGTGGTGGTGGCGCTGCGACCCGGTGAGCTCTCGTTGCACGATGGCCTGATGGTCCACGGTTCCGGACCCAACGTGTCCGACGCGCGCCGGGTCGGCGTGGCCATCCGCTACCTGACCCCGTCGGTTCGCATGAAGGGTGGGGGAGTGGACTTCGCCACCCCGGTCCGCGGCGACTGCTCGGGTGCCGAGTTGCTGGAACTGCCCGTGCCCCGGGTGGACTTCGACCCCGAGACGGTGCCGTTCCATGAGCGGATGCTGGTGGCCCACGACGCCACCCTGGGAGACGGCGCCGCCCAGCCCATGGCCTACGACGGGGTCAGAACGGCCGAGCGAGCCTGACGCCCGCTGACTTCAGGTGGTCTCTCGAGGTCAGGAAGCGTTCGGGTAGCCGGGGTAGGAGTCCTTGAACACGCCCTGGTGGAGCAGCACCTCGGCGGCAGGCGAGTCGTCATCGGTGTCGGTCAGCACGGTCCGGGTCCAGAATGACTCGGTGCGCCGGCTGGCTCCCATGGCCACGATCTCGCGGTCCACCCGGTAGGTGTGGCCGACCAGTACCGGCCGGCCCAGCAGGCGCACCTCCAGATCGATGAACAGGCCGATCGACGGCTGTCGGGCCGCGAAACCCGAGTGCTTGGACGCCGAGTTGGTCAGCACGCTGAGCATCTCGATGGGCACGATCGGGCCTCCCCACGGCGTCTCGGCATCCGGGAGGTACCAGGGCGACGGTTCGGTGATCCGCTCCAGCTTGTGGGCCAGCGAGAACGGATAGAGCTCGCCGAAGTCCTCGTCGAAGGTGACGGCGACCGATTCTCCGCCAGGGCCGGTCATGCCGACG
This sequence comes from Acidimicrobiales bacterium, assembly GCA_014239855.1. GTDB lineage: Bacteria > Actinomycetota > Acidimicrobiia > Acidimicrobiales > MedAcidi-G1 > UBA9410. The sequence continues at coordinate 4,451 of JAAZXY010000030.1, read as the reverse complement.
GACAGGACGTCGATGACGTGGAGGTCGCCCGGAGGCTCGGCGCAGGCGCGGGCCAGGCGGGGAGCCAGCGCGGTCTCCGGGTGATCCGGGCCGACCGATGCCGATCCGGTCAGCACCGGTGTGCCGTCGGCCTTGACTGCGTCCAGGATGACCCGGTCTGCCTCCCCCTGGTCGGTCGTCACGCTGGCCCGTACCTGCTCGCCCTCGACGACCATGGTCTGGAAGTGGGCGCTCAGGCAACCGTGGGAGAACCACCGGTCACCCCACCGGTCGACCAGCAACGGGTCGAACTGGCTGAAGTGGGTCGGGCCCTCGATGGGGCCGGCGGTCAGACCCAGCGATGCCGCCGTGGCATCGTCGTGCACGCTGGCGTGTCCGCCGTAGGACTGGTCGGCCAACATCTGGGCGGGAGCCCGCAGCGGACCGGAGGTCGCACCATCCGTTGACCGGTCCAGTGGGGTGTCAAAGGGCAACGCCATCTTTACCATCGACGGACTCTACGGGTGTCGGGGAAGGCGGGAAGAGTCGACCACTAGAGTCCGTGAGGTGCGGTGGGAATACGGGGTGGCGCTGGTCGCCCTGGCGATCGTCGGGTGTGGCGGAGAACCCTCCGCGTCGTCGACGTCTGTTGAGCCGGTTGTGGTCTCGCCGACCACTCTTGAGCCGGTTGTGGTCTCGCCGACCACTCTTGAGCCGGTTGTGGTCTCGCCGACGTCTGTTGAATCGGCTGTGGTGTCGCCGACCACTCTTGGTCCGGTGGCGTCGCCGACGTCTGTTGAATCGGCTGTGGTGTCGCCGACCACTCTTGGTCCGGTGGTGTCGCCGACGAGCCTCGCGGCGACGATGGCTCCCGGCGACAGTCCCGCAGAATCCGCGGGGGTCGGAAGCAATGGCCAGAGGCCACCCGACCCCCCGGTAGCTGGAGTTGCGGCACCGGCTGCCTCTCATGGATCAGACGCCATGGAGGCGCGGCGACGATTCCCGCCCGAGGTGACCGCTCGATACCTCAGTGGAGCGATCCCCGCTCCGGAGGGTCTCGACGGGTGCCTCGAGGGCGACCTCGGGACGGAGAGACTGCACAGCCTCCGATCCGGGGAGACACCGCAGGGAAGTGAGAACGATCTGGCAGCCACCTGCCTGTTTGCGTTGAACATCGTCGTGGAGCCGACAGATTCCGTTGCGCGGCCGCCGGGGGGCGTGGTTGGTGTGCCGCCGACGGCCCGCCTGTTGCGTGACGGTTTCTCGGTGAGCCGACCCACCACCTCGTACCGACCGGCTTCGTCCGGGGGATCGGTCACCATCCGATCAGGAGAGGTCGCTGACGTGGTCCTCGGGGCGGTCGGGCTCGGCGAGGCCGGCGGGTCCCTGCTCTTCAATCGACCCTCAGGCCTTTCGACCGATGGTCGTCGGCTGGTGATGACCGACGTCTTCAACAACCGGGTCCTCATCTGGAACGAACTTCCACGAGGAAACGTGCCGCCCGACGTGGTCCTCGGTCAGCAGGACTTCTCCTCGAACAGTCCGGGTACCGGCCGACACCAGATGAACTGGCCCGTGAGCTCGGCCACGGCCGCCGGTCGACTCGTCGTCACCGACACCAACAACAACCGGATCCTCGTATGGAACGTTTTCCCCACTCGGAATGGCCAACCCGCCGACATCGTCCTTTCGACCTCCAGGGAGGGACCGAAGTCGGATGATGTGATCGGTTGGCCGTGGGGGGCCTGGACCGACGGGAGCCGCCTCGTGACGACGAGCACGAACGAGGGACGGATTCTCGTCTGGAACAACTTCCCGACCCGGGACGGTGAGCCTGCCGACATCGTCCTCTTCGGCGGCGGCGACATCGGGACTCCGCGTCAGGTGGTCTCCGATGGCGAGTCGCTCCTCGTCGGCGACCACAACGCCACCGGCGACGGCCGCCAAGGTCCGGGGACTTTCATCTGGCACTCCTTTCCTGATCGGGCCGACCAGCCGTATGACGTCTTCCGACGCGACCCCCGGGACTCCAACGGGCCATGGCTCCGGGGAGACTTCGCCGACGATGGCCGCCTCGTCCTCATGGGGGGGTCCCTGCAGGTGTGGGCCGGCATGCCCGAGTCCTCGGCGGATGAGTCGGAGCTCTGGGTCCTTGGACAGTCCGACCAGGGGGGATTCGACTTCACCTGGTCGGACTTCTCGACGGTCGCGGTCGCCGACGAGATGGTGTACGTGACTTCCGGACGCAACCTGATCCTCGGCTTCGAGCAGATTCCCGAGAGTTCGACGGCCGTTCCGGACTTCTCGATCGGTGCCGAAACGGTGACCGACCAGCCGCTGCTGGAGCACTATTTCCTCGGGAATCCCGTTCCCGCCACCGACGGCACCCGGCTCTTCGTGACCTCCGACTTCGACAAGCGGCTCCACGTGTGGCACCGGATTCCCGACGAAAGCGGGGTGCCGCCCGACGTCGTCTACCACTTCTGCGAGTACCGGGACCCGACCTACCCGGCGGTCACGACGTGCATTGGCGATCTGGCGCCCTGGGACAACGCGCTTCATGGCGACGTGTTCGCGGCAGTCGGCAAGCGGAAGGCGGTGGTCTGGGAGGAGCTGCCGGTCGACGGAGCGATGCCCACCCGGGAGTTTCAGGAAGGCATCGGGTCGGTGCGGTTCGACGACCTCCGGGGCGTCGCCGTCGACGACCGGTATTTCTACCTGGCCGACTACGAGGCCGGCCGGGTCTGGGTCTGGGCGGGCCTCCCGGGGTCGACTGACGAGCCCGTAGCCAGCCTCGTGGTCGACAGCCCCCAGCGAATGTCATCCGATGGGACCCACCTCGCAGTGTCGACCCAGGGCACTGATCCGGTCATCGTGTACAGGGTGGACGAGATCGAGCAGGGTGGATCTCCGGTCGTCGTGCGCAGCGGAATCGTTCGCCCTCAGGGCGTGTACGTCGGTGGTGGGCAGTTGGTCGTCGCCGATACCCCGGAGAATCAGGTCGAAGTCTGGTGGACGATCGACAGTGCCCTGGCCGGGAACCCCTCGGACGCCGTCCTCGGTGCGCCGGAGTCGACGAAGACGACGCCGGAGATCGGCGCCGATCGCCTGTTCATGCCGTCGGCCGTGGCTACCGACGGTCGGTACCTCTGGATCGGGGAGTACAAGTTCTCGAATCGGCTCCTCCGGTTCGGACCGTCCTGACCTCACCGTTTGCGTCGGGTCGACGGACGCGGCGAGGATGCGCGTCATGAAGACCCTTACGACCGTGGACCGTGACGCACCCATCGACGAGGTGCGGGCCCACCTGCACCGTGACGGTGGGGTGATCGTCCGCGACCTGCTCTCCGACGAGGCCCGGCTGGCCATCATCGACGATCTGGCCGGGGCCATGGAGGTCATCGGGCCGGGGTCCAAGAGCGGGCTCGAGCAGTGGGAGTTGTTCCACGGTCGGGAGACCATCCGGTTCTGCGGACTGGCCGCCCGGAGCCGGGCCTTCGTCGACCACGCCCTCCTGGAGCCGGTCTTCGGTGCGGTGACCGACCGGGAACTGCTCGGCGGGTGCACCTCGTACTGGCTGAACACCGGACAGGTCATGGCCGTCGGCCCGGGGGAGAAGGCCCAGTACCTCCACCGTGACGAGAACAACTGGCCCGAGGCCATCACCGCCGAGCGGGAGATCACCGTCAGTTGCATGTTCGCCCTCTCGGAGTTCACCCGGGCAAACGGGGCCACCGTGGTGGTGCCCGGGACGCAGAAGCTGGCGCCCGGGCTGGTGCGTGGACACGAGGTCACCGATGACGACCTCGCCTACGCCGAGATGCCGGCCGGCGCCGGCCTGATCTACTCCGGCAAGGTCATCCACGGGGCGGGCACCAACACCACCGACGAGCTGCGGTACGGCATGCACGTGAGCTTCGTGGCCGGGTGGCTGCGACCCGAGGAGGCCAGCCCGCTCCACGTGGATCGGGCCCGGGCCGCCGAACTGCCCGAGGAGGCCCGGCGTCTGCTGGGTTGGTCGTCGTACCACTCCGAGGGTGGCGGTCGGACGTGGCTGGTCGACTTCGAGGACGCCGCCGACCTGTTCGCCTGAGCCCTGGCCCGTTTCCCAGCGAACGACCCTCGGCGGCTACTCCAGGGTCGAGTAGGCGCCGGCCTCCGGGTCGGCTCGCCGGTCGCCAGCCGATCGGACCTCATCGACCGCGTCGGCCAGGTCGGCCAACCAGTCGTCGACCACCGGCGCGTTGCCGGCACTCACCGTCAGGTGCAGGCCGTCCGGGGGTCCCTGCCGATCGTGGTGCCAACCCCGGTCGGCCAGGGCATCGCCCACCGCGAACGGGTCGAGAGGCCCGCCCGAAGAGGAGTCGGCTTCGGGATCCGCGGTGATCGAGAGCAGGTGGTGGCGGGGACCAGCGGGCACCGCCAACCCGTCCACGGCCCGCACGCCGGCCCGGATCCGATCGGCGGCCTCC
>JAAZXY010000002.1 GCA_014239855.1 Acidimicrobiales bacterium | reverse complement strand
GGTCTCCCCGGTTCCGGCGCCATCGGGAGACTTCGGGACGGCCACCGGTCACCGTCGTGACGACGGGATGCGCCGCACCGCCATGTTCACCGTGGTGCTGGTCGGTCTGCTGGTGGCCTTCGGCTACCTGGTCCTGGAGTTCGTCGACACCCTCGGAGTGGGCGGCGACGAGCAGCCGGGTCAGGTGGGAATCGAGCTGGTCGAGGTTCCGACGTTGATCGGCCAACCGTTGGACGAGGCGCGGGCCAGCCTGCGCGACGCCCGACTCAGCGTCCAGATGGACTACGAGACCAACTCGGACTTTCCCGAGAACACCGTCTTCTCCCAGGACCCGTCGGGCGGCACCAAGGTCGAGCCGGCCGACACGGTCCGCCTCTGGGTCAGCCGGGGCACCGGGCCGATGATGTTGTTGGACGTCCGGGGAGACCAGGCGGTCGACGCCGAACGCGACCTGGAGGCCATGGGTCTCAAGGTGGAGACAGTGGGCCAGGAACATCCCGTGGTTCCGGCCGGCGAGGTGGTCGACCAGTCACCTGACCCGGACGTGGAGATCACGCCGGGAGCGAGGGTCATCCTGTTCGTGTCGACCGGGCCGGCCGTCGAGGAGGTGCCGGACCTCTCGAACCGGCCGGTGCTGGACGCCATGAACATCGTGTCCCGCCTCGGTTGGCGGGCCAGCACGGCCGAGGAGAAGAGTCGCACGGTGCCCGAGGGCCAGGTGGTCCGCACCGAGCCGCCGGCCCGCAGTGAGTTGGCGCCCGGGGGCACGGTGGTCATCGTGGTCTCCTCGGGCCTGCCGTTGGTGCCCGTTCCGGCCGTCGAGGGCATGCGGGAGGCCGACGCGGTGGCTGCGCTGACCTCGGTGGACCTGGTGGCCAACGTGCGGAGCGAGGCCCTGCCGGCCCACAGCCCCAACGACGGGCGTGTCATCAGCCAGCGTCCGGCGCCCGATGGCGAGGTCGACCTGGGAACCCGGGTGACCATCGTGATCGGGCGGGCCGAGGATCCGACCGGCTGATCACCCGCTTCCAGCGGATTGCTTCCAGCGGATTGCTTCCAGCGGATTGAAGGCCGGGAACCAGTCCCGGCGGGTTGCATCCGGGTCAGGCGACCCGGGCCAGGAAGTTGGCCAGCAGGTCGTGCCCGTTGGCCGTCAGGATCGATTCGGGGTGGAACTGCACGCCCTCCACGTCGAACTCGCGGTGGCGCAGCCCCATGACCAGGCCGTCCTCGCTGGTCGCCGTGATCTCCAGTTCGTCGGGGACCGAGTCCCGGTCGACGATGAGGGAGTGGTAGCGGGTGGCCTCCAGGGGGGCGGGAAGGCCGTCGAACACGCCGGCGCCCTCGTGGTGGATCATGGAGGTCTTGCCGTGCATCACCTCCGGCGCCCGTACCACCGAGCCGCCCCACGCGGCACCGATGGCCTGGTGGCCGAGACACACCCCGAGCAGGGGCACCCGTCCGGCTGCCCAGCGGATGACCGACGTGGACACGCCGGCGTCCTCCGGTCGCCCCGGCCCGGGACTGATCAGCACGGCGTCGGGGGCCAGGGCCTCCACATCGGCCAGGGTCACCGCGTCGTGGCGGTGGACCAGCGGATCGGCGCCGAGCTCACCCAGATACTGGACGAGGTTGTAGACGAACGAGTCGTAGTTGTCGATGACCAGGACGCGTGCGCTCACCGGGCGGACGCTAACCGAACCGGTCCCGAGTCTCGTCGGGTTTGGACACCGTCGGGTCCAGAGAGGTGCCGGGTGCCGTATCCTCCGGGACATGTCGACCAGCGAGAACGACCAGCCCATCGACGAAGAGGCGTCCCCGTCGCGTCCCCGTCCCACCAAGAAGCGGGTCCAGGGAGGTCGGGTCACCCCGAAGGGCACCCGCACCGGTGCGCCGGCGGACCACTCCATGTCGGCCGGCCACGCGCCGTCGCCCACCTGGATGACGGTGCTGCTGTTCGGCCTGCTGGGCCTGGGCGTCCTGATCATCTTCTTCAACTACGTGGGTTGGATGCCCGGCGGGACCAGCAACGGGTTCCTGCTCCTGGGCCTCGGTTCGATCCTCGGCGGGATCATCACCGCCACGCAATATCACTGACGCGGGATCACTGACGCAGGATCACCGACGCTGGCCCTCGGCGGATCCCGGCCGACGGCGGGAACCACACCGATGTGATTTGCCCACAGGTGTGTCCCCACCCTGTGGAAAACCGCGACCTGAAAAGCGGGCTTGAACAGGCGCGACGCGCCTGAATCGCGACGATTACTCCTCGACGGTCTGGAGTTCCATGTCGTCCATGCAGTGACGAGGTGGATCGGGAGCCTCGTCGGGAGCCACCGTCATCCGGACCTCGGTTCCACAGAGGGTGCAGCGGTACTGGAGCTTGACCTTCCGGAGTTCTCCGGCCGGTGGTGGTTCGGGAATCGGAGTGGCCAGGGCCCGCAGCACGGCGATGCCCATTCGCAGCATCATCACGGCCACCAGGATGGCCATGATGATCTTGAGCGTCAGCATCCGGCCAGCCTAGGACCGGTCCGGGAACGGGGTCTCCCGGTAGGGTCCGCGGCGGTCGCCAACTACCCGACGGACCGGAGGAACTTCCATGGAACTGACCACTGACGCCAACCTGGCCCTGCTCATCCTCAGGGTGGTGGTGGGTCTGACGTTGGCCGCCCACGGCTGGAACAAGTTCACCGGCGGGGGGAAGATCCCCGGCACCGGACGCTGGTTCGACAGCATCGGCATGCGACCCGGACGCTTGAATGCCTATCTGGCAGCCTCCACCGAGGTGGGCGCCGGGTTGCTGCTGGCGGTGGGCTTGCTCCATTCGTTCGCCGCGGCAGGCGTGATCGGGGTGATGACGGTGGCCGGTTGGACGTCGCACCGCAGCAACGGGTTCTTCATCATCAAGGAAGGCTGGGAATACGTCTTCGTGCTGTCGGCCGCCGCCCTGGTGTCAGCCACCACGGGACCCGGCGAATGGTCGATCGACGAGGGCCTGGGCATCGCCACCGACCTTGACGGCATGACCGGTTTCTGGATCGCCCTCCTGGTCGGCGTGGGTGGGGGGATCGGCCAGATGTTGACCTTCTACCGGCCGTCCTCGGTGGCCTCGGGAGACTGAGGAGCAGCACCATGCGGGTGGTACTGAGCGAGGACCATCGGGCCCATTTCCCGGACGGGGAGTTGTACGAGGGAAGCCTGGTGCGGCCGTTCGAGTGTCCCGAGCGGTGGGACCACGTGGTCGCTGCGTTGGACGCAGCCGGTCTGGACGACCGCACCGCACCTGATCCGGTGGACCTGGACCGGGTAAGACGCGTCCACGATCCGGCCTACGTCGACTTCCTGGAGGGGTTCTGGGACGAGTGGGTGGCCAGTGGGCGCACCGGCGATGCCATCCCGAGCATGTTCCCGGTGCGTGGCCTCCAACAGGACCGGATCCCCGTCGAGCCGGAGGGGAAGCTGGGCTACTTCGCGTTGGCCGCCGAAACCTCCATCACCGCCGGCACCTGGCAGGCTGCGTCGGCATCAGCGGCCATTGCCCAGACCGCCCAACGGCTGGTGGCCGGCGGCGAACCGGTGGCCTTCGGATTGTGCCGTCCGCCCGGCCACCACGCTTCGGCCGACCAGTTCGGTGGCTACTGCTTCCTGAACAACGCGGCCGTGGCGGCCGAGGGGTTCGTGGCTGACGGTGCCGAGCGGGTGGCCGTACTGGACATGGACTTCCACCACGGCAACGGCACGCAGTCCATCTTCTGGAGTCGGTCCGACGTGCTGTTCGCTTCGCTCCACGGACACCCTGAGGACGCTTTCCCCCACTTTCTCGGATATGTCGACGAGGTGGGAGCCGGTGCGGGCGAGGGGTTCACACGGAACTACCCGATGCGCCCCGGCACGGCGTTCGACGAGTGGTCCGGTGCGTTGGACGAAGCCTGCGGACACGTTGCCGCCCACCGACCCGAGGCACTGGTGGTGTCACTCGGGGTGGACGCCTTCGAGCACGACCCGATCAGCTTCTTCAAGTTGGCCAGCGACGACTTCACGGTGGTGGGCCGCCGAATCGGGGCGCTCGGGATTCCGACGGTGTACGTGATGGAGGGTGGCTACGCGGTGGACGAGATCGGCATCAACGCCGTCAATGTCCTGACCGGTCACGTCTCCTGACCAGCGATTCCTGACCAGCATTTCCTGGCTACAGGTCGGGGATCAGGCGTCGTCCCGCTCGGCCAGCTGGCGCTTGGTGGCGGTGAGTCGCCAGGCGTCCTCGACCACGGCAGCCACCTCATCCCAGTCGAGGTCCACGTCCAGGCGTAGGCCCACCCAGCCCCGTGGCCCCACGTAGGGCGGGACGAAGAACCGGTCGGGTTCCTGGTCGACCAACTCGGCCTGCACGCCGGCCGCAGCCTTGAACCAGAGGGTGGGACGGTCGTCCTCATGGTGGTGGTGGAGGTTGCAGAAGGCGGTCCGCTTGACCACGGCGAAGGTCGGCATGCCGTGGTTCACCCGCTCCTCCACGCCGGGGAGGGGCAGGCAGGCAGCACGCAACCCGGCCAGGAGCGCCTGGTCCTGTGCGTCGCGGACCGCGCTCATCGGCCTGTCCGGTGATGACGATCCATGGTGGAGCTGATGGGAATCGAACCCACGACCCCCTGCTTGCAAAGCAGGTGCTCTAGCCAACTGAGCTACAGCCCCGTGTGTGGCGCCCAGCGTACGGCGGGTGACCGATCACGGTGACCCGGGTCACCGGTGAACCCGGTCACCATCCGGTGGCCCACCGGGGTGCGGGTCGTTAGCGTTTTTCGCATGGACACCGCTCTACTGGATCGAACTTCCGCGCCCACGGCCGGCCCGGGCCGCCTGCTCTTTGAGCGGTTCATGGCCCGGCTGGAGCATGGCGACCTCGAGGCACTCCTCGACCTGTTCGCCGACGATGCCGAGGTACTGGCCTTCGACGGTGTCCGGCGCGGCCACGCCGAGGTGGGTCGCTGGTTGGGTGAGATGCTGGTCGAACAGGGCCCGGGCGTGCTCGTGTCGACCGACCGGTTCACCGAGGAGGGCGACGTCGTGCGATTCGAGGCCACCATCACCAGCCCCGAGGGCCAGGTCCGGCAGGTCTACGGCGTGCTGGGCTTCGCTGAAGGCCGCATCGTGCGGTACCTGTCGGGTCTCATCGTCGACCTCAACGGCCGCGACTGAACTTCAGGCTGCCATGGGGCGGCCGAAAGGTAGTTCGGTCTGCCACCCGGCCAGGAATGCCTCGGCCCGCTCACACGCGCCGAGCACCGGACCATCGGCATGGCCGATGACCGAGCCGATGACCTCCGAAATGGCATCGCGGGCCCTGACCGCGTCGCCCATGAGCGGCCCGGCCGTGGAGATGAAGTCCGGAAGGGCCAGCACCCCGTTGCGTCGGCAGTGGGCTACCGCTTTCGTGGTGAGCGGAAGAGCGTTGGTCGGAACGACGGCTCGGATCCGGAGCTGATCGGCGGCACCGTGATCGATGGCGCCGATCTTGGATCCCACGAACAGCAGGTCCGCCTCGGCGATCAGGGGCTGTTCGACGTCGATGACGGTCAGGCCCCGGGAGGTCAGCTCGGCGACCAGTTCCGGCCCGGCCGATCCGTCGACCACCGCAGTGCCAGCGTCCGGACAGGCCGCCAGACCGGCGGCCACCGCGCCGGCGGCCAGCAGTGCCGCGTCGTCGGCCTGTTCGACGGAGCCCAGCGATCCGGGTTCGACTCCCTTGGCGGCCACCAGTCGGTAGCCCGCGTCCCAACCGGCCACTTCGGCGGCGAGGGCGACCACTGCGGCGTCACGGTCTTCCGGAGCGGCGTTGATGCCGGCCGATATCCCGGTCTCCCGGCGCTCGAGGGCGGCCAGGGCGTAGGTGGTGGAGCGGGCCAGGTCCTTCGCCCCGCCCTGGAGGATCTTCGGGGCGCACCGCACCACGCCGCAACCGGGAACGTCGGCCAGGTCGACGGCCACGAAGGCGTCGGCGGAGGTCAGCTTGCGGATGAACACCGGTCAGTCGCCCGCTTCTGAGTCACCGGTATCTGATCCGGTGCTCTCGGAATCCAGCGCGGCGACCACCCGGGTCACCCGGAGGCGGGCGTCGTCGAGGCGGGTGCGGCAGTGGCGAATCAGCACGTCGGCCCGCTGCACCCGGTCGGCCAGCAGGTCCACGTCGGTGGTGTCGGACTCCAGGGTCCCGAGGATCTCCTGGAGTTCTTCGAGGGCCTCGGCGTAACCGGGCAGGTCCTCATCGGTGGTCACTGATCGCTCTCCTGGCCGGTGGGGGTGCTGCCGTTGACGGTACTCGCCACCTCGCCGCCGCTCAGCGTCGTGACCAGCGAGTCCCCGACCGCCACGTCGTCGACGGTCCGTATCAGCGAGCCGTCGGACCGGCGGGTGATCGACCAGCCGCGGGCCAGGATCCGGGCCGGGTCCAGGGCGCGCACCCGGGCGGCCACGCCGTCGAGGTGTTCGCTCCTTCGGTCCAGCACCGTCCCCGGGCCCCGACGGAGGCGTACCGCGGCCTCGGTCAGGCGGTCGCCGTGACGGGTCAGGTCGGCCGATGCCGAAACCACGGTGCGGTGGGCCAGTTCGTCGAGGCGGTCGCCGGCCCGGTCGAGGGCGGTGCGTGCCCGGTCGGCAATGGTGGCCCGGAGACCGTCGACGTCGTCGGAGAACGCCCGGACCTGCTCGACGAGGGCTGCCGCACAGGCCGTCGGGGTCTTGAACGCCGTGTGCGCCACCTCGTCGGACACCGACCGGTCCACCTCGTGGCCGATGCCGGTCACCACGGCCACGTCGAGCGCGGCGATGGTTCGAGCCAGCACCTCGGCGTCGAAACCCGCCAGGTCGGTGGCTGAACCGCCGCCTCGGACCAGCGCGATGACGTCGGGCTGATGGGTGGCCACCACGACCAGTGCCTCGGCCAGGTCCACGGCTGAACCGTCGCCCTGGACCCGTGCGTCGTGCTCGAGGATCTCAAACGGCAGGCCACTACGGGACAGTTCGTCGGTGAAGTCGGCGTGGGCGGCCGATCCCACGCTGGTCACCAGACCGATGCGAAGAGGGGGCACCGGCACGGGATTGGCCCGGTTGGCCCGCAGCAGTCCTTCGTCGGTCAGCGCCTTGAGCAGGCGGTCGCGTTCGGCGGCCAGAAGCCCCAGGGTGAACGTGGGGTCCACGCCGTTCATGATGAGCTGCAGGCGGCCGTTGGGCGGGTAGAAGTCGAGCCGGGCCCGGATGCGTAGCTGCAGGTCGTTGCCGAGGGTCAATCCGCCGGCTGAGGACAGCGTCTTGTCCACGCCGGCTCGGGATCCCTTGAACAGGGCCACGCTGAACTTGGCGGCCACCGCCCGTCCGGGCACGTCGGACGGCTCCACCAGCTCGAAGTAGGCGTGCCCGCTCCGGGCGTCGTGGAATCCCGACACCTGGCCCTCCACCCAGAGGTCTTCGGGGAAAAGAGTGCCCAGGCCGTTCTTGAGCAGGTGGGCGAGATCCTGAACGGACAGCACCGGGAACTCGCCCTCCGTCTCCGACGAACTCCCGATCAGCATCTCGACCATGGAGCGAACCTAGTTCGGCGGTGTTTCCGGACCGCCCCCGTCGTCACGGAATCGTCATCGCCAGCCTTGGACGGGACGGGTCTCCCCGGTTACCGTCTGAGGACGAGGAAATATTATCTGGCGTCAGATGATTTAATCATTGACGAACGGTCGTTAGGGAGCCTACGGTCCGTCAGTCGGTTGAGGGGACCGGGGAGGGAATCCATGACGACGACGGTCTCAGCGGTCACCACTGGTGTCGCGGCCTATCAGGTCCCGACGCTCGCTGCCCAGATGTACGGCCACGCCGTCGAAACTCCCGATCACGTGGTCATGCGCGAGAAGGACTTCGGCGTGTGGCAGGAGTCCACGGCGGCGGAGATCTGGGAACTGGTGCTGGATGCCGCCCACGGCCTGCTGGCCCTCGGCGTCGAGGTGGGCGACCGGGTGTCCATCCAGTCGGAGAACCGTCCCGAGTGGATGATCCTGGACTTCGCCACCATCGCCGTCCGGGGGGTCACCGTCGGCTTCTACCCCACCAACCCGACCGCCGAGGTGGAGTACCTGCTGACCGACTGCGGGTCGGTGGTCCACCTGGCCGAGGACCAGGAGCAGGTCGACCGGGTCCTGGACATCGACCGGGGCACGGTCTCGGACGTCCGGAAGATCCTGTACTGCGAGCCCCGGGGCGTGCGGAACTACGACGACGACCGGCTGCTGGACTGGGATGACTTCCTGGCCCTCGGTCGAGAGCATCGGGCCACCCACTGCGGCGCGGTCGAGGAGTCGATGACCGAGGCGAAGTGGGACGACGGGATGACGCTCGTCTACACCTCGGGCACCACCGGCCCGCCCAAGGGGGCGATGCTCACCCACCGCAACGTGGCGTACTCGATGACCATGTTCCGGAACCCGGCCATGCGTGACGACTACCGGATCGGCGGTGACGACGAGATCCTCTGTTACCTGCCGTTGTGCCACGTGGCCGAGCGGATCTTCTCCACCTTCCACGTGGCCGAGCTGGGTCTGACGGTCAACTTCGCCGAGTCCATCGACACGGTGCCGGCCAACCTTCGAGAGGTCCAGCCCACCCTCTTCTTCGCCGTGCCCCGCATCTGGGAGCGGATCCACGCCGGGGTGATGATCCGGGCCAACGACGCCTCGCCGTTCAAGAGGTTGTGGCTCCGGTTCGGGATGCGCCTTGCTGCCGCGGTGGGTCGGGAGAAGGTGGCCAACGGTGGGCTCCACACCATGAAGAGCCGACTGCTGACGGCCATCGGTCGACCCCTGGTCTTCCGGGCCATGTTGGAACGCATCGGCATGCGTCGGTGCGTCTGGGCCGCTTCCGGCGCAGCCCCCATCGCCCCGGAGATCCTGGAGTTCTTCACCGGCATCGGGGTGCCGGTCTACGAGCTGTACGGCATGACCGAGAACACGGCCATCGCCACCATCAACGTCCCCGGCCGGATGAGGTTGGGCACGGTGGGGGAGCCGTTCGGTGGCATCGACCTGCCCGACTCGCACTTCCGCATCGACGCCGACACCGGTGAGATCCAGGTGAAGCACCCGGGGGTGTTCGCCGGCTACTGGAACAAGCCCGAGCAGACGGCCGAGACGTTCACCGAGGACGGATGGTTGAGGACCGGCGACGTGGGCGAATGGGTGGACGGGACCCACGTGCGAATCGTCGACCGCATCAAGAACATCATCATCACCTCGGGCGGCAAGAACATCTCGCCGTCGGAGATCGAGAACAGCCTCAAGGCCTCGCCGTACGTCAAGGAGGCCATGGTCATCGGAGACAGGCGGAAGTTCCTCTCGGCCCTGGTCGGTATCGAGTTGGACACCGTGGGCAACTGGGCGCTGCGCCAGAACATCCCCTACACCACCTACCGCGACCTGGGCGAGAAGCCCGAGGTGCTCGAGCTCATCCAGGGCATTGTCAACGAAACCAACGAGAAGTTCGCCTCGGTGGAGACCATCAAGAAGTTCCGCATGATCCCCAAGGAACTCGACCACGAGGACGGCGAGTTGACGGCCACCCAGAAGCTGAAGCGGTCGGCCATGGAGGACGCGTTCGGCGACCTCATCGAGGAGATGTACGCGTGAGCCTCCTCCCGGTGGTCCTGGCCGCCAACGCGGTCGACACCTTCGTGCAGACCTTCTTCCGGGGGGCGGCCCTGGGTTCGTTGTATGCCCTGCTGGCTCTCAGTTTCGTGCTGGTCTTCAAGGCCAGCCAGACGGTCAACTTTGCCGAAGGGGCCATGGCCCTGGCCGGTACCTGGTTCCTGTCCATGGTGTTCGTGGACTGGGACATTCCCGGGCGTTGGTTGGGCGGGCCCACGTGGATCCACTGGTGTCTGGCTGTGGTCCTGGCTGCCGGGATGACAGCGGTGATCGGTCTGGTAGTTGAACGCGTCGCCATCCGCCCGCTGATCGGTCAGCCTCACTTCAGCATGGCCATGGTCACCCTGGGTATCGAGGTGGTCATCACGATCGTGGCCGTGGACGCCGTGCACCTCACTCCCCGGGTTCTGGCCGTGCCGTGGGGGGCCGACACCTTCAAGATCGGTGGGGCCTTTGTCGCCTGGTCGTACCTGGCGGCCATGGTCATGGCCGGAGCGGCCTTCCTGGGGACGTGGCGGTTCTTCAAGACCCGGGCAGGCGTGGCCATGCGGGCCACCGCCTTCGATCAGGAGGCGGCTCTTGCTCAGGGCATCAACGTGGGCCGAGTATTCGCGATCGCATGGGGCCTGGGGGCGGCCCTCGCCGCGCTATCCGGGATCTTCGCCTCGATGGCGCCGTGGGGTCCAGCTGGGGTGGTCAGCCGTGACGGGGCGTTCTTCGTGTTTCGAGCTCTGCCCGCCGTGGTGCTCGGTGGCCTCGACTCGGTGGTGGGTGCGTTGGTGGGCGGTCTGATCATCGGTTTCGCCGAGGTGTTCGCCGGGCAGTACCTGGCTGACCACGCCAGCCTCCTGGGCTACGGCTACCAGCAGGTCGTGCCCTACGTGGTGATGCTCATCGGCCTGCTCATTCGGCCATACGGCATCTTCGGGACCAAGGAGGTGCGACGGGTATGAGGGGCCGGCCAAACCTTTACACCTCGTACGAGGCTGAGACTCAGCTCTTCCCGACGACCACCAAGAAGGTCCTGCTCGGGGTCGGCCTGCTGGTCCTGGTGCTGATGCCGTTCGACCTGTGGGTGGTCGACCAGATCCCGGTGGTCCGGTTCCTGGGCGACAGCATCTGGCTGCGGCTCGTCAACAAGATGTTGATCTTCATCATCGGCGCTCTCGGTCTCCACCTACTGAGCGGCCTGGCTGGGCAGTTGTCGCTCGGACACTCTTTTTTCGGGGGGGTGGGAGCCTGTACCGCTGTCCTTGTGGGAGGCAAGGCTTCGACCAACCTCTGGGGTTGGGGTATGCCAATGTGGGTCTGGCTGCCGGCCGCCGGAGTGGTGGCCGCCCTCATCGGTGTGGCTATCGCCCCCACCGCTGTCCGGGTGCGTGGGCTGTATCTGGGCATCGTGACCCTGGGCCTGGTGTTCATCGGGCTCCACCTGTCCCGCGTTTTTCCGGAGATCGCCGGTCCCGGCGACCTGGGTCGCAAGTGGCCCCGGCTGGAGTTGCGTTTCTGGAAGGAAGAGGACCCGTTTCTGGACTTCTCCCGGGACGGACACTGGTTCTGGTTCGACGTCTCCAAGCACCAGAAGACCTACTTCTTCCTCCTGTTACTGGTCATCCTCATGGCGTGGTGGGCCGTCAATCTCGGGCGGACCCGCACGGGTCGTGCTCTGGCAGCTATCCGGGATCGGGACATCGCAGCCGAGATCATGGGGGTGCCCGAGTTCCGCTACAAGACGACGGCTTTCGCCCTGTCGTCGTTCTACGCCGGGATCAGCGGGGCGCTCTTCGCCTCTTTCGTTGGTCAGGTCCCCCCCGAACAGTGGAGTCTCCGAGCTTCGGTGACCTTTCTGGCAGCCCTGCTCATTGGTGGCATGGGTCGGGTGTCGGGAGTGTTCATGGGGTCGTTCTTCGTGGTGATGTCGCACCGGTTCGTCGAGGAGATCGTGGACTGGGCCAAGCACCAGGCCGAGGGCGAGGGCCTGTTCTCGAGCGTGTTCGACTTCTTCATCAGCCGTGGTAGTGGCGACGGGGGTCTGATCTCCGTGGCTCAGACGGCGCTCGGCTATCCCTTGCCGGCCAGCGCTCTGGACGAGATCATCTACGGGGCGCTGATCGTCATCTTCCTGCTGTTCGAGCCGTTGGGGATGTACGGCATCTGGATCAAGGTCCGCAACTACTGGAAGGGCTGGCCGTTCAGCTACTGAGCCGCCGCCCACCGACAGATCTCGCACCCTACGAGGGGTCCGGGTACCGACAAATGAGGGGAAACCTGACATGAAGCGAATGACCAGGGTGTTGGCACTGCTGCTGACATTCACGATGGTCGCCGCGGCCTGTGGCAGCGACGACGATGGGGGCGCCGATGCCGCTCCGGCGACCACGGCCGCTCCGGCGACCACGGCCGCTCCGGCGACCACGGCCGCTCCGGCGACCACGGCCGCTCCGGCGACCACGGCCGCACCGACGGTCTTTGACTACGGGGTCACCGACGACACCATTCGGGTAGGTGCTATTGCCGATCTGAGCGGTCGGTTCGCTGGACTCACCACCCACATCGTGGATGCCCAGACCGTCTACTGGGACATGGTGAACCGCAACGGTGGCATCGACGGCAAGCAGGTGGAGTTTGTCGTGCTGGACAACGCCTACGACACGGCCACCCATCTTGAGCGCTACGAGGTCATGCGTGACACCGGTGGCTCGGGTGTTGTGATCCTGTCCAACAGCACCGGTTCGCCGCACACTGCGGCCATTTCGGAGATGGTGGCCGAGGACAATCTGGCGACCATCCCGTTGTCGTGGTACTCGGCGTGGGCCGACGACGACTACGGCTCGCACGTGTTCGAGACCGGCACCAACTACTGCTACGAGGGCATGAACGGCGTCGAGTACATGAACGACAACCTGGTGGACGGTGAGGCCAAGTTGGCTGTCATCTCGTTCCCGGGTGAGTACGGCCAGGACGGTGCGGTGGGTGCCAAGATCGCCGCCGAAGCCCTCGGTATCGAGGTTGTCTACGACGGTGAGGCCGCGGTGATTCCCGGTGCCGACCAGACTCCGGTCATCACCGGCCTGGTCGACTCGGGCGCCAACATGGTGTGGCTGACCACCTCGCCGGGTCTCACGGCCGAAATCATGGGCGGCGCCGCCGCTCAGGGCTTCGAGGCCGTGTGGTCGGGCAACAGCCCGTCCTACAGCTACGTGCTGTTGGCCACGGAACTGGCTCCCTATCTGGAGGCCAACTTCCTGCAGTCGACGTACAACCTGACGTGGGGCTCGAGCGCCGGGCCGGGCATGGTGCAGATGGAGGCCGAGATGCTGGCCGCCCGTCCGGACTCCGCCATCTCGGACGCCTACGTCATCGGCTGGTTGGAGGGTATGGCCACCCACCAGATCCTGGAGCAGGCGGCCAGGAACAAGGACATGACCCGAGCCGGGGTCGTGGCCGCCGCCAACCAGGTCAGCGTCGACTACGGCGGTCTGACGCCGAACCAGAGCTGGAGCGGATCGCCGGGCGAGAACGTCGTCCGGAGCAGCGTGCTCTTCTCGCTCGACCTGTCCATCTACACGCCCGAGGCGACCGTTGCCACGGGTGGAAGCACTGGCTCGGTGCTGCTCGAGGAGGCCTACATGGGCTCCGTCGCTGCAGCGCACGAGTACGACGGGGCCTGCTTCTCAGCGAGCTGACCCCGTCGGCTTCCCTGAGGGGAGGCTGACCTGACGGAAGGGGGCGGCCGGTTCGCTGGCCGCCCCCCACCGTCCCATCCATTCGGCCCCTCCAGGGGAGGGGCCACCGAGAGGGCAACCGATGCTCGAAGTCGCCAATCTGGAGGTCGTGTACAACGAGGTCGCCCTCGTCCTGCGCGGCCTGTCCATCGAGGTGCCCGACGGGCAGATCGTGGCCCTGCTGGGGGCCAACGGGGCCGGCAAGACCACCACCACGCGTGCGGTCAGCGGCCTGCTGGACGTGCATGAGGGCAAGGTCACCAAGGGGTCGGTCATCTTCGACGGCCAGCGGATCGACGACATGGAGCCCTCAGCCATCGTGCGGACCGGCATCACCCAGGTGATGGAGGGTCGGCGGGTGTTCGCCGAGCTGACCGTGGACGAGAACCTCGTAACGGGGGGGATCACCAACAAGGACCGGACGGCGGTCGCCGAGGCCCACGACCGGGTCATGACCATGTTCCCGGTGCTGGCCGGCCGGCGCAAGGCCGTGGCCGGCTACCTGTCGGGAGGCGAGCAGCAGATGCTGGCCATCGGCCGGGCGCTCATGGCGAACCCGAAGCTGTTGATCCTGGACGAGCCTTCGCTCGGCCTGGCACCCAAGCTGGTGGCCCAGATCCGGGACATCATCGTGGACATCAACCGGGCCGGCACCAGCGTCCTGCTCATCGAGCAGAACGCCACCATGGCCCTGTCCATCGCCGACTACGGCTACATCATGGAGACCGGCAAGGTGGTCATGGACGGCGAGGCGGCCAAGCTGCTCAAGGACGAGGACGTCCAGGAGTTCTATCTGGGCCTGCACGGCACCGACGGCGAGCGGAAGTCGTTCCGGGACGTGAAGCACTACAAGCGACGGAAGCGGTGGTTGTCATGAGCCCGGACCCCACCGAGCGTCGACTCGACGACGCCCTGCTCGACGTCGAGGGCATCAGCCTCTCGTTCAAGGGCGTGAAGGCCATCACCGACGTGTCCTTCCGGGTCGGCCAGGGCGAGTTGTTCGCCATCATCGGCCCCAACGGAGCCGGTAAGACGTCGATCTTCAACTCCATCAGCCAGGTGTACCGACCTCAGGAGGGCGACATCCGGTGGAAGGGCACCTCGATCATGGGGAGCCGGCCCGACCGGGTGGCCGAGCTGGGCATTGCCCGCACCTTCCAGAACATCGAGCTCTTCCCGCACATGACGGTGCTGGAGAACCTGCTGCTGGGTCGCCATATCCGCATGCAGCGTTCGTGGCTGGCCGGGGCCCTGTGGGTCGGGCCGGCCAAGCGGGAGGAAATGGCCAACCGCCGGGCCGTCGAGGACATCATCGACTTCCTCGAGATCGAACAGTGGCGCAAGCACCCGGTGGCTCTGCTGCCCTACGGCTTCCAGAAGCGCGTCGAGTTGGGTCGGGCCCTGGCCATGGACCCCGAACTGCTCCTGCTGGACGAGCCGGTGGCCGGGATGAACCTGGAGGAGACCGAGGACATGGCCCGGTTCATCCTCGACATCCGCGAGGAGCTCGGCATCTCGATGATCCTCGTGGAGCACGACATGGGCCTGGTCATGGACATCGCCGATCGGGTGCTGGTGCTGGACTTCGGCCAGAAGATCTCCGAGGGCGTGCCGGCCGACGTGCAACGCGACCCGGCGGTCATCGCCGCCTACCTGGGCGACGAAGCGGGCCTGGCTGCTGCCGGATCCTGACCGGCGGGATGGCGGAGGTTCCACGGTGAGCGGCGAGCCCCGCGTTGATCCCTTTCTGGAACGGGCCACCGACCGGGTGGCCGAGGCGCTGCCCGACGTCGAGATCGACGTATTCCGTCTCGCATTCGTTCTGACCCGGGCGTCGAATCGCTTCACCCGCCATGTGGAGTCCGTGGCGCATCGGCCCCGCGGCCTGACCACGGCCGGCCTGCGCATCCTGTTCACCCTGTGGACCAGCGGATCGTTGGAGGCCCACCGGATCGCCGTCCTGGCTGGCCTCTCGCGTGCATCGGTGTCCTCGGTGGTGAACACGCTGGAGCGTGACGGGCGGGTGGTGCGGTCACGTGAACACGATGACCGTCGTCTGGTCACCGTGTCGTTGACGCCGGTCGGTGAGCAGGCGGTACGTGAGGCCTACAGCGCCCAGTACGAGGAGGAACGGCGGCTCTTCGGGAGCCTGTCGGCCGCCGACCGTGCTCGTCTGACGGAGATGCTCGAGAGCCTGCTGGACGTTCCGTTCGACGACTGACCCGTCAGAGACGGACCCGCTCGCTGTCCGGGTCGTAGAACGGCCGGAAGGAAGCGGTGGCCGGCACCCGGGTTCCGTTGACGTCGACCTCGAAGGTGCCTTCGATGACCTGGGCCCGGGGGGTCTCGGGTTCGCAGGGCACGTAGCCCATGCCGAGTGCGGCGCCGACGGTGTGGCCGTACATGCCCGAGGTGATCCTCGAGACCAGCACGCCGTCTCGGTACACCGGTTCATCGTGGTACAGCATCGGCGCGGGGTCGTCGAGGCGGAACTGCACGAGGCGCCGGTCCACTCCGGTTTCGCGTTGGGCCACCAGGGCGTCGTGGCCGATGAAGCCACCGGGCTTGTCGAAGGCCACGCCCCAGGAGAGCCCGGCATGGAGCGGCGTGTCCTCCTCGGCGATGTCGTCGCCCCAGTGCCGGTACGCCTTCTCCATGCGTAGCGAGTTCATGGCGTGGTAGCCGGCCGGCGTGAGGCCCCGTGGGGCGCCTGATTCCCAGAGGGCGTCGAAGGCCCCGAGGGCGAATTCGGTGGGCAGGTAGAGCTCCCAGCCCAGTTCGCCCATGTAGGTACGACGTACGGCGATCGACCGGGCGTAGCCGAGATCGATCTCCTGGAGGGTTCCGAACGGAAAGGCCTCGTTGGACAGGTCGGCGTCGGTCAACGGCGCCACGATGTTGCGGGACTCGGGCCCGAAGACACCGAGCACCGCCCAGGCCGAGGTCACGTCGGTGACCGTCATGCGGGCCCCGTCGGGGGTGTGGCGGGCGATCCAGTCGGCGTCCTTGACCTGGGTGGAGAAGGCGGTGACGACCAGAAAGCGGTTCTCGTCGAGGCGGTTGACGGTCAGGTCGGCCTCGATGCCGCCCCGGTCGTTCAGCCACGTGGTGTACACCGACGTGCCCGGTTCGACGTCCACGTCGGCTGATGAGATCCGGTTCAGCACGGCGCAGGCATCGGGCCCCTGGACGAGCAGTTTGGCCAGCGAGGTCTGGTCGAACAGGGCCGCGCCTTCCCGGCACGCCCGATGCTCGTCGGCCGAGTAGTCGAACCAGTTCTGTCGTCCGTAGCTGTACTCGTAGACCGGTTCCACGCCTTCAGGGGCGAACCAGTTGGGGCGTTCCCAGCCGCCGCTCTCGCCGTGGCACGCCCCGAGGGAGGCCAGGCGGTCGTGCAGCGGGGAGTGCCGCACGCCCCGGGCCGTCTCCACCTGGCGGAACGGCCAGTGCATGGCGTACAGCAGTCCGAGGGCCTCCACGGAACGGTCGTGGAGGTAGCTCCGGTTGGTCTGGAAGGGCTGCATGCGCCGGATGTCGACGTCCCACAGGTCCATGGGGGGCCGTCCGTGGACCATCCACTCGGCCAGCACCTTGCCGGCGCCTCCGGCCGACTGCATGCCGATGGAGTTGAAGCCGGTGGCCACCCAGTGGTTTCGCAGTTCCGGGGTTTCGCCCAGCAGGTAGCGATCGTCGGGGGTGAAGGACTCGGGACCGTTGAAGAACAGGCGGATGCCCACGTCGTTGAGTACCGGGATGCGCTCGCAGGCCGCCTCGTACACCGGAGCCAGGTGTTCCCAGTCCTCTTCGAGTGTGAGGAACGGCTTGTCGGTGGGGAGGCCCAACATGCCGAACGGCTTGGCCACCGGTTCGAACGCACCGACCATGAGGCGACCGGCTTCCGTCTTGACGTAGATGCACCGCTCGGTGTCGCGCAGCACCGGCAGTTCGGCGGGCAGGTCCGGGATGGGTTCGGTCACCAGGTAGAAGTGTTCGCAGGCGTGCAACGGGATGTTCACCCCGACGTCTCGGCCCAACTGGTGGGACCACATGCCGGCTGCGGTGACCACGTGTTCGGCGTCGATGGGACCCTGGTCGGTCTCGACGCCCACGGCCCGGCCGTTGGCGGTCCGGATGCGTTCGACGGACACGCCTTCGAAGATCCGGGCGCCCCGCTCCTTGGCCACGGTGGCCATGGCCATGGTGGTGTCGACCGGGGAGGCCTGGCCGTCGCCGGGGATCCACGCTCCGCCGAGGATGCCCTCGGGGTTCAGCAGCGGCCATCGGGCGGCCATGTCGTCGGCCGTGATGATCTCGACGTCCACGTCGAAGGCGTTGGCCATGCCGGCGCCCCGTACCAGCTCCTCCAGTCGCTCTTCGTTGGCGGCCACGCTGAGTGACCCGACCTTCTTGAAGCCGGTGGCGTGGCCCATGTCGCGTTCCAGCGACTCGTACAGCTCGGCCGAGTAGGCGGCCAGCCGGGTCATGTTCTGGGTGGCCCGCAGGCAGCCCACGAGGCCGGCGGCGTGCCAGGTGGTGCCGCTGGTCAGGGTGTTTCGCTCCAGCAGGACCACGTCGTCCCAGCCCAGCTCGGTGAGGTGGTAGGCGATGCTGGCGCCGACGATGCCGCCACCGATGATGACGACCTGTGCCCGCTCGGGGATCTGCTTGGCCATTGGGGACTCCGGGGATCTCGGGTCGCCGGAGCGTCCGCCCGGGGGGGTCGCCGTTCCGGGCCCTTGCCGTTAGAAGACTTAGCGATTAAGTTACAGGCTCTAACATCAGTGACGCCGGTCACCTTGACCGGTCCGCGCAGTGTACGACCGCAGCCCCCAGCGGAGGATCCATGAGCACCCACCGGGAACTCGCCCAGAAGCACCTCGTGCCCCACTTCACCCCGAAGGCGGCATGGCAGAACGACGCCCTGCCCATCATCGAGCGGGCCGAGGGCTGCTACATCTACGACACGGACGGCAACGAGTACCTGGACGGTCTGGCCGGCCTGTTCTGCGTGAACATCGGGCACGGAAGACCCGACCTGTCAGCCGCGGCGGCCAAGCAGATGGATGCGTTGGCCTTTTCCACCAACTGGGGGTTCGCCCATCCGCCGGCCATCGAGGCCGCCGAGATGATCGCCGGATTCGCCCCCGGCGACCTGAGCGAGACGTTCTTCGTCAGCTCGGGGTCCGAGGCCGTCGAGTCGGCCATCAAGTTCGCCCGGAACTACCACCTGGCCCGAGGCGACGAGGGCCGTTACAAGGTCATCTCCCGCAACTGGGCGTACCACGGCACCACGCTCGGGGCGCTCTCGGTCACCGGGATTCCCAAGTTCCGCGACCCGTACCTGCCGATGCTGTGGGACGGCACCCGCCACGTACCCAACACCCGCCAGTGCACCTCCCCGGCCGGCACCCCGGCCGCCGAGCTCTCCTGTGTGCAGGCCGTCGAGGACATGATCCTGGCCGAGGGCCCCGAGACCATCTCGATGGTCATCGGCGAACCCATCCAGAACGGTGGCGGCGCCCTGGTGCCACCCGACGGCTACTGGCAGGAACTCCGTCGGATCTGCGACAGGTACGGGGTCCTCCTGGTGGCCGACGAGGTCATCTGTTCGTTCGGTCGGTTCGGCCACTGGTTCGCCAGCGAGCGTCTGGGCGTGGTGCCCGACATGATCACCTTCGCCAAGGGCGTGACCTCGGCCTACCAGCCGCTGGGTGGCGTGGTCATCCGTGGCCAGCTGGTCGAGGAGTTGTTCGATTCGCCCATGGGTTCGTACGTGCACGGTTCGACGTTCGGTGGGCACCCGGTGGCCACCGCGGTGGCCGTGGCCAACATGGCCGCCATGCGCGACGAGGGTGTGCTGCAGCACGTCCTGGACAACGAGGGCTACTTCACCGAGCAGTTGCGGGCCATGGGCGACGCCCACCGGTCGATCCGCGAGGTCCGGGGCACCGGCTACTTCTACGCCGTGGACCTGTGTGCCGATTCGGCCGATGATCGTGACCTCAGCCCGACCCAGGAGACCGGCCTGCGGGGCGGCGCACTGGGGGGCTTCGTCCGCGAGGAGCGGATGACGGTGCGACCCGACGACCGCGGCTACACCGGCCTGACCATCTCGCCGCCTCTGGTCGCCGACCGCACGGTCATCGACGATCTGGTGGCCCGGGTCGACCGGGTGGCCGACCGGGTCGACGCATGGTTGGCTGACAACGACTAGACCGGCACGGTTGGTCGGGGAACGACGCCGGGACCGAGGGGGGACCGCAACGTGAAGGATCTTTCAGTCGAGGGACTGGGCATGGTCTACGAGTTGCCCAAGGGCGGCTCGGTCCAGGCCCTGCACGACGTCTCATTCGACCTCGAGGCGGGGCGGTTGCTGACGCTGCTCGGGCCCTCGGGGTGCGGCAAGACGACGCTGCTCAACATCATCGCCGGGTTCCTGGCCCCCACGGCGGGGTCGGTGACCCTCGGCGGCGAGGCCATCAGGGGGCCCGGTCAGGAACGGGGGATGGTCTTCCAGCAGGGCGCCCTGTTCGAGTGGCAGTCGGTGGCCCAGAACGTGGCCTTCGGTCCGCGTATGAACCGGAAGAAGCGCTCCGAGACCAACGAACTGGTCCAGGACCTGCTCTCCACGGTGGGCCTGCAGGGCTTCGGGGACAAGGCGGTGTACGAGTTGTCCGGCGGGATGCAGCAGCGGGTCGCCCTCGCCCGCTGCCTGGCCAACGACCCTGAAGTCATCCTCATGGACGAGCCATTGGGGGCCCTCGACGCGCTGACCCGGGAGAAGATGCAGAGCCTCATCCTGAAGCTCTGGCAGGAGACGGGCAAGACGATCGTGCTGGTCACCCACAGCGTGGAGGAGGCCCTCTACCTGGGGGACCGGCTGTTCGTCATGGCCCCCCGACCGGGCCGGGTGGAGCGCGAGTACGAGCTGCCGTTCGCGGCCAAGGGTCTCGACGTCGATCCCCGTGAGATGAAGGCCTCGCCGGAGTTCATTGACAAGCGCGAGGAACTGCTGTCGCTCATCTGGGAGATGGAGGAGCAGATCATGGGCCACGAGGGGGCCGTGTCGTGAGCGTGCTCGAGTCGATCCTGAGCCGCGAGGGAGCGGGCCGCAAGGGGGCCAGCGCCCGCAAGACGGTGACCTTCGGTGATGCCTCCGAGGTCAAGGGCTCGCCCCTGTGGAGCGTCGCCTCCCTCCTCTTCGTGGCCTTCATCTGGTGGTGGATCAAGCGTGGTCCCGAGCCCATCATCAACGACCGGACCTTCCCGTCGATGCGCCAGACATGGGACGCCTTCGTCGAGCTGGCCACCGACGGATACCGTCGGGTCAGCCTGTGGGACCACACGTGGGCCAGCCTCTGGCGGGTCCTCAAGGGCCTCGTCTACGGCGTGATCGTGGGTGTGCCTGTCGGGTTCGCCATGGGGTTGTCCAACCGGTTGCGGGGCATCTTCGACCCCATTGTCGAGTTGTTGCGCCCTGTGCCGCCCCTGGCCCTACTGCCCCTGTTCATCGTGTGGTTCGGCATCGGCGAGGGGTCCAAGGTCAACCTGCTGTTCTTCGCCGCGGTGTGGATCATGGTCATCGCCGCCCGGGCCGGCGTGCTCGGCGTGCGGGGATCGAAGGTCCACGCCGCCTATTCCCTCGGCGCCAACAAGTGGCAGATCCTGCGTTACGTGATCCTGCCCAATGCGCTGCCTGACATCTTCACCGGCATGCGGGTGGCCCTCGGTGTGTGCTGGGGAACCCTGGTGGCCGCCGAGCTGACCGGGACCACCACCGGCCTGGGCGCGATGATCTTCGCCGCCTCGAAGTTCTTCCGAATGGACGTGGTGGTCGTCTCGATCATCATCATCGGGGTCATCGGCGTGGCCATGGACCTGGCGATGAGATTCCTGGAGCGGCGTCTCATCCCGTGGCGGGGCAAGGGTTGAGCCCTTCCGACGTTCCAGCGGTCGTCGCCGCCTGGTACGAGCGGGCGGCGGCTGACCCGGCACGGGTGGTGCTGGCTGATCTGGGCGATCCACGGGCCGACTTCGCGGCCATCCAGCTGGTGGACGAGGGCCTCGTGCAGCCCGTCCATCCGATCGTGGACCGTGACGATGCGCGACAGGCCGAGGCGATCGCCCGGGCCGAGGACGCCGGACTGGACGTGGGCGACGCCGTCGTGGCGGCCACCGTGCTGGTTCGCTCCGGAGTGGCCGACGCCGCGGTGGCCGGGGCCACCCGGTCGACAGCCGACGTGTTGCGGGCCGGGCTCAGGGTGCTGGGGGTGGCTCCCGGGGTGGACGTGGTCTCGAGCTGCTTCCTGATGGTGCTGGCTGACGGCCGGCCGGTGGCCTACGGCGACTGCGGCGTGGTGCCCGATCCGGATGCCACCCAGTTGGCCACCATTGCCTCCTCCACGGCCGACACCTGGATCGGATTGGCCGGTCCGGCCGCCGGCAGTGGACCACCCCGGGTGGCCATGTTGTCCTTTTCGACCAAGGGGAGCGCCGAGCATCCCCGGGTGGACAAGGTGCGTGCCGCCACGGCACTGGTCACCGAGCGGCGATCCGACCTGGCGGTCGACGGCGAGTTGCAGTTCGACGCGGCGATCGTTCCCGCGGTGGCTGCCGTCAAGGCCCCCGGATCACCGGTGGCCGGATCGGCCGACGTCTTCGTGTTCCCCGACCTGGACAGCGGCAACATCGCCTACAAGGTCACCGAGCGCCTCGGCGGTGCCCGGGCCTACGGGCCGCTGCTCCAGGGCCTGGACGGCGTGCTGCACGACCTCTCCCGAGGCTGTTCGGCGACCGACATCGTCGATGTGGCGGTCATCGCCGGACTCCAGGCCCGAGTTCGCTCCCGCTCCTGATCGACCGGAACACGAGGGAGGGGCCGCACCATGCCGTTGTCCGCCGTGCTCCTGGTGCTGGCCTCCACGGTCCTGCACGCCGGTTGGAACGCCCGTCTCCACCGGGGCGGGGACCCCGAGGTGGTCATTGCGCTGGCCTACCTGTTCGTGGGAATCGCGCTGCTACCCGCCGCGGTGGCCGACCCGCCGGGCGAGGTGCTGGGGTGGGTGCTGGCCTCATCGCTGGCTCAGGGCCTGTACATGGGGCTGCTGGGTTCGGCCTACCGGACGGGCAGTCTCGGTGTGGCCTACCCGATCTCGCGGGGCACGGCTCCGCTGCTGGTCGGGCTCGGGGGCTGGCTGCTCCTGGACGAGACCCCGTCGGCATTCACGGTGGTCGGCCTGATCGTTCTGGTTGTCGGCCTGCTCTCCCTTGCCGGGGTGGGAACACAGCGTCAGGAGCGGAGGGCCATGCTGCTCGCCGCGGTGACCGGCCTGTGCACGGTGGGCTACTCGCTCATCGACGCCCGTTCGGTGGACCTCACCGGGGCCATGGGCTACCTCTCGGTGATCATGATCGTCAGTTCGGTGGGCGTGCTGGCCGTCCGTCAGCCCGGCATGGCCAGGATCCGGCCGGTGCTGGGCCAGGCCGCGGTGGTGGGCGTCGGGCAGGGTGGGGCGTACGGCCTGGTGCTGGTGGCCTTCCAGCAGGCTCAGGCCGGGCAGGTGGCCGGTCTTCGTCAGGTGTCGGTGGTACTCGGCGTGCTGATGGCCCGTGAGGCCCTCGGACCGCGGGCCATGTGGGGGGCCGTGCTGGTCACGGTGGGCGCCGGGCTCGTGGTCTGGTGATCGGCCCCGCAAGCGATGTGGTTCCCTCTAACTGGCACGTGAGAGTCTCTAACAGTAGGGTGCGGCCATGAGCCGCCGAACGTTGGACACCGAACAGGTCGTGGACTCGGCGGCCGAACTGGCTGACGCCGAGGGCCTCGACGCCGTGACCCTGACCCGGGTGGCCGAACGCCTGGGGGTCCGCCAGCCCGCCCTCTACCGGCACGTCGACAGTTACGACGCCCTCATCCGGGCCCTGGGCCTCCGGGGTCGGGAGATCCTGGCCAGTCGACTCAGCGAAGCCGCCGTCGGCTTGGCCGGCGACGATGCCGTCCGGGCCATGGGCCGGGCCTGGAGGGTCATGGTGAACGACCATCCGGGCCTCTACGCAGCCACCGACCGCTACCCGTGCGCCGGTGACCCCGAACTGGAACAGGCCGTCGAGCGGGTGGTGGCCGTCCTGGGCCAGGCCCTGGTCGCCTACGGCCTGGCCGACGACGACCGGGTACATGCCGCCCGGTCGATGCGCAGCGCCCTCCACGGTTTTGCCCACCTCGAGTCGGGTGACGGCCACCCCCACCCGGTCGACCTGGACGACAGCTTCGACCGCCTGGTCGACCTGCTGTGTGCCGGCATCCACCAGATGGTTCCGGTGGCCCAGATGGTTCCGGTGGCCCCGTGACCCGGCTCGGATTCGTCCTGGACTCCGGCAGCTGCATCGGCTGCCATGCCTGCACGGTGGCCTGCAAGAGCGAGCACGACGTGCCCATCGGGGTGAACCGCACCTGGCTCAAGTACGTGGAGACGGGCACCCACCCCGATACCGACCGTCTCTTTTCGGTCATGCGCTGCAACCACTGTGAGGACGCGCCGTGCATGACCATCTGTCCCACCTCGGCGCTGCACCGGGCCGACAACGGGGTGGTCGACTTCCAGGACGACGACTGCATCGGCTGCAAGGCGTGCATGAACGCCTGCCCGTACGACGCCATCTATCTCAACCCGGAGACCAAGACCGCCCACAAGTGCAACTTCTGCAACCACCGGATCGAAGACGGCCTCGAGCCGTCATGCGTGATCGTGTGCCCCACCCAGGCCATCCGGGTGGGCGACCTCGACGATCCGGACAGCGAGATCAGCCGCCTGCACGCCGAAGGTGGACTGGTGCGGTCGCCCGAGCAGAACACCCGCCCCAAGGTCATCTACACCGGAGCCACCGCGTCGTCGTTGGACCCGCTGGCCTCGGCCATCTCCGACGACGGGTTGATCTGGGCCGACACCACCCCCGGCCACTCCACCCCCACCCCGGTGGCCCTGACCGCCGCACCCACCCGGGACGACGGCGAGGCCATGGCCCGGACCGCCTACACCACCGCGCATCCGCCGGTATGGGGCTCGATGGTGTCGGGCTACCTGGTCACCAAGGCCATCGCGGCCGGCGTGATGCTGGTCGCCTCGCTACTGGTGCTACTCGGACACGGTGACGAACAGTCGGTGGTCGGCGTGGTTCCACCCGTGGTGGCCGGTGTCTTCCTGGCCCTGACCGGCGTGCTGCTGGTCGGCGACCTCAAGCAGCCCACACGGTTCCTGTACCTGCTGACCAGGGGCAACTCGACGTCGTGGCTGGTCAAGGGGGCCTGGATCCTGGGCGCCTTCGCCGCCTGTCTGGGCGCCTGGTGGGTGGCTGGTCTGGCCGATGTCGGCGGTGTGCTGCCGGTGCTGGTGGTGCCAACCGTGCTGCTGGCCCTGGGTACCGCGGGCTACACAGCCTTCCTGTTCGGTCAATGCGAAGGTCGGGACCTCTGGCAGGAACCGCTGCTGCTGCCCGTCCTACTGGCCCAGGCGGTCATGGCCGGTGGGGCCTCGTGGTCGCTGCTCGACCAGTTCTTCGACGTGCCGTCCCACGAGTCGGTCAAGTGGCTGTTCCTGGCTGGCCTGGTGGCCAACGCCGCGCTGGTCGGAGCCGAGGTCCGGGGTGGCCACTCCCGGCACGTGACCATGGCCCTGGCCGACCTTCGCCACGGGGCGCAGAAGAAGCGGTGGCGCGAATGGCTGTTCTGCACCGGCTTCGCTCTCCTCTTCCTGGGGCTCGACATCGTGTTCGGCGAGTTCGTCTTCGACTGGAACGGTCCCGTCCAGCCCATCGTCCCCCTGGCCGCCCTGTACGGCCTGTTCGCCTACGAGGACGCCTACGTCCGGGCCGGCCAGTCGGTCCCCCTGTCGTAGCGACCGCCTCCCTTCACCGCACCGGAGCCTGAAATGACCGAGACCCTTTCCGCCTACCCGCCCGAGGAGTCGTGGGACCACGTCGAGTCCCTGGACCCGTTGGCCTGGCCGACCAAGGTGCGTCGCGCCCACCGACTGGTGCCGACCACCTGCTTCAACTGCGAGGCCAACTGCGGGCTGCTGGCCTGGGTCGACAAGGACACCGGGAGGATCACCAAGTTCGAGGGAAACCCGGTGCATCCGGCCAGCCGGGGCCGCAACTGCGCCAAGGGTCCGGCCACCATCAACCAGGTCGAGGACCCCGAGCGGATCCTGCATCCCATGAAGCGCGTCGGCGACCGGGGTGAAGGGCTCTGGGAGCAGATCTCATGGGAACAGGTGCTCGACGAGATCGGCGACCGGATCGGCACGGCGTTCCGCGAGGACCGCCACGACGAGATCATGTACCACGTCGGTCGGATGGGCGACGACAGCTACATGGAGCGGGTGCTCCACAGTTGGGGCATCGACGGGCACAACAGCCACACCAACATCTGCTCCAGCGGCGCACGGGTGGGCTACGCCTCGTGGATGGGCTTCGACCGCCCGTCGGCCGACTTCGCCAACGCCGAGGTCATCTTCCTCATCTCGTCGCACCTCGAGGCCGGCCACTACTTCAACCCGCACGCCCAGCGGATCATCGAGGGCCAGAAGAACGGCGCCACGGTCATCTGCGTCGATCCCCGGCTGTCCAACACGGCGGCCAAGGCCGACCACTGGATGTCGCCGTGGCCGGGGACCGAGGCGTTCATGCTCCTGGCCATCGCCCGGTTGCTGCTCATCGACGACACGTGGGACGCCGCCTTCTTCGAGCGGTGGGTCAACTGGGAGACCTTTCTCGCCGAGGCCCGACCCGACCTGGAGCCCACGTTCGCCAACGTGCGCCAGGCCCTGATCGACCAGTACGCCGACTACACCCCGGCCGAGGCGGCCCGGGTGTGCGGTATCGAAGAAGCCCAGATCCTGGAGGTGGCCCGGGTCATCGGCGGCGGCCTCGGGAAGTTCGCCTCGCACACCTGGCGGGCCTCGTCGGCCGGCAACGAGGGCGGCTGGATGGTGGCCCGCTGCCTGCAGTTCCTGAACGTCCTGACCGGGTCGGTGGGTACCGAGGGCGGCACCAACGCGAATGGTTGGAACAAGTTCATCCCCGTCACCCCCATCCACCCCGAGCCCCAGGGCCGGTGGAACGAGATGCAGTGGCCCATCGAGTACCCGCTCAGCCACCACGAGCTGTCGATCCTGCTGCCCCACTTCCTGAAGGCCGGCCGGGGACGCATCGACACCTACTTCACCCGGGTCTACAACCCGTTGTGGACCAACCCCGACGGATTCACCTGGATGGAGGTGCTGCGCGACCCCGACCTGATCGGCTGCCATGTGGCGCTCACCCCGACGTGGAACGAGTCGGCGTGGTTCGCCGACTATGTGCTTCCCATGGGCATCGCCTCGGAACGTCACGACGTGTCCAGCTTCGAGACCCATAACGGGCGGTGGATCGGCTTCCGACAGCCGGTGACCCGCCGCCACCGCGAGCTCGACGGCGAGACCTTCGAGCGCACGCACGAGGCCAACCCCGGCGAGGTCTGGGAGGAGCAGGAATTCTGGATCGACCTGTCGTGGCGCATCGATCCCGACGGCTCTCTCGGCATCCGCCAGCAGTTCGAGAGTCAGACCGATCCGGGCACACCGCTCAGCCTCGACGAGTACTACTCGATGCTGTTCGAGGGTTCGGTCCCCGGCCTGCCCGAGGCGGCGGCCGCCGAGGGCGTGACCCCACTGGAGTACATGCGCCGCAAGGGCTCGTTCTCGTTGCCCGGCGATCAGGCACAGGTCTACGAACGTGAGGTGACCGAGGCCGACCTGAACGGTGCGGTGCTCGACGACAACGGCGTGTGGCGCCGACCGGGAACCGCCGGTTCGCACGACTCGTTGGACGAGATCACCGGCCACATGCCGTTCATCGGTGACGGTTCACCGGCCGTGGACATCGACGGAGAGGCGAAGTTCGGCTTCCCCACACCGTCCAAGAAGCTGGAGTTCTTCTCGGAGACCATCCGCGACTGGGGCTGGCCCGAGTACTCGATGCCGGCGTTCATCAAGAGCCAGGTCCACTGGGAGGACCTGGACATGACGGCCGGCGAACGCATCCTCGTGCCGACCTTCCGGATCCCGACGCTCATCCACACCCGTTCAGCCAACAGCCAGTGGCTCAACGAGATCAGCCACCGGCATCCGCTGTGGTTGCACCCGAGTGATGCCGAGAAGTTGGGCATCGACGAGAACGGCCTGGTGCGGATCACCACCCGGACGGGCCACTTCGTCATCCAGTCGTGGCGGACCGAGGGCATCCGACCCGGGGTGGTGGCGGCCAGCCACCACATGGGTCGGTGGCGCCTCGAGGAGGACGAGGCCCGTTCGTGGGGGGCCGGCAAGGCATCCATCGAGCGGGACGACGATGGTCGCTGGCGGCTGCGGCGCGAGCACGGCGCAGAGCCCTACGAGAGCGACGATCCCGACACCGGCCTGATCTGGTGGA
Source organism: Acidimicrobiales bacterium (assembly GCA_014239855.1). Taxonomy (GTDB): domain Bacteria; phylum Actinomycetota; class Acidimicrobiia; order Acidimicrobiales; family MedAcidi-G1; genus UBA9410. The sequence goes on along the minus strand of JAAZXY010000002.1, from coordinate 126,684 downwards.
CCGACACCGGCGTGCACCAGAACCTGACCTTCCCCGTGCAGCCCGACCCGATCAGCGGCATGCACTGCTGGCTGCAGCGGGTCACCGTGGGTCCGGCCGAGGTCGGCGATGCCTACGGCGATGTGGTGGTCGACACCGCGGCCTCGCACCGCATCTTCGAGGAGTGGCTGGCCAAGACCCGACCGGGCCCCGGACCGGGGAACCTCCGGCGACCGCTCTGGATGGCCCGCCCGGTCAAGCCCCAGGCCACCGCCTACAACTACGACGGGTAGGGGTCATTCCGCCGGAGGCGGGATCAGAGGTAGGCGTGGGCCGTGAGGTCGGCGGGGACGACCGAGTCCACGACGGCTCGCATGGTGGATTCGAACAGCGTCGGAAGGTCGGCCGGTTGGGCCAGTGCCTCCAGGGTGGACGGGTCGAGGTCGGTGGCTTCGGCGCCCCCCAGTACCGATGTCCTCCGCAGCGACGAGGGCGCCAGGTCGTCGATGAGGGTGGCCACGATGAACCCACCCACGCAGGCCGTGATGGCCCGCATGGCGTCGCGGGCCGCGGTGCCGATCACGCCGGCGTCCTGGAGTTCGCGGGCCATGGCCAGCTCCAACTGGCGGGCGTGCAGCGACGAGGCGCCGGCCGCCGCGGCCAGGCGGGTGACCTCCCGGTGGTCCACGGCGCTGCTCCAGATCATCCGGGCCACGGCCTGCACCCGGTCGCGGGCCGTGTCGCCCTCGATGGGTTGGCGGGCCAGGCGTTCGCCGTGCCGTCCGACCAGTGCGGTGACCAGGTCGTTCCGGTTGCCGACGTGCCAGTAGATCGAGGTGGTGGCCACGCCCAGTTCGGTGGCCAGGCGACGCATGGTCAGGGCATCCGCGCCTTCGGACTCGACCAGGGCGATGGCCCGGTCGAGGATCTCGCCGGCATCCAGCCCGGCCCGTCGGCTCGGACCGGCGTCGTTTCCGGAATCCGGGAGGCGTTCGTTGTGGGGTGACTGGGTGGACATGGGATCTCCGTCGGGTGCCCGGGTTGCCATCGGGCCTGTTCTCTGCGACAGTGTACAAGAGATCATGTGACGCTGTCCAAGAGGGATGGTCGTCGACAGGCACGGGCAGGACCCGGGGGAGCACACGATGGAACGCGAAGTCAGCACGGGGAGCGAGCCGTACATCGTCGTCTCGTCGGACACCCACGCCGGTCTGCAGTGCGAGGAGTACCGGCCGTACCTCGACTCGTCGCTGCACGAGGAGTTCGACGTGTACGTGGCCGAACGCCACCAGCACCGCCAGATCGCCGAGGAGCTGAACGCCGAGTTCATCGAGCAGTGGGAGGGCGACAACGAGTGGGGCCTGCAGGGTGCCTACGACCCCGAGGTGCGCGACCCGGTGCTGGACGCCGACGGTGTGGCCGGAGAGATCATCTTCGCCGACGGTGACGCTGTCACCGGGCAGGAGTCGCCGCCCTTCGGTGCCGGCCTGGCCGCCGGCCAGATCACCGACGCCCGGCAGGCCTTCGGCGGGGCCCGCGCCCACAACCGCTGGCTGGAGGAGTTCTGCGCCACCGATCCGGTGAGGCGTGCCGGTGTGGCGCTCATCCCCGTCGTCCACGACGTGGATCTGGCCGTCAAGGAGGTCGAGGCCCTGGCCGGCAAGCCCGGCATCAGGGGCGTCATGGTGCCGACCATGTGGCACGACTTCCCGGCCTACGGGTCCGACCACTACGACCGCTTCTGGGCCGCTTGTGCCGACGCCGGTCTGGTCGTCCACACCCACTCGGGTGAGGCCGACTTCGCCTCCTACGGCGAGAACGTGGCCATGTACATGGCCGAGGTGCCGTTCTGGACCCACCGGATCCTCTGGCAGCTGCTGTACTCCGGCAAGTTCGACCAGTTCCCCAACCTGCGGTACGCCGTGGTGGAGTGCGGGTCGTTCTGGGTCGGCGACCTGCTCTGGAAGGCCGACGTGAGCTTCGGAGCCAGCTTCAAGGTCAAGAAGATGGGCTCGCGCATGAAGGGCCTGATCACCCGCCTCCCGTCGGAGTACTTCGGCACCAACGTGTTCATCGGCGCCTCGACCATGTCGCGCGAAGAGGTTCGTCGCCGGCACGTCAACGGCATCGACGCCCTCATGTGGGGGACCGACTACCCGCACCCCGAGGGGTCGTGGCCCAACACCCGGGCCCGCCTGAAGAACGACTTCCAGGACGCCACGGTCGAGGACACCCGGCGCCTGCTGGGGCTCAACGCCGTCGACTGCTACGGCCTGGATGAGGCGGGCCTGCAGGTCGTGGCCGACCGGATCGGCCCCACCCCTGCGGATCTGGGTCAGGCGTTGGACGTTCGTACGCCCGCCGACGCCACCCGCAAGGCCCGTTGGTGGCTGGACGAGTACGGCTGCGAGATGCAGTACGCCTAGAGCCTGTATTTGAACGCCGGTATCTGAGAGAAGGAAGCGAAACCGATGAGCGCGAACCCGACATCCGAACACCCGTCCTCTGAACATCACGTGGTCATCTCGGCAGACACCCACTGTGGTGCCGCCCTCTGGGACTACAAGGACTACCTGGAGAAGAAGTACCACGACGACTTCGATGATTGGGCCCGGGGTATCGAGGAAGGCGAACGGCGCACCGCCGAGGCCTTCAAGGACGCGGAGCGTTCGCCGCTGAACGTCGGCGTGGACGGTGACCCGGTCATCGACGGAAACCGGAACTACGACTCCGACCGGCGCCTGCGTGAGCAGGAGGCCGACGGGGTGGTGGCCGCCGTGCTGTTCCCCAACACCCAGCCGCCGTTCGCTCCGGCAGCGGCCACCCAGTTCGAGGCTCCGGCCTACAGCGACAACTACGGCCACCGTTGGGCCGGTCTGAAGGCCCACAACCGGTGGCTGCTGGACTTCGTGGCCGAGGCCCCGGAGCGTCGGGCCGGCATCGCCCAGATCTTCCTGGGCGACGTCGAGGGGTCGGTGGCCGAGATCGAGTGGGCGGCCGCCAACGGGCTGCGGGGTGGGATTCTCGTGCCCGGCACGCCACCCGACTCGCCGTTCGAGCCGCTGTACGCCAAGGCCTACCGACCCATCTGGGCGGCCGCCGAGGCCTGTGACATGCCGTTGAACCACCACTCTGGTGGGGCCACCCCCAACTTCGGCAACCACTTCCCCGCCTCGTTGGCCATGTTCATGCTGGAGGTCACCTGGTGGAGCCAGCGGGCCCTCTGGCACCTCATGTTCTCGGGGGTGTTCGAGCGTCATCCCGACCTGCAGTGGGTGAACACCGAGACCGGCACGGCCTGGGTGCCCGACACGCTGGCCCGCCTCGACGACTTCTACGACCGGATGAAGACCTCCAAGTACGGCTCGGAGGCCATCTTCGGCGGTGCGGCGGTTGCCGGTATGTCACTCACCCCGTCGGAGTACTGGCAGCGCCAGTGCCACGTGGGGGCCAGTTTCCTGCGGCCCACCGAGGCTGCCGTGGTGCGCGAGATCGGCGTCGACAAGGTCATGTGGGGATCGGACTACCCCCACATCGAGGGGTCCCACCCCAACACCGACGAGCATCTGCGGTTGACCTTCGGCGAGATGACCGCCGACGAGGCCACGCAGGTGCTGACCACCAACGCGGCGAAGCTCTACAAGTTCGACGTTGCGGCGTTGCAGGCCCTGGCCGACGAACACTGCCCGACCAAGGTCCACGTGGCCTCAGGAATCAACTACGCCGAGATTCCCGACACGGCCAAGGGCTGCCCCGGGATGGCGCCCCAGAACCAGACGCAGGCCGCGGCATGAGCGACATGGCTCCCATCGAGGTAGCCGGGTCGGTCGCCGTGGTCACCGGTGGGGCCAGCGGGATCGGTCGGGGCATCGTGCGGGCGCTGTTGGAGGCCGGCGCCACCGTGATGGTGGCCGACATCGAACAGGACGTCCTGGACACCACGGTGGCCGCCCTGTCGGCCAGCCACCCGGGCCGGGTCAGCGGCGTGGTGACCGACGTGATCGACGACTCGTCGACCGATGCGTTGGCCGACCAGGTGTTCGCCACCCATGGTCGCTGCAACCTGTTGTTCAACAACGCCGGGGTCGGTTCGGGTGGTGGCGGACGGATGTGGACCCACGAGCCCAACGACTGGCGTTGGTGCTACTCGGTGAACGTGTTCGGCGTGGCCAACGGGATCATGTCGTTCGTGGGCCGGATGCTGGAGTCAGGCGAACCGGGCCACGTGGTCAACACGTCGTCGGGCGACGGCGGCTTCGCCCCGGTACCCAACGCCGGCGTGTACGCCTCGTCCAAGGCCGCGGTGAGCTGTCTCACCGAGGCGCTGGCCCATCAACTGGCCGAGGACTCCGATCAGGTCGGGGCGTCGGTCTTCTACCCGTCCGGAGGCCTGATGGACACCGGCCTGTTCACCTCGCAGCGGAACCGCCCGACCGAACTGGAGCGGATCCGGGGTGGCACCGGGCGTGTGTCGATGACCTTTGACGAGATGAAGGGGCTGCTGGAGAAGGGCGGCCGGGATGTCAAGGTGGCCGATCTGGATGAGATGGGCCGCTGGGTCGTGGACCGTGTGGCGAACCGTCAGTACGTGATCGCCCGGGATCTCGACGACACGGTTGATCTGTTGCACCGACGGGCCGACGCCATCGGTGCGCTCGACCTGCCGCCCCACCACCAGATGGGGCTCTGATCGGCTGGTGTCAGCGGGCGTTTGACCCGCTGAGAGGGCTGACCAGGCCCTCGTCATTGGCTGGCCGGCTCCGGGACAGGAACGCCCCGGCGTCGGCCAGGATGAACTGGCCGGTGATGCACCGGGCCAGGTCACTGGTCAGGAACACGGCCAGGCGGGCCAACTCGTCATGGTCGACCATGCGGCGAAGCGGCGTGGAGGCCACCAACGCGGCGACCCGTTCCTCGGTGAAGGCGGCGGCCACCGTCTCGGTCAGCGTGGTGCCCGGCGCCATGGCGTTGACCCGGATCCCCTCGGGACCCAGCTCGACAGCCATCGTGGTCACGAGATGGTTGACCGCGGCCTTGGCCGCCGCGTAGACGGCGTTGTAGGGAGCCGGACGGGTCGTCTCCCCCGATGTCACGAACAGGATCGAACCGCCGGTACCGGCCCTGAGCATCGCCTCGGCCTCGGCCCGGGCGCAGAGGGCGGCCACGATCAGGTTCTGGTCGACGATGTCGCGCCAGTCCTCGCCCCGATTGGCCACGAAGGGCTGGGGGCGGCGTCCCGCGGGCAGCATGCCGACGTTGTTGACGGCCAGGTCCAGGCCTCCCAGGCGTTCGACGGTGGTGGCCACCATGGCGTCGACGGCCGCGTCGTCCCGGCAGTCGGCGGGCACGGCAATGGCGGTTCCCGCACCCGGACCGGTCTCGGCGTTGATCTCCCGGGTGGTGGCCTCGGCCCGCTCGGACACCAGGTCGTTGACGGCCACCGTGGCGCCGGCCCGGGCCAGCCAACGGGCGATCTCCCGGCCGATGCCGGCTCCCGCCCCGGTGACCAGCGCCCGACGGCCGGTGTGGTCGATGGTGATGGTCATGAGTTCCCTCCGGTGGTTCCGGTCAACAGCCCCAGGACCTCGTCGACCACGGCGTCGGCCCGGCGTCGGATCTCATCGGGGTCCACGCCCCCGATCGGGTGGGCCACCGAGACGACCCGGAGGTCATCCAACCCGAGATCGTGGGCCGTCTGGTCGGCCAGTTCCCGCAGGGCACCGGTGGCCACCAGCACGGTGGGCCGTCCGGCCGCTTCGAGCTTCACGGTGTCGTGGACACTCCACGACGTGCAACTTCCTCAATCGGCGGTTCCGGTGAGGATCACGTCGACCTCTTCGGCCAGCAGGCCCAGGACCTGATCGTCACACGGGATGGCGGCGTTCTTGGTCTCGGTCCGGACCACGGTGGCGCCGGTGCGTTCCACCAGTCGTTCGGCCAGATGCTCCAGCAACACGTCGGCGTTGGGCTTGCGGTTGTCGAGAAGGCCGATGCGCCTGCCGGACAGGACGGTCGGTGACGGGGCGAGTAACGCCGGAGGCGTGGCCACGGCACCGTCGGGACGGTGGATCAACATGCGGGTTCGCCCCCCTTGGGCTCGTCCTCAGGATTCACGGACAGGGTCACGGGCACCGTGACGCTGCGGGTCATCCCCCAGCTGGGGATCACCGAGCTGTGCTTTCCGGCACCGCCCACCACGAGGATCCGGATGTTGTCCGGGTGGGCGGTCATGGGCGCCGGATCGTCGTCGCCTAGCCGTTCCATCCACGGTTCCCAGGCCCGCAGGGCGAAGGCCCGCTTCAGCTCGGCAGCCGGAAGGCGGGCCTTCTGGAAGAGGTACGACGCCACGTCGCGGCGCGACCAACCGGCCTCGGCGCAGGTGGCGGCGTGCTCGGGGCACAGGGCCACCAGGTACTCGCCCTGACTGATGCAGGCGTTGTTCTGGGCCGTGGTGGCCATGGCCGAAGCGACCTTGTCGAGGATCCGGGCCGGGTCGTCGGACTCCATGTCGTGGACGTTGTGGGGCGCCTCACCGCAGTGCACGGTCACCGCCGAGGGGGCGTCCACACCGACGGTGGTCGGGTAGGCGGGCCACGGGGAGGCCTCGGCGTTCTCGGCCACGCAGTAGCCGTACTTGGCCGGCCCGCCCTGGGTCGAGGCATCGCCGTCACCAATGGTGGCGCCGGCCACATGCAACAGGACCAGTCGGAGGGCCCGACCGGTCGTGGCGTTGGCCCGGTTGCCGGGGCCGAAGGCACCGAGGCCACCGTGGTAGCCGCCGGTGCGGGCCACCTCGCCGTGGACGACCAGCAGCGGAGCCACGCAGTGGGTGGTGGCGTTCACCCCTCGCAGGTTCAGCTCGGGGCGGGCCAGGGCCCGGACGGCGGCCTCCAGCACGGGGAGGTGCACCGGGAGACAGCCGGCCATCACGGCATTGACGGCCAGGATCTGTCGGGTGGCCTCGCCGAAGCGGGGAGGCAGGACGGCGATGACCTCGTCGGGGTCGGCGTGGGGGCTCCCGGCCAGCATGGCCTCGACCCGCTCCGGGGTGGGGGCCACCAGCGGGAGGCCGTCGCCCCAACCGTGGGCGGCCATCTCGGCCACCAGGTCGGCGTCTGCTGGTATGTCTACAATCATTAGACACAAGTCTGTCGAGTGTTGACTGAGAGCGCAAGGCCCGATTGAATCGACGGTCATGGCAGCACGACGGGGGGTGACCTCCGAACAGGTGGCCGAGGCCGCCCTGCACGTTCTCGACGAGGTCGGGCGGGTGGACGCCGTCCGACCGGGGACGGTGGCCGGCCGCCTCGGCATCCGCAGCCAGTCGTTGTACGCCCATGTGGACGGGGTGGAGGGCCTTCGTCGTCTTCTGGCCCTCCGGACCCTCGGAGAGGTGGCCGAGGTGGTCACGGTGGCCGCCGTCGGACGGTCGGGTCGTGACGCGGTGGAGGCCATTGTCCGGGCCCACCTGGCATACGCCCTCCGGTACCCGGGTCGATCCGAGGCCTCACTGCATCCACCGGGTGACGACCCCGACCTGATCACGGCGGTCGAGCGGGCCGGGCGACCGCTCCAGACGGTGCTCGCCTCGCTGGGTCTGGACGACGACCAGCGGGTGCACTGGATCCGGTTGCAACTGGCCCTCACCGTGGGCTTCACCGCCCTCGTCCGGGACGGACGCCTCACCCGGTCTCCCGACCCGTCGACCACCGTCGACCACGTGGTCGCCGCGCTCGTCGACCGGCTGCCACTCGACCGACTGGAACAGGACCGAATGGAAAAGGACCGATGACCTCCGGAACCACGCCACACCGGATCGGGGGCCGCGGCCTCCAGCCCTGTCTGTCCACCCTGCTGGCCGACCCGTTCAGCATCGACCGGGCCGCGTTCGAGGAGTGCGTCGACGCCCTCGTCGGAGTCGGAGCGGTGGGCCTCTCGTGGTGGACGCTGCACGAGATGGTCCTGAACGGCGGAGGCCCGACGGGAGGCATGTCCGCCGACGACATCCGATCCAGGTTCGCTGATGCCGGTCTGACCGTGGGATGCGTGGAGGCCATCTACGGCTGGGTCGACGCCGCCACCCCGGCCGAGGCGGTGGCCGATGCCGAGCCGTCGATCGCCATCGCCGAAGCACACGCTGCGCCCAACCTGGCTGCCGTGTGCCTCGGCCCCGAGCTCGGGTCGATGGATCGCGCCGTGGCCAATCTCGCCGCGGTGGCCGACCGGGCGGGCGAGTCCGGGGTGACCGTGGTGGTGGAGTTCCTCCCGTGGACGGGGATTCCCGACCTCACGACCTGTTGGGAGCTGTTGCAGGCCACCGGCCGTCGCAACGTGGGCGTGCTGTTGGATTCGTGGCACTGGCACCGCCAACCGGGTGGGCCCCACGGGAGGCACGCCGAGACGCTGGCGTCGATGCCGGGCTGGGCCGTTCCGGTGCTCCAGGTGTGTGACGCGGGCGCCGAACCGTGGGACGACCCGATGTCCGAGTGCATGGCGGCCCGGCCGCTGCCCGGTGCCGGCGTGGTCGACCACGGCCACCTGCTGGATCTGCTCCACGGGATCGGGGCCGATCCGGTGGTCTGTCCGGAGGTGTTCAACCGTGACCTGCTGGCCGAGGCCGGAACCGCCGGTGCGGCCCGGCAGGTCGTCGAGGCCACCGGCCGGGTTCTGAGGGGCCTGTTCTGAGCGGCCTGTGATGCGGCCGTTCGGGGGCGCGTCTACCGTCGGGGTTCGAAGAAGGAGGCCGATCATGGGGATGATGACGAGGATCCGAAGGGGGTTCGCTCCGGGGCCGCTGTCCGCAGCGCTGTTGGTGCTGGCCCTCACGGCAGCAGCCTGTGGCGGGACCGACGCGACCGTGGAAGAGGTGGCGCCGGCCGAGACCACCACGACGGTCGCGCCCACCACTGCGCCGACCACCACCGAGGCGCCCGACGCCCCGTTGGCCGCGCCCACCACTGCGCCGCCGACCACCGAGCCGCCTCCCACGACGGCTGAGCCAGCCGAGGACGATCCGGCGCCGGCCGAGACCACCACCACGGCACCCCCGACAACCACTGAACCTCCGATCGTGCTGACCGACTCGTTCCGCGGGGTCACCGCCGAGACGATCAAGGTCGGCTTCGTCTCGATCGACTTCGAGAAGTTCAACGAGACCTACGGCTTCAACCTCACGTACGCCAACTACGACGACGTCGTCCAGGTGTACGTCGACCACGTCAACGCCACCGGGGGGATCCTGGGGCGGATGGTCGACCTCGTCCACGTCCACTTCCTGCCCGTCGGACCGGTGACCGCCGAGTCGGCCTGCGTGGAGCTGGCCGAGGACCACCAGGTGTTCGTGGTGCTCAACGGATTCGCCGGGCCGGGAGCCGAGAACGTCAACACCTGTTTTCCGGGCACCTACGACACCATCCTGATCGGCGGAAAGCCCACGCCCGAACAGCTGGCCCAGTCCACGGCGCCCTGGATTTCCTATGACATCAGCCTGGGTCGTCGGGGCCGGGCCTTCGTCAACCTGCTGCGTGAGACCGGCCGGCTCGACGGACTCGGTCCGGTCATGGTCTACGGGGCCAACGCCGAGTACGAACCGATCATGGCCGACACCGAGGCGGCGCTGGTCTCCGCAGGGATCGAGGTCCCGATCAGCGTCTACAACGAGGCCACGGGCGACGAGGCGGCCACCATTGCCCATCTCGAGGTACTCCTCGAGAAGGCCCGGACCGAGGGCGTGTCCACCATCTTCACGGTGGGCGAGGCGGCCTACGCGCTCCAGTACCTGTTCAGACTGGGCGACGAGTTCACGGTCCTGATCCTGAACGGCGACTCGGCCAACCGGTGGTCGGGGTCCCCTCCCGACGGGATCGACCAGTCGGGCCCCCTCCTGACCAATAAGTCCTTCGAGTCCCGCGGTGACGAGAACATGGCCGACTGTGTGGCCCTCGTCGAAGAGGGGCTGGGCCACGAGGTGTTGTCTCCCGACCTGCTGTCGGAGGGCGAGACCAACTACTGGGCGGGTCTCCAGAACTCCTGCAAGTCCTTTGAACTGTTCCGCCACATCGCCACGGCGGCCGGACCGGATCTCACCAACGACTCCTTCCGGGCGGCTGCCGAGTCGCTGGGCACGTTCTCGATGTCAGGGATTCCCTATGCCTCGCTGGGCCCGGACAAGGCGGACGCCCGTGACACCCTGAGCCTGGCCGAATGGAACCACGAGGACGGCTACTGGATGGCGATCTCACCACCCACCAACGTCCGCTGAACCCGGTCCCCATGTCAGGGGACCATGTCAGGCCTGGGTCAAAAGAGCCGATGCCCGGGTCGTGGGACCCGGGCATCGTGCAGGTGGCGGAAGGTGTGGGATTTGAACCCACGGTGACCCGGAGGCCACAACGGCTTTCGAGGCCGCCCCATTCGTCCGCTCTGGCAACCTTCCACCGACGAGGCTACTGAGGCGCCGGAGACCGGCCAACCGGCGGCGGTGGGATCAGCGTCGTTCGGTGAAGAAGTCGACGAGGAGCGCCCCGCACTCCTCGGCCCGGACCCCTGCGGTGACCCGATGCTCGTGGTTCAGGCGGGGATCAGCAGCCAGGTTGTAGAGGCTGCCCATGGCGCCGGCGTCGTCGTTGGCCGCACCCCAGACCACGTGGTCGACCCGGGCCGCCCATGCCGCCCCGGCACACATCGGGCAGGGTTCCAGCGTGACCACCAGGGTGGCCTCCGACAGCCGCCACGTCCCGACGTGGGCCGCAGCGTCCCTCAACGCCAGGACCTCGGCGTGGGCCGTCGGATCACCGGTGGCCTCGCGCTCGTTGTGGCGTCGGGACACCACCTCGCCGTCAATGACCACCACGGCACCGATCGGGACCTCGCCCGCGGTGCCTGCCGTCTCGGCCTCGGCCAGGGCGAGGCCCATCCACTCGTGCAGCCGGTCCGCGGACGGGGGGTCGGTGGAGGCCATGCGCCGACGATAGGGGGCGGGCGTCAGTGGCTGAGGATCGGCTGCTGACGACAGGCCGGGACCCGGAAACCCGGAAAAGGCCGGCACCCGTTCTCGAGAGTGGCGGCCAGGTGATCTGCGGCACCTCGGAGGTTCCGCTGAGAGCTGCTGCCTTCCGGCCCTGACTCGATTCACGGGCTCCGATCGCACAGGACCCGACCGCCACACTCCAGAACGGGTGCCCGGCAACGATACCCTTGGCGCCCGGATCCCGGCCCCGGCCGGTTCCCGGAGGGATGCGAGAGCGGACGATTCGGCACGCCTGGAACGCGTGTGTGGCTTCACCGTCACCGTGGGTTCGAATCCCACTCCCTCCGCCGATCGGCCCCGGCCTCCCGTCACCGCCCGGTTGTAGGGTCGGCCCGTGGCCTACACCTCCCTCTACCGCCGGTACCGACCGCGCCGGTTTTCCGAGATGCGGGGCCAGGAACACGTGGTGGCCGCTCTGCGAAATGCGGTGGCCGAAGAGCGCGTCCTGCACGCCTACCTGTTGAGCGGGCCCCGCGGCACCGGCAAGACGACGGCCGCCCGGATCCTGGCCAAGGCCCTGAACTGCACCCAGCCCGACGGCGGCGAACCGTGTTGCGCGTGCGCCTCCTGTGAGGCCGTCGACGCCGGGACGTCGTTCGACCTCCACGAGTTGGATGCCGCGTCCAACAACAAGGTCGACGACATGCGTGACCTGCTGGCCAAGGTCGCCCTGGGCACCCCCGGACGTACCAAGGTGTACCTGTTGGACGAGGTCCACATGCTCACCTCGGGAGCGGAGAACGCGTTGCTCAAGACCCTCGAGGAACCGCCCGACCACGTGATCTTCGTGCTGGCCACCACCGAACCCCACAAGGTCGTCGAGACGATCCGGAGCCGGTCCCAGCATCTCGAGTTGAACCTCCTGCCGGCCGAACAGCTCGAGGCTCTGGCCCGTGACGTGGTGGCCGATGCTGGTCTCGACGTGGACGAGGCCGGGATCGCCCACGCCGTGCGTTCCGGACGGGGCTCGGCGCGCGACACGTTGTCGGCGCTGGACCGTGTGGTGGCCGGGGGGATGACCGACGACGACAGCACCACCGACGCCCTGCTGGCTTCTCTGGCCGCCGGCGACGCGGGTGCGGCACTGGGTGCCCTGGCCGCTGGAATCGCCCGTGGTCGAGAGCCCCGGGTCACCGGCGAGGCGCTGCTGGCCGCTCTCCGCGAGGCCTTCCTGGTGTCCATGGGGGTGCCGGCCACCCAGTTGGCCGAGGCCGACCGGGTCCGTGCCGAGGCGTTCGCCGAACAGGTCACCCCGGCGGTCATCACCCGTTCACTCGAGGCCCTCGGGTCGGCGTTGGTGGCCATGCGTCGCTCACCGGATCCCCGGGTCGATCTGGAGGTGGCCCTCGTCCGTCTCACCGCCGGGGCGTCCCCTGCCGGTCCGGGTGCGGGAGCAGGGTCGGATTCGGGGGCCGGCGATGCTTCAGCGACCATTGCCGCGCTCACCCGACGAATCGAGCGACTCGAAGCGGCCCTGAGCTCTACGGCTGGCTCCGGGGGCGGAACACCGGCGGCCGCTGCCCCGTCGTCGCCCTCCTCGGCGTCCGCACCTCCACCGCCCCCGCCACCGTCCTCGGGATCTGGTCCGGCGGCCGAGGGTCGAGCCCGTCTGGCCGAGGCTCGTTCGAGCGCGCCGCCGCCCCCGCCCCCGCCGCCACCTGCTCCTCCGGCGGCCACGGCAGCCGCGGCCCCGCCGCCCGCGCCGGCTTCTGTGCCGGCGCCTGAATCCGTGCCCGATGCGTCCGCTTCTGCGGACGCTCCCGCGGAGGCTCCCGCCGCGGCTCCGGTGGGCACCGGATCCGTTCCGAATCTCGATGTACTGGCCGGGGCGTGGGTCGACGACCTGTTGGAGAAGATGAGCCGCAAGGGGCGCGCCCGTTTCTCCGCGGGCCGGTTCATCGCCGTCGAGGACGGCACCGCGGTCATGGGGCTGCCCAACGAGCCCCACCGGAAGCGCTGCGAAGATCTCCGTGGCGAGCTGGAAGCCGTCCTGGCCGACCGGTTCCAGACGGCGATTCCCGTCCGGCTGGTGGTCGATGACGGTCCGGTCGAACCGAGGTCGGCCGCCGGGGCGAAGACGGTTTCGTCACCCCGCCAGCCCGAGGCCGACGACGAGGTCGACCTGTCGGCCCTCGTGGATGCCGACGCCGCCGAGGGCTCGGCCGTGGAACGGCTCACCCAGGCCTTCCCGGGGGCCGCCCTGGTCGACCCGGACTGACCGGACAGAGGCTGTCGAGGTGTACGCGGATGCCGTCCAGGCGGTGATCGACGAGTTGGGTCGCCTGCCGGGCGTCGGACCCAAGTCGGCCCAGCGTCTGGCCTTCCACCTGATGAAGCTCACCGTCGAGGACACCACCCGTCTGACGGTGGCCATCGACGAGATGAAGGCCCGGGTGCGGTTCTGCGACCGGTGCTTCAACATCGCCGAGGCCGAACTGTGTCCGGTGTGTGCCGACGACCGCCGCGACCGGTCGATCCTGTGTGTGGTCGAGGAGCCCCGGGACATCGTGGCCGTCGAACGCACGGGCGAGTTCGGTGGTCGGTATCACGTTCTGGGTGGGGCCATCAGTCCCATCGAGGGGATCGGTCCCGATCAGCTCCGGATCCGGGAACTGCTGGCCCGGTTGGATCCCGAGGGGGTGAGCGAGGTGATCCTGGCCACCAACCCGAACATCGAGGGGGAGGCCACGGCCATGTACCTGGCTCGTCTTCTGGGGCCGTTGGGTCTGGTGGTCACCAAGATCGCCAGTGGGCTGCCCGTCGGGGGTGACCTGGAATATGCCGACGAACTCACGCTGGGACGGGCGCTCGAGGGTCGCCGTCAGCTGGACGGTGGTTGATCCGGTGCCCTGTGGTCACCTGCCCTGTGGACACCCGGTGGATGAGGGGGTCCTGTCACGGCCCCTGACATGGAAACGCCCCCCGGGGGCTCTCGCCACGCCGAGGGGTCGCCTCCGAGTTGGGTGGAGGGGTGGTTCCCAACTGTTGCAATCACATTACAACATTGACGAGATCATGACAAGTCGGGCTGAAATACCCCGCGAATCGTCACAGAACGGCCAGATCGGGGCTGATCGGACGAGATCGGTACCCGACCGTCGGGGTGACCGAGTTGTCCACAGGGCTGTCCACAGGCCGGGCGGCGACCCTGTGGATGTCCGGGGCTGGAGCATGCGTGCCAGTCTCTGGAACCCGTCGATCAACCCAAAACCGAACCAGACAGGAGGCACCTCGTGCTGCTGACCCAGATCGACCATGTGGCCATTGCCGTTCACGACCTCGAGGCGGCCATCGACTACCACCAGCGGGCCTTCGGCGCCGAGGTTCACCACCGGGAGGTGGTCGAACGCGACGGGGTGGACGAGGCCCTCCTGAAGATCGGTGAGTCCTATCTGCAGTTGACGACCGGAACCCGTCCCGATTCGGCCATCACCACCTTCCTGACCAAGCGGGGCGAGGGCATCCACCACATCGGCTACCGGGTGGACGACTGCGCCGAGGCGTTGGCCGCCATCGTGGCCGCCGGCGGCCGGGCCATCGACCCCGAACCCCGACCCGGGTCCCGGGGAACGACCGTGGCCTTCGTCCATCCCAAGGGCTCGTTCGGCACGCTCATCGAGTTGGTTCAAGAACGGGTCCAGGAGTAGGGGTCGACGGTGACCGACCCCGGCCGCATCCCGGTCGTCCACCTGATCGACGGCACCTACGAGCTCTTCCGGTTCCACTTCGCCGTGCCGTCCCACGTGACGGCCGAAGGCGTCGAGGTGGCGGCCACCCGGGGCGTGCTGGGATCGATGCTCAGCCTGTTGGCCGACGGCGCCACCCATGTGGGGGTGGCCACCGACCGGGTGGTCGAGTCGTTCCGCAACGACCTGTTCGACGGCTACAAGACCGGTGAGGGCACGCCCCCCGAGCTGTTCGCCCAGTTCCCGCTCCTGGAGGCCGCCCTGGAGGCGGCGGGATTCACGGTGTTCGCCATGGTGGAGCACGAGGCGGACGACGCCATGGGGGCTGCGGCGGTCCGTGCAGCAGCCGACCCCCGTGTCGATGCCGTGCACATCTGCACGCCGGACAAGGACCTCGCCCAGGTGGTGGACGACACGACGGGCATCGCCCAACTGGATCGCCGGCGGGAGGTCCTCTACGACCGGGCCGGGGTGGTCGAGAAGTTCGGCGTCGAGCCGGGCTCCATCCCCGACTGGCTGGCCCTGGTCGGCGACACCGCCGACGGGATTCCCGGCCTGCCCGGATGGGGCGCCAAGTCGTCGGCCACGGTGCTGGCCCGGTACGGCCATCTCGAGTCGATTCCAGCCGACGCCGCCGACTGGGACATTCCGGTCCGGGGCGCCGTGAAGCTGGCCGCCACACTCGCCGAGCGACGCGACGATGCCGAGCTCTACCGGCACCTGGCCACGTTGGACCTCGACGCCCCGGTCATGGCCGACGTGGCCGACCTCCGCTGGACCGGTCCGGCCGACCACCTCGAGGCGGTGTGCGCCCACATCGATGCTCCCCGTGTCGCAGAACGGGCCCGCCGGCTGGCCGCCGAACGCGGCTGACGGTCGCACCCGGCTCAGTCGAGGAGCGCCAGCACCTCGTCCACCGTCTCCACCCGCCGGACGATGCTCCGACTCTCGGGCTTGGCGAATCCGGCGGCCACCATGGTGTCCAGAAACGCCTCGAGGTGGGACCAGAAACCCGGTGACCCGGGTGCGCCACCGTCCAGCAGGGCGATCGGCTTGGGCCGTTCGTGGAGGCCCAACTGGGTCCACGTGGCCGCTTCGAACAACTCCTCGAGGGTGCCGTAGCCGCCCGGGAGGCCACAGAACGCGTCGGACCGGGCGTACATGGTGCGCTTCCGCTCGTGCATGTCGGCCACCTCGATCCGCTCGGTGAGACCCCGGTGCGGCACCTCGTGGCTGAACAGCCCCGACGGGATGACGCCGATGACCCGGCCGCCGGCGTCGAGCACGGCGTCGGCCACCGCACCCATCACCCCGATCCCCGCCCCGCCGTAGACGAGGTCGATGCCCGAGGCGGCCATGGCCCCGCCCAGTTCACGGGCCAGAACGAGGGCCGAGTCGTCGATACCGGCACGGGATCCGCAGAACACGCCGAGCGCCATGACCGGACCGTACCGGTCGGCTTCCAGATGGGACGACCGAGTTCGGTACCCTGTGGCCCACCATGGCCGATCACACGATGTCCGAACGCCTCGACGGGTTGAATGAGCGCCGTGAGGCGGCGATCCACGCCGGTCCCGACCGGGCCGTCCAGCGCCAGCACGACAAGGGAAAGATGCTGGCCAGGGAGCGGATCGAGTATCTGGTCGACCCCGGGTCGTTCCACGAACTCGACATGCTGGCCCGTCATCGGGCCCATGAGAGCGGCATCGAGGAACGTCCCTACACCGACGGCGTGATCACCGGGTGGGGCACCGTCGACGGCCGCAAGGTCTTCCTGTTCTCCCAGGACTTCACGGTGTTCGGCGGGGCGCTCGGCGAGGTGTTCGCCGAGAAGATCCACAAGGTCATGGACCTGGCCCTCAGCGTCGGCGCGCCGTTCATCGGCCTCAACGACGGGGCCGGGGCACGGATCCAGGAGGGCGTGGTCAGCCTCGACGGCTACGGCGGGATCTTCTGGCGCAACGTCCAGGCCTCCGGGGTCATCCCGCAGATCAGCGTGATCCTCGGTCCCTGTGCCGGCGGGGCCGTGTACAGCCCGGCCATGACCGACTTCATCTTCATGGTCCGCGAGAAGTCGCACATGTTCATCACCGGTCCCGACGTGGTCAAGACGGTCACCGGTGAGGAGGTCACCCTCGAGGAACTGGGAGGCGCCGGCAGCCACTCGACGAAGTCCGGTGTGGCCACCTTCGTCTGCGAGGACGAACACGAGGTGCTCGACGAGGTCAAGGCGCTGCTGGCCCAACTGCCCTCCAACAACCTCGAGGAGGCCCCGCTCGTCGAGACCGACGACCCGGGCGACCGCCGGTGTCCCGAGTTGAACGACCTCATGCCGGACAGCGCCAACATGCCGTACGACATGCGCACGGTCATCGAGACGGTGCTCGACGACGGCCACTTCCTCGAGTACCACGCGGCATGGGCCGGCAACATCGTGTGCGGCTTCGGGCGACTCGACGGTCGCAGCGTCGGCGTGGTCGGCAACCAGCCCATGCACTTCGCCGGGGTGCTCGACATCGAGGCCTCGGAGAAGGCGGCCCGGTTCGTGCGGACGTGCGACGCCTTCAACGTCCCCATCATCACCTTCGTGGACGTACCCGGGTTCCTGCCCGGCGTCGACCAGGAGTACGGCGGCATCATCCGCCACGGGGCCAAGCTGCTCTACGCCTACTGCGAGGCGACGGTGCCCCGCATCCAGGTCATCACCCGCAAGGCCTACGGCGGCGCCTACGTCGTCATGGACTCCAAGTCGGTCGGTTCGGACCTGTCGCTGGCCTGGCCGACCGCCGAGTTGGCCGTCATGGGCCCGCAGGGAGCCGTCGAGATCGTCCACCGCCGGGAACTCCAGGATGCCGCGGATCCCGACGCCCGACGGGCCGAGTTGGTGGACGAGTACACGGAAAAGTTCGCCAACCCGTACGTGGCCGCCGAACGTGGCTACGTCGACGACGTGATCGACCCGGCCGACACCCGGATCAAGTTGGTGGCCGGACTCCGGATGCTGGTCACCAAGGATCAGGAGTCACCCCGCCGCAAGCACGGGAACGTGCCCCTCTAGCGGGCGGCGATCGGGGAACGGGCATGGCTTCTGAACGATTGACGGCATCTGAGCAGCCGGTGGAACCCGGTCAGCCGGGCATCCGCGTCACCGCCGAGGGTGCGACCCCCCAGGAACTGGCGGCCATCCTCGCCGCCGTCGAGGCCCTATGGCCCAAGCCGGGTGGCGATGTCCGGGTGCCGTCCGTTCCCGGAGCGTGGCGATTCTCGGGTCGGTGGTGGCGAGCGGGAGACCTGCCGGTCCGCCGGGCCCGAACGGGGCTGGGTTCCTAGGTTGCCCGGTCCGGCCAGCGAGGGCCGGACACCGTGGCCAGGTCGGCCAGCCGCTCCAGATAGTCCTCCCGGTCCATCTCACCGGCCCCCATACGTGCCAGATGCGGTGTGCACCACTGCACGTCGATCAGGCGATGGGTCCCGGTGCCCATGAGCTCGACGAGGCCGTGCAGGGCGACCTTGGAGGCGTCGGTGCGACGGTGGAACATCGACTCACCGGCGAACAGGCCCCCGACGGCCACCCCGTAGAGACCACCGGCCAGACCGTTCTCGTCCCAGGCCTCGACGGAGTGGGCCCAGCCCAGATGGTGGAGTTCGGTGTAGGCCCCGGCGATGCGCTCGTCGATCCAGCCCCGGTCCCGTGCGGGATCGGCACAGGCCACCACCACGTCGGCGAACGCCGTGTCGACCCGGATCTCGTAGCGGTCCAGCGACCGCCGCAGCGACCGGGACACCCGCAGGTCGCCCGGCTCCAGCACGCCCCGTGGGTCGGGCGACCACCAGGCCATGGGCCCACCGGGTTCCACGGGCATGGGAAACAGGCCCGACCGGTAGGCGGTCAGCAGGGTGCCGGGGTCGACATCGGCTCCGACGCCGACCACGCCGTTCGGATCGGCCGTGTCGGCCCGGGGGAACGCCCAGGTGCTGGGCGGCGGCTCGATGGGCGGACGCGTTCCGGGCATCGGCACGGTCCGGCTCGCTGACGTCGGGCGGCGTCGGGTGGGAACGGTCAGCCGGCTTCGATGGTGACCGAGCGGACGATCACGTCGCGGCTCGGCCCACCGCCGTACTGCGAGGTCTCGTCGACCTCGTAGAGCCCCATCATCGCCTGGAGCACCGCCGTGCCGGCCTCGTCGGCCCGGCCGAAGACGATGTAGGTGCCCTGGGCGTCCAGCAGCGAGGTGCGGGGGCCGGTGGCGAAGAAGAACTGGGCGCCCGAGCTGTCGGGGCCGGCCGAGCGGGCCATCACGAGGTCACCCGCCTCATAGGTGAAGGGGCCGGTGAGCTGTCCCGAGGCAGTGGCCCGGAACTCGCCGCCCTCGTCGGGGATGGTGTAGCCGGGTCCCCGATCGGACCAGTCGTTGGTGTTCGGTGCCCCGCCCTGGATGATGTCGATCGACGGGTCGAAGCGGAACAGCATCGTGGCGTCGTAGTACCCGTACCGGGTGAGGACCACGAAGTTGTTGACCGTCTCCGGGGTGCGGGCCTTGTCCAGGGCGACCCGGATCTCACCCTCGGTGGTATTGAAGACCGCGGTGTAACTCGCCCCGGGGGACAGGCACCAGGTGGGGCGGCTGGTGAAGGCCAGCCGGGGGGCGTCGGACTTGTCCTCGGCCGGGCAGTCATCGGGGATGGGCAGGGTCGGCGGGGTCGCCTGATCCTCGCCTCCTGATCCGGCGGTGCCCACGACCACGAAGGCCAGGCTGCCCACCATCATCAGGGCCAGCACACCGGCCACCACCCGGATGGTGGTCGAGCGTTGCTGGCCGGGTCCTCCGGAACGGGGACTCTGGGCACTGGGACGTCGGGACTTCTGGACCATGGGGCGGCACCCTACCGACGCGGCACCCTACCGACGGTGGCCGGTAGCAGATCGACCGGACCGGGAACTGGACCGGTAACCGGGCCCGAACCTGCAGCAGTCGGCGCGTGGCGCGCCGGTAGCGTGGAGCCCCGTGGCACTCGTCGTCCAGAAGTTCGGAGGCACCTCGGTCGCGGATGCGGATCGCATGCGCGAGGTGGCCGATCACGTCGCCCGCACCGTGCGGCGCGGCGATCAGGTGGTGCTCGTGGTCTCGGCCATGGGCAAGGAGACCGACGAGTTGCTGCGCCTGGCCGGCGAGGTGTCGATCGTCCACCCCGGCCGGGAGATGGACATGCTCATCACGGCCGGCGAACGCAAGGCCATGGCACTGGTGTGCATGGCCCTGCACCACATCGGTGTGGATTCCGAGTCGTTCACCGGCAGCCAGGCCGGCTTCCTGACCGACACCAACCACCAGAACGCCAAGATCGTCGACGTCCGGCCCGATCGGGTACGGGCGTCGCTGGATGCCGGTCGGGTGCCGGTCATCGGAGGCTCCCAGGGCGTCTCGACCGACAACGACGTGACCTTTCTGGGTCGTGGCGGGTCCGACACCACGGCGGTGGCCATCGCCCACGCCCTCGGCGCCGACGCGTGCGAGCTGTACACCGATGTGACCGGGGTGTACACCACCGACCCCCGGGTCGTGCCGACGGCCCGGCGAATGCCCGCCATCTCGTTCGACGAGTTGTTGGAGATGACGGCCACCGGTTGTCCCAAGCCGGCCATGCGGTCGGTTGAATACGCACGCACCCACGGGGTGCGCCTCCACGTCCGTTCCGCCTTCACCTGGCAGGAGGGGACGTGGGTCGACGAGGAGGTACCCGACATGGAACAGGCCATTGTCTCGGCGGTCACCCACGACACGTCCGAGGCCAAGATGACGTTGGCCGGCGTGCCCGACCAGCCCGGGGTGGCAGCCACGGTGTTCCGTGCGTTGGCCGACCTCGAGGTGAACGTGGACATGATCGTGCAGAACGTGTCCGACCATGGCGTGACCGACATCTCGTTCACCGTGCCTCACGCCGATCTGGCGCGAGCCGTGGAACACACGCAGCGCCTGGCCACCGAGGTCGGAGCGGGCGGCGTGACGTCGGACGACTCGATCGCCCGGGTGAGCGTGGTGGGTGCCGGCATGCGGTCAAATCCCGGTGTGGCCGCCACCATGTTCGAGACGTTGGCCGCCGCCGGGGTGAACATCCAGATGATCTCCACGTCGGCCATCCGGGTGAGTTGCGTGGTCGACGGCGAGCGGGTCGAGGACGCGGTCCGGTCCCTGCACGAGGCCTTCGGGTTGGCCGAGGCCTGAGTCCCGTCCTCCGATCCCTCTCACCTTTTGAACCTTTGCCCGCTGGGCGGCCATCTTCCCCGGTGAACAGACGAACCTGAAGGGGTTCCCATGACGACCAATCCACGATCGGCGATCGCCGGTCTTCTCTTCAGCGCGGTGCTGGTGCTCTCGGCCTGTGGCTCGGGTGCCGCACCCGCCGGGACTGCCGCCGATACTGCATCCAACCCGGCCGAGACCGGTACCAGCGAGGCGGTGTCGACCACGATGCTGGAGGTGTCGACCACCACGGTCTCGTCGGATGAGGCCCGTAGTGGCTTCGTCTCCGACGTGGCGGCCGCCGCACCGATCCTCGAGGGTCTCACCGAGGCCGACCTGGGGTGCGTGGCCGACCGTCTGCTGGCCGAGATGGATCCGGCCGAGGTGGTGGCCCTGACCCGCAACGGTCCCCGTCCCGACCAGGCGTCCCTGGCCGTGGCCGCCCTCGGGGACTGTGACCTGGTGGTCTCCGTGGTGAGCCTGGGCATTGGTCAGTCACTGGCTGCCGATCCCGACGCGCCGCCCATTGAGCCCGAATGCCTGCTCGAGGGTGTGACGGCTGAGGACCTGGTTCCTTTTCTGCAGGCCCGTTTCGAGTCCGGCGCGGTGGACCTCGACGACGACGAGGCCATGGACCTGTTGTTGGACACCCCGGTGATGGCCAACATGATCCGGTGCTCCACCGAGGCCATGTTGGGCGTGTCGGCCGATGCGCCGGCGGTGTGTGCCGGTCTGGCCGAACGCCTCGGTCAGATGATGGCCACTCTCATGGACATGGAGCCTGAGGAGGGCGACGAGCCGGATCCGTTCGCTCTGGTGGCTGTGTTCCGGGTGACCGACGAGGTGTTCGCCTGGCTGGTTGACGAGGTTCCCCCCGATCTGCGGGGCGATGCCGAGTTGGTACGCGAGACCACCGGGCGGATCGGGACCCTGATGGCCGAGGCCCTCGCTGATCTGGCTGAAATGGCCGAGGAGGATGCCGCGGGCGACCCGGCGGCCGACCCCGCGGCCGATGAGGCACGGATGGCCGCCTTCCTGGGGATGATGGCGCGCATCGCCGCGGACCTGGAGGCCGACATGGACGAGGTGGAAGCGGCGGCGTCCCGCCTGCGGGACTGGACGGTGGACACCTGTGGTGATTCGTCGTCGATGTTGTTCGACCTGCTGACCGGCATGGGGGTCTGATGCCGGGAGGTGGCGGGCCGAACCGGTCCGTCGCACGGTTCGCGGTGCCACTCCTGGTGGCGGTGACGGGTCTGGTGGCCTCGGCCTGTGGTGGGACGTCGACGGACGCTGGTGACATCACCGTCGTGCCATCGGTGCCGGGCAGCACCGTGGCCCCCTCAGGCACGGGGTCTCCGACCTCGATGGTGTCGGCCTCGACCACCGTGGTGCCGGTCCCGAGCACGTCGGCACAACCCGAGCCGGCACCGACCACCTCGCTGGCTGGCGGTCCGATCCCCGAGGCGGCCACCGGATTCTGTGCCGAACTGGCCGTGGAGTCCGGCGAGTTGATCCTCGAGGTGGAGAGGGTGCTGCCGGACGACGGTCTCCTGGACCCGCGCAGCCAGCACGCCCTGTTGCTGGCCACCCGCAATCTCCTGGCATGGACCAACAACCGGGTGCCGGCCGAACTCCGAGCCGACGTGGGCCTGCTGAACCGGGTGTACGCCGATCTGGGGATCCAGCTGGACCGTCTGGATCCCGACACGGTGACCATGCCCCGCCTCCAGGCCCTGGTCTTCACCTACGTCCTCGACTCGCCGGTGGTCGACGCCCACGAGTTGGACCTCTCGGCCCGGCGGCTGGGGGCCTTCGTGGACGGTTCCTGCGGGCGTGGCTTCCCGATCATGGAGTCGATGGCCGACCTCTTCGCCCCCGCCGCCGAATAGACGAGGGCTGATCCGGCGTCGGCACGGGAATCCCGAGCAGGCAGCCGACGGCCCGTCGATAGCCTGATGCCCATGAACATCGCCATCGTCGGCGCCACCGGCCAGGTCGGGGGCGTCATGCGCACCCTGCTCGCCGAACGCGCCTTTCCCGTCGGAACCCTCAGGTTCTTCGCCTCGGCCCGCTCGGCGGGTTCCACCATTGCGTGGGGTGACCGGGAGGTCGTCGTCGAGGACACGGCGACCGCCGACTGGTCGGGCATCGACATCGCCCTGGTGAGTGCCGGGAAGACGGCATCGATGGAGTTCTCACCGCAGATGGCCGCCGCGGGCGCCACGGTGATCGACAACTCGTCGGGCTGGCGGATGGACCCCGACGTCCCCCTCGTGGTTCCCGAGGTCAACGCCCACGCGCTCGACGACATTCCCAAGGGGATCGTGGCCAACCCGAACTGCACGACCATGGCCGCCATGCCGGTGCTGGGCCCGCTGCACGCCGAGGCGGGCCTGCGGTCGCTGACCATTGCCACCTACCAGGCGGTCTCCGGTGCCGGTCTGTCCGGCGTCGACGAGTTGGCCTCCCAGGTCGGTGCGGTGATCGACGGGGCGGCCGGTCTGGCCCACGACGGTCGGGCCGTGGCGTTCCCCGAGCCGTCGTCGTTCCCGGGGACCATCGCCTTCAACGTGTTGGCCCACGCCGGATCGTTCGTGGACGACGGACGGGGCGAGACCGACGAGGAGCAGAAGCTCCGCAACGAGAGCCGCAAGATCCTCGGCATCCCGGACCTCGCCGTCTCGGGAACGTGCGTGCGGGTGCCGGTGTTCACCGGGCACTCGTTGACCGTGCATGCCGAGTTCGACCGTCCCATTTCACCGGAGCGGGCCACCGAACTGCTGGCCGACGCCCCGGGCGTGGTGCTGGCCGACGTGCCCACCCCGTTGGACGCCGCCGGTGTGGATCCCACCATTGTCGGTCGTATCCGGGCCGACGAGACCCGGACCAACGGTCTGGCCCTTTTCCTGTCGGGGGACAACCTCCGCAAGGGGGCGGCGCTCAACACCATCCAGATCGCCGAGGAACTCCTGCGCCGAGGTTGATCCGGACCCGGCCGGTGGGTTCAGGCCCGTCGGGTCAGGGCGGGTCCGTGACGTAACGGGCCATCGCCTCGTCAAGCGACAGGTCCAGTTGATTGGCCAGGCTGGACAGCCAGGCCAGCACGTCGCCCAACTCGTGGAGTTGCTGGTCGGTCGTGCCCTTGCGGGTGGCCTGGGCCAGCTCGCCGAGTTCCTCGCACAGCCAGGCCACGGTGGCCGGAATGCCGCGGGCCCGGTCGGCCTCGCCGTACAGGTCTTCCATGAGCGACTGCACCTCGGCGAGTTCCACGAAGCGGACGGTACCGGTCGCCGTGCAGGTCAGGGGGCATCCACCGGTCGCGCGTGTGTTCGATCCACACTCCCCGGGTGTCGAACGATGACCAGCAGGCTGCCGATGGGTTTGAGGAGGCAGGCCTACTTCCCAGAGGTCAGGCCACCCAGGTCATGCGGGCGCTGGATGCGCTCGACGAACTGGAGGCTGCAGCCGTCAAGTTGGTCCGGGCCGAGTTGTCGGCCGGTCCGTCGATCGACGGGCTGATTGCCGATCCGCTCACCGAGGGCACCCGACTGGACCTCCTGTGCGTGGTGGACACCATGGCCGCCGACCTGTTGATCGCTCTGGGGCGTGACGAGACTGTGCGCCACCTGATCGACGAGGCGCCTCCGGGCAGCGCCCGTGACGCCCTGGCCCGACACCTGGCGCGTTCCTGAGGGGCGGCCAGCGAGGCCCCCGAACAGTCGTCTGAAGGTCAGGTTTCCGGCTGTGGTGGTGGCAAGGGTCGCGCCAGGTCCTGGACCGCCTCGGCGCCCGGGAGGGCCAGCAGTCCGACCGGTGGCAGCAGCAGCTTGCGGTCGCGTGAACCGCCACCGACCACCACCCGGTCCCGGGCCATCACGTCGGCGTCGATCCAGATGGGCACGGTGCAGCCGTCGGGCAGGCCGAACGGGGTCACGCCGCCGATCTGCATGCCGGTCATGGCCGCCGTCTCGTCGGCTCCGGCGAACGAGGCCTTGCGGGAACCCAGGCGCTTGCGGACCGTGCCGTTGACGTCGAGGCGGTGGGTGGCCAGCACCAGACAGAGGGCGAAGGGCCGGTCCTCGCCTTCGCGGGCCTTGCCGGCCACCAGGATGGCGTTGGCCGAGTCGGCGGGGTCGATGCCGTAGGCGGCACAGAAGTCGGCCGTGTCGGCCAGCGCCGGGTCACACGCCATGACCTCGTGGTCGATGCCGAGGGCGGCCAACTGGTCGAACACCGGATCTGGCATGGGTCCAGAGACGGGGTCGTGGGAAGTCATGCCTGTCTCGGTGGTTCGGGGTCGACCTCGCGGGCTGGACCGGTCAGTCCGTAGAACACCGCGACGACCACGATGGCGCCGCCGATGAACGTCGGGGTGGCCGGCACCTCGTCGAACCACAGCCACACCCACATCGACGCGGCGATCGTCTCCACCGGAGTGAAGAGGCTGACCTCAGCGGGCGGTGCATGGCGGGTGGCCGTCGACATGCACAGCCGGGCAATGGGTCCGAAGAAGCCACCCATGGCCAGGGTGGCCAGCAGGGCCCGGCGGTCGAGGAGCGACGGGTCGGCGGGGATGGCGGTCATCAGGAAGATGCAGCTGGCGGCGACGGCGACCACCAGGGTCCGGGGCAGGTCGGGGTATCGGCGCCAGATCACGAGGTTGATGGCGAAGCTCATGATGGCCAACAGGGCCACCAGGTCGCCGGCGATGCCTCCGCCGGCCATCGACCCGCCGACGATGACCACGATGCCGATCAGGGTCAGGGCGATGGCCCGCCAGGTACGCCTCGAGGTGCGTTCATGGAGGGCGATACGGGCCAGGACGGCGGCGAAGATGGGACCCGAGGCGATGATGGCCACCACGTTGGATGCCGCGGTCAGGGTCACCGCGGTCAGGAACGCCGTGGTGCCGACCGCGCTAAGTATCCCGGTCACCAGGAGCGGGCGTCGCCATCGGACCAGCTCCCGCCCCAGGCCACGACCGATGTTGCGGGCGGCCAGGCTCCAGGCCACGGGGGACGAGAAGACCCCGACCATGAAGGCGATGGTCCATCCGTCCACCTCCGAGTCACGTTCGGCCACCCGGACCAGGAGGGCGTCGGACGAGACCAGGAACATCCCGGTGAAGGCCAGGAGCAGCCCGAGGGGGCGACCGGATCGGGGGATCCGGGCGAAGGGGGACCGCAAGGTGGGTGTCCTGACCATCGCCGGACGTTAGTGGTGGCGGAGCACCCGGCCTGCGCCCCGGCGCGCTCCCGGGATGTCCCGTCGCGAGACGGGCGGGCTGGAAGGATGCGGAATGATGCGACGACCCAACGTCCTGCTGGTGACCCTGGACCAGTGGCGAGGTGACTGCCTGTCATCGGCCGGCCACCCATCGGTGTCCACCCCGAACCTGGACCGGCTGGCCGCCGAGGGGGTGCGCTTCACCTCGCACTTCGCCCAGGCCGCGCCCTGTGGGCCCAGCCGGGCCAGCCTGCTGACCGGTACCTACCAGCACGTGCACCGGTCGGTCCTGAACGGCACCCCGCTGGATGCCCGCTTCACCAATGTGGCGCTGGCCATGCGGGACGCCGGGTACGACCCGGTGTTGTTCGGCCACACCGACACCACGGTCGACCCGCGCACGGTGCCGGCCGACGACCCGAGGCTCGGGGACTACGAGGGGCCGCTGCCCGGGTTCCGGGTGGGTCTGGACCTTCCCGAACATCGTGAGCCCTGGTACCGGTGGTTGGAGGCCCGGGGTCACGACGTGTCGGACCGCGACCGGTTCCTGCGACCTCGTGACGACATGGCCGTCCCCGAGGGTCGTGGAGCCTCGTGGCCGCCTCCCCCGTTCGCCGCAGATGAGACCGAGACGGCGTTCCTGGTGGGGGAGGTGATCGATGAACTGGCCCGGTTGGACGACGTCGGTGACCCGTGGTTCGTCCACGCCTCGATCTACCGACCCCACCCGCCGTTCACGGTGCCGGCCCCCTTCCACGACCTCGTAGACCCGGCGACGGTGCCCGATCCCCTGGTCGACGAGGGGTATGACGGGGCTGACCCTCATCCGTTCGTGGCCGCGGCGCGCGGCTTCGGTGCCTACCGACCACCGGCCGACGACCTCGATCTCCGACAGGTGCGGGCCACCTACTACGGGATGATGGCCGAGGTCGACGATCAGGTCGGTCGCCTCCTCGCCGCGTTGGATGATCTGGGGGCCACCGACGAGACCGTCGTGGTGGTGACCTCGGACCACGGAGAGATGCTGGGCGACCACGACCTCATGTCGAAGCTGGGCTTCCACGACCAGTCGTTCCACATCCCCCTGATCGTCCGGGCCCCGGCGGCGACGGTCACCGCGGGCTCAACGGCGTCGGCCGCGGAGGGCCGGGTGGTCGAGGGCTTCACCGAGAACATCGACGTGATGCCCACGGTGCTCGACCTGGCGGGGGTCGAGGTGCCCCGCCAGTGCCAGGGCCGGTCGCTGCGACCCTTCCTCGACGGTTCGGTGGCCGATGGCGGCGCGCCCGATGATTGGCGGACCGCGGTGCACTGGGAGTTCGACTTCCGGGCGTGGGTGGGTGCCGAAGGGTTGGTCGACGTGCCGGCCCACCGGTGCAACCTGGCGGTGCACCGGGACCATCGGGGCAAGTACGTCCACTTCGCCGGTCTGTCCCCGATCTATTTCGACCTCGATGATGATCCGGGGGAGCAGCGACCGTTGGCCGACCATCCGGCCATGGGCCGGTACGCGTCGGCCCTCCTGGACTGGCGGATGGCCACCGACGAGCAGGAACTCTCCGACCACCTGGCGTTGCCCGGAGGGATGATCGTCCTCGGTTCCTGACGGCGGGTTCCGGGGTGCGACCGGGGTCACCTGTGACCACAGTCGCCGTGGATTCGCGTGGTCCCGGCCCCAGAATCAGTGCATCGACCTACCGGTGGGTAACTTTCGCAGGAAGTTGCCGAAGGTGCAGGTCAGACACAACAACAGCTTCGACGAGCCCCCGGAGGATTCCGGACGACGGCCGTCGGACCACACCGAAAAAAGAGCAAGAGACATGCGTTCCAGCAACCGTTCATTCCACAACCTCCGGCACCCCCAGCAGGACCTCTTTCTGGCCCTGAACCAGGCGGCCGGCTACGGCCACTTCGCGGGGGCCAGCGACCGTGCCGTCCGCACGATGATGGCCGTCGGCGAGCAGATGGTGGCCGACCGCCAGCGTCCGGTCCCGCCGGTTCACCGGGCGGCCGACACCGAGGTCAGCCGGGACACCACCGACTTCGATCTGGCTGCCTGATCGAGCGTCCTTCAGGGCGCAGCAGTACGCGAACCGGAGCCGGGGCCAGCGCCCCGGCTCCGTCGCGTTTTGGGCAGCAAGGTTGGCCTTGTGTCGCCCTGGACCCTCCGATAGACCTTGCGCCCTCGCGCCTGCCGGGAACATTCGTGCCCGACGGTCGATCCGAGAGGAGGTGGACCCGTGGGAGATGGTGACTTCGACCTGGGTGACGCCTACGCGGTCGAGACGCCGGACGACAACCGGGACCTCTACGCCCGGTGGGCCGACACCTACGAGTCGGGGTTCATCACCGACAACGCCTACCGGTACCACCTCGGGGTGGCTGGCGCGTTCCTCGACGAGGCGGGTCCCGACGACGGACCGGTGCTCGACGTGGGTTGTGGCACCGGTCTGGTCGGCGAGGCGCTGCGGGCCGATCCCCGCTGCCCGTCACCGCTGGACGGGCTGGACCTGTCGCCGGAGATGATCGATCAGGCCCGCACCAAGTGCACGGCCTCGGGCGACCCCACCTACGCGGACCTTCACGTGGGCGACCTGACCGACGTGCTGCCCCTGGCCGACGGCTCCTACGGGGCCATCACCAGTTGTGGCACGTTCACCCATGGCCATGTGGGGCCCGAAGCGTTCGATGAGCTGTACCGCATCGCCCGGCCCGGGGCGTTGTTCGCCATCGGGATCAACCCCGACCACTTCACGGCCCACGGGTTCGAGGCCCGGTTCGCCGCCGACGTGGTCGCCGGAACCATCACCGAACCGACCGTCCGTCGGGTGGCCACCTACGGAGCGGGGCCCAACGTGGACCTGACGTCGCCGGTGGCCGTGTTCCGTCTCTGCTGATCGGCGGTACCGACCAGGAATCGGCCCGACCCGTCAGGGCCGGTCAGAATCCAGAGTCAGATCAGAGCGCGCACGCCATGTCGGCGCCACAGCACAGCGGGGACTTGATCTTCCCGTGGTCGTTGGGGCACTTGGAGACCTGCACGGTCGATCCGTCGTCCTTGGTCAGGGTGGCGTTCACCAGCGGAGCGTCGCACGCTCCACAGGTGGCGTTGACGGACATTCCGCATGAAGCGCAGGTGTAGGTGGCCATTGGATTCCTCCTGATGGGCTGACGCCCCTTATTGGACTGGTCGGGTAGGCGGGATTTGAACCCACGACCTCCTCGTCCCGAACGAGGCGCGCTACCAAGCTGCGCCACTACCCGATTCAGCGGGCAAGGGTACCGGCGCCCTACGGGGACCGGCGGGTCAGGCCACCAGTGCGTCGCGGGCGGTGCGTCGGAGGACCAGCGCGTCGACCGGCTTGACCATCCAGGCGTCGGCCTCGGCCCGCTGGGCCAGGAACACGTCCGCGTCACGGTCCAGGAGCATCACGATCCGCTGCATGGGAATCCGGTCGGCCCGCTGTTCGAGGCGTAGGTCCATACAGGTGGCCATCCCGCCCATGTTGCCGATCTGGAGGTCGAGCACCACCAGCGCCGGCTGGTGGGCGGCCACCGCGGCCAACACCTCGGCCCCGGCGTGCACCCGGACCACCGTGTGGTCGCCGCCCAGAGCCGCGTCCACCTCGTCGTGGACGTGGTCGGCGTCGGTGGCCACCAGCACCGTGGAGAGGCCAGTTGCCGATGCAGGGGTCTCGCTCATGGGCCGGAGCGTACCGGGGGGTCGGTGACCGTTGCCGCCGTCGGCCGACTACGTTTCCCCCAACAGACGTGCCTCCACGCACGTCGAACCGGTCAGGAGGCGACCCCGATGCTCGAGATCACGGTCGAACGACACGATGGCTACGTCCTGTGCCGACCCGCCGGCGAACTCGACGCCTACACGGTGGCCCAGTTCCGCGAGTCGTTGACCGATCTGGCCGTCGAGGCCTTCATCCTGGTCGACCTCTCCGACGTGCCGTTCATGGATTCGGCCGGTCTCGGTGCGCTCATCGGCGGCATCCGGCGGGCCCGGGAGAACGACGGCGACGTGGCCGTGGCCTGCAACCGCCCGGCGCTGACCCGACTGCTGCACACCACGGGCTTCGATCGGATCGTGCCGGTGCGTGAGACCGTCGAGGAGGCCGCGCTGGCCCTCGGCGAAGCGGGCGTCTGACCCGAACCGTCACCGGTTCAGGGCTCCTAGGCTTGGCCGTCGGTCGGGCCCGTACGGTCCTTCCGCCACTGACCTTTTTCTCTCTCCCCGCTCCGTGATGCACCTCACCCCTTCCCTCCCCGTCATCCGCCGTGTGGTGGCCGGCCTGCTGGTCGTGACAGCCCTCGTGGGCCTCGGTGCACCAGCCGCCATGGCCCATTCCGAACACGAGGGCGAGGTGCACACCCCGCCGGCCGTGGTCGACGTGGTGGAGGTCCAGGGCTTCCTGGATCCGGTGCTGGTCGACATGCTGGCCGACGTCCTCCAGTCCCTCGACCCGGTCGAGACGGTCGCCGTGGTCTTCCAGGTCGACAGCACCACCTCGGTGGTCGACGACGCCGAACTGGTCCGTCTGGCTGAACTGATCGTGGCCGCACCGGTCCCCGTCTCGTTCTGGGTCGGACCGTCGGGTGCCGAGGCCACCGGGCCGATGGCCCGGCTGGTGGCCCTCGGTGATGACGTCGGCATCGCGCCCGGCGCCCACCTCGGAGCCTTGGGCGAACCCGTCCTGGGTGACGGCTTCGGCCTGCCGTTCGGTCTGCCCGCTAACACCGATCTGGTGGACCGGGCCGTGGGTTACGACGAGGCCATCGAACGCGGTCTGGCCCGTCCCGCTCCCGTGCTCCTGGAACAGCTGGTGGGGGTGCCCGGATTCGAGGTCCGGACGGTCGACGGCGACGACGGCCCGTCAATCCAGCCCGTCACCCCGACCCGCTTCCGCCAACTCGACGTGGTGGCCCAGTTCTTCCACACGGTGGCCAGTCCGGCGGTGGCCTACCTGCTGCTGCTGATCGGTCTGGGGCTGCTGGTCTTCGAGCTGTACACGGCGGGCGTGGGCATCGCCGGTGTCATCGGTGCCGGATGCTTCCTCCTGTCGACCTACGGCCTGGGCGTCCTGCCGGCCCGGGCATGGGCGGTGGGCGTGCTCGTGTTCGCCTTCGTGGGCTTCGCCATCGACGTTCAGGCCGGTGTACCGCGCCTGTGGTCGATCATCGGCACGATCGCCCTGGTTGTCGGCTCGGTGTTCCTCTTCGAAGGCCAGTCCTTCTCGTGGATCACCCTGGTGGTCGGGCTGTTGGGCACGGTGGCCGGTGTGGTCGGCGGGATGCCGACCATGGTCCGGACCCGCTTCTCCACGCCGACCATCGGACGGGAGTGGATCATCGGTGAGGAAGGCACCGCCGAGGACGAGCTGTCGCCGAACGGCACGGTGCGGGTGCGCGATGCCGTGTGGCGGGCCACCACCAACCGGGCCACCCCGGTGGAACCCGGTGGCGACATCCGGGTGACCGGGGTCGACGGCCTGTGGTTGGAGGTCGAGCCGGTGGACGGTGCGGCCCGCGACTACCGGCGACGCTGAGCCGACCATCAGGTCGGCCCAATCAGATCACCCCAATCAGATCACCCCAATCAGATCACCCTTGTCCTGACGGGGACGCGCGTCATAGGTTCGGCATCTACGGCCCGATCGAACGGGCCGATGGACCACAGGGGGTGTGCGGATGCCGACAGACGGCAACTTCCGGGAGTGGCAGTTGAAGGCGGCGTGTCGGGGGCCGCAGGCTGGCGTGTTCTACCCGCCGGGCTCCGGCGAACGCCGCGATGAGAAACGTCTCCGGGAACTCCGGGCCAAGGCGATCTGTGACCGTTGCGTGGTGGCCGGCCGGTGCCTCGAGTTCGCCGTGGACCGCGGTGAGGCCCACGGGATCTGGGGCGGGACCAACGAGTCCGAACGTCGGGTCCTGCTCGCCAACTGAGCCCGATCAGAGAGCGGGCCAGAGAGCGGGCCAGCGAGCGGGCCAGCGAGCGGGTCAGCGAGCGGGAAGGCGCGGGCCGGCAATCCGGACATCGCCGCGCCGCCGGGTCATACCCGTGCCGTCCAGATGGGACAACAACGGCATGGCGTGCTTGCGGGTGTTGCCCGCCGCTTCCCGGAACGCCGACACGGTGAACCCGTCGGGCTGGTCGACCAGCAGCCGGGCGGCCAGCCGGGCCGCCTCGCCGATGGCCGAGGCGGCGTAGAAGATCCCCTCGACCTCGATCACGTCGCCCCGTCGGACCAGCTCACGCAACTCACCCCGGTCGACGCCGTCGGGTGCGGGAGGGACGAACGGCGAGGCGGCCAGGGCGGCCACGAACGGGTGGTCGGCCAGCGGATCGACGGCCCCCACCGTCACCAGCCGACCGGCTTCTATCTCCGCTTCACCCAGCAGGCCGGTGGTGGCCCGCTCGAACGGTGAGAGCCCGGCCAACTCGAGGCCCATGGGGCCCGCGTCCTCGAGGGCGGCCCGGAGCCCTTCGATGGTCTGGTGGAGTACGCCCGGATCGACCACCCAGGCGTCGACATCGGGATCGCGACGTTCACCGGTCAGTCGCTCCAACTCGTCGGCGTCCACCCAGCCCCGCTCGCGGATCACCCGATCCACCGATCGGTCGGGCCGGGCCGTCGAGGCCTTTTCGGTGGGGGCGACATCGAGTACCTCGCCACCACCGACCGTCTCGGATCGTCCCGATTCACGCAGGACGAACCGGTCGCCGGGTAGCAGCGGGAGCGGTCGGGGGAGGTGGATCCGGACCGATCCCTCGGACCCGGGCTCCAACACGTCGGGACCGAGGATCCGCATCCGCACCGGATGTTCACCCGAGCCGAGGTAGACGACGTGGGCTCCCCGGCGTGAGACCGGATGGTCGAGCCGATCCAGTACCCGGAGCGAGGCGTCGATCACCGTCGTGTGGTGCCACTGGTCGGACCGGACGAGGACGTCGCCCCGGACCACCTCGTCATGGGCGGCACCGACGAGGTTGACCGCGCACCGGCTGCCGGGAGGCAGCTCGAGGTGGCTGGCGTGGTGGTTCTCCAGCGATCGCACCCGGACCGCGGTGCCCGCCGGGTGGATGGCCAGCTCGTCGTCGACCCGCAGGGCTCCGCCGGACAGCGTCCCGGTGACCACGGTGCCGGCTCCCCTGGCTGAGAACGCCCGGTCCACCCACAGGCGTGGGCGACCGTGGTCCACCGCGGTGGGCGTGGTGGCCACGAGATCGTCCAACGCCGCCCGGAGGTCGTCGAGGCCCACCCCGGTCGGTGCGTCGGTGGCCACCACCGGCGCCCCGTCGAGGAACGTGCCCT
Organism: Acidimicrobiales bacterium; assembly: GCA_014239855.1. Classification (GTDB taxonomy): domain Bacteria; phylum Actinomycetota; class Acidimicrobiia; order Acidimicrobiales; family MedAcidi-G1; genus UBA9410. Next base: position 93,197 of record JAAZXY010000002.1, on the reverse strand, counting down.
CCACCTGTTCGGCGATCTCCAGGCGGGCCAGGTCGACCAGGTCCTCGTCGGCCGGACCGACCTTGGTCAGGGCGATCACGCCGTGGCTGATGCCCAGCAGCTCCAGGATCCGGAGGTGTTCCTCGGACTGGGGCTTCCAGCCCTCGGTGGCCGCCACCACGAACAGGCAGGCGTCGACGGCCCCCACGCCGGCCAGCATGTTCTTGAGGAACCGCACGTGGCCGGGGACGTCGACCAGTGAGAGGGCGGCCCCTGACGGGAGGGTGGTCGCCGCGAACCCCAGGTCGATGGTCAGGCCCCGGGCCTTCTCCTCGGCGAACCGGTCGGGGTCGGTCCCGGTGAGGGCCTCGACGAGGGTCGATTTGCCGTGGTCGACGTGGCCCGCCGTGGCGACGACGTGCACCGGTCAGGGCCCGTCGCTGGAGGGGGTGGCGGCGGGTGCCAGCCCGGCAATGGCCTCGGCGACCACGTCGTCATCGTCGGGGTGGACGGTCCGGAGGTCGAGCACCGTGGCGCCATCGGTCACCCGGGCCACCACGGCGGGCGAACCGGCACGCAACTCGGCCACCCGGTCACCGGTCAGCACCAGGCCGGCCGACGGGATCTCCACGCCGGGCAGCGTCCCGCCCCCGGGTACGGCCACCGTGTCGGCCACCAGTTCGGGGGCGATGCGTTCCGCCCTGGCCCGCAGGTCGGCGACCGGTTCAGTGGCCATACGCCAGAACGGGATGGCCCGGCCGTCCCTGGCCAGGTAGGCCAGCGCCAGATCCTGGAGGGACTGCAGCACGAGGCTTCCCGGTCGAAGGGCGCGGGCCAGCGGGTGGGCGGCACAGGCGGCGACCAGGTCGGCCCGGCCGGCGATGATTCCGGCCTGGGGTCCGCCCAGCAGCTTGTCGCCCGAGAACGTGACCAGTGCCGCGCCGGCCTCCAGCGTCTGTCGGGCGGCGGGCTCGTCAGCCAGCCACCCGGGCGGGCCGTCGGCCAACCACGGGCAGGCGGCATCCAGCAGCCCCGATCCGATGTCGGCCACCACCGGCACGTCGAGAGCGGCCAACTCGGCCACCGACGCCGACTCGGTGAAGCCCTCGATCCGGTAGTTGGACTGGTGGACCGACAGGGTCAGGGCGACGTCGGGCCCGGCGGCGATGGCGGTCGAGAAGTCACCGATGCGGGTCCGGTTGGTGGTCCCGACCTCGACCAGACGGGCACCTGACTGGTCCATCACGTCGGGGATGCGGAAGCCGCCGCCGATCTCGACCATCTCGCCGCGCGACACGGCCACGCTCCGCCCGGCCGCCAGAGCGGCCAGCACCAGGAGGACCGCCGAGGCGCAGTTGTTGACCACCATGGCTGCCTCGGCGCCACAGGCCCGGGCCAGCAGCGCCGGAGCCCGGTCCTGTCGGGAACCCCGTGAACCGCTGGCCAGGTCGAACTCCAGCGTGGTGTAGCGGCGGTCGTCGCCCACCGGCGGGCTCCACGGGGCCCGGCCCAGGTTGGTGTGCAGCAGTACGCCGGTGGCGTTGACCACGTCGGACAGCAGGGCCCGTGCCGTGCCCTCGGCCAGTTCGCGGGCCCGGATCGGGGCGCTGGCCGGATCGTCGGCGGCCACCGCCTCGGCCACCGCGGTCCGTGCCGCGTCGACCAGCAGAGGGTGGGGCAGGCCGATGTCGACCAGGGACCGGGCCAGCCGGTCGACGCTGGGGGGCCGATCAGGCTGGGGGCCGGTCGCTGAGGGGGAACTCTCCGAGGGGCGGGTCATGTGGTCGCGAGGATAGGCGGGGCCTGCCTTCGACCGCCTGCCCCCGACAGGCCGCCCTAGCATGCGGCCGTGCTCCTGATCCTGTTCCTGGTGTTCGTGGTCACCCCGATTGTCGAGTTGGCCGTCATCGTGCAGGTGGCGGGCTCCACCGGCGTGATGAACACCATCGGGCTCCTGGTGCTGGTCAGCGTGGTCGGGGCGTGGCTCGTGCGTCGCGAGGGCCTGGGCATCCTGCAGCGGGCCCAGCAGGAGGCGGCCCGGGGTCGGATTCCCGGACGGGAGATCGTCGACGGCCTGCTCGTGCTGGGTGCCGGCGCCCTCATGCTCACCCCGGGGTTCGTGACCGATGCCGTGGGTCTGGCCCTGCTGTTCCCGCCCACCCGGGCGTTGGTGCGGGCGGTGGCCACCCGCCGGCTGACCCGTTCGATGGCCAGCGGACGCACCACCTTCCGATACGGCTGGCGGGGCGAGGATCCCTCGACTGGCGGAATCATCGACGCCGGCTCCTGGGAACCCGGACCGGCGGACGGTGGCCCCGACGAACCAGAGGCCTGAGGGTCGGGGTCAGGCCCCGGCGGCGTCCAGGGCGTCCTCGGCGGCGGCCAGCAGTCGGGCGCTGCAGCCCGCCATCTCTATGGGTGGTGCGGCCTCGGTGACGATGCGTTCCACGATCTCCCGGTAGGCGTCGGCCGCCGGACCCTCGCCCAGCGAGACCGGGCAGCCGGTGTCGCCGGCCGTGGCCACCGCGCCGTCGAGCGGGATGCTGCCCAGCAGTGGGGCACCCACCTGGTCGGCCAGCGAACCGCCGCCGCCGGCGCCGAACAGTTCGTGGCGGCTGCCGTCGGGCGCCATGTAGGCACTCATGTTCTCGATCACGCCGACGATGCGGAGGTAGTTGGCCCGACCCATGTTGGCCACCCGCACGGCCACCTTCTGGGCAGCCAGAGCGGGCGTGGTCACCACGATCATCTCGGCCTGCGGGAGCATCTTGGCCAGGCCCATCTGCACGTCCCCCGTGCCGGGCGGCATGTCGATCAGCAGGTAGTCCATCGGGCCCCAGGCCACGTCCTCGCAGAAGTGCTGGACGGCCCGGTTCAGGATCAGGCCACGCCACATGAGCGCCGACTCCTCGTTGTCGACGAGCAGGCCCATCGACACGACCTTCACGAGGCCGTCTCCGATCGGGACCTCGATGGGGGCGATCTTGCCGACCTCGGGAGATCCTCCGAGGCGCCCCTCGACGCCCAGCATCCGTGGCACCGAGAAGCCCCAGATGTCGGCATCCATGACGCCCACGGTCATGCCGCGGGCGGCCATGGCGGCGGCCAGGTTCACCGTCACCGATGACTTCCCGACGCCTCCCTTGCCCGAGGCCACCATCAGGACCTTGGTGGTCGCCGGAACCTCGGTGTCGGGGGCGTTGCGGCTCACGTTGAACCGGGCCCGGGCCATGGCCGTGGCCTTTTCCTCGGCGTTGAGTTCGTCCCACGAGAGGTGGACCGACGACACGCCGGGCAGGTCGGCGACCCGGGTCCGGACGTCGCGTTGGATCTGGGCCCGTAACGGGCAGCCCGAGGTGGTCAGGGCAATGGTGACGTCGACCCGGCCGTCATCGTGGATGGTCACGGCGCGGGCCATTCCCAGCTCGACGATGTCGGTACCCAACTCCGGGTCGATGACGCCCCGGAGCACGCCGAGGACATCGGCCTCGGTCGGGCCGGTACCGGACACGGTCGTCTGGTCTCCGGGTTCGTGCTCCATGGCTCCATGTTACGAGGGTGTCCCCCGGCCGCCCGGGTCGGATCCGCGTTGGGCCATCGGGGCTGGCTGGTCGTTACACTATGGACACCGACAACCATCGGAGTTCCGGGAGGAATCGATGATCACGTTGACCGACGAAGCCACCACCAAGGTGGGCCTTCTCATCGCCAGTGAGTCCGAAGAGGGCCTGGCCCTCCGCGTGGCCGTGCGCCCCGGCGGATGCTCCGGTTTCAGTTACGAGATGTACTTCGACACCGAGCGGGCCGCCGATGACCTCGAAGAGGCGTTCGGAGATGTCCGGGTGGTGGTCGACCAGTCGAGTGCCCAGTTGCTCGAGGGCGCCACGCTGGACTACAAGGATGGCCTGAACGAGGCCGGGTTCTCCATTGACAACCCGAACGCCCAGCGCACCTGCGGCTGCGGCCAGTCCTTCAGCTGAGCAGACAACCTCCTGATCGCCCTGCGGGGTGACCACCGGCCGGCGCCCCGGGGCGTCGGCTTTCGTGGTTTTCAGCTCTCTCTCTCGGGGACCTGACCTCAGACACCGGCTTCAGACACTGGCCTCAGACGGCGGTCGCCAGGGCGGCGGCCACCTCGGTGGCGTCCATGGTGAAGTGCAGGGCCGCGGTGACGATTCCGTCGGCGTCGGCCACCACCAGGCTGGGTTCGAAGCTGAGTCCGAGGTCGGCCACGGTCGGCGTGGTCGAGAAGTCGTTGGCGTCGGGGGCCACGTAGACCTCGGCGTGCACGGCTGACCACGGCTCGGACCGGACCCGCAGGGCGGACCGCAGTAGGCCGATGGTCGGACCGCAGACGTCGGACTGGCAGAACCGTGGCGTGGAGACCAGCAGCGCGACGGGCCCCGGCTGGACCAGGGCCTCGGCCACCGAGAGCCGGTGGAACGAGCACGGGCCGTTGGGCTGGGTGCAGATCGGATCGACACCCGCCGGATCGGTCTCGGTGGGGGTGGTCATCGCCGGGAGTCGGTCGCCCACCTGGATGAGGGTGGTTTCGTCGCGCCCGACCACCCGGAGGTGGTGGGGGTCGGACCCGGCGTCCCCGGTGGACCCGGTAGTCACGTGCACGACGTACCCACCCGGCTCGTCGACCTCGAAGACCAACGGGAAGTACGGGGTGGCCTGCTCGTCCCCGTGGCGCTCGACGGTGTGGGTGGCCACCACCGGTCCGCCAGCGGTACCGGTGTCATCGGCGGCACCGGCCCGGCGGATGACGAGATCCAATCGGTCCGGGCCCTCGGTGCCCATCGGCCAGCCGTCCGATCCGAGGAGGACGTACGGCGCTCGCTGGGGCGAGCCGGCGACGAGGGCGCTGGGGGCCACATAGCCGTCGGCGAAACGGGCGCCCAGCCGCCAACCGGAGGCCGTCGAACCGGTGGTGGCCACCGGGGCCGATGTGGTGGCCGAGGAGCTCCCGGGGCGCCCACCGCAGGCGACCAGCAGCGCTCCCGCGGTCATCCCGGCCAGCACCTGTCGACGACCGGTCAGCACCTGTCGACGACCGGTCGAGGCCGACGCTCCGACCGTGGGCTCCTTCATGGTCGGTGACCGTACTGGTGACCGGGCACACTCCTCGGATGGACGCGCCCACTTCTGATGACCCGTTGACCCCGGGGGTGGTGCACCTGACGGTCGACGGCCGACCGGTCGAGGTGGCCGACGACGGTGGAACGCTGCTCGACGCGCTGCGAGGCCCGCTGGGGAACCGGTCGGTCAAGGACGGATGCAGCCCGCAGGGCCAGTGCGGCTGCTGCACCGTGCTGGTCGACGGTCAACCACGGGTGTCGTGTGTGACCCCGTTGCGACGCGTCGCCGGACGGTCGGTCACCACGCTGGACGGCCTGCCGGCCGGCGACGCCGATCGGTGGGCCGAAGCCTTCTGCGCCACCGGCGGCAGCCAGTGCGGCTTCTGCACGCCGGGCATCATCCTGCGGTTCGCCGGACTCGAGGATTCAACATCCGACGGGACTCCACCGGACCGGGACCGGGCGGCCCGGGCCCTGCACGCCCATCTGTGTCGCTGCACCGGTTGGCAGACCGTGCTCGACGCCTGGGAGGTGGCCGTCGGCATCCGGACGCCAGACCGGGACCCATCGGCTGAGCCGGTCGATCGTGACGCCTCGGCCCGCCGGGCCACGCTCGAGGGACGCAGCCCCCAGACGGTGGGTCCCGAGGTGGCGCTCGGTCGAGGGGGGTTCGCGGCCGACACGGCGCCGGCCGACGCCCTGATCGCCGTGCCCGGCGACGGACCGGTCGACGATCCCGGGAACTGGGTGGTGTCTGACACGCTGGCTGGCGCCCGTCGGGCGGCGGGCAAGGTCCAGGGCCGTCGGACCACGGCCGACGTCGTGCCGCCACTGGAGACACCGGCCGGCGACTGGGCCGGGGTCCTGCGGACCGCGTGGGTGGAACCGGCTCCGCTGGAAACCGATGCCGTCTGGTGCGTGCCCGGGGGCGAACCGGTCGGACCGCTGGCCAACGGTGGGGCCTTCGGGGCCAAGGTCGAATCGCTCCTGCCGGCCATCGCCAGGTCCCTGGCCGATACCCATGGCCGGCCGGTGCTGGTCAGCCCGTCGCGCGAGGACACCGTGCGGTCTGGTCCCAAGAGGCCCCCGGTGGCCGGTGGCGCCTCGGCGGACGGCAGCGGCATCCTGCGGGTGGTCCGCACCCCGGGAATCGTCGAGGCGGTGGCTGCCGTGGCGCCCGGTCTGGACGTCGTCGAGGTCGACGTGGCCGGCCCACCGACCACGGCCAGTGCCCGGGCCGCCGGCTGGGCCGAGGCCGTGGTCCTGCTCACCGGCGCCGGGGCGTTGACGCCCGGCCAGCCCGTGGTGTCGCCCGAAGGGGCGGAGGCATCGGCGACGGTCGACCACGACGGCATCCGGGTGACCATCCGGTGCGGTGACCCGCTCGACGAGGTGGTGCTCCGTTCGTACTGCATCGGTGCGGCCCACATGGCGTGGAGTTGGATCACCTCGGAGGGCCTGTCGGTGGACGGCGACGGGGTGGTCCACGACCTGACCATCCGGTCGTTCGGCATCGTCCGGGCCACCGAGACCCCACCGATCACCGTCGAGGTCGAGGTCGATGAGGGCCCGCCGATCAACGGATCCGATGCCGTGTTCGCCGCGGTGGCCGCCGCCACGTGGGTCCATCGGGACTGTCCAGGGGATCTGCCGACCGGATAGCGGCCCACCGGGTTGTGGCAGGATCCCGTTCCCATACGGAATCTGATTCCCACCGAGTTACGGAGCCCCCCCATGAGCAACACCGCTGGTCCCTACACCCCCGTCGTGCCCGCCGGCGACTTCCTGTTCGTCAGCGGCCAGATCGGCATCGTGGACGGCAGCACCGTCGATGGTCCGGTGGCCGGCAGCCTCGCCGGTGACGATCTCAAGGCTCAGGCCACCCAGGCGTTGGCCAACCTGCGGGCCCAGGTGGAGGCCAACGGGGCCACCCTCGACCAGATCGTCAAGACCACGGTGTTCCTGACCGACATGGGCAACTTCTCGGCGATGAACGAGATCTACTGCGAGGCGTTCGGCGACAGCCGTCCGGCCCGTTCGTGTGTGGCCGTGGCCGCCCTGCCCCTCGGCGCCATCTTCGAGGTGGAGGCCGTCGTCCACGTCGGCTGAACCGGCGACCCCGACCGCTGATCTCGGAGGCCGGCGGCACGCAAGCGCGCCGGCCCGACGGGAGATGGCAGACTGCGGCCATGCTCGGCGCCGTCCTGATGATCCTGTTGCTCGTCGTGGTGATGCCGGTCGGCATCCTGATGACGGGAGCGTTGGCCGCCGCCCTGCTGGGTGGCGTCCTCAAGAAGGACGTCGACACGACACACGAGGGTTCGGAACTGCTCGAACTGAGCGACACCGACCCCTGGGCAGCACCGGCCGACTGACCAGCGCGACGAGCTGACGCCACGGGCCGGCACGACCGGCCAGAGGGTCTCAGCGGTCAGACGCCCCAGCGGGACTGGCCGAACCGGTAGCCCACCGATCGCACCGTGTGGATCAGGTTGGCGTGCTCCTCGCCGAGCTTGGCCCGGAGCCGCCGGATGTGGACGTCGACGGTGCGGGCGCCGCCGTAGTAGTCGTAGCCCCAGACCCGGCTCAACAGGGTCTCGCGGGTGAACACCTTGCCGGGGTGGGCGGCCAGGAACTTGAGCAGCTCGTACTCCATGTAGGTGAGGTCGAGCGGTTCGCCGTCGATGGCCGCCTGATAGGTCTCGAGGTTCAGGGCCAGTGGTCCGTACTCCACCAACTCGGGGCGGGTGCCCCTACCGGTGCGCGAGAACAGGTGCTCGATCCGGGCCCGGAGTTCGGCGGGTCGCAGCGGGGTCAGGCAGAAGTCGTCGAACAGGTCGTCGCGGAGTTCCAGGGCGTCGAGTTGGCCGCCCCCCACCAGGACCAGCAGCGGTTGCAGCGGCATCTCCACCTTGCGGAGGCGGCGGCACAGGGCGAAGGCCCCCTCGGGGTCGGTGTCGGCCACCACCACGGCGCCTGACCAGCCCTCGTCGGGTTCCTCGGCCATGGCGGCGTCGGCATCGGCGACGGCCTTCCACGACCAGCCGTCCAGGTCCAGGCACTGGGCCAGTTCCGGAGGTGGGGGATTCGGGAAGACGAGTAGGGGGTCCATGGTGGTTCCGCGGGTCACCGGCGGCGTCCCGCACCCTCAGTCTGCCCGTTCCGACGAGCGCATGCCCTGACGGGGATCGGAGGGGAGATCACCAGTTGGGGAGATACGTGTCGAGCTCGAATGGCGTGACCTGGCGTTGGTACTCGTTCCACTCGGCTCGCTTGTTTCGAAGGAACCACTCGAAGATGTGGTCGCCGAGGGCCTCGCGCACCAGTTCGGAGGCTTCCATCTCGTCCAACGCCTCGTTCAGGTTGTCCGGAAGGCTGGCCACGCCGAGCTCACGCTGCTCGTCACGACTCAGGTCGTAGAGGTTGACCGCTGCTTCCGGGGGCAACTCCAGGCCGTCCTCGATCCCTCGCAGGCCGGCGGCCAGCAGCACCGAGAAGGCCAGGTACGGATTGCACGCCGGGTCCAACGCCCGGTACTCGATCCGAGTCGAATCGACCTTGCCCGGCTTGGGGATGGGAACCCGGACGAGCGCCGACCGGTTGTTACGCGCCCACGACACGTAGCGGGGAGCCTCGTAGCCCTCGTTGATCCGCTTGTACGAGTTGACCAACTGGTTGGTGACCGCGGTGATCTCCCGGGCATGGCGGAGCAGCCCGGCGATGAACGAACCGGCGGTGGCCGACAGGCCATCCGGGGTGTCGGGGTCGTGGAAGGCGTTCTTCCCGTCGCGGAACAACGACAGGTGGGTATGCATCCCCGAGCCCTGGACGCCGTTGAGGGGCTTGGGCATGAACGTGGCGTACACCCCCCGGTCCATGGCGATCTTCTTCACGGCCAGACGCAACGTCATCACCGAGTCGGCCATGGCCAGGGCGTCGGTGTACTGGAGGTCGATCTCGTGCTGGCTGGGGCCGTCCTCGTGGAAGGAGTACTCGACCGGGATGGACAGGGCCTCGAGCATGTGCAGGGTCTGCTTGCGGAGATCCGATGCCACGTCGGTGGTGGTCAGGTCGAAGTACGACGCCCGGTCCAGGGGAACGGGCTCGGGTCCCGAATCGGCGAAGTAGAAGAACTCGACCTCCGGAGCGCAGAACATCTCGAAGCCGGCGGCCCGGGCCCGGTCCACGTTGCGGCGCAGCACCTGGCGGGGGTCGCCCTCGAACGACGTCCCGTCCAGGTTGGTGATGTCACAGAAGATCGTTCCCGACGGTTCGGACGGGTCGGCCCACGGAAGGAGCTCGAAGGTGGACGGGTCGGGCCGGGCCAGCACGTCGCTCTCCTGGACACGACTGAACCCGTCGATGGCCGAACCGTCGAACTGCAGACCCTCGTCGAGCACCGTCTCCAACTCGGCCGGGGAGATGGCCACCGACTTGTGGCGGCCCAGTACGTCGGTGAACCAGAGCCGGATCAGGCGTACCCCGCGTTCCTCGACCGTGCGGAGTACGTAGTCCCGTTGGTTGCGTTGCCGCTGTTCGCGGTCGGGCCCGCCGCCCGCGTCTTCGCTGGTCTGCTCGATGTCCATGGGACCAGCATGGGGCGATCGGGGCCCGCGGCACCAGTTCCGGGGTACGTCGTTCACATGGCGTTCACAGTCAGAAAACAGTCATGAAACCGCTCCCCCCGTAGGTTTCCCGTGTCCGGCAGCGCGGCCGGCCGTCCGGGTCCGTTCAACCGACCCACAGACCGACCCAAGGATCAGGAGATCACCATGGCCATCAGGGCTGAGTACATCTGGATCGACGGCACCGAGCCGCTTCCCTACGTCCGATCGAAGACCAAGATCATCGACGACCCGCAGGATCTCCCCATCTGGGGCTTCGATGGTTCGAGCACCAACCAGGCGCCCGGCGACAACTCGGACTGCGTGCTGCGGCCCGTGTTCTCGTGCCCGGATCCGATCCGTGGCGGCGACGACATCCTCGTGCTGTGCGACGTCTGCCTCCCCGACGGGAACATGACCCCGCACCCCACGAACTCGCGGGCCGCCTGCGTGGAGTCGTTCGAGAAGTACGCCGACCAGGAGCCGATCTTCGGCATCGAGCAGGAGTACACCTTCTTCCAGGAGGGCCGCCCGCTGGGTTGGCCGGTCGAGGGCTACCCGGCGCCGCAGGGTCCCTACTACTGCGGCGTGGGCGCCATCGAGATCGCCGGTCGTGACATCGTCGAGGCCCACACCAAGGCCTGTATGGATGCCGGTCTGGCCATCTCGGGTACCAACGCCGAGGTCATGCTCGGCCAGTGGGAGTTCCAGATCGGACCGGTCGACACGGTGGCCGTGGCCGACCAGCTCTGGATGGCCCGCTACCTGCTGTACCGGGTCGCCGAGGACTTTGGCGTGGACGCCTCGGTGGCCGCCAAGCCCATCAAGGGCGACTGGAACGGTGCCGGTGCGCACACCAACTTCTCCACCAACGCCATGCGCGAGGGCTACGACGCCATCATCACGGCGTGCGAATCGCTGGGTGCCGAGGGCAAGCCGGCTGAGCACATCGCCGGCTACGGCCTGGGTTCCGAGGAGCGTCTCACCGGTGCGCATGAGACCCAGCGGTACGACCAGTTCAGCTACGGCGTGTCGGACCGGGGCGCGTCGGTCCGTATCCCGTGGCAGGTCAACCTGGACCAGAAGGGCTACATCGAGGATCGTCGGCCCAACGCCAACATGGATCCGTACGTGGTCACCCGCCTGATCACCAACACCTGTTGTGAGGCCCTCGCCGGCTGACCGGCCCCCTACGTCCGGCCGGTTCCCCCGGCCGCTGTCCGATGTCCCCGGGTTCAACCGCCCGGGGGCATCGGCCGTTCTGGGGCGTGTCTTTCGCTGGATTTTCCTTATCGGGTCCTCCGACGGTCTTCATCGTCTCCTCATCTGGCCTCGGCATCGTTTCCTCCATGCCACCGACCGACGGTGGTCACGGAGCCCGGGCCATCGAGGATCGGGAGAACTGGAGCAGGCGATGAAGAAGAAGATGACGATCCGGGTGGTCGCCACGGCGGTGTCGCTGGTGGCCGGCTCGGTGCTGGTGGCCACGCTGTCGCCGATCGGTTCGGCGGGTGCCGATCCGGTGCCGGAGGCCGCGGCCGATGGCGACGAGCGGATGCTCGAGATGCGGGAGCGGTTCGATGCCCACCGGGAGACGGGCCGCCGGGAGATGGCCCACCGGGAGGCGGGAAGCCACGAGAAGGGTGACCGGACCGACCAGGTCGGGAAGCATCGGGCACGCCGGGCCCACTTCGCCGGCCAGGTGGCGGACTTCCTGGACATGGATCGACACGAGCTGGGTGAGGCGTTGCGCGAGGGGGCGACCCTGGCCGATCTGGCCGGCGACCGGACCGACGAGCTGGTGGCCGAGTTGGTGGCCACGGCCTCCGAGCGGATCGAACAGGCCGTGGCCGAGGGCAAGTTGGATCGTGACCGGGCCGACGAGATCCTGGCCGGGGCCGAGGAACGGGCCGCGGCCCGGGTCAACGGCGAGCGTCCCGCCCGCCGCGGCGGGCCGTCGGGTGTCCACCGGTCCATGCACCGTCAGGCCTCTTGACAGGTCTTCCCGGTCGGGCCTCCTGAGGGGCCCGTCGGTACGCTGGGACCATGACCCGGGTCCGGCTGGCGTTGGTGCAGATCGACACCGTCGTCGGTGACCTGGACGGCAACGTCGACCGGGTGCTGGCCACCCTCGACGAGGTGGCCGACTGTGATCTGGCCCTCTTCCCGGAGATGGCGGTCACCGGGTATCCGCTGGAGGACCTGGTCCACAAGCCCGGCTTCGTGACCCGCAGCCGTGAGGCCGTGGAGCGGGTGGCCGCCGCGAGTGGTCGGTGCACCCTGGTGGTCGGCTTCGCCGATGTCGGGCCCGACGGCCCGGACGGCCCGGCCCACAATGCGGTGGCTGTCTGCCACGGCGGCCGGATCGTCGGGACGTACCACAAGGAGTGCCTCCCCACCTACGACGTGTTCGACGAGGCACGGGACTTCGCGCCGGGCACCGCGCCGCTGGTCCTCCACCGCATCGGTGGGGTGCGGGTGGGTCTGGCCATCTGTGAGGACCTGTGGGTGGCCGGCGGTCCGGTCGAACGCCTGGTGGCCGGTGGTGCCGACCTGATCGCCACGGTGAACGGATCGCCGTACCACCTGGGCAAGCAGGCGGCCCGCGAGTCGGTGGTGGCCGCCACGGCTGCCGCCTCGGGTCGGCCGGTGGCCTACCTGAACCTGGTCGGGGGCCAGGACCAACTGGTGTTCGACGGGGGCTCGATGGTGGCCGATCCGTCGGGACGGATCGTGGCCCGGGCACCGCGGTTCGACGAGGCTGTGGTGATCGTGGACGTCGATGTCGCCGGAGACGTCGAGGTCGCCGGGAACCCGGGGGCAGGCGCCGACCTGCTGGTCGTCGAGGTCTCCGGGATGGTGGAACGGTCCGACCATCTGGTGGTGCCCGCCCTGGCCCCGTTGGACGAGACCGCCGAGCTGTACGGGGCGTTGGTGACCGCCACCCGGGGCTACGTCACCAAGAGCGGTTTCACCGACGTGTGCCTCGGTCTGTCGGGCGGCGTTGATTCGGCTCTGGTGGCCACCATTGCCGCAGACGCCCTGGGTCCGGACCACGTCCACGCGGTGCTCATGCCGTCGCGCTACTCGAGCGACCACTCGGTGGACGACGCCCGGGCGTTGGCCGCCTCCCAGGGGCTCGACGCCCACCTCCTTCCCATCGAGGAGGCCCATCAGGCGCTGTCGGGCGTGCTGTCCGGGGCCATCGACGGAGGCCCAGTCGGCCTGGCCGACGAGAACCTGCAGGCCCGGATCCGTGGCGTGCTCCTGATGGGTCTGTCCAACGCCCACGGATGGATGGTGCTCACCACCGGCAACAAGAGCGAGTCGGCGGTCGGCTACTCGACGCTGTACGGGGACACTGCGGGGGCCTACGCGGTGATCCGGGACCTCTACAAGACCCGGGTCTACGACCTCTGCCGCTGGCGAAACGCCCGGGAACCGGGGTTGGACGGAGAACTGGTCATCCCTGAACACATCCTCACCAAGCCGCCGTCGGCCGAACTCCGGCCCGACCAGACCGACGATCAGAGCCTCCCGACCTACGACGTTCTGGACCCCCTGCTGGAGGCCTACGTGGAGGGCAACCTGACCCGGACCGAGCTGGTGGCCGAGGGCCACGACCCCGATCTGGTGGACCGGGTGGTCCGTCTGGTGGACGGCGCGGAGTTCAAGCGCCGCCAGACGCCGCTCGGCCCGAAGGTGACCACCCGGGGCTTCGGCCGTGACCGCCGCATGCCGATCGTCAACCACTTCCGGGGATGAACGCCGTGACCCCTGCTCCAGAGAATGACGGGCCGGTGAATGACGGGTCCATTCCACTCACCGCCGAGGGCGGAGCCCACGAGTTCACGCAGTTGGCCGAACTCTGCGAGGCCCTGGCCGGACGGTTGGGCGACTGGTCGACCGACGGGGCCGATCCGGCTTCAGCGGCCACCATGGCCTCCCTCTCGGCGCGCCTCGCCGAACACGCTGGATGGTGGCGCGACCGGATCCCCGAGTCGGTGCTGCTGGCCGAGGCACGTGAGGAAGCCTCGGACCCCGATCGGCTGACCGCCGTGCTGGCCATGCTCGACGTCGACCCGTCGGATCGGGCCACCGCGGCCGCCCTCCTCCTGGACGGGGTGATCGCCCACCTGATCGGTCTGGCCGATCGGCTCTCGCCGGTCGGTGACGCTCCGGCGCGCCGCGTGCTGCGGCTGGTGCTCGCCGATCTGGAGGACCGGCCCCGTCACCCATGAAGGGGCCACCCATGAAGGGGCCACCCATGAAGGGGCCATCCGTGACAGGTCCGATCGGAATCGTCATGCTTCGTGACGATGGTCACCTTTTCGCGTTGGCATCCAGAGGGTCGTGGATATGGTGACCGTCGATCGGGGGAGTGGGGGCAACGTTGTCATCCGACCCACCATCCGCCCTCCGGGGCGAGCCGATCGGGTGTGTTGACAGGCGAATGATTCGGTGAACGACGGTCCCGCCAGACGGGCCGGACGTTCCCCCGGCTGGAGGAGACGAGGGTGGCCAAAGAGCGGGTCGAACGGGACGAGGAAGACCTCGTCCGGCTGTATCTCACCGATATCGGTCAGTACCCACTGCTGACCAAGGAGGGCGAGGTCCGACTCGCCCAGCAGATCGAAGCGGGCACCGAGGGCCGAGCCGAGATGGCCGCCAAGGGCGACAACCTCGCACCGGCCCGCAAGCGCGAGCTCAAGCGCAACATCAAGCGGGGCGAGGAGGCCGAGCGCACCTTCGTCCAGTCCAACCTCCGGTTGGTCGTCTCCATCGCCAAGAAGTACCAGGCCTCCGGCCTGCCGCTGCTCGACCTCATCCAGGAGGGCAACCTCGGCCTGATGCACGCCGTCGAGAAGTTCGACTGGCGAAAGGGTTTCAAGTTCTCCACCTACGCCACGTGGTGGATCCGTCAGGCCATCACCCGCGGCATCGCCAACACCGGACGCACCATCCGCCTCCCGGTGCACGCCGGCGACACCCTGGCTCGCCTGCAGAAGGCGCGGTCCCGCCTCGAGCTGAAGTTCGGACGTCAGGCCACGCTGGCCGAGCTCTCGGCCGAGGTCGAGATGCCCGAGGAGAAGGTCACCGAGGCCCTGCGTTTTGCCGCCGAGCCGCTCTCGTTGAGCGAACCGTTGCGTGAAGACGGCGATGCCGAGTTGGGCGACGTCGTGGAGGACCGGGCGGCCGAGTCGCCGTTCGAGGTGGCCGCCACCTCCCTGCTGCCCGAGGAGATCAGCCGCCTGCTGGCACCGCTGGACACCCGGGAACGGGAGATCCTGAAGCTTCGCTTCGGGCTGGACCGGGGCGAGCCCCGCACGCTCGAAGAGGTCGGGGAGCACTTCAACCTGACCAGGGAGCGGATCCGTCAGATCGAGGCCCGGGCCATGTCCAAGCTTCGTCATCCGAGCAGCGACACCGGCGCACGCGACCTTCTGGCCGTCTGAGCAACCGTTCTGCCCGCTGGCCTGATTGGCTGGCCGGCCGACCCGCTCGTCGGGTCGCAGGCGAGTGGCGGAGGTGGACGGGAATCGAACCCGCCGGACGGGGATCGCCCGTCCCACCCGCTTTGAAGGCGGGGGAGCCCACCAGGTACTCAGACACCTCCATCGGTGACGGTACGGCCTCGGGCGTGATGCGACCACCCCGTGCACGGCCGGTTCCCAGTGGGTGGCTGGCGCCCCGTGCACGTAGCGGGGTCCGGACCTAGCATGAGGACCATGAAGAAGCTCCTGATGTTGGCGGCACTCGGCACCCTGGTTGCCGTCGCGGTCAAGAAGGTCCGCGCCATCTAGAACCCCTGAGGGGTGGCCGGGTCCATCGATCCCGGCACCCGCTCAGACTGCCCGGTTCAGTTGGCCGCTTCAGTTGGCCGACCCGTCGGCCGGGCGGCGTCCGATACGACGCGCCAGAGCCACGACGGCCACCACGACCACCGCGGAGAGCGCGCTGGCGGCGATCCAGTTCCGGTCGATGGGCACCCGATCCCCCAGTGGCACCGGGTTCTCGAACTCCCGGATCAGCCAGCCCCGGATCTCCGCCGTTCGGCGGAGATCCCGATCGGGGTTCACGGCCACGGGGTGGCCGACGGCGTCCAGCATCGGCACGTCGGTGGCCGAGTCCGAATAGGCCCACGATCCTTCGAGGTCGATGCCCCGCTCGGCGGCCAGTCGTTTGATGGCGTGGGCCTTGTCCGGACCCTGGGCGTAGAACTCGACCTCGCCGGTGTACTTCCCGTCGTCGTCGGTCTCCGGGGTGGTGGCGATGAACTCGTCGACGCCGAGGTGTTCGGCCAGTGGGGCCACGATCTCCACCGGTGACGCCGACACCAGGATGAGCAGGCGGCCCTCGGCGCGGTGGTGGGCGAAGAGGTCGAGGGCCTCGTCGTAGACAATGGGTTCGATCACCTCGGCCAGGTGGTCCCGGGCGAACCGCTGCAGGGCTTCCTGATCCCAGCCGGCGGCCAGGCGCAGGGCGGTCTGGCGGGCCCGGGCCATGCTCCCCTCGTCGGCGCCGAAGAACCGGAACAGGAGCTGTCCCCAGGCGGCCCGCAGGGCCATCGGTGCACTGAGGTAGCCCGCCCGGTGGAGTGCCGGGCCGTACGCGGCCATCGATGCTCGTGCGATGACCGTCTTGTCGAGGTCGAAGAAGGCCGCCTCCACGGTTCGGATCCTATTGCGCCAACCCGGGTCGGGATGGCGCACCGGCCCGGTACGGTTCGGCGCCCGGAGCCCGACCGGCTCCTGCGCCTTCCCCGGCGACGAACGATCGCGTGGGAGTGGTGATGGAGATCTGCTGGTCGGTGAAGGGTGGTCAGGGGACCACGGTGGTGGCCGCTGCGATGGCGTTGGCCGCCGCGGGCGACGGTGTCCCGGTGACGGTGGTGGACCTGGCGGGTGACCTTCCCGCGGTCCTCGGTGTCGATGGCTCGGGTCCGGGTGTGACGGACTGGTGTGCGGCCGGACAGGGCGTGGGCGTCGAGGCGCTGGACCGTCTGGCCGTCGAGGTGCCCGGTGGGCTCCGCGTCCTGCCGAGGGGCACGACCCGATGGTCCGCCGCGGAGCCGACCCGGATGGCGGCGCTCGTCGACGACCTGGTGGCCCGGTCGGCGTCAACGGGCCATCGCACCCCGGTGGTCGATGCCGGTGACCTCTTCACCGGACGTCCGGAGGCCGGCCCGCCCGGGGACCTGATCGATCCGCTGTTGGAGGCCGCCGATCGGTCGGTCCTGGTGACCCGGGCCTGCTACCTGGGGCTCCGTCGGATCTCCCGTCAGGATCGCCGTCCGTCGGAGGTGGCGCTGGTGGTCGAACCGGGCCGGGCGCTGGACCGTCACGACGTCGAAGCGGTGGTCGGAGCGCCGGTGACCATGCGGATTCCGGTGGACCCGGCGGTGGCCCGATCCGTGGATGCCGGTCTGCTGGCCCGCCGGATTCCCCGGTCGCTGCTCCGTGCCGTGGGATCCGCGTGAGCTCGGTGGAGGTCGCGCTGCTGGTCGACACGGTCCACGCCGAGGTCCTCGACGGTCCTCCCGTGCCGACGGGGTCACTGGAGGAGGTGGTGGCCGCCGCGGTGGTCCGGCGCGAGCCCCTGCTCGGCCCTGATGCCCGACGGTGTGTGGTCGACGCCGTACTGGCCCGCGTCTCCGGCCTGGGTTCGCTGGAGGCGCTGTTCGCCGACCGGACGGTCACCGAGGTGATGGTCAACGGTCCGGGGTCGGTCTTCGTGGAGCGGGCGGGCCGTCTGGAGGCCACCGACGTGCGGGTGGATGCCGCCGAGTTGGAGCGACTGGTCGAACGGATGGTGGCGCCCACCGGCCGACGGGTGGACCGTTCCAGCCCGTGGGCCGATGGTCGCCTGGCCGATGGATCCCGGATCAACGTGGTCGTGCCACCCATCGCCCTCGACGGCCCGTACCTGACGGTGCGACGTTTCGGGGAGCACCGGTTCCGTCTGACGGACCTGGCGGACCCACCGGTGGCCGCCCTTCTGCAGGATCTGGTCGACGCCCGTTGCAACGTGGTCGTCACCGGGGCGACCGGTTCGGGAAAGACCACGTTGCTGGGCGCCATGGCCTCGGCCGTCGGCCCCGACGAGCGGATCGTGGTGGTGGAGGACGCCGCGGAACTCCGACCCGAGGCGGTGCACGTGGTGCGCCTCGAGGCGAGGCCGGCCAACTGCGAGGGAGTGGGCGAGGTCACGGTCCGCGACCTGGTTCGCAACGCGCTGCGGATGCGACCCGATCGGATCGTGGTCGGCGAGGTCCGGGGTCCGGAGGCGTTCGACATGCTCCAGGCGTTGAACACCGGCCATGACGGCTCGTTGTCCACCTGCCACGCCAACGGGCCGGTCGACGGCCTGCGACGCCTGGCCACCATGGTCCTGTTGGCGTCGACCGGCCTGTCGGCCGACGTGGCGGCGGCCATGGTGGCCGGGAGCATCGACGTCATCGTGCACGTGGTCCGCGACGGTGCCGTACGGCGGGTGGCCGAGGTGATCGAGGTGCGACCGCCCGGGTCGGAGCCGGCGGTGTGTCCGCTCGTGCTTGATGGGCGGCTGGCCAATGGGGTGACCGGCGGGGCGGCGGGGCGGCGGTGGGGTCGGTGACGGGCAGCGGCGCTCCCTGGCTGGTGGCCCTGATGATCCTGGCCGTGGTGGGGGCCGTGGGCCCGCCGGTGGGGAGGGTCCGTCGTCCCCCGGGCTGGCCGGTCGAAACCGCACTGTTGCCGGACTCCACGGTGCCGTGGTGGACACGGTGGGATCCTCGACGAACCAGCCATCGGGTGGACCGGTCACTGCCGGGGCTGGTGGACGAGCTCATCCGGTCGTTGCAGTCGGGGAGCACGTTGGCCGGGGCGCTGGTGGAGGCCGCCGACGACGGGGGCCCGGTGTCGGCCGATCTCCAGCTGGTTGGCGCAGACCTGCGGTCCGGCGCACCGTTGGGTGTCGCACTCTCCCGATGGGCGGAACGCCGACCGGGCACCCGGGTGGGTCAGTTGGTGGCGGCCGTCGACCTGGCGGTGACCACCGGTGGCGAGCCGTCACGACTGCTGGGCACGGTGGGCGAGGCCATCCGCGATGAACTGGAGGTCAGCGAGGAGGCTCGGGCCCTGGCCACCCAGGCCCGTTCGTCAGCCGCCGTGGTGGCACTGGCACCCGTGGGCTTTGCCGTGATGATGGCTCCGTCGGGCACCGCGGGGTTTCTGACCACCGGGCCGGGGATGGTGGTGCTGGCCCTCGGGCTGGTCCTGGACGGGGTGGGCCTCTGGTGGATGTGGCGGCTGAGCGGCTCGCCGGTGGTCGGACCGCCGACCACCCGGTGATGCTCTCGGTCTGGTGGGTGGCGGCGGTGATCGTGACGGCGGTCCGGGTGGGTCGGCCCGTCCACCGGTCGGCCGGCCGGAGGGCCCGTCGGGTGTCGACGCCGGGACTCGTGGACCGGCTGGGCGCCACGGTGCGGGTGCGGTGTCGGGTGCCACCCGGCGGTCCGAATGATCGACGGCTGGGGCTGTTGGCCATCGGTATCCCGGCGCTGGTGGTCCTCCAGCCGCTCCTGGCCGTCGTTCTGATCACCGCCACCTTCGGGTGGCCGTGGTGGCGGCAACGGACGGCCGTACGGCGACACCGCGACCTGGTGGCCGGGGAGCTGTCCTGGTTGGCCGGTCTGATCCGGGTGGGCGTGGGGGCCGGTCTGCCGGTGGGGCGGGCGTTGTCCGAGGCTGCGGACCGGGGCACGGGGCCGGCGTCGAGCGCCCTGGTCTCGGCGTTGGGACGAACCGAACGGGGGGTGGCCATGGCCGATGCGGTGGACGGCCTCCGCGTCGAGTTCGGTGAGGACGGCCGCCCGTTGGTCGCCGCACTGGTGGGATCCATTCGTCACGGGGCTCCCATCGGGCCAGCGCTGGACCTGGTGGCCGCTGACCTCCGACTCCGGGCCCGGCGGAGGGCCGAGGTCCAGGCCAGGAAGGTCCCGGTCCGGATGCTGTTCCCCCTCGTCACCTGCATCCTTCCGGCCTTCATTCTGTTGTCGGTGGTGCCGATGGTGGCCGCCTCGCTCCGCGATCTCGGGTACGGCTGATCCACACGGCCGCCCGCCCCTCGCGACCACGGTCGCCGGCCAGGACCGCCAGCTCCGCTGCTCAGAGAAGGAATTTCGTAGTGCCTGATCCCATGACGTCCCTGCCCGCCATCCGTGACCGTCTGGTCGTCGGCCTGATCGGTATCCATGCCCGGATCCACCTGGGGCCGATCACCGGGCCCGCCACCGGATCCGCCACCGGGTCCGTCGAAGGTGAGGAGGACGATGCCGGTCAGACGACGGCCGAGTACGTGCTCCTGATCCTCGGGGCGGCGACCATCGCCATCCTGGTGACCAGTTGGGCCTCGGCCACCGACAAGGTCTCGCGCCTGTTCGACCGGGTCATCAACTCGATCACCAACAAGGTGGGTTGAGCATGCGCCGGCGGCTGGCCCGCCAGGTGCGTCGGGACGACCGTGGTCAGGCCACCGTCGAGCTGGCCCTGATCCTCCCGGTCCTGATCGTGCTGGCCATGGTGATCGTCGAGGTGGGGACGGTGGCCCGGACCGCGGTGCTCGTCCAGCACGCGGCGCGTGAGGGGGTCCGGGTGGCCGCGGTGGGTGGGTCGTCGCGCCGGGTGGCCGATGCGGTGATCGGCTCGGCGG
Organism: Acidimicrobiales bacterium; assembly: GCA_014239855.1. GTDB lineage: Bacteria > Actinomycetota > Acidimicrobiia > Acidimicrobiales > MedAcidi-G1 > UBA9410. The sequence goes on along the minus strand of JAAZXY010000002.1, from coordinate 72,838 downwards.
GCCTGAACCCGTTGGACACCGAGGTCGAGCGGGTGGTCGAGGGTGACCGGGTGACGGTGACCGTCCACCATCTGGCTCGGACCGACACGCCGCTGATCGGCCCGGTGCTGCCTGACGTGGTGTTGACCGCTTCGGCCGTGATGTATCTGGAGTGAGGTGTCGCCCCAGAAGCCGGCGCTCCCCGGATACGGGTCTCGTGAGGGACCGGGGCCGGATCGGTGGTCTAGCGTCGGCGGCGAACCGGGACGGGCCGGATCGACCACACGGAGGGAAACCGGTCAGGTGAAGTTCGACGTCCACCGCCGTGACCTGGACCCGTCACGGGCGTCCGGTGGTCCCGTGGGCATCGGAGACCCCGGCGGTGTGGTGCTGACCGTGCTGGGTGACCTCGACATGGCCGGCGCCCCCGGTCTCCGCCAGGTCGTGGTGACCGAGGTGGCCGGCGGTGCCCGGCTGGTGGTCCTGGATCTGACAGCGGTCGACTTCGTGGACTCCGCGGGGCTCGGTGTGGTGGTCGGTGCCCTCCGTCGGCTCCGGGCGCACGACGGAGACCTGCTGGTGGTGTGTCCGGAGCCCCGGATCCGTCGGGTGTTCGAGATGTGCGACCTGGATCGGGTGTTCACCCTGCACGGGGACGTGGATGCCGCCGCGGTGGCGGCCATGGACGGGCGGGCTCTGGCATGAGCGGGGTTCCTTCGACGGGCATCGAGTTGGCCGTTCCGCCGCATCCCGAGTTCCTGCAGTTGGTTCGGGCCGTGATCGGCGCGGCCGCCGGTGCGGGTGCTCGTGCAGGTACCGGTTCAGGTACCGGCGGGGAATCACCGCTCGACCCGGGACGGGTGGCCGACCTGCGACTGGTGGTGTCCGAGGCGGTCACCAACGCCATCGAGGCCCAGGGGGTGGTCGGTGCGCCCGACCGGATCCTGGTCCGGTGTCGGGTGGACGACGACCAGGTCCTGGTCGAGGTGGTGGACCACGGCCCGGGGTTCGATCCCGACGCCGTACCCGACCTGCCCGACGTGGAGACACCGGAGCGACTTCGTCACGAGTCGGGTCTGGGTGTGGCGTTGATGCACCGTCTGGCCGATGGGGCCGAGGTGGAGAGCGGCCCGGACGGCACGACGGTCCGTCTCATGATCCGCCCGGGCTGATTGGCGGGTCAGATCCGCGAAATCGCCGTCGCGCCCATGAAAAACCGGCTCTGAGCCGACATCGGCGGGTCGGCATCCATGGTGATGTCACAGGGTGACGGTTACCGTTCGGGCGACGCAGCGGCTGGCGGGATCAACGGGATCCGGCCGGAGACGAACCCCGAGGGAGTGCTGGAAGCGACGATGTCCGGTCCACAACCTGCATCGAGACCCACCTGGTTGGGCAGTGACCGTCCTCTGGCGCGCACCATCGGCCGACCCGTCATGCGCTTCCTGGGTATCGAGGCGGCCGGCGGCATCCTGCTCATGGTGGCCACCGTGGCGGCCCTCGTCTGGGCCAACTCCCCCTGGTCGGGGAGCTACCACGAGCTCTGGCACACCGAGTTCCACCTGGGCATCGGCGATCTGCGACTCGAACACCACGGGCACCCGCTGACGCTGGCCCAACTGGTGAACGACGCCCTGATGGCCATCTTCTTCTTCGTGGTGGGCCTCGAGATCAAGCGTGAGTGGGTGGCCGGTCACCTGCGGGACCGACGGGCCGCCCTGCTCCCGGCCGCCGGGGCGCTGGGGGGCATGGTCGTCCCGGCAGCCATCTACTTCGCCTTCAACACCTCGGGCGACGCTTCGGCCGGGTGGGGGATCCCCATGGCCACCGACATCGCCTTCGCCGTCGGGGTGCTGTCCCTTCTGGGCAACCGGATCTCGACGCCCCTGAAGGTCTTCCTGCTGTCACTGGCCATCGTCGACGACATCGGGGCGATCATCGTGATCGCCATCTTCTACACGAGCGACCTGGCCACCGAATGGCTGGTGCTGGCCGCCATCACCACGGTGGCCGTGGTCATCCTGATCCGGCTCAGGGTCTGGTACACGCCGTTGTACATCGTGTTGGGGTCGGTGCTCTGGTACGCCATGTTCCGCTCCGGGGTGCACGCCACCATCGCCGGCGTCATCATGGGTCTGATGGCTCCCGCAGCCGCCCTCATCGGGCCGGACGACGAGGCGCCGGTCGGTGTGGGGACCCTGGACGCCGATGGTCTCCGGGCGGCCAGATTCCGGATGAACGAGTCGATCTCGGTGGCGGCCCGGCTGGAACAACGCCTTCATCCCATCACCGGTTTCCTGATCATCCCCGTCTTCGCGCTGGCCAACGCCGGGATCGAGATCAGCGGGGACTCGCTGCGCGACGCGATGGGGTCAGGGGTGACCATCGGCGTGGCCCTCGGCCTGGTGGTCGGCAAGGTGGTGGGCGTCAGCCTGTTCACCCTCGGTGCGGTGCGCCTCGGCATCTCGGCGCTGCCGTCGGGGGCGACGGTCCGGCACATGGTCGGCATCTCGGCCATTGCCGGGATCGGCTTCACCGTCTCGCTGTTCGTGACCGGCCTGGCCTTCGACGATCTGGCGATACAGGACGAGGCCAAGGTGGGCATCCTCGTGGCCTCGATGGTCGCTGCCCTGATCGGCGTGGTCATCCTGCTGGGGGCCCGATCCACTGACGAGGACGTCGTATTCCATGACTAACGCACTGGTCATCGTCGAGTCCCCGGCCAAGGCCAAGACCATTGCCGGCTACCTCGGAGACGGCTTCGTCGTGGAGTCGTCCATCGGCCACGTCCGCGACCTCCCGATGCGGGCCTCGGACGTGCCGGCCGCCTACAAGGGCGAGCCGTGGGCCAAGACGGGCGTCGACGTCGACAACGACTTCAAGCCGTTGTACGTCGTGAACGCCGACAAGAAGCAGCAGATGACGCATCTGAAGCGCCTGTTGAAGAAGGCCGACGTCCTGTACCTGGCCACGGATGAGGATCGTGAGGGCGAGGCCATTGCCTGGCACCTGCTGGAGGTCCTGAACCCCAAGGTCCCGGTCCACCGGATGGTCTTCCACGAGATCACCAAGGGCGCCATCACCGAGGCGTTGGAGAACACCCGCGAGCTGGACCGCCGTCTGGTCGATGCCCAGGAGACCCGTCGGATCCTCGACCGTCTCTACGGCTACGAGCTCTCGCCGGTGCTGTGGCGGATGATCGGTGCCGGGCTGTCGGCGGGCCGGGTGCAGAGCGTGGCCACCCGCATGATCGTGGAGCGCGAGCGCGACCGGATGGCCTTCAATCCGGCGGGCTACTGGGACCTGACGTGTGCCATGGCGACCCGCGCTCGGGAGGGTGCGGGGGCCGGCTTCACGGCGCGCCTCGTGGAGGTGGACGGTCGCCGGGTGGCCCTCGGGCGGGACTTCGGCGATGACGGCAACCTGTCGCGCGACGACGTCCTGGTCCTGGACGAGGCGTCGGCCGGTGCGGTGCGCGACGACCTGGAGGGTCGTCCCGCCACCGTGGAGTCCGTCGAACCCAAGCCGTACCGGCGTCGACCATCGGCACCGTTCACCACCTCGACCTTCCAGCAGGAGGCCGGCCGGCGTCTGAAGCTCTCCGCATCGCGGGCCATGCACGCCGCCCAGGGCCTGTACCAGAAGGGGTACATCACCTACATGCGGACCGACAGCACCACGTTGTCGGACACCGCGGTGCGGGCCGCCCGGGCCGAAGCCACCGAACGCTTCGGCGGCGATCACGTCCCCGATGCGCCCCGGACCTACGCCAACAAGGTCCGCAACGCTCAGGAGGCCCACGAGGCCATCCGGCCGGCCGGCGATCGCTTCCGTCATCCCGACACGGTCCGTGGCGAACTCCCGAAGTCCGAGGCCGATGTCTACGAGATGGTGTGGCGCCGCACGGTGGCCTCCCAGATGACCGACGCCACCGGCGAGACGGTCCGCCTCCGCATGGGGGCCGACCTGGCGTCGGGCACCGATGCCGGAGGGGTCGGGTCCCGGGCCACGCTGGCGGCCAGCGGCACCGTCATCCACCACCAGGGGTTCCGTCGGGCCTACGAGGAGACCCGTGACGAGTCGCCTCGACGGGGTGCCGACAGCAAGGGTGACGACGACGATGCTGCGGAGCTGGTGCTCCCGGCGGTGACCGTCGATGAGGCCGTCGACGTGGTGTCGGCGACCGCCGAGGGCCACACCACCCAGCCCCCCGCCCGCTACACCGAGGCATCGCTCGTCAAGGGCATGGAGGAACACGGGGTGGGCCGACCCTCCACCTACGCCTCCATCATGGAGACCATCCAACGGAAGTACGTGTTCAAGAAGGGCGCGGCGTTGGTGCCGACGTTGAGTGCCTTCGCGGTCACCAACCTGTTGGAACGGCACTTCCCCCGCCTGGTCGACTACGACTTCACGGCGGGCATGGAGGACGACCTCGACGACATCGCCAACGGTGAGGCGGAGAGCGTCCCGTGGTTGCACGCCTTCTACTTCGGGTCCGACGCCGACATCGGCCTGCACGCCAAGGTCACCACCCGCCTCGGCGACATCGACCCCCGGGGGGTCAGCACGGTCGAACTCGGGGCGACGTCGGACGGTGAGCCGGTGGTGGCCCGCTTCGGCAAGTTCGGCCCGTACGTCCAGGTGGGTGACGAGACGGCGTCGATCCCCGACGACGTGCCGCCCGACGAGCTGACGGTGGCCCGGGCGCTCGAGTTCCTGAACGCCCCGGCCGACCGGGAACTGGGCACCGACCCCGACACGGGGCTCGTGGTGGTGGCCCGATCGGGACGATTTGGTCCCTACGTGTCGCTGGGCCGTCCGCCCGAACGTCCGGCGCCGTCATCGCCCGCCGGCCGTCTCATGGCCCTGCCGGGCAACCGCAAGGAGATCAACGTGGCCCTCGGCTACCTGCGCCTGGCGGCTGGTCGACTCGACGCGGCCTCGGCGAGGAAGGTGCTGAACGTGCCGGCACGCGGGGTCAGCGCGGCGGCCGTCAAGAAGGTCGTCGAGGCGACCGAGGCGGGGTGCCCGGTGCTCGACGTGCTGCGGGACACCGAGGCCCTCGGGGTTTCGGCCAAGGCGGCGGCCGGCATCGAGGCCTTCCTTTCCCTGGGGGAGGAGTTGTCCGGCGTCCGTTCGGAGGGGCCGAGGGTCGTGATCGAGGCGGCCATCGAATCCTCGGGCTACGGCGACGAGATCCGGGCCGCCGACGACGGTGGCGAGGCTCGCCTGGCCAACCTGGAGAAGTTGGCCGATGCCGTGGACGGGTTCGACGACCTCGAGTCGCTCCTCGATGAACTGGACCGTCAGGCCGGGGCCGGCGACATCCCGAAGCCGAAGACGGCTTCGCTGTTCCAGACCATGACCTTGGATCGCATCACCTTCGAGGAGGCCCTCGAGTTGTTGAGCCTGCCCCGGTCGGTGGGCGTCGACCCGGCCGACGGGGTCGAGGTCACCGTGCACAATGGTCCCCACGGCGCCTACCTCAGGAGGGGCTCGGACAGCCGGAACATCGAGACTGAGGAGCAGCTCCTCACCATCACGCTCGACGAGTGCCTGGCGCTCCTGGCCCAGCCCAAGCGTCGGGGCCGCAACGCCCCGAAGCCGCCGCTGCGCGAACTGGGCGCCGATCCGGAGAGCGGGAAGACGATGTTCCTCAAGGACGGCAACTGGGGTCCCTACGTGACCGACGGCGAGTTCAACGCCTCGCTGAAGCGGGGGGACGCCGTCGAGGAACTCACCGACGAGCGGGCATCGGAGCTCCTCGCCGAACGGCGGATGAAGGGTCCGGCCAAGAAGAAACGCTGACCGGGCGCCTGTCCGCCCCCGGGCGGTCGGCTCCTCTCCCTTAGAGTGGTCGGGTGATGGCCCGGTGATGGAAGAGACGGGACGGGACCCGGGCGACCCCCGCCCTGGGGACGAATTCACCCCGTTCCTGCCCCTGGAGGGACGCCCGCCGCTGCGGACCCGCCTGTTCGGTACCCCGGCCTTCTTCCGCCTCTGGATGGCCCAGGTCGTCTCGGCCACCGGTGACTGGCTGGGGCTTCTGGCCATCTCGATCCTGGCCATCCGCCTGGGTTCGGGCAACGAGGGAGCGGCGCTGAGCCTGGTGCTGGCCGCCCGGATCGTGCCCGGGTTCTTCTTCGGTCCGGTGGCCGGTGTGCTGGTCGACCGGTGGGACCGCAAACGCACCATGGTCACCTGCGACGTGGGCCGGGCCATGGTGATGCTGGCTCTTCCGTTCGTGGACACCCTGGTCGGGCTGTTCCTGGCCTCGCTGTTGCTGGAGGCGTTCACCATGCTCTGGGGTCCGGCCAAGGAGGCATCGGTGCCCCATGTGGTGCCGGCCGACCAGCTGGCCACCGCCAACTCCCTGTCGCTGGTCGCCGCCTACGGGACGTTTCCCGTGGGTGCGCTGCTCATGGCCCTGTTCGGGCGCCTTTCCACGGCACTCTTCGATTCGTCGTGGGCCGACAACGTGCGGCTTGACGACATGGGCCTGGCCTTCTACGCCAACGCCCTGTCGTTCCTGGTCACCGGCTGGCTGATCCTGACCCTGGACCTACCCAGGCGTCCCCGGGCCGAGAAGGACGCGGCGAAGGGCCGCCGGGCCGCCCTGGCCCACCCGATCGCCGAACTCCGCGAGGGCTGGAGGTTCGCCTTCGTGAACCCGGTGGTCCGCACGGTCAACATGGGCCTGGCCACCGGTCTGATGGGTGGCGGGATGCTGGTGCCCCTGGGGGCCATCTACGCCGACGAGGTCCTGGGCGCCGGAAAGTCGGGTCTGGGCGTGCTCATCACGGCCCTCGGCCTGGGGGTGGCCGCCGGCGTGGGCCTCGTCTCGCTGCTGCAGCGACGTCTCGACAAGGCCCGAACCTTCACGCTGGCTCTCGTCGGGGCGGGGATCTTCCTGGCCCTGGCGGCGTCGATCAGCCAGGTGCACCTGTCGACGGCCATGGTGTTCGGCATCGGGATCTGCGCCGGGGCGGTCTACGTCCTCGGGTTCACCCTCCTGCACGAGAACGTGGAAGACGACCTGCGGGGTCGGATCTTCTCGACCTTCTACCTGCTGGTACGGGGCTGCGTGCTGCTGGCCCTGGTCGTCGGACCGCTCATGGAGGACCTGTTGGACCGCCTGTCCAGCGTCCTGTGGGACCGCCACGTGGAGCTGTTCGGCGTGGGCATCGACGTGCCGGGGGTGCGTCTCACCCTGTGGCTGGCCTCGCTCATCATCCTGGCCTCGGGAGCGGTGGCCGTCGGCTCCCTGAAGGCCGGGGTCCGTCGTGGGGAGGACCCGTCGTGAGCGACCGCTTGCCGGAGACGGGTCGGTTCATCGCCGTCGAGGGTGCTGACGGCACGGGCAAGAGCACGCAGGCCCGGCTGCTGGCCGAACGGCTCGGGGCGCTGTTCACCCGGGAACCGGGGGGAACGCCCCTGGGCGAGCGGATCCGCGACCTGGTGCTGGATCCGTCCGGCCCGACACCGGTGGATCGGGCCGAGGCGCTGCTCATGGCGGCCGCCCGGGCCCAGCACGTCGAGATGGTGGTGGGACCCGCGCTGGCTGACGGTCGTGACGTGGTCTCCGACCGGTACGTGGCGTCGTCGATTGCCTACCAGGGCCATGGCCGCGGTCTCGGTGCCGCACCGGTCGCCGAGGTGAACGAGTTCGCCACCGGGGGACTGGCCCCCGATCTGGTGGTCCTGATCGAGGTGGCCACGCCGGTGGCCGGCAGCCGACTGGGCGACGACCGCGAGGGTGAACTGGACCGGATCGAGCAGGCGGGCCACGACCTCCAGACCGTGGTGGTCGACGCCTACCGGGCCATGGCGGCCGCTGATCCGGACCGTTGGGTCGTCGTCGATGGTGGCGGCACGGTCGACGAGGTGGCGGCCCGGGTGGCTGCCGCGGTGGACGCCCGGTTGGATTCCGGGCGGGATCGGTGACCGTCAACTCGGGCGCGTCGGACGGCCTGCCCCTTCTGGACGATGCGGCACTGTGGGCGACGGTGGTGGGCCAGGAGGCGGCGGTGACGCTGCTGCGGCGGGCCGCCGCTCAACCGGTACACGCCTATCTGCTGGTCGGCCCGCCGGGGGCCGGTCGAACCGAGGCGGCCCGGGCCTTCGCCGGCGCCCTGTTTGCCGGGGACGGGTTTGCCGGGAACGGGTCCGCCGGGAACGGGTCCGCCGGTCCGTCTGACCCATCGTCGGAGGACGGGCACCGGCATCGGGGCCTGGCCGTCGCCGGGCGTCACCCCGACCTGATCCTGGTGGAGCCCGAGGGCCGTTCCCTGTTGGTGGCCGACGCCGAGCGGATCACCGTGGAGGGCTGGCGGTCGCCCATCGAGGCCGACCACAAGGTCATCGTGGTGGACCGGTTCGACACCGCGGAACCAACCGCGGCGGCCAGCCTGCTCAAGACCATCGAGGAGCCGCCCGCCTCGGCGGTATTCGTCCTGCTGGCCGAGGAGGTACCCGACGAGCACGTCACCATTGCCTCGCGCTGCGTCCGGGTCGACCTGCCTCCGGTGCCCGATGCCGTGGTGGCCGAGGCCCTGGTGGCCGAAGGGGTACCGGCTGACCGGGCCACCGGGTTGGCCGAGGCCGCGGCGGGCAGCGTGGCCCGGGCCCGCCTGTTGGCCGCCGATCCGGCCTTCCTGGGCCGACGGGATGCCTGGCATTCGGTGCCCGATCGCCTCGACGGGTCGGGTGCGGCGGTGGCCGTGCTGGTCGCTGAACTGCGGGACCTCATCGACGCAGCCCAGGGCCCGCTGGAGGCCCGTCACCGCGAGGAGATCGAGGCCCTGACCGAACGCGAGGAGGCGTTCGGAACCCGTGGCTCGGGACGCCGCGAGATGGGCGAACGCCAGAAGCGCGAGGTCAGGCGCCACCGCGACGACGAGCTCCGCTTCGGCCTGGCCACCCTGAGTCGGGCCTACCTGGCCCGGACGGGCCTGGTCGCCGACGGGCTTCCTGTGGGCCTCTCTTCGGGAGCAGACGTGTTCCTGTCGGCCACTGAGCGGATCACCGAGGCCACCGGTGACCTGGTCCGCAACCCGAACGAGACCCTCCTGCTCCAGGCCCTGCTGCTCGACCTGCCGGCAGCGGATCTCGGCTAGGTCGGACTGCCGGCCCGAGGGCCGGTTCCCAGAGGGCTGGTTCCCAGAGGGCTGGTTCCCAGAGGGCTGGTTCCCAAAGGGCCCAGCGTCTGGCGGATCAGGGGCACGCCGGGTCGGTAGGCGAGGTGGTGGTGGCTGGGGGCGTCGAGCACCACCGCGTGGCCGGCCGAGCCGGGAGTGAGGCGTCCCACGTCGCTGCGTCGGAGGGCCGCCGCGCCGCCGACGGTCACGGCCTGTACGGCCTCGTCGATGGTCATGTGCATGTCGCGCACGGCCAGGGCGATGCAGAACTGGATGGACGTGGTGTAGCTGGACCCCGGGTTGCAGTTCGAGGCGATGGCCACCGTGGCCCCGGCGTCGATCACCCGGCGGGCGTCCGGGTAGGGCTGGCGGGTCGAGAAGTCGCACGCCGGCAGGAAGGTGGCCACCGTGTCGCTGCCGGCCAGCGCGTCGACGTCGGCATCGGACAGGTGGGTGCAGTGGTCGACCGAGGCACAGCCGCACTCCACGGCGAGGGCCACCCCCGGTCCCTCGCCCAGTTGGTTGCCGTGCAGGCGGAGGCCGAGACCGGCCGCCCGCCCCGCTTCCAGCACGGCCCGGCTCTGGTCGACGTCGAACGCACCCTCCTCGCAGAAGGCGTCGATCCAGCGGGCGTGGGGTGCCGCGGCATCCAACATGGCCCCGCACACCAGGTCGACGTAGTCGTCGGTCCGGCCCTGATACTCGGCGGGCACCAGGTGGGCACCCAGGAAGGTCGTCTCGGCGGTGTGGACACCGGCCACCTCCAGGCTCCGGACCTCGTGGTCGACGTCGAGGCCGTAGCCCGACTTGATCTCGATGGTCGTGGTGCCGGCCCGGTGTGCCTCGGCCAGGCGGAGCCCGAGCAGGCGGTCCAGTTCGGCGGTGTCGGTCCGACGGGTGGCCTCGGTGGTCACCCGGATCCCGCCGCCGTCGTAGGGCTGTCCGGCCATCCGGGTGGTGAACTCCTCGGACCGGTCGCCGGCGAACACCAGATGGGTGTGGGAGTCGACGAACCCGGGGAGGACGCACGCCCCGTCGGCGTCGATGCGTTCATCGGCCACCGCGCCGGACGGTCCGACGGCGGCCACCAGGCCGTCGACGATGACCAGCGAGGCATCCTCGATGATGCCCAGCGGGCCCCGACCCAGCGTCGGATCGTTGGTGATCAGCGACCCGATGCGGTCGACCACCAGCGACCGGCCCATCGTGCGTTCCGGCGTCGCGCTCTCAGGCGTCGCTCTCTCAGGCGTCGCTCTCTCAGGCATGGAGAATCCGGCCGATGGACGCCGAGAGTTCCGCCGCCACGTCAATGGTGGCGTGGTGGCCATCGGTGACCACCGGACGACCGTCAACCACCACGTCGGTCACGTCGGCGGCCGTCGCCGCGAATACCGTCGCCTCGGCGGCCGTGGCCTGTGTGGTGCCCGCGGTGCGGACCGAAGCCAGGGAGACCGTCACCAGGTCGGCTCGTCGGCCCACGGCGATGGACCCGGCGTCGTCCCAGCCGAGGCTGCGGTGTCCGTTGCGGCCGGCCATGGCCAGCAACTCGGTGGCCGAGTGGATGCCCCGCTGTTCGGAGCGGAGTCGTTCGTCGAGTTCGGTGGCCCGGGCCTCCTCGAACAGGTCGATCACCGCGTGCGAGTCGCTGCCCAGGGCGAGGGCCACGCCGGCCGCCGTCAACTCGGGTGTCGGACCGATGCCGTCGCCCAGGTCGCGCTCGGTGGTCGGGCAGAGGCACACCGTGGAACCGGTCGAGCCGAGCAGCGCCACGTCGTCATCGGTGAGGTGGGTGGCGTGCACGGCACTGAACCGTTCACCCAGTACCCCGGCATCGGCCAGCAGCCCGACCGGGGTGCGGCCGTGATGGTCGAGGCACTGTCGGTTCTCGGCCCGTTGCTCGGACACGTGGGCGTGCAGCGGTGCGCGCCGTTCAGCGGCCCAGCGGCCGATGGCGGCCATCGCCGTGGGGTCCACGGCCCGTACCGAGTGGATGGCCGCGCCGATGCGTTGGCCGTCCCCCGCGGTCAGGGCGTCGACCCGTTGGGCCCAGGCCTCGAACGATCCGTCGTCGTAGCGACGCTGCGTTCCCTCCGCCGGGGTGTGACCGTCGGCGGTCAGGCCACCGTGCAGGTAGAGGGTGTCCAGCAGGGTGATGCGGATGCCCGCCTCGGCGGCTGCGGCCAGCAGGGCGGAGCCCATGGCGTTGGGGTCGTCGTACCGGGATCCGTCCGGCGCGTGGTGGACGTAGTGGAACTCGCCCAGCGAGGTGACGCCGGCCATGGCCATCTCGGCGAACGTGGCCCGGGCCAGCCGGTGGTAGCCGTCGGGATCGAGGCGTTCGGCGGCCCGGTACATGAGGTCCCGCCACGTCCAGAACGATCCCCGGTCGGCCTGGGTCCGGGACCGCAACGCCCGGTGGAAGGCGTGGCTGTGGGCGTTGGCCAGTCCGGGAATGGTCAGGCCACGGAGGTGCCGGGTACCGGCCGGGATGGGGGCCGGGGCCGGACCGGTCTCCACGGCGGTGAAGCGTCCGTCCTCGATGGTCAGGACGACGTCGGCCTCCACCCGGGTGGTGCCGTCCGGCCCGTCGATCAGGGCCAGGTCGCAGAGGTACCGGCGGGGGCCCGTTCCTGAAGGGCCCGTCGCTGAGGAATGGGCTTCCGAAGAGCGGGTCATGATCCGACCTCGGCCACGAAGGCGGTGATCCGTTCGATGAAGGCGTCGCGCTGGTGGGCCTCGAACTGGGGCCAGGTGGCCAACGTGGTCCGGTCGTCCACCCGGTCGACGAACAGGACGCCGTCGAGGTGGTCCACCTCGTGCTGCCAGGTGCCGGCGGTCAGGCCGCGGACCACCTCGTCGTGGGCCACGCCGTGTCGGTCCAGGTACCGGACCCGCACGTTGACGTGGCGCTCCACGTCGCCCCGAAGCGGCACCGAGAGACACCCCTCGTTGACCACCACGGTTTCGTCGTCCACGGGCTCGACGGTCGGGTTGACGGCGATGGTCAACGGGATGGGCGGCTTGTACGGGTAGCGGGGGTTGGCCGTGACCTCCATGACGACCACCCGGACCGTCTCGCCCACCTGGTTGGCGGCGATGCCGGCGCCGTGGGCGTCGTGCATGGTGTCGATCAGGTCGTCGATGAGCGTCTGGATGGCCGGCGAGGCCAACTCCCCGGCGCCGATGGGTCGTGCCCCGATGCGCAGGGTCGGATGTCCGATCTGGAGCACCTCGCGAACGGCCACGACGACGAAACTACGACTCGCGGCCGGGGTCGTCGGACCCGTTCCCGGGTGCGGGCCCGCTCCCTGGACGCCCACTCCCTGGAAGCGGGTCGCGCATGGGCACCCGCACGCCCCGTTCGTTAGCCACCTCGATGGCCCGGTCGTAACCGGCATCGACGTGGCGGATCACCCCCATGGCCGGATCGTTGGTCAGCACCCGTTCCAGTTTCTGGGCCGCCAGGTCGGTGCCGTCGGCCACGCTGACCTGTCCGGCGTGGATGGACCGCCCGATGCCCACTCCGCCGCCGTGGTGGATGCTCACCCACGTGGCGCCTGAACAGGTGTTGACCAGGCCGTTGAGCAGCGGCCAGTCGGCAATGGCGTCCGAACCGTCGGCCATGGCCTCGGTCTCGCGGTACGGCGAGGCCACCGAGCCGGAATCCAGGTGGTCGCGTCCGATGACCACCGGGGCCTTGAGCTCGCCGGACCGGACCATCTCGTTGAACCGCAGCCCGAGGCGGTGGCGTTCGCCGTAGCCCAGCCAGCAGATGCGGGCCGGCAGGCCCTGGAAAGCCACCCGTTCGCCGGCCAGGTGGATCCAGCGGGCCAGGCCCTCGTTGTCGGGGAACTCCTCGAGGACGGCGCGGTCGGTGGCCGCGATGTCGGCCGGGTCGCCCGACAGGGCCACCCAGCGGAACGGGCCCAGACCCTCGCAGAACAGGGGTCGGATGTAGGCCGGGAGGAAGCCCGGGTAGTCGAAGGCCCGGTCGAAGCCACCCAGCTTCGCTTCGGCCCGCAGGCTGTTGCCGTAGTCGAACACCTCGGCGCCGGCGTCCATGAAGCCGACCATGGCCCGGCAGTGGGCGGCCATGGCGGCCCGGGACCGGCGGGTGTACTCCTCGGGCTGGGCGGTCTTCATCTCGGCGGCCGCCTCGGGTGACAGGTCGTTGGGGAGGTAGCTCAGCGGATCGTGGGCGCTGGTCTGGTCGGTCACGATGTCGGCCTCGACGCCGTCGGCCAGCAGCCGGGGGAGGACGTCGGCCGCGTTGCCCAGCAGGCCGACCGACAACGGGGTCCGTGTCTTCTTGGCCTCGGCGATCCGACGGACGGCCGTGTCGTAGTCCGGGGCGATCTCGTCGAGGTACCGGTGGTCGACCCGCCGCTGCAGCATGTGGAGGTCGACGTCGATCACCAGGACCACCCCGTTGTTCATGGTGACGGCCAGAGGCTGGGCGCCGCCCATGCCACCGGCGCCGGCCGTGATGGTGATGGTGCCGGCCAGCGTGCCGCCGAAGCGCCGCCGGGCGATCTCGGCGAAGCACTCGTAGGTGCCCTGGAGGATTCCCTGGGTGCCGATGTAGATCCACGAGCCGGCGGTCATCTGGCCGTACATGGTCAGGCCCTGGTGTTCCAGGCGTCGGAACTCGTCCCAGTCGGCCCAGTCGGGGACCAGGTTGGAGTTGGCCAGGATCACCCGGGGAGCCCACTCATGGGTCCGCATGACGCCCACCGGCTTGCCGGACTGGACGAGCATGGTCTCATCGGCGTCGAGGGTGGTGAGGGTGTCGAGCATGGCCCGGTAGGCGCCCCACGATCGGGCAGCCCGACCGGTGCCGCCGTAGACGACGAGCTCGTCGGGGTTCTCGGCCACCTCGGGATCGAGGTTGTTCTGGAGCATCCGGAAGGCCGCTTCCTGGGGCCAGCCCCGACACGTCAGGTCGGTGCCCCGGGGAGCGGAGATGTTGCGGACCGGGGTCTCGGCAGGTGTGTGCATCGGGTCCTCTGGAGCAGCTTGCGGATACGTCCCGCGGCTTGAAACGGGTACGTCCCGCCGCTTGCAGTCTGCCTACCTGGCCAGTAAGTTGTCAACCCATGGGGAGGCATGTCAGCAGATGACAATCACAACGGATGTGGGGCTCGCTTTCGAAGGATCGTCCGCCGTCAGCGGAAGCGATCCGGTGCCCCGCTCGGTGGGACGGGTCCTGGACGCGTTCGAAACGGTGCTGGCCGAAGGCTCGTGCAACCTGACCACGGTGGCCCGGGCCACCGATCTGACCCCGACCACCGCGCTGCGCCACCTCCGGGCACTGGAGGCCCGCGGCTACCTGGCCCGTGACGCGGCGGGCGACTTCTCGGCCGGTCCGAGGATCCTCCGGATCGCCGCCTCGTTGAACGGAAACGGCCCGTTGGATCGTCTGGTGGCCGCTGCCCAACCCCACCTCGATCACCTGACTGCCGAGACCGGCGAGTCGTCCTATCTGGCGGTCGGGGACGGTTCGGTCGCCACGTACGTGGCCACTGCCGAGAGCCGCCGGATGATCCGCCACGTCGGGTGGGCGGGACAGGACGTCCCGATCGAGGGAACAGCGGTCGGAGAGGCGTTGGCCGATCCGGGGGTGGTCCACACCCGCACCGGGGCCGTGGAGTCCGACGTCACCGCGGTGTCGGTCGGTCTCCCGGCGTCGGGTGGCCTGACCGCCGCGCTCTCGGTGATCGGTCCGGCCGGTCGTCTGGTGGACGACGAACTGGCCGGTGTTCAGGCCGCGGTCGCCCGCGTGGCGCTGGCCCTCTCCGGTGACATTCACACTGGTGCCCGTCACACCGGTGCCCCTCATCAGGAAGAGGTCACGCCATGACGGGCCAGCCGACCACCGTGCACCTCGACGGGCCCGGGGTGACCATCGACGACGTGGTGGCCGTGGCCCGCCGGGGGGCACGGGTTGAACTCACCCCATCGGCACTGGCTCGGATGACCGCGGCCCGCGAGGTCGTGGAACGTCTGGCCGAGGGCGACCCCGTCTATGGCATCTCCACGGGCTTCGGGGCGCTGGCCACCGTCTCCATTCCGCCCGATCGCCGTGAGGCCCTGCAGGCCGCACTGGTCCGGTCCCACGCCGCCGGTATGGGCGACCCGGTCGAGGATGAGGTCGTCCGGGCCATGGTCCTTCTGAGGGCCCGGACCCTGGCTCTGGGAGCCAGCGGCGCCCGTCCCCTGGTGGCCGAGGCCATGGTCGGCCTGCTGAACGCTGGTATCTCCCCGGTGGTGCCCGAGTACGGGTCCCTCGGGGCCAGCGGCGACCTCGCCCCGCTGGCCCACGGTGCCCTGGCGCTGATGGGCGAGGGTGAGGTGCACCATGGCGGCCGTCGCCGCCCGGCCGCCGACGCGCTGGCCGAAGCGGGCCTCCAGCCGATCACGTTGGCCGCCAAGGAGGGACTGGCCGTCACCAACGGCACCGATGCCATCCTCGGCATGCTCTGCCTGGCTATCGACGACGCCGGTCGACTGCTGGCCCAGGCCGACATGACCACCGCGCTCACCGTCGAGGGCCTGCTGGCCACCGACCGGCCGTTCGCCGACGACCTCCAGGCCCTGCGTCCCCAGCCCGGGCAGGTGGCCAGCGCGGCGAACCTGCGGGCCATGCTCGCCGGCTCGCCCATCGTGTCCAGCCACCGGACCGACGACGCCCGGGTTCAGGACGCCTACTCCATCCGTTGCACGCCGGCCGTCCACGGGGCGGTGCGCGACACGCTGGACCACGCCCGGCGGGTGGCCGACCATGAACTGGCCTCGGCCATCGACAACCCGGTGGTGCTGGCCGACGGCCGGGTCGAGTCGTGTGGCAACTTCCACGGTGCACCACTCGGCTTTGCCGCCGACTTCCTGGCCATTGCCCTGGCCGAGGTGGGGGCCATTGCCGAACGTCGCATGGATCGCCTGCTGGACCGGACCCGCAGCCACGGCCTGTCCCCCTTCCTGGCCGACGAGGTCGGGGTGGACAGCGGCCTGATGATCGGGCACTACACGGCGGCCGCCATGGCCTCGGAGAACAAGCGCCTGGCTGTCCCCGCCTCGGTCGACTCGCTGCCCACTTCGGGCATGCAGGAGGACCACGTGTCGATGGCCTGGGGATCGGTCCGAAAGCTGCGCCGCCTCATCGACAACGTGCGCCGCATCCTGGCCGTGGAGTACGTCACCGCGGCCCGGGCCGTCGAACTGCGGGCTCCGCTGGTGCCCGGCGTGGCCACCGGCGCAGTCATCGACCTGCTGCGGACCCGGGTGGCCGGCCCCGGCCCCGACCGCTACCTGTCACCCGACCTGGCCGAGGCCGAGGCCCTGCTGGCCGCCGACGCCCCGGCCGGTGCACTCCGGGACGTCGGCGTGGAGCTCCGATGACCCTCGTCGGCCCCTCGCCGATCGATGGACGGCTCCACCCCCTCGACGACCCGGATCACCGACGGCGTTGCCGGGAGACGCTGGACGCCGAGGGCGCCCTGGTCCTCGAGGGCTTCTTCACCGCCGAGGCCGTGGCCCGGGTGGTGGCCGACTCCTCGCCCCGGGAGGACGAGGCGTTCTACGCCGCGTCGACCCACAACGTGTACCTGACCCCGTCGGACCCCGACCTGGCACCGGATCACGCCTTCAACCGCCAGGTGGTGTCGTCCAAGGGCCTCATCGCCGACGACCAGATCCCGGCCGACTCACCGTTGCGGACCGTCTACGACGATGCGGCCTTCCGGGACTTCCTCTGCGCGGTGCTGGGCATCGATGCCATCCATCCGTATGCCGATGACCTGTCGTCGATCAACGTCCACTTCGCGTCGGCGGGCCGTGAACTGGGCTGGCACTTCGACAACTCGTCGTTCGCCGTGACGATGCTGCTGCAGGCCCCGGAGGCCGGCGGCACCTTCGAGTACGTGGCCGGGGTCCGCGACGCCGATGCCGGGGAGATGGCGTTCGACACGGTGGGAGCGGTACTCGACGGTGACCACCCGGTGGAGACGCTGGCCTTCGCCCCGGGCGACCTTGTTCTCTTCCGGGGGCGGAACGCCATGCACCGGGTGACCCCCACCGAGGGCTCGGTGACCCGCCTGCTGGTGGTGTTCGCGCTGAACGACCGGCCCGGCGTGGCCCTCTCGGACTCGGCCCTGCAGACCTTCTACGGCCGGACGTCCTGAGTACGGGGTCCCGCGGAGGAGCCCGGTACCCGTCGAGGAGCCCGTTATTCGGGCGTCACGTAGGCCGCGGTCAGCCCGCCGTCCACCGAGAAATCGGTGCCGGTCACGTACGACGAATCGTCCGACGCCAGGAACAGGGCGGCCGCCGCGATCTCGGCCGCCTCGCCGAAGCGGCCCATGGGCACGTGCACCAGTCGACGCTGACGCTTCTCCTCGGTGTCCAGGTACGACATCAGCAGTTCAGTGCGCAACGGTCCCGGGCAGAGGGCGTTGACCCGGATGTTCTCCCGGGCGTGGATCACCGCCAGCTCCCGGGTCATGGCCAGCACCCCACCCTTGGATGCCGTGTAGGCCAGCTGCGGCGTGGCCGCCCCCACCAGGGCCACGAAGCTGGCCGTGTTGATGATCGACCCGCCGCCGGCCCGGCGCAGCGCCGGGATGCCGTGACGGCAGCCGAACCACACGCCCTTCAGGTTGACGTCCATGGTGAGGTCCCAGACGGCCTCCTCGGTGGACTGGGCGTCGCCGTCGTCGGCCAGCATGATCCCGGCGTTGTTGAACACCACGTCGAGGCGCCCGAAGGCCTCCTCGGCGTCGCCGATCGCCGCGGCCACCGAGGTCTCGACGGCCACATCGGCGGTCAGGCCCATGGCCGTGCCGCCCGCCGCGGTGATCTCGGCTACCACGTCGGCCGCGGCGTCACCGTCCCGATCGACGACCGCCACGGCTGCGCCCTCCGTCGCGAACAGCAGCGCCGTCTCGCGTCCGATGCCGGCCGCCGCGCCGGTGATGAAGGTGGCCTTGCCGGCCAGTCGTCCCGTGGTGGTGTCCATGGGGCGAGCATCGCACACCGGTGACCGACTCTGGCAGGCTGCGGGAATGGCACTGGTGGACGATTCGGGGGTGGTGCGAGGCGCCTGCCATCACGACTGTCCGGACACCTGCGCCTGGGAGGTCACCGTCGAGGGAGGCCGGGCCGTGCGTCTCCGGGGCGTGGACGATCACCCGTTCACGGCCGGCGAACTGTGCCCCAAGGTGAACCGGTATCTGGACCGGGTCTACGACCCCGACCGGCTGCTCACCCCGCTGCGGCGTATCCCCGGTAGTCGCAAGGGCGAGGCTTCCTTTGAGCCGTTCGGTTGGGACGAGGCCATCGAGCTGGTGGCCGGCCGATTGTCGGCTGCGGTGGCCGAGCACGGACCGGAGACGGTGCTGCCCTACTCGTTCGCCGGCACCCAGGGCCTGGTCCAGATGGGGATGATGGCCGACCGGTTCTTCGATGCCCTGGGCGCCACCAAGCTGCAACGCCACCTCTGCGGGGTCACGGCGTGGCTGGGAGCCGCCGACGTCCACGGCTCGCCGTTCGGGATGGATCCCGAAGACCTCCGCCTGTCGCGCACCATCCTGCTGTGGGGGACCAACACCCTGGTGACCAACCGGCACCTGTGGCCGACCATCGAGGCGGCCCGGGCCGACGGTGCCACCGTCGTCGTCGTGGACCCGGTTCTCACCTCGACCGCCGAGCGGGCCGATCATCACATCCGGCTCCGGCCGGGATCCGACGTGGCGCTCGTCCTGGGCGTGATCCACGTGCTGGACCGTGACGGCCTGGTCGACCGGGACTTCCTGGACCGCTACACCACGGGAGGCGACGAGCTCCTGGCTTCGGCCCGGCCGGTCGATCTGGCGACCACGGCATCGACCACCGGGGTGGACGTGGCCACCATCGAGTGGCTGGCCCACACGTTCGCCACGGGTCGTCCGGCCGCCATGCGGGTGCTGATCGGCCTCGAGCATCGACAGAACGGCCAGGAGGCCCATCGGGCGCTGGCCATGCTTCCGGCGGTCACCGGCGCGTGGCGCGAGCGGGGAGGCGGCCTCTGCCGGTCGACCCAGGACTACTTCGATCACGTGCTGACCGACCCGGTGCCCCGGCGGATGGGTGACCAGCGACCCCGGGTGGTGAACATGGCGGCCCTCGGTGAGGTGCTGGCCGGGACCTACCTGGACCGCCCGCTGGACCCGCCGGTCACCGCCATGGTCGTCCACAACTGCAACCCGGCCACCATCACGCCCGACCAGAACGCGGTGCTGGCCGGCCTGGCCCGTGACGACCTGTTCACCGTGGTGATGGAGCAGACGATGACCGACACGGCCCGGTACGCCGATGTCGTCCTGCCGGCCACCACCCAGATCGAGCACATCGACCTGATGAACTCGTGGGGCCACCTGTACCTGTCGCTGAACCGGCCGGCCATCGCCCCGGTGGGCCAGGCCCTGCCCAACACCGAGGTGTTCCGACGTCTGGCGGCCGCCATGGCCCTCGACGGGCCCGGGCTGGCCGACGACGACGAGACGTTGGTCCGTCAACTCCTGGACTCCGACCATCGGTGGCTGGACGGCATCGACCTGGAACGCCTCGACGTCGAGGGCTGGGTCCGGTTGAACGTGCCGGAAGGGTTCACCCCGCCGATGGACGGGGCCACGGCGACACCCGACGGGCGCCTCCGGCTGGGCCGGCTCGAGTACCGGCCCGGCGACGAGTTGCCGGGAGGGTCGGGCACCGGCGAGGGCACCGCACACCTCTCGGACCGGTTCCCCCTGAGCCTGCTCAGCCGCAAGCAGCACCTCCGCTTTCTGAACAGCCACTACTCGGGCTCGGTGGCCCACCATCCGGCGGAGGGTGAGCCGATGCTGGAGGTGGATCCGGTGGATGCCGAGGCCCGGGGGATCCATGACGGTGACCGGGTCCGGGTGTTCAACGACCGGGGTTCCCTGGAGGTCCGGGCCATGGTCAGCGACCGGGTGCAGCCCGGTCTGGTGACGATGCCCTTCGGGTGGTGGGGCCCGGGCGTCAACGCCCTGACCAACCCCACGGTGGGCGATCCGGGAGGCAACGGCGGGCGCGGGTCGGCGGCCTTCCATGACACGTTGGTGGAGATCGAAGGAGCAAGTGCATGACCACGACGGTGACGGTGACCGGTACGGGGACCCCGATTCCCACCCCCGATCGGGCGGGGCCCGGCGTCCTGGTGGCGTGGGAGCCACCGGACGACAGCGACCCGGTCCGCATCCAGATCGATGCGGGTCGGGGCACGGTGATGCGCCTGCTGGGTGCGGGCACCAACCCGGGGGAGCTCGATGCCGTCCTGTTGACCCACCATCATTCCGATCACCTCGTCGGACTGGATGACCTGCTCCTGACCCGCTGGGTCATGGACCGTGAGCAGACCCGGCCGACCCTGCCGGTGGTCATGCCGGTCGGCCCCTGTGTCCGGTTCGTGGAGGGCCTGACCGAGAGGTGGTCCGAGGACCTCGAGGTACGTCAGGCCCACACCGGTCGGGCGCAGGGTCCCTGGGTCGACGCCGTTGCCTTCGACTATCCGGAGGCACCCGCCGAGGTGTGGCGGTCCGGTGACGTCGTGGTAACGGCCGGCCAGGTTCGCCACGAACCGGTGCACCCGGCCGTCGGCTACCGGATCGAGACGCCCGACGGGGTGGTGGTGATCTCGGGCGACACCCTGGTGTGCGAGGAGATGGCCGTCCTGGCCGCCGGCGCCGACGTACTGGTCTACGAGGCCATGCGATTTTCCGAGATCCTTCCCCTGCCTGCCCACCGGAACTTCATTGCCGACTACCACGCCGACACCGTCGAGATCGGGCGTCAGGCCCGCGAGCTGGACGTGCCGACCCTGGTGCTCACCCACCTCATCCCACCGCCGACGTCGGCGGCCGACGAGGACCTCTTCGTCGCCGACATCCGGGGTAGCGGCTACGAGGGCGAGGTCGTGGTGGCCCGGGACCTCTCATCGGTCACCCTGGGCTGACTCCCGGACCCGGGGACATTCGGGCGGGAACCGGTCCCGGGTACCCGGGTATCAGTCGTCGTGGAGGACGAACCGGATCCGCTTGAAACCCTTGCCCTTGGACTCGGTCTTGACCACCTCGAGGCGGCCCACCTGACCGGTGGACGAAACGTGGGTCCCGCCGTCCGCCTGCTTGTCCAGGCCGACAATGTCCACCACCCGGATCTCGGTCACCGATTCGGGGACCAGGCTCACCTTGGTGCGGATGAGCTCTCGATCCAGCACGGCGTCGTCGCGGTCGATGAACGACACCTCGATGGGCCGGTCGGCGGCGATCTCGGTGTTGCACAACGCCTCGACCTCTGCGGCGAATCCCTCCGGCAACTGGTCGACCTCGAAGTCCATGCGGCCGGAGAGGGCGTCCATGTTGCCGCCGGTCACCACCCGCTTCCAGTGCTTCCACATGACCCCGCAGAGCACGTGCATGGCGGTGTGGGTACGCATCATCTGGCGCCGACGCTCGTCGTCCACCTCGCCGGTCACCGACGTCCCGACCGCCGGCAGCGGGCCGGCCACCGTGTGCAGGAGGCGTCCGTCGACGGTGCGGACGTCGGTGACGGTGGCCGCTCCGGTGGCCCACACCAGATGGCCGGTGTCGTGCGGCTGTCCACCGCTGGTGGCGTAGAAGGCCGTGCGGTCCAGCTCGATCCGGTCGTTGTCGACGGCCACCACCACCGCCTCGAACGACCGCAGGTCGGCGTCGCGAAGGTAGAGGCGTGCTGTCATGGGCTGGTCCCTCCGGTGCGGGCCACGTCGATACGGAGCTCCCCGCCGAGGACCGTCCACGCCAGGGGGGTCAGCCCCGCGCCGTCGGCCGGCCAGGTGGTCGTCGGGTCACAGCCGTCCACGAACCGGTTGGACGGGCCGTCCCATTGGACGAGGCAGTCGGCGCTGTCCGGGACCCGGGCCGACACCGTCACCCAGCCGACGGCCGGGTCGTCACCTTGGTGGTGGACCCAGATGGGGAGTTCGTTGCCCACGAGGTCCGGGAAGGGGACGGGCCCGTGGTCGGCGATCTCGGCGGCCAGGTCCGCGGCGTGGATGCCCCGGAAGTCAGGGTCGCCCAACTGCACGTCGATGGCGTCCGACGAGCCGGCGAGCTGCAACACGAGAACCAGGGCTGCCACGGCACCGGTGAGGCCGACCGCGGTCACGGCCAAGGCCCGCTTCACGTCGAGCTGGAGTCCTCGGGCCACGGTCATGGGATCTGGTTCTCCTTTTGGCTTGAATCGGCGGGTGGCCGGGCGGTCGGTGGGAAGCGATCGGGCCGTCCGTCTGCTGGGATGGACGTCACACGATCCCAGCGAGAGCCCGGTCGGAACCCGAGCCTAGGATCGACCGGTCGACGCCGGCGGACGCATGCCGGCCGAAATCGTCGGGAGGCGACCGGGTGGATCTCTTCGAGTACCAGGGCAAGCAGTTCTTCGCCCGCTACGGCATGCCGATCTCCGATGGCGAGATCGCCTTCACGGTGGACGAGGCGGTGGCCGCCGCCGAACGCCTCGGAACCCCGGTCATGGTCAAGGCCCAGGTCCACACCGGTGGGCGGGGCAAGGCGGGCGGTGTCAAGTTCGCCGCCACCATCGACGACGTGCGTACCCACGCCACGTCCATCCTCGGCCTGGACATCAGCGGCCATGTGGTGGGCCGGGTGTGGATCGAGAAGGCGTCCGACATTGCCGAGGAGTACTACGCCTCGTTCACCCTGGACCGGTCGGCCAAGAAGCACCTCGGCATGTTGTCGGCCGAGGGCGGCGTGGAGATCGAGACGGTGGCCGAGGAGAACCCCGACGCCATCGCCAAGGTGTGGATCGACCCGGTGGACGGGCTCGACGAGGCCACGGCCCGTGACTGGGTGACCGCCGCGGCCCTGCCCGAGGCCGCCGTGGAGGGCACGGTGGTCATCCTCCAGCAGCTCTACACGGCCTACGTCGAGGGCGACGCCGACCTGGTCGAGATCAACCCGCTGATCCTGACCCCCGAGGGGCGGGTCCACGTGCTGGACGCCAAGGTCACGCTGGATGCCAACTCCACGTTCCGCCACGAGGACTACGCCGCCTTCGACGAGACCCAGACCCGTGACGAGCGCGAGACGGCGGCCCACGCCCGGGGCCTCCAGTACGTGGGTCTCGAGGGTTCCGTGGGCGTGATCGCCAACGGCGCCGGTCTGGCCATGTCCACGGTCGACGTGGTCAACCAGGTGGGTGGCAGCCCGGCCAACTTCCTGGACATCGGTGGCGGCGCCAACGCGGACGTCATGGCCGGGGCGCTGGAGGTCATCAACAACGACCCGGCGGTGCGGTCCATCTTCATCAACATCTTCGGTGGCATCACCCGGGGCGAGGAGGTGGCCAACGGCATCGTGGGCGCCCTCGAGCGGGTCGACATCGACGCCCCGATCGTCATCCGCCTCGACGGCACCAACGCCGACGAGGGCCGGGCCATCCTCGAGCCCCACCTGTCCGACAGCCTGCAGATGGCGCCGACCATGTTGGACGCGGCCCGTCGGGCCGTGGAACTGGCCAGTGCGGGAAGTACCGCTTCCGATGAAGGGGGTTCCCGATGAGCATCTTCGTCGACGCCGACACGAAGGTCGTCTACCAGGGCCTCACCGGCAGCCAGGGCCGCTACTACGGCCTGTTGAACCGTGACTACGGCACGCAGGTCGTGGCCGGCACCAACCCCCGCAAGGCGGGTACCGACGTGGACGGTATCCCCGTCTACGCCTCGGTCGCCGAGGCGGTCGCCGAGACCGGTGCCACCGCCTCGTGCATCTTCATCCCGGCCCCCGGGGTGCGCGACGCCGTGCTGGAGGCCGCCGAGGGTGGCGTGGAGTTCATCGTGGCCATCACCGAGGGCGTGCCGGCCCACGACGAGGCCGAGTTCTACAACCGGCTGAAGCGGGACCACCCCGGCGTCCAGATGCTGGGCCCCAACTGCCCGGGCATCATCTCGCCGGGACAGGCCAACATCGGCATCACCGCCGGCCACATCGCCCTGCCCGGAGGCCCGGTGGGCATCGTGAGCCGGTCGGGAACCCTCACCTACCAGGCGCTGTACGAGCTCAAGGAGAAGGGCATCGGCTGCACCACGTGCGTGGGCATCGGTGGCGATCCCGTCCCGGGGACGTCCTTCATCGACTGCCTCCGGGCCTTCGAGGCCGACCCCGAGACGAAGGCCGTGATGATGATCGGTGAGATCGGCGGGTCCGCCGAAGAGGAGGCCGCCGAGTTCATCTCCGAGCACATGACCAAGCCGGTGTCGGCCTACGTGGCCGGCGTGACGGCCCCCGCAGGCAAGAAGATGGGCCACGCCGGGGCCATTGTCTCCGGTGGACGTGGCACGGCGGCCGCCAAGATGGACGCACTGCGTGACGCCGGGGTGCGGGTGGGCCTGAACCCCACCGAGGCCGGCGAACACATGGCCGAGATCGTTTCTGAAATGGGCGGCTGAACGGGTCGACGGGTCGAGCCCAGAAGCCTGCCGAACCACCGCTGGTACGGTCGCCGACATGTCGCTGGCCGTGCTGGTCTCGGGTACCGGATCGATTCTGGATGCCATGGTCGACGCCGGCCTGCCGGTGGCCCTCGTGGTCTCGGACCGACCGTGTACCGCGGTCTCCCGGGCCGCCGGACACGACATCGAGGCGGTGGTGGTGCGTCGCCACTCGTTCGGCGACGACTTCGACCGTGACGGCTACTCGTCCATGCTGGCCGACCGACTGGGCGAACGGGGCGTGACCCTGGTGGCCATGGCCGGCTTCGGCACCATCCTCGGCCAGCCCTTCCACGACCGGTTCGCCGGTCGGGTGCTCAACACCCACCCGGCCCTGCTGCCCGCCTTCCCGGGCTGGCACGGCGTGCGCGACGCCCTGGCCGCCGGCGTGGACGTCACGGGCTGCACCGTCCACCTGGCCACCCTCGAGGTGGACGCCGGTCCGATCCTCGCCCAGGAGGAGGTGGCGGTCCGTCCCGACGACGACGAATCGTCCCTGCATGAACGCATCAAGGTGGTCGAACGCCGCCTGTACGTCGACACCCTGCGGGCCGTCCTCGACGGGGAGATCCCCCTCGAGCCACCCGCAACCGAGCCCGAACCCGCAGCCGAAGGAGCCACCCCGTGAGTCCCGAGTCCCCTCCCGATCCCCGACGTGCCCTGCTGTCGGTCTACGACAAGACGGGCATCGTGGACCTGGCTCGTGGCCTGGTGGACCTGGGGTGGGATCTGGTGTCCAGCGGCGGGACGGCCTCGCTGCTGGCCGGAGAGGGCATCCCGGTCATGGAGGTGGCCGAGATCACGCAGGCCCCCGAGATGCTGGGCGGCCGGGTCAAGACCCTCCACCCGATGGTCCACGGCGGGATCCTGGCCGACCGGTCCGACCCGTCCCACGTGCAGGACCTGCAGGATCGGGGCATCACCCTCATCGACCTGGTGGTGGGCAACCTCTACCCGTTCTCGTCGGATCCGGGCATCGAACTGATCGACATCGGCGGGCCGACCATGGTGCGCGCCGCGGCCAAGAACCACGCCCACGTCGGGGTGGTCGTGGATCCGGCCGACTACGACGGGCTGCTGGCCGAGCTGCGTGCCGACGGGTCACTGTCGGACGCCACCCGTCACCGCCTGGCCCGGGCGGCCTTCGCCCACACCGCGGCCTACGACGCGGCCATCGTCGGCTGGTTCGACGGTCCGGATTCGGGCGGCCCGGCGACCGACGGGTCCGCGGAGGTGGCGCCCGATCCGCTCAAGCCGTCGATGCATCTGGCGTTGGAGCGCGTCCAGGACCTCCGGTACGGCGAGAACCCCCACCAGGTGGGTGCCCGCTACCGCACGGTCGGTTCGTCCGGCTGGTGGGACTCCGCGGTGGTCCACGGCGGCAAGGCCATGTCGTACCTGAACCTGTTCGACACCGAGGCGGCATGGCGTCTGGTGCACGCTCTCGGTGACCCCGGCGCACTGGCCGAGCCGACCGCGGTGGTCATCAAGCACGCCAATCCCTGTGGCGCGGCCATCGGTGCCGACATCGCCGAGGCCTATGTGGCGGCCCACGAGTGCGATCCGGTCTCGGCGTTCGGAGGGATCGTGGCCGTGAACCGGCCGGTCACCCTGGCCATGGCCGAGGCGCTGTCCGAGGTGTTCACCGAGGTGGTGGTGGCTCCGGCCTACGAGCCCGACGCCCTGGCCCACCTCCAGAAGAAGGCCAACCTGCGGATCCTGGAGGCCGAGGCGCCGACGTGGCCGGACCTCGACGTGCGGGGCATCGACGGGGGCCTGCTGGTCCAGACCGCCGACCGCCTCATCGCCGAGCCGTCGTCGTGGCAGGTGGTGACCGATCGGGAGCCCACAGCCGACGAATGGGCCGACCTGGTCTTCGCCTGGCGGGTGGCCGCCCGGGTCAACTCCAACACCATCGTGCTGGCCGCCGGCCTTCGGGCAGTGGGCATCGGTGCCGGCCAACAGAACCGCCGGGACGCCGGCCGGATCGCCGCGGAGAAGGCCGCCGGTCGGGCCGCCGGTGGCGCCTGTGCCAGCGACGCCTTCTTCCCGTTCCGGGACGGCCTGGACGCGGCGGCCGAAGCGGGAGCCACCGCGGTGGTCCAGCCCGGTGGGTCGATGCGCGACGACGAGGTCATCGCGGCGGCCAACGAGCAGGGCATGGCCATGGTCTTCACCGGGGAACGGCATTTTAGGCACTGATCCGGGCCACTGACCGGGGCCACTGATCGGCCCGGTTGGGCGCCGATAACGTCATCACCCATGAGCGCACAACTTCTAGAAGGAGGACCGGTCGCCGCGGCCGTCCTCGACGACGTCCGTACCCGGGTCGACGCCCTGAAGGCTGCCGGGATCACCCCGGGCCTGGGCACCATCCTCGTCGGTGACGACGGGGCGAGCGCCGGTTACGTCCGCAAGAAGCACGAGACCTGCGAGTCGGTGGGCATGGCGTCCCACCACATCCAGGTGGCGGCCGGTGACCCACCGGCGGCGCTCGACGAGGCGGTGGCCAACTTCAATGAGGACCCGACGGTCCACGGCTACATCATCCAGCACCCGGTGGCCGACGGCTTCGACTTCAACGCCGCCCTGTCCGCCATGGATCCGGCCAAGGACGCCGACGGCCTCCACCCCACGAACCTGGGCCGTCTCGTCCTCCAGGAGGACGGGCCGGTGCCGTGCACCCCGGCGGGGATCCAGGCCCTGTTCGTCCATTACGACATCGAGGTCAGCGGCAAACACGTCGTGGTCATCGGTCGTGGCCCGACGCTGGGTCGCCCCCTGTCCCTGCTCCTGACCACCAAGGCGCCGGGCGCCAACGCCGCGGTGACCGTGGTGCACTCCGCGGTGCCCGACCTGGCCGATCTGACCCGGGAGGCCGACATCGTGGTGGCCGCCCTCGGCGTGCCGTCCTTCGTCCAGCCCGACATGGTGAAGCCCGGTGCGGTCGTGGTGAGCGGCGGGATCTCCTGGGAGGGAAAGAAGCTCCTGGCCGACGTGGACGAGTCGGTCGGCGAGGTCGCCTCGTGGATCACGCCGCGCCTCGGTGGCGTGGGACCGACCACGGTGGCCATGCTCCTTCGCAACACCGTCGAGGCCGCCGAGCGCGCCTGAGCCCCGACCCTCAGGGACCCCGACCCTCAGCAATATGGCCACCCTCAGCTTCGAGTACTTCCCCCCGGCGACCGCCGAGGCCCGCCAGAATGCGCTGCGAACCGTGGCCCGGTTGGCCGGGCACCGCCCCGACTTCGTCTCGGTCACCTACGGGGCAGGTGGAAGCGACCGCCATCGCACCCGCCAGATGGTGTTCGACACCGTCTCGTGGCACACCGCATCAAGGCACCGGTGCCCGGTGATGCCGCACCTCACCGGGATCGGCCACACCCGGGCCGAGGTGGCCGCCCTGCTGGCCGACTACGTGGCCGTGGGGGTGAGCCACATCCTCGTGCTGGCCGGCGATCCCCGGCCCGGCGAGTTCGACGTGGGTGACGGCGACTTCCGGTACGCCACCGACCTGTTGTCCTTCGTCCGTGAGGAGGGTGACCGCCTCGGTGTGGACTTCACCATCGCCGTGGCGGCCTTCCCCGAGGTCCACCCCCGGTCGTCCGACCGGGCCACCGACCGCCGCCACCTGGCCGAGAAACTCTCCATGTCCGATCTGGGCATCACCCAGTTCTTCTTCGACGCCGACCACCACCGACGGATGGTCGACGAGTTGGCGGACCTCGGCTGCACCACGCCGGTCTTTCCCGGGGTGATCCCGGTGACCAACCCGGCCAGCGTGGCCCGGTTCGCCGCCATGAACGGCACCGAGGTGCCCGCCGACCTCTGGAACCGTCTCGAGTCGGTCGACGGCGCCGAACGGCTCCGGATCGCCTGTGACGAGGCCGCATCGCTGGCCGACGAGCTCCTCGCCGACGGGGTGCCGGGCATCCATCTGTACACCCTCAACGTGCCCGAGGCCGCCGAAGGGGTGTTGTCGAGGCTCGGACCGGGTCGGTTCGGAACCACGCGCCAATCCACCTGATCCGATTCCCGGCAGGCCATCAGGGGTCGTGGATCGTGTTCACCGGGAGGGTCCGCTGGGTCGTCTCCGGCCCTTAATCGGTAGGGTCGGACCATGGCAGACAAGATCACCATGGGTGCCGACGGCACCCTGCAGGTTCCCACCGATCCGATCATCCCGTTCATCGAAGGTGACGGCACCGGCGTCGACATCTGGCCGGCAGCCCGGCTGGTGTTGGACGCCGCCGCGGCCAAGCACGGCCACACCGTGGAGTGGAAAGAGGTCCTGGCCGGCGAGAAGGCCTACAACGAGACCGGTGAATGGCTCCCTCAGGAGACGGTCGACATCTTCACCGAGTACCTGATCGGCATCAAGGGTCCGCTCACCACCCCGATCGGTGGCGGATTCCGCAGCCTGAACGTGGCCCTCCGCCAGATCCTCGATCTGTACGTCTGCCTCCGCCCGGTCCGCTGGTTCAAGGGCGTTCCCTCGCCGGTGAAGCACCCCGAACTGGTCGACATGGTCATTTTCCGGGAGAACACCGAGGACATCTACGCCGGCCTCGAGGTCGAGGCCATGACGCCCGACGCCCTGAAGTTGCGTGAGCTCCTCGAGGACGCCTTCGGGTGGCGGATCCGTGAGGATTCAGGCATCGGCATCAAGCCGATCTCCAAGACCGGCTCACAGCGCCTCCAGCGGGCGGCCCTCCAGTACGCGGTGGACCGCGGTCTCCCCCGGATCCACTGGGTGCACAAGGGAAACATCATGAAGTTCACCGAGGGCGCCTTCCAGAAGTGGGGCTACGAGCTGGTCCGAGAGGAGTTCTCCGACGTGGCCGTGGGCTGGGACGACTGCGGCGGCGACCCGGGTGACCGCATTCTCGTGCAGGACGCCATTGCCGACATCGCCCTCCAGCAGGTGCTGACCCGACCGGCCGAGTTCGATGTGATCGCCACCATGAACCTCAACGGCGACTACCTGTCCGACGCCCTGGCCGCCCAGGTCGGGGGCATCGGCATCGCGCCGGGCGGCAACGCCAACTACGTCACCGGGCACGGCATCTTCGAGGCCACCCACGGCACGGCACCCAAGTACGCCGGTCAGGACAAGGTCAACCCTTCGTCGGTGCTGCTGTCGGGCGTGCTCATGTTCGAACACATCGGTTGGCAGGACGCGGCTGACGACATCGTGCGAGCCGTGGAATCAGCGGTGATCGACAAGGTCGTGACCTACGACTTCGCCCGTCTGATGGACGGGGCCACTGAGGTGAAGTGCTCGGAGTTCGCCTCGGCCGTCGTCGACCGGCTCTGAGCACGCGTTCCGGGCATCCCGTGCCCGAGAGTGTGGTGCGCCGCGGCGGGCGGCTGATCTGGCGGTCTCTGCGTCTGCATCCGTGGTCGCACGCGGCCGCCATCATGGGTGCCAACGTGTTCGCTCTGGCCGTGGTGGGTTTCACGGTGGTCATCGGGCGGATCACCGACGAGGTGATCGTTCCCGGGCTGGGTGGCGAGGGCGTGTCGCGTCGGTCGGTGGTGACCGCGGTGGCCGTGGTGATGGCCGTCGGAATCGTGCGGGGCGTGTCGATCATGATCCGCCGGTGGTTCAACATGCTGGCCACGGTGAGCACCCAACGCACGTGGCGCCGGGCGGTCACCGACCGGTTCCTGGACGTGCCGTTGGCCTTCCACCGGTCGCGTCCCGCCGGCCAGCTCCTGGCCCATGCCGATGCCGACGTGGAGGTGGCCACGTCGATGCTCAAACCGCTGGCCTTCTCGTTGTCGGTCATCGTCATGGCCGCCGCCGCGCTGGTCAGCCTGCTCATGGTCCATGTGCTCTTCGCCCTGGTGGCCGTGGTGATGTTCCCCACGCTGACGCTTCTGAACCGACGATTCACCCGGAAGGTCGAGGCACCGGCCGCCGCCGGACAGGAGGCCGTGGGCGTGCTGTCGGGCATCGCCCACGAGAGCCTCGATGGTGTCCTGGTCGTCAAGACGCTGGGCCGGGAGGGCGCCGAGGTGGGCCGGTTCGCCGAGGCGGCCGACGATCTCCGGAGCCACCGCCTGGCGGTCGGCCGGCTGCGTTCGAGCTACGCGCCCCTCTACTACTCCCTGCCCCAGCTCGGGGATCGTCGTCCTGCTGCTGGTGGGCGTCTGGTTGGTCGACGGCGGTTCGGTGACCATTGGCGACGTGGTCCGGGCCATGTCGCTGTTCAGCATCCTGACCCTGCCCATGGAGATCCTGGGGTTCCTGTTCCAGGAGATGCCCCGGTCGGTGGTGGCCATGGACCGCATCGACGGGGTGCTGGCCGTGGCCACCGAGCCCCGACCCGAGCCCAGCTCCGAGTCCCGATCCGAGATGGCGTCGGCGAACGCGACGGGTTCCGCCGGACCGGGGTCCGGCCCGGTGGTGGTGGAGTTCGAATCTGTGGGATTCGCCCACCCCGATGGCCTGGACGTGCTCGGCGACCTCGAACTGCGGCTGGAACCCGGCGAGTCGGTGGCCCTGGTGGGCGCCACGGGCTCGGGCAAGAGCACCCTGGTGGCCCTGCTGGCCGGTCTGGTGCCCCCGACCGACGGTGAGGTCCGCATCGGTGGCCAGGCCACCACCACGCTGGGTCCCGAGGGGGTGGCCGTCTCGGTGGCCACCGTTCTCCAGGAGACGTTCCTGTTCGCCGACACGGTCCGGGCCAACCTGACGTTGGGACGTGAAGTCGCCGACGATGAGCTGGCGGCCGCTCTGGACGCCGCGTCGGCCGCCGGCTTCGTGTCCGCCCTGACCGAGGGCCTCGACACGATGGTCGGTGAGCGGGGGGTGACCCTTTCCGGTGGCCAGCGGCAACGTCTGGCCATTGCCCGGGCCCTGTTGCGACGCCCCGCCGTGCTGGTGCTCGACGATGCCACCTCGGCGGTCGACCCGGTGGTCGAGGCGGGCATCCTGGCCGCCCTGCGTCGACCCGCAGATCAGGAGGCATCCTCGGGGGAGCGGCCGACCCTTCTGGTGGTGGCCCATCGACTGGCCACCATCCGCCTCGCTGACCGGGTGTTGTTCCTCGATGGCGGCCGGATCGCCGCGTCGGGTACCCACGAGGAACTCCTCGAAGTGGAGGGCTACGCCGCCCTGGCCCGGGCCTACGAACTTGCGGGGGGAAAGGCTTGAGCGACACCGATCCCCGCCGTATCGAGGGCGTGAGCGCCCTGTCGGTGCTTCGCCGCGGCATGGCGGCCTCGCCCGAACTGCGGGTCGGGCTCCCCCAGACGGTGGCCATGGCCATGTCGGTGGCCGGCGGAAAGTTGCTGGTCCCCCTGCTGATCCAGGCCGTGATGGACCTGTCGATCACTTCCGACGGCGTGCACATGGGCCGGGCGGTGGCCATGTGCCTCGGGGCCACAGTGCTGGTGGTGGCCAGCATCCAGTTGGGGAAGGTGACCTACTTCCGCCTCGTGAGCACCGCCGAGAACGTCCTGCTGGGCCTACGGGTCCGCACCTTCGAGCACCTCCACCGGCTGAGCCTGGCCGAGCACACGGCATCGAGGAAGGGCGTGCTGACCGCCCGGGTGACCAGCGACGTGGAGACGCTCACCCAGTTCGCCCAGTGGGGAGCCATTGCCTGGATCATCGATTCGGTGCAGATCGTGACCGTGCTGATCATCATGGCCATCTACTCGTGGCAGCTCACGGTGGTCGTCCTGATCCTCCACCTGCCGCTGCTGCCCATCCTGCGGTGGATGCAGTCCCGTCAGTTGGTGGCCTATGAGGAGCTCCGCACCCGGGTGTCGGACACGCTCGGTGTGGTCTCCGAATCGGTCCACGGTGTCGAGGTGATTCGGGCCTACGCACACCGTGAACCCATGCGGCGCCGGGTGCGGGCGGCCATCGAAGCCCAGTTCGACCAGCAGATGACGGCGGCCCGGTACTTCTCGCTGATCCTGCCGTTGAGCGACGTGTTCGGCGTGACGGCCATCGCGGCGGTCATCGGTGCCGGCGTGTGGTGGGGCGACGCGTGGGGCGTGAGCGCAGGCCAGTTGGTGGCCTTCATCTTCCTGTGCAACCTGCTGGTGGCGCCCATCAGCGAACTGGGCGAGGTGCTGGACCAGACCCAGACGGCGTTGGCCGGCTGGTGGAAGATCCTCGACGTGCTCGACACCGAGGTCGACCTGATCGACCCGTCCACACCGTTGTCGTTGCCCGTGGGGGCGCTCGCCATCCGGGCCGAGGCGGTGGAGTTCCGCTACCGGACCGGTGGCCCGGTGCTCCACGGGATCGACGTCGAGCTGGCCGCCGGCGCGTCGGTGGCCGTGGTGGGTGAGACCGGGTCGGGCAAGACCACGTTCGCCCGCCTGCTGACCCGTCTGGCCGACCCCACGGGGGGCCGGATGCTGGTTGGTGGGGTGGACCTCCGTGACGCCTCACCGGACGACCGCCGTCGCTCCATCCGGATGGTGCCCCAGGACGGCTTCCTGTTCGACACGTCGGTCGCCGAGAACATCCGGTACGGACGGGTGGGTGCCACCGATGACGACGTGGCCGGGGCGGTCGAGGCCCTGGGGTTGACGGCATGGGTGGCCGGTCTGGCCGACGGGATCCACACCCGGGTGGGTGAGCGGGGCGAGGGACTGTCGGTCGGTGAACGCCAACTGGTGGCCCTGGCCCGGGCGCAACTGGCCGACCCGGGACTGCTGGTGCTCGACGAGGCCACCTCGGCGGTGGATCCGGAAACCGAGACCACACTGGAGCGGGCCATGGAGCGGCTGGCTGCCGGACGGACCACGGTCAGCGTGGCCCACCGGTTGTCGACCGCCGAGCGGTCCGACCTGGTCCTGGTGTTCGACGACGGGCGGATCGCCGAGTCGGGACCCCACACCGAACTGGTGGAGCGGGGTGGGATCTACACCGGCCTGTACGCCTCGTGGCTGGGTGGGACCCGGCATCGGTACTGATGGCCACACCGGCTGATCCGATCGATCCGGTGGTCGGCCGGACGGCTGCCGAGTGGGACGACCTGGTGGCCGACCTGCCGGAGATCACCGCCTGGCCGCTGGACGGACCGATCGTGCTGGTGGCCCCCCATCCCGACGATGAACTCCTGGCCACCGGAGCCACGCTGGCCGCCGCATCCGACGCCGGGACGGAGATCCGGGTGCTGGCCGCCACCGATGGTGAGATGTCCCATCCGTACCTGTCCGACACCGGTCGCCGGGATCTGGTGGAGCGACGCCTGACCGAGACCGGGGCGGCCTACGCCGCGGCGGGGATCCGGGCCAGCCGGACGAGGCTGTCGCTGCCCGATTTCGGCGCCGACGCGGATGCCGACGGGTGGGGTGCCGCCCTGGCTGCCGGCCTCGCACCGCTGCTGACCGATGCCGCCGTCTGCCTGGCGCCCTGGGGGTCGGACGGCCACCCCGACCATGACGTGTGCGGGCGCGTGGCGGCCGCCGTAGCCACCGCCTCCGGCGTCCCGCTGGTGTCGTTCCCGGTCTGGTCGTGGAACTGGGATGACCCGGCCGACCCGCGGATCCCGTTCCATCGGGCAGCCCGGTTTGATCTGAACGGGGTACCGGGAGCCGACCTACGGGACAGGAAGCGGGCGGGGATCGCCGCTTACGCCAGCCAGGTCCGACCGGAGGACGGACGCAGGCCGGTCCTCCCGGAGGCGTTCCTGGCCCACTTCCGCCGGGCGTCCGAGGTGTTCCTGCTCCCGGACCTGAGCCGCGTGTCACCCGGGCGCGGTGGGGACGGCCCGGGAACCGGTCGGTAGCCTCGAACCTGCCCCCCCAGAAACAGGAGCCCATCGTGAGCGCCACCCCCGTTCGAGTCGCCGTCACCGGCGCAGCCGGCCAGATCGGCTACAGCCTCGTCTTCCGCATCGCCAGTGGTGCGCTGCTGGGTCCCGACCAGCCGGTCATCCTGCAGATGCTGGAGATCACCCCTGCCCTCGGTGCCCTCGACGGTGTGGCAATGGAGCTCGACGACTGTGCCTTTCCCGCTGCTGGCCGACATGGTGATGAGTGACGACCCGGGCACCGCCTTCGAGGGTGCCGACGTGGCGCTGCTCGTCGGTTCCCGTCCCCGCAGCGCGGGTATGGAGCGCCAGGACCTGCTGGAGGCCAACGGGGCCATCTTCACCGTGCAGGGCCGGGCCCTGAACGACCATGCCTCCGACGATCTCAAGGTTCTGGTGGTCGGTAACCCGGCCAACACCAACTGCCTGATCGCCATGAACAGTGCGCCGGACGTTCCCGACGAGCGCTTCACGGCCATGATGCGCCTCGACCACAACCGGGCCATGACCCAGGTGGCCCAGAAGGCGGGCGTGGCGGTGACCGACGTGTCCCGGATGACCATCTGGGGCAACCACTCGGCCACCCAGTACCCGGACCTGTTCCACTGTGAGGTGGGTGGTCAGTCTGCGGCGGCCGTCATCGACGACCAGGCGTGGTTGGAGGGCGAGTTCATCCCCACCGTGCAGCAGCGCGGTGCGGCCATCATCGAGGCCCGGGGCGCGTCGAGCGCCGCGTCGGCGGCCAACGCGGCCATTGACCACGTGCACGACTGGGTGCTGGGCACCGACGATGGCGACTGGGTGAGCATGGGCGTGCCGTCCGACGGCAGTTACGGCGTGCCCGAGGGCCTGCTCTGCGGCCTGCCCGCCACGTGCGCCGACGGCCGCTGGTCGGTGGTGCAGGGCCTGGAACTCGATGAGTTCTCCCGTGCCCGGATCGACGCCTCGGTGGCCGAGTTGGAGTCTGAGCGCGAGATGGTCCGGGGTCTCGGCCTGATCTAGGTCGGGTGCCCGGCCTGTTTCTGTGACGGGCCTGTTTCTGTGACGGGTCTGCTCCCGGAGCAGGCCCGTGTCAGCAGCCGGCGAACAGGTCGCCCAGGTCGTCGAGCAGTTCCCGTGCGGCGACCAGCGTCCGTGGGTCGCCGTGCAGAACCAGATCGCCGTCGATCACGGCACGCAGCGGATCAAGGGATCCGTCGGCCATGGCCAGGGCGGTGGCCCGCTCGGCATGGAAGGACACGTCCGGAGCCTCGGCTGAGCCGGCGACCACGCTCACCCGACCGTCGGCGACCGCCAGATGCCACGTGGGACCGTCGACCACCCGGTACTCCAGCACCAGGGCGAGCCCGGTCGACACGGTCCGACCATCAGCCGCTTCGGCGAGCGCCTCGATCCAGGCATCGGTGAGTGGTTCGGGCACGCTTTCGATCCTACGGGCCGTCACGGCTACGGTCCCGTGGCTATGACGGAGCAGCGGGAAGTGGGCCGGGGACAGAAGACCTACGACTTCGGGACGGTGCGCGGTCGGTGGCTCCGCCTCGAGAACGCCGAGGACGTCCTGGACCTGATGGACGCCGAGACGGGAGCCGACGGCGTGGTGGCCGTGGTCCGTGATGCCGGCGCCACCTTCCTGGGACCGATCTTCGACGAGTTGACCGGTGTGGTGTGCACCGGTGGCACCATCCGGAGCCACATCGGGATCATCAGCCGGGAGTACCGGATCCCCGGGGTGATCGCCATGGCGTTCGACGATCCGACGGTCGATGAACCGACCGACGGCACGGTGGTGGAACTGGATGCCACCGGCGACGACGGCGTGGTCAGGATTCCCGCTCCGTGAGCGACCCGGAGATCGACGCGGCTGTTCGCGATCGGGTGAACGGCCGGATCCGGGCCATCAACCCGGTCACCCGACGCCTGGTGAACGAACGCACCGCGTACGCCTCGCTGCTCATTCCGGTGACCCAGTACGTGACGGTGTCGTGCATCGAGGCGTTCCTGCGCTATCCCGACGCCGTCGACGTCATCACCGCGGCCCGCACACCCGAGGAGATCGGAGCCATGGCCCGTCGGCCGGGCTGTCAGGCAGATTCGGTCTTCCTGTGGGGCGTGTCGAACTTCTACCTGTTGGGTCGCACCGTCATGAACATGGTCGATCCGTCGATCGATGCCGGTTCGGCCGGTCTGGCCCGGACCGACACGGTGCTGGACTTCTGGGCTCGGACCTCGCAGGCGTACCGCGGCGGCGGCCACCTCCATGCCGCTGATGCGGGCGACCGCCTCGAGGTCCTGGATGATCGAACGGTCGAGGCTCTGGCGGCCGGAGTGACCCCGGTCGATGACGAGCGTCGGGACCGGATACGGCGAGCCAACGCCACCATCATCAACCACCTGTTCCTGCTCTACTTCGACACCCGGGTGGGTCACGGTGACACCGGGCCGTACCGGCTGGAGGACGGGAGCACCATGGTGGTGCGCGACTACTTCCGGCTGGGGCGCAGCGATTTCCACTGGTCCGGTGTGGCCGATGCCGTCCCGTTCTCGAACCTCACCGCCGCCCTCGTGTTGGACGAGGGGGTGGACGTGTCGATCACCGACTTCGGCACCACCGTCTCGTCGCCCGAGGACTATCTCGACCACCTGGTGGGCTTCGGCCTGTGGACCACGGACCCGGTTGGGCCAGCGGGGAACCGGTCGGGGGGACTCGATGGGGAACCGGCGGGGACGCTCCGGCCGTTGTCCGACGACGATCTGGACCGGGTGGCCGCCGCGTGCCGGGCAGCCCAGAAGCAGCACTACCGGGACATCGTGGCCATGGATCGTGACCAGCGGATCGCCTGCGGGGCCTACGTGTACTTCACCTTCCTGCGACCGTTCGCCGAACTGGCCGGGGTGGTCGACGAGATCGACTGGACGTGTCCGCGCGACACACCCGACGACCTCTATCCGTTGGTCACCGCGGAGGGCGATCCTCCGGAGCGCGATTCCGACGCCGATCCCTACGCGCTCTACGACTGACTCCGGTGACCGGCCACGGCATCTGCCACCGGCTGGCCTGGTGGGCTGAGCACCCGGCGGACGGACCGGCCGGCCACATCCGCCTGGTGGTGCCCGATGGGGGTCCGGCGCTCCTCGAGGTCGGTCTGGTCGGTTCGGACATCGTGGGGCCGGGCGCCTCGTGCGTCCTGGTGACCGACCATTCGGTGCCGCCTCCTACGGGAGGTGGGCTGGAGGTTCGGGCGTCGGGCCTGTGGGCCGAGGTGGCGGTCGAGGAGGAGCCGGCCTCTGGTGGCCGACCGGTCGACGAGGGTCCCGTCCGGGGCCACGTGGGCGTGGGCCTCGAGGCGTTCGGGGTGGCGCTCGGGGATCCCGACGATGCCTGGCGGGGCGGTCCCGATCACCAGTTCCGGGGCGACCGGGTTCCGGTGGGTCTGGATCTGGGTGGTGAGGCGGTGGCTGATCCGGTCATCGGCTGGTGGGGCATCGGGGTGCCGTGTCGGGTGGCCGGCGAGGTGCTGGTGGCTGATCGGGCCATCGATGTGGATGGGTGGGGATGGTGGGTCTTCGGCCCAGCGGGCCCGCCAACGGACCTCGTCATGGCCCGGGAGTCGGACGGCGCGTGGGTGGTCGCCGACGGTGGATGGTCCGTCGATGTACCGGTGGGACGGGCCCCGGTGCTGATCACTGATCCGGACGGGGCGGTGACTCGGGTCGACCGACGATTCGGTGCCCTGGTTCACGGCGATGGCCGGCGAGCGGTCGGCTGGATCGAAGTGGGCGCGGGCTAGTCGGCTGGTGTATCGGCTGGTGTATCGGCTGGTGTATCGGCTGGCGGGTTCCGCCGGGCCAGATGGTCGATGCCCAGGACGAAAGCGGCGGCGCCGACGGCCAGCAGGACGGGTGCCACCAGGCCGTTCGCCGTGTCCGGCCAACCCAGCCCGGTGCCGCCGACGGCGTGGTCGGAGTGGCGGCTCACCACACCCACGCCATGGGGCCACGGCCAGAGCACCCGGACCGATCCGAGTAGCAGTCCGACCATCGCGGCCAGTACCTCGTCGGGTCGGTCGGCCAGCAGGCGGGCCAGCACGGTCGAGAAGCAGGCCAGGCCGACCACCGCACCGGCTCCGAAGATCGCCGCGTCACCCAGGAGTCGTTCGTCGATGACCTCGATGACCGTGGCGTACATGCCCAGCATCAGCAGCAGGAACGATCCGGAGATACCGGGCAGGACCATGGCGCAGATGGCCACCGCGCCCGACGCGAACAGGGCCGGGGCCGACGGGTCGGTCACCGGGGCGCCCTGCCAGCCCAGGACCACGAACAGGACGGCGCCGACGAATCCGGCAACGGCCAGCCGACCACTGGTCCATGCCACCCCCCGTTGGGCGACGACCACCGAGGCGGCCACCAGCCCGAGGAACAGTCCGGCCATGGGTTCGGGGTGGTCGACCAGTGCGTCCTCGATCACCCCGGCGAGGAGCACCACCGCCCCCAGTAGGCCGACGAACAGTGGGACGAGGAACCGCCAGTCCACGCGGGCCAACTGGCGGACGGCACCACCGATATCGAACCGGAGGAGCCGACCGAGGGCCCGGGAGCCATCGTGGATGCTCTCGATGAGCTGGTCGTAGATGCCGGTCAGCAGGGCGACGGTGCCGCCGGAGACTCCGGGAACCACGTCGGCGGCACCCATGGCCGCCCCCCGTCCGACCAGGCCGAGCGTCCCGCGCAGCCCAGGCGTGCGTCGACCCCCGGCCATCAGGTGACCGGTGTGGCGTCGGCCAGGTACGGGCCGAGGCGGTCGACCATGGCGGCCGGGAACCGGGTGGGGCGTCCGTTGGTTCCGGTGACCGCGGCGACCACCTCCTGGGTGGCCAGCACGTGTTCGACCCCGGTCCCGGGATCGGTTCGCAGGATCTTCTGACCCCAGCGGGACGAGGCCCGGCGGATCTCCAGAACCTCAGTCTCGACAATCAGGGCGTCGCCGCCCACCGCGGAGGCCAGGAACTTCGTGGCGATCTGGCTGACCACGAAGCGGTAGCCCTCACTCTCCAGGTCATGGAGGCCCAGGCCGGCCTCGTCGAGCAGTTCGACCCGTCCGGTCTCGAACAACTGCACGTAGACACTGTGGTTCAGGTGGCCGTAGGGGTCCAGTTCGTAGAATCGGACCTTCACGGGGTGACGGTGGGACACGGCGGCGACGCTAGCCCCGGCGCCGCCCACGGCATCGGACGGCACCGGTACCCTCGGCACCGTGACCGGGACCGAGTCGTTCGCCGTCGAGTTGTTCTCGGAGTGCTTCAAGCCCACCGGTGCCGACGGCCCCGACGATGGATCGCCGACCCTCCCGCCGACCCTGCCGGTGCTGCTGGTGGCCGGCGCCGACGCCCACTGCACCAGTTGGACGCCGGCGCTCATCGAGCCCCTGACGGCCCTCGGCCACCGGGTGGTCCGCTACGACCATCGGGACAGCGGCCTGTCCACCAAGGTTCCGGGCGACGTGGGCTACACGCTGGAAGACCTGGCCGACGATGCGGTGACCGTGATGGATGCCCACGGGATCGACCGGGCCCATGTGATCGGCCGATCCATGGGTGGCATGGTCGGCCAGATTCTGGCACTGGACCACGCCGACCGGGTGGCCTCCCTGACGCTGGTCTGTTCCACCCCCGGACTGGGCGACGAACGGCTTCCGATGGCCGCTGACTGGTTGATCGACCGGATGACCGAGCGGTTGTTCGCCGAGCCTCCGGGAACCGACGCCGCCCGGGCATCGTGGATTGTCGAGCAGGGCGAATGGTTCGCCGGGCCCCGCTACCCGGCACCCACCGCCGAGCGACTGGCCATCGCCGTGGCCGAGGTCGCCCGGTGCTGGTATCCGGAGTCGGGACACGGCGTCGCCGTGGGGGCGTCCCCGTCGCGCCTGGATCGCCTTGACGAGATCGCCACGCCCACGCTGGTCGTGCACGGCACGGCTGACCCGGTGTTCAGCGTGGAGCACGCCCTGGCGCTCGCCGAGGGGATCCGGGGGGCCGAACTCTGGCTGGTCGAGGAACTCGGGCATGAGTTGCCGGACGGCCTGGTGCCCGAACTGCTGCCCCGTCTGCAGGCGCACCTGATTCGGGCCACCTGATTCGGGTCACCTGATTCGGGTCGCCTGACCCCGAACGCGAAGGCGACGCCCTTCCGGCGGGTGGAAGGACGTCGCCATCGCCAGGCCCGGTTTCGAGTCGTCACTCGTCAACGTTCTCCGTGGCCCAGCAGGGCTCTGGTCGCGAGAGCGTGAGGGGACCGACTCGTTCGGCGGACCTCGAACTCACCCGTCGGGCGGTGACCGGCACGGCCAACCCGACGATTCCCCGAGAGGGGCGATCGGTGGGGTCGGAACCGACGAGGGGGAGGGTCCAGATCGCATGTGATCTCCTCCCGTTCACCCGTGGTCGCTGCCGTGTCCGTGCACCTCCCGATCCGCTGGGTACCCGGTGTTCCGGTCAGTGGAGCAGCGGGTCACACCGCGGAATCGGGCGGCACGCCTACCGTCGCGCCGGAATGCGCTTCTGTCAACCGGATGACCCATCGCGATTCGCGATGGGCGATTGTTCGGTGAAGGGTGTCCGTTCAGCGCTGGCCGGCCAGCGCCCGGTTCTTGACCTTGGCCTTCATGTAGTCACGGTTCATGAAGGCGATGAAGTCCAGCGAGATCTCCTTCGGGCACGCCTCGGAGCACTCTCCGTGGTTGGTGCACGAACCGAAGAACTCCTCCATGGTCTCGACCATGGCCTCGGTCCGGCTCCACCGCTCGGCCTGGCCCTGGGGCAGCAGGCCGAGATGGCCGATCTTGGCCGAGGTGAACAGCTGGGCGGCCGAGTTCGGGCACGCCGCCACGCAGGCCCCGCAACCGATGCACGCCGCAGCGTCGAACGCCATGTCGGCGGCCACCTTGGGCACCGGGGTGAGGTTGGCGTCCGAGGCCGCGCCGGTGTTGACCGAGATGTAGCCCCCCGACTCGATGATGCGGTCCAGCGGTGAACGGTCCACGGCCAGGTCACGCAGCACCGGGAAGCCGGCCGCCCGGAAGGGCTCGATGACGATCTCGTCGCCGTCGCGGAACTCCCTCATGTGCAGCTGGCAGGTGGCCGTGGCCTTCTGCGGACCGTGGGCACGACCGTTGATCATCACGCCACACGTGCCGCAGATGCCCTCACGGCAGTCGCTCTCGAAGGCCACCGGCTCGTCGCCCGCGTCGTTGAGCTGCTCGTTCAGCTGGTCGAGCATCTCGAGGAACGAGGCGTCGGTGCTGATGGCCTGCGGGTGGACGTCGAAGCGACCCTTGTCGGCCGGCCCGTCCTGACGCCACACCTTGAGGGTGACGTTGATGATCTCGCCCGTTCCTGAAGACATGTCGTGTTCCCCTGTTCTCTCCGGCTCGGGACTACTTGTAGGAGCGCTGGGCCAGCGCCACGTTCTCGAAGGACAGTTCCTCGCGGTGGCGGGTCTGGGCGGTGTCCTCACCGTTCCACTCCCAGGCCGCCACGTGGGCGAAGTTCTCGTCGTCGCGCTGGGCCTCACCCTCGGCCGTCTGGTGTTCCTCGCGGAAGTGGCCGCCACACGACTCCTCCCGCTCGAGGGCGTCGCGGGCCATGAGCTCGGCCAGGTCGAAGAAGTCGTCCACCCGGCCGGCCTTCTCCAGGGACTGGTTGAGGGTCTCGGCACTGCCCAGCACCCGCACGTTGGAGTGGAACTCATCCCGCAGGGCGGGGATCTCCGAGAGGGCCCGGGTGAGGCCGGCCTGGGTTCGGCCCATGCCGATGTGCTCCCAGACGACGCGACCGAGTTCCCGGTGGTAGTGGTCGACCGACTTCGTCCCGTTGATGGACAGCCAGCGGTTCTGCTCGTCGTTCACGCCGGCGATCGCCTCGGTGAACACCGGGTCGTCGGTCGGCACCGCGGACTGGCCGAGCAGCCCGGCCAGGTC
This sequence comes from Acidimicrobiales bacterium, assembly GCA_014239855.1. GTDB lineage: Bacteria > Actinomycetota > Acidimicrobiia > Acidimicrobiales > MedAcidi-G1 > UBA9410. The sequence continues at coordinate 30,418 of JAAZXY010000002.1, read as the reverse complement.
GTCGCCAATGGTGTACGGCAGCACGAAGTAGCCGTCAGCCAGGCCCTGCATGAGGGCGCTCGCCCCGAGCCGGTTGGCGCCGTGGTCCGAGAAGTTGGACTCGCCGATCGAATACAGGCCGGGCACCGTGGTCATCAGGTGGTAATCCACCCAGAGGCCACCCATCGTGTAGTGGATGGCCGGGTAGATCCGCATGGGCTGCTGGTACGGATTCTCACCGGTGATCCGGTGGTACATGTCGAAGAGGTTCCCGTACTTCTCGGAGATGGCGTCCACGCCGTCACGGGCGATGGCCGCCTGGAAGTCGAGGAACACGCCGTTCTTCAACGGGCCCACGCCTCGGCCCTCGTCGCACACCGTCTTGGCGTTGCGTGAGGCCACGTCGCGTGGCACGAGGTTGCCGAAGGCCGGGTACTTGCGTTCCAGGTAGTAGTCCCGCTCGGCCTCGGGGATGTCGGCCGCCATGCGGGCGTCGTCGTGGGCGTCGGGCACCCAGATCCGGCCGTCGTTTCGCAGCGACTCGGACATCAGGGTGAGCTTGGACTGGAAGTCGTCGCTGACCGGGATGCAGGTCGGGTGGATCTGCGTGTAACAGGGGTTGGCGAAGAAGGCGCCCTTCTTGTGGGCCCGCCACGCCGCGGTGACGTTGCACATCATGGCGTTGGTGGACAGGAAGTAGACGTTGCCGTAGCCGCCGGTGGCCAGCACCACGGCATGCGCCGAATGCGGGGTGACCTCGCCGGACACCAGGTCGCGGGTCACGATGCCACACGCCCGGCCGTCCTTCTTGACGACGTCGAGCAGTTCGGAGCGGCTGTGAAGTTCGACCGTCCCGGCGGCCACCTGGCGCATCAGGGCCGAGTAGGCACCGATGAGCAGCTGCTGGCCGGTCTGGCCCCGGGCGTAGAAGGTCCGCGACACCTGGGCGCCGCCGAACGAACGGTTGTCGAGCAGGCCGCCGTAGTCGCGGGCGAAGGGCACGCCCTGGGCGGTGGCCTGGTCGATGATGTTGACCGAGACCTCAGCCAGGCGGTGGACGTTGGCCTCCCGGGAGCGGTAGTCGCCGCCCTTGACGGTGTCGTAGAACAGGCGGTGGACCGAGTCACCGTCGTTCGGGTAGTTCTTCGCCGCGTTGATCCCGCCCTGGGCGGCGATCGAGTGGGCACGTCGGGGGCTGTCGTGGAAGGTGAAGGCCTTCACCCGGTAGCCCAACTCGCCCAACGAGGCGGCCGCCGAGGCGCCGGCCAGGCCGGTGCCCACGACGATCACGTCGAACTTGCGCTTGTTGTTGGGGTTGACCAGCTTCATGGAGAACTTGTGGTTCTCCCACATGTCGGCCACGTCGCCGTTGGGGATCTTGCTGTCCAGGGCCGGGCTGGTCCCGGTCTGGACGGGCGGGGTTGCGATGCTCATGGTGTCTCTCCTGCCGATCCGTCGCCTAGTGGTCCGAGGCCTGCTCGGCGAGGCAGGCGTTGCCCTCGACCTCGCTGATCGGGCACTGGCGTTCGTCCTCGTCGATCAGGCCGGCCTGGGTGAGGATCGGGAAGCTCAGGTTCCCGATCAGGATCAGGCCGGCCAGGCCGGTGGCCAGCGTGCGCCGCAGGTGGTTGTAGCGGGGGTTGTTCACGCCGAGGCTCTGGAACATCGACCAGGCCCCGTGGTAGATGTGCCACGCCAACGCAATGTTGGCCACCACGTAGAGGATGGCCACCGGCAGGGCGCCGAGCGACGTCGACACGTTGTGGTACGGATCGCCGGCCACGAAGTCGTCACCCAGCCACCAGCCCCAGGTCAGGTCGGCCAGGTGGTAGAGGATGAACAGGGCGATGATGGGGCCGGTCCAGCGCATGGTGCGGCTGGCGAACGTGGCCGCGATGTGGTCCCGTCCGCCCTCGTACTTCTTGGCCCCGCTGACCACGCCGGCCTTCTCGCTGGCGTTGCCGCTCATTCGGCTGAGGGTGATGGCCGAGTGCAGGTGCAGGACGAACATGGAGAGCAGGCCGGCCCGCATCAGCCACAGGATGGCGCCATTGGGAACCAGGCCACCGCCCAGGGTCCGCAGCGACTCGGCGTACTCGTGCATCCGGGCCGGGCCCTCGTAGATGTGGAGGTTGCCGATCATGTGGACCAGCACGAACCCGATGAGCCCGATGCCGGTGACGGCCATGACCCACTTGCGACCCACCGCGCTCTGGTACAGGTTCAGCGGGAAGGGCCACTGGCGGCCACGCGGTCGGACCGGCGCCACGCGGTAGCGCTGCTCGGTGGTCTGGGCCATGGTTCCCTCCTCGTGCGGCGGCCCCGGTACGACGGGAAGGGGCGTTCGCAGGCCTGAGGGTAGCGGGCGTCTCTCAGTCGGCGCCGATCCGGCCCTCATAGAGGTTGGTGGCCGCGGCGACGCCGTCGAGGGTCAGGTCCAACTCCAGGGTGACGGCTCCGGTGGCGTCCCCGAGGGGGACCTCGAGGGTGCCGATGAGCGTCACCGAGTCGGGCTCGAGGGGGCCACCCCACGATCGTTGGACCACCGGGCCGTCACCGCCGATCCGGAGACCGGCGTCCACCCGGCAGTGTTCGACGGGCTGGCGACCGTCGTGGACGACCACCACCCGGACCGACACGGTGGAGCGGGGGGCAATGGACTCCAGCGGGGGATCGGCCACCACGATGGTCGGCGCACACGCCGCGGCGACGGTGGCCAGCGCCGGCTTGGGAACCCGCCGGTGGTCGACCAGGGACCCGGAGATGGCCGGTGCACCGTCGAGCAGGCGGTCGAGGGCGAATCCCCCGGCGGGCCGGTACTTGCGGCGTCGCAGGGCTTCGATCTGGATCCGTAGCAGCTGGTCCTGATGGCGCCGGGTGTCGCCCGCCCATTCGTCGGGCCCCGACCGACCGGCCGGGGGGAAGCGGCGGATCAGCACGTCGGCCTCGGCGCCGTGGTCGAGGGCCAGACGCTCCGTGTCGATGGCCGGCCACGAGTCGGCGTCCAGCGTCCCGTCGGTCAGGGCGGGCGAGTCCTCGGGGATGGACTGGGAACCGAAGGCCGACACGAACCGACCGGCCCGACCCACACGGTCCACGTAGCCGGCGAGGTCGCCCCGCCGCCCGCTGTACCACCCGAACCAGAGGTGGCCGGTGGCGTCGTCGATCCGGGGTGGGTTGGGTAGCACACCGGAGTGGCTGATCACCGGGCGGGACGGGTCGGCCTGGTCCAGGGCCCGGCGGACCGTGCGGTCCAGCACCGTCCGGTTCCACGTCGGCAGCTGCTGGTCCAGTTGGCGGGGGACGGCCCGGGTCCGGTCGACGGGATCGGGGGCGTCGTGGCCGCACCACACGACCACCGAGGGGTGGTGGCCCAGGAGGTCGACCGCGTCGCGGGCCTGGCGGGCTGCCTGGGCCCGGACGCCACGGTGGTAGCCGCCGGTCAGCGGAAGGTCCTGCCACAGGAGCATCCCCATCCGGTCGGCCTCGGCGTACAACGCGGGAGACGACACGTGGCCGACGAGGCGGAGCAGGTTCAGGCCGGTGCCCCGGGCGAGGGCCAGGTCGGCCGCCGCTGATTCGGCGGTCACCCGGGACAGGTCGCGGTCCAGCGGCGGGACGATCGCCCCTCGCAGGAAGAGCCGTTCCCCGTTGATGGACCACACGTGGTCCTGCATCCGGACCGACCGGAAGCCGGTGCGCCGGACCACCCGGTCACTGACCCGACCGTCCTCGGTGGCCACCTCCAACTCGACGTCGTGCAGCGGCTGGTCGCCCATCTCGGCGGGCCACCACAGCGGCGGCCGGGGGACCCGGACCGACCACTCGACCCGGTTCTCGCCGCCGGCCAGCGGTTGACGGTGACGATGGTCGATGCCCAGCACCCGGGTGTGGAACACCGCGGCCCGGGGGCGGTCGGCATGGACCACCGCCCGGAAGGCCAGGGTGGCCACCGACTCGGTGGCCCGGGTGCAGACCACCCGGACGTGCAGCAGAGGGATGGGGCCGGTCTCCCGGAGTCGGACCGGGCGTCCGATCCCGCCGGGATTCCACGGCGCGATGCCCCGGCCACCCTGGGTGGTGCCGGTCAACGTGCGCTTCTCGTCGGGGTTGCCGATGGGCGGACAGGTGGCCTCCACGGCCAGCAGGTGGTCCGAGCGGGACCGGACCGGTTCGGTGACCTCGAGGAGGTGGGGGATGAACGACCCCTCGGTGGGCCCCAGGTAGGAACCGTCCAGCCACACGTCGCCCTGGAAGGTGACCCCGGCGAACTCCAGGAAGGTCCGTCGGTCGGGCTCCGGCGTCCGGGTGGAAAAGCGTGTGCGATACAGGAGCGGTCCGTCGGATTCGGCGAACTGCGGGGTGCTGCGCCATGCCCCGGGAACCGTGACCTCGGGCCAGTCGCCGTCGTCGAGGTCCTCGAGGGGGAAGTCGCGCCGGAGCGTCTCGTCGGCCTCCACGGCCCGCCACGGTCCGGGCAGCGCCCCGGGGGTGTCCATTCCCTGACGCTAGGCCCGACCGGATACCGACGGGGGACCGGTGGCTATGGTGCCCGCCATGACCCGGTCAGCCCCGCCCGCCGCCACGACCGTCGGTGAACTGCGGGCCACCGGTTGGGAATCGATTCCGGTGGCCGCCGAGCTGCGCCGCAACGCGGTGGCCCGTATCCGGGCCGGCGAGCCCCTGTTCGCCGAGGTGCTGGGCTACGAGGACACCGTGCTCCCCCAACTGGAGAACGCCCTGCTGGCCGGGCACGACGTGATCTTCCTGGGTGAACGGGGCCAGGCCAAGACGCGTCTCATCCGCGGCCTCACCGAACTCCTCGACGAGTGGATGCCCATCGTCGCCGGATCGGAGATCAACGATGACCCGTACGCCCCGGTGTCGCGCCACGGCCGGGAACTGGTGGCCGAGAAGGGCGACGACACGCCGCTGGACTGGGTGCATCGCAGTGACCGCTACGGCGAGAAGTTGGCCACGCCGGACACCTCCATTGCCGACCTGATCGGCGAGGTCGACCCCATCAAGGTGGCCGAGGGCCGCTACCTGTCCGACGAGTTGACCATCCACTACGGCCTGGTGCCCCGCACCAACCGGGGGTTGTTCGCCATGAACGAGCTGCCGGACCTGGCCGAACGGATCCAGGTCGGGCTGCTGAACGTGCTCGAGGAACGCGACGTCCAGATCCGTGGCCACCGGGTTCGCCTGCCGTTGGACGTGGTCCTGTTCGCGTCGGCCAATCCGGAGGACTACACCAACCGGGGTCGGATCATCACGCCGCTCAAGGACCGGTTCGGCTCCCAGATCCGGACCCACTACCCGCTGGACGCCGAGATCGAGATGGACATCGTGGTCCAGGAGGCCACCATCCCGACGGTCGAGGGCGTCGAGGTGGTGATCCCCGATTTCATGACCCGGGTGGTGGCCACCATTGCCCAGGAGGCCCGACGGAGTCCGCATCTGAACCAGAGGTCCGGGGTGTCGGTCCGCATGTCGGTGGCGTGCCAGGAAGCGCTGGCCGCCAATGCGTTGCGACGGGCGGTGCGGGCCGGTGAATCGGTGGCCGTGCCGCGGGTCTCGGATCTGGATGCGCTCCCGGCCGCCATGGCCGGCAAGGTCGAGGTGGACAGCCTGGACGAGGACCGGGACGGTGAGATCCTCGGCCGGATCGTGCAGGCCGCCGTGTTGTCGGTGTTCCGGGATCTGGTGCCCGGGTCGCTGCACCGTGGGGTGGTCGAGGCGTTCGACACCCATGACGGCGTGTCCACCGGTGACGATCTCGGAGCATCGGCCTACGCCGAGGTGGCGACCGAGATTCCGGCCCTGTCCACGGCGGCCGCAGCGGTCATGGGTGACGAGCCCGTCCCGGACACGGGGAGCGGGACGGCGTTGCTGGCCAGTGCCGTGGAGTTGGTGCTCGAGGGCCTGCACCTGTCACGGCGGCTCAACAAGCAGGTCTCGGGTCCGCGGTCCCGGTACTCGTCGAGAGGCTCGGAGTCCCCCAGCGCCGGTTCCGGAGACTGAACGCCCCGGGGGCTGATCTCTGTAGAGGCTGGTTGCCCTAGGAGAGTGAAGCCGCTGGTGGGCGTCCGGTGACGTGTTCGGATAGCCAGCGACCGCTCTCCTTCAGCTGACGATCCCGCGTCACCAACCCGCGGGGCCCGGCGAAGCCCGGAACCGGTCCCCAACCAGCGGTGGCGTAACCGTCCAGCAACGCGTCGTGGAACAGGCCCACCACCGGCACCCCGTCGGCCACCGCCGATTCGACCTGGGCGACGACGTCGTGCAGCAATTCGTCGCGCCAGTCGTCGTCGGTCGTCGACACGCCCCAACCGGCGACCACCAGATCGCGACCGTCGAGCCGGTCGTGGACCCGACGGAGAGCCACGCCGAGTTCCTCGGGGAGGGGCGCGCTACCGGTGGCGTCCGTCCGGGCACCTGCCGGGTAGGGCCCCGGGGTGCCGTCGGCATCCACGGCGACGGGATGGTCGCCGATCACGCCGATCAGGTCGAAGGCGCCGGCCAGTTCCGGTCGGTCCACCGGTGAGCTCCAGGGCCACGCCACCTCACCGTCGGTCAGGGCGCGCAGCCACGGATCCCAGAGCACCCGCTCCCAGTGGAGGGCCTGCTCGCGGGCCAGCGCCATGGCCTGTTGCCCGGCCTGGCTTCTGACCTGTTGCCCACCGCCGGCATCCCCCTCGGGGGCCGCCGCGAACACCGACGGTGCGCCGAACACGCCCATGACCGGAGCGTCGCCGCTCTGCAGGAGTCGCCACGCCTCGAAGGTGGCTTCCAACGCACCCTCGACGGCGGCCCGGGCCGCCTCGGGATCGGTCCTGCCGGGAGGCCGGGTGCCCAGCAGATGCCCCCGGACCGCCGATCCGATGGGGTCCTCGATGGGAACCCATCCGGCGGCCAGGTCCTCGAGGGCCTCGGCCGTGCGGTCGACGTGGCGGGCCCACCAACTGCTTCGGCTCGCCGGCTCGGCGAACCCCTGCTCGTCGTCGGCGAACCAACCGGGCAGGGTGCCGTGGACCAGGGTGACCCACGGTCGGAGCCCGGCGTCGACGGCTGAGGCCAGTACCTCGCGGGTCCGGTCCAGGGCGTCGGTGTCGACCACCCCGGGGCGGGGTTCGAGCCGGGCCCACTCGACGGTGATGCGGACGTCGGTGAAGCCCAGCGCGGCGGTCAGCCGGAGGTCGTCGGCATGGTCGCTGGCGAACCCGGCGCCGTCAGCGGAGGTCGGTACCCGTCCGTCGCGTTCCCAGCGCGACCAGTCGGCGGTCGGCGCCACCCCTTCGGCCGACAACGACGAGTCGGTGACCCCCCAGAGGAAGCCCGGCAGTGCTTCTGTTCGAGCGGTTCGGGGTCGACCCATTTTCGGTGGACAGGCAGGTGTCGGTGGACAGGAAGATGTCGGGGGACAGGCAGTCGATCAGGAGCGACGCGTCAGCACACCGGAGTCGAAGACCACGCGGTCGCCCACCCGGGCCTGGAACAGGACGGTGGCGTCGTCGATCTCCCACGCGTGGACGTCGAGGACCTCGCCGGGCATGACCGGCGACTTGAACCGTCCACCCATGCCGCCGAAGCGGGCCGGATCCGAACCACACGTCGCATGGAGCAGGGCCCGGCCGGTGAACCCGTAGGTGCAGAGGCCGTGGAGGATCGGCTTGTCGAATCCGGCGGCCGAGGCGAAGGTCGGATCGGAGTGCAGCGGGTTGCGGTCACCGCTGAGCCGGTAGAGCAGGGCCTGATCGGAGCGGGTGGCGTAGGAGACGACATGGTCGGCGTCGCGATCGGGTGCCGCCCAGTCGGCCGACGGGCCACGGTCGCCGCCCCAGCCGCCCTCGCCGCCCAGGAACAGGCCGGCACTGGTCGACCACAGCGGCTCGCCGTCCGGGCCGGTCACGTCGGTCTCGAGGTAGACGAGCGCCGCCTTGCCCTTGTCCCAGATCGGACCGATCTTTCCGGTGGCCACACCGGTGCCCTCGGCGGGGATCTCCCGGTGGCAGGTGATGGACTGTTCGGCGTGCAGCATGAAGACCGGGTTGAAGCTGCCGAAGTCGGGTGTGCCGCCTCCGCCCATGACCACGCCCTGGGTCGGGAAGGCCCGCTGGCTGATCCCGTCCGAGTTCTCGGTCGTGAACTCCAGCTCGAAGCCCGTCGGGTCGGCCACGCCGGCACCGATGCCCAGGGCGTAGAGCAGGCTCTGCTTGGAGTTCCAGGAGATCTCGGTCGGTTCGCCGACCGATCCGACGGCGTCTGGGTTGATGGGCATGGTGGCTCCTGTTTCTGTGTGGCGGATCTGGGTGGCGGGTCTGGGTGGGCGCGCCCGATGGTTCCCATGACGTTACGGGCTGGTCGACTGGTGGTTCCCTGTCGGGGGCGTGCATGCTCTGGGGGTGCCACCGTCCGCCACCGATCTGCAGCCTCCCGACGACCTGCTCAGGGTCAACGGTCCCGACGGGCCGTTCGTCCCCGTGGGCTATGCCGGGATCTCCGGGCGCGAGGTCGAGCTGCGTCGGCTGGTCGATGCCGTGCGCCGGATCGTGGCCGTCACCCCGAGGCTGGCCGGCGCCCCCGAGGTGGTCAATGCGTCGGTCCGGGGTGACCTCGACGCCCTCGTCGATCGGCTGGCCGCTCTGGTCCCGTCGCCGACCGTGGCACCGGATGACCCGGACGGATCGGTGGATGACCATCCGGCCCGGTCGGTGGGGCCTGATCAGGAGTTTGAACGAGACCGGAGCGGCACGGTACGCGTCGGGAATCCGTACGGAATGGTGAGCGGGCTGTACAGCCCCATCTCCCCGATCCTGCTCGACGTCGCCGATGACCGACTGGTGGGGTTCGCCACCTTCACCGACCTCCACGAGGGCCCACCCGGAGAGGTCCACGATGGGGTCATCTCGGCCTGCTTCGACGTGGTGCTGGCCATGGCCAACCGCATCCACTCGATGTTCGGTCCGACAATGGAGCTCACGTGCACCCGTCGGGCCCCCACCCGGGTGGGGGTGCCGTGCCGGTTCGAAGCCGACGTCGACTGGTTCCGGGACAAGGTGGTGGTGGCCACCGGCCGGCTGATCCAGGACGGCGAGGTGACCGCCGAGGCCTCGGGGGCCTTTCGACGTTTCGATCAGGTGGGCCTGGAGGCCATCCGGTCGTTGCAGTCGGTCGCCCAGGGAGACGTTCCATGAGCGGGGTCGAACCGTCGGCGTCCGTCGCCGAGGCCGTGCGCGCCCTGGTGCTGCACGTCGTCACCCACGTCGCCGATCCGGAGACCACGTCGGCGTTGGCTGTGGAGGCCGAGGCGTTGGCCGACCGGTTGGAGGTGGCGGCAGCCGGTCTGGAGGTCATCGAGGGTGGCCATCCGGTGGCTGGTGTCCACAATCCGATCGCTGGCCCGCTCGTCGATGGGAGCGACGGACCGATGGTGGTGGCCGACGCCACCTTCACCCTGACCCATGAGGGCCCCCCGGGGTGCGTCCACGGTGGAGCGATCGCCGCAGGGTTCGAGCACGTGGTGGCCCGCGCGGAGGCCCGTGCGGGCCGGGCCCGGGCGCCGCGGACGGTCCGTGTCCGCTATCGCCGACCCACGCTGCTCGGTCTGCCGGTGCGTTTCGAGGCGGACCCCCCGTCGGGTCCCGATGGGGCAAGTCTGACGGCCCGGTTGGTCCAGAATGGGGTTGTGACCTGTGAGGCTGAGGCCGGCCCCCCGGACGGGGATTGGCAACAGTGACCGGCAGGCGACCCGGACGGCGGCCCCGTGGTGCCGGGGCGAGACGGGCCACCTACTCCCGCTGGGACGGGACCCAGCAGGTGCCCGATCTGGACGCCGACGCACTCCTACGGGCCATGGGTGACGAGCTGATCGAGCACGGCGATCCCGACTCGGCCCTCCGACGGATGATGCAGCAGGGCCTCGACGTGGACGGCCAGCATCTGCAGGGGATCCGGGAGATCCTGGAGCGGCTCCGTGAGGCCCGCCGGGAGCGTCTCGAGCGCGATGACCTGGGCGGCGTGTTCGCCGAGGTTGACGAGGCGCTACGCGAGGTGATCGAGACCGAGCAGGCTGCCCTGGACGAGTCGGACGACCCGTCCCATCAGGCGGCCCGTGACGACCTCAGCCTCCTGGAACACGAGAACCTGGCTGGTCGGGTTCGGGGGCTCCAGAACCACGACTTCGCGTCCGAGAACGCCCGTCGACGATTCGAGGAACTCCTCGAGACGCTGCGTGACCGCCTCACCCAGCAGTTCGTGGACCAGGTGACCGAGGCCGCCCAGCAGACGACCCCCGAGGACCGGGCCCGGATGGTCGCCATGTTGGCCGAGTTGAACGCCATGCTCGACGCCCGCCGTCAGGGCGTGGACCCTGCCGATGAGGCCCGGGCGTTCGCCGGGTTCATGGACCGGTTCGGTGACTTCTTCCCCGAGAACCCACGGACGCTGGACGAGTTGCTGGAGGCCATGGCCCGACGCATGGCCGCCATGGCCCAGGTCATGAACTCGATGTCACCCGAGCAGCGGGCCCAACTCCAGGAACTCTCGGACCAGCTGCTGGGTGACCCGGACCTCGGGTTGGACCTGTCGTGGCAGGTCAGCCAGTTGGGCGACGCCCTCCAGGGCCTGTTCCCGGAGATGGGCTGGGAGGATGCACGCCAGTTCACCGGAGACCAACCGGTCGGGATGGACGAGGCCATGGGGACCATGGAGGAGTTGGCCGATCTGGACCGGTTGGAACAGATGCTGCGTGGTGCGGCATCGCCCGGGGCCCTGGCCGAGGTGGACATCGACCGGGTGCGGGACCTGCTCGATGACGACGCGGCCGACAGCCTGGATCGGCTGGCCGACCTGACCGAGATGCTGACCGAGGCCGGGTTGGTCGAACAGACCGAGGGACGGCTGCAGCTCACCCCGCGGGCCATCCGACGGCTCGGGCAGAACGCCCTCGGTGATCTGTACCGGCGGCTGAGTCGGGACCGGTCCGGCCGCCATGACCAGAATCAGGACGGTGCCGGCCACGAGCGGGAGTACACGACCCGGCCGTGGGAGTACGGCGATCCGTTCGACCTGGACATCGAGGCCACGGTGCGAAACGCGGTGGCCCGCAACGGTCAGGGCACCCCGGTGTCGCTCACTGTCGACGACTTCGCCATCGAACGGACCGAATCCGAGGTGCAGGCAGCCACCGTCCTCATGCTGGACCTGTCGCTCTCGATGCCCATGCGGGGCAACTTCCTGCCGGCCAAGAAGACGGCCATGGCCCTCCACCAACTCATGGCCAGCCAGTATCCGCGCGACTACCTGGGGGTGGTCACGTTCAGCGAGTCGGCTCGGGAGATCCAACCGGAACGACTGCCCGAGGTGTCGTGGGACTACGTGTACGGCACGAACATGCAGCACGGCTTCGCCCTGGCTCGCCGGATGCTGGCCGGCCAGCCCGGTAACCGGCAGATCATCATGGTCACCGACGGGGAACCCACCGCACATCTGACCGACGACGGACGACCGCTGTTCAGCTATCCGCCGACCCGGGAGACGGTGGACCGGACCCTGCGGGAGGTCCGCCGATGCACCCGGGACGACATCCGGATCAACGTGTTCATGCTGGACGCCACGCCCCACCTGACCCGGTTCATCGAGCAGGTCACCCGGTTGAACGGGGGACGGGCCTTCATGACCGACAACCGGGAACTGGGCGACTACGTGCTGGTCGACTTCGTTGAGCAACGTCGAACGGTGCGATCCCGCCGCTGATCAGGCGGTGATCGGCCCCTGATCCGGCCTTGATGGGGTGCCGGGAGGCAGGCGAAAACACCGGGAAATCCGGGATTTCCCTTGCAATTCGGGGAATCACAGTGGTGTAATTCCCTTGAAGGGATCCCCTCGGGGGTCCCGGGGGACCGAGACCGGCCCCGGCGACCGGAACGACCGGTCGATCGACCGGTGAAAGGCGGATCAGCAACATGGGGATCATCGCGAAACCCGATCTGGACACCGACTGGAAGGACTCGTCGAACTGTCTCGGCGTGGATCCCGACCTGTTCTTCCCTGAGCGGGGTGCCAGCACCAGAGAGGCCAAGGAGGTGTGCCGGGGCTGCATCGTGCGGGAGGACTGCCTCGAGTACGCGTTGGCCAACGGTGAGAAGTTCGGCATCTGGGGTGGGATGAGCGAGCGGGAGCGTCGTCGCATCCGTCGCCAGCGGGCGCTCGAACGCCAGGCTGCCGCCCGGACCGCCGAGGCCGTCTGAACATCGGCCACGGGCCGGCAGGTAGGGTCCTCCCATGAGCATGCTTGCCTTTCTGGGGACTCAGGAACTGCTCATAGTGGCGGTCATCGCCCTGGTCCTGTTCGGTGGGAACCAGATTCCGAAGTTGGCCCGCAACCTCGGCAAGGCCCAGAAGGAGCTCCAGCAGGGGCTCGCCGAGGGCCAGGCCGCAGCGGACGCCCGGTCGGAGAAGGATTCCGGAACGGAAGAGGAGTAGACGCTCCACGGGGTGATCCGGCCCGGTGGTCGACGAGGCCTGACAGCCGTCGCTTCCACTGATCGGGCCGGTCGGGGCCCGTCAGGCCACCGGTACACTCCCCGCCCATGAGCACCTTCCCCGACGATCTCCCGCCCCAGCCGCCGGTCGGCGACGTGAAGGTCGTCTACCTCGGTCCGTCAGCCCCCCACTGGGAGGTCCGGTCCAGTTTCGGCGATCCGCAGATGATCGAGTTGTTCCGTGACCGGGTGCATGCCCGCCTGATGCTGCTGCCGCCCCACGACCCGCAGTTCCGCCGCAACCGTGAGCGGATCAACCGCGACGCGGAGCGCGAGAACGTGCTCATCTCCTGGGATCTCGGCTACGACGAAGAAGAGGGCCAGGCCTGAGCCTGAACTTCGGTTCCTGTTGCCAGAGCGTCAGCAACCCCGATCGCCAAAACGACAGCAACCCCGACGCTTGGCTCGTCGGGGTCACTGCCGCAGGGGGGCGGTCAGGCGGCCACGGCGACCAGACCTGTCGAACGGGCGGCGGCCCGCCGGTCCCGCAGGATGCGCCGACGCTGGCGCTCCGAGCAGCCGCCCCACACGCCGTGCTCGATGCGGTGGACCAGCGCGTACTCCAGGCACGGGCTGGTGACCCGGCAGTCGGCGCAGATGGCCTTGGCCACCTCCACGCCCACGCCGTCGTGGGGGAAGAACGTGTTCGGGTCGCTCTGGGCGCACGCGCCGCGTGCCATCCAGGTTGACGCCGCGCCCTCGGCCGTCGAAGGGGGGTTGGAGGGATTGAACTCCAGCAACTGGGTGCTCATGGTTCTCGGTGCTCTGCTTTCTGATCGTGTGCTCTCCGTGGGGGCGACCCGGAGAGTGGTCGCTCCGCCCATGCAGGTGTCCCTGCAGGGAGAGTTCTCCCACATCGGACCGAAAACCCCGGTAAAGGGCGCGATGGCCGGGCCGGTCTTCTAGGGTTCGGCCCCGGTGGCTTCCGACATGTCTTCTCCGAACCACGGTTCCCCGTCATACGGTCCGCCGTCGCTCCGTCCGTCGTCGGATCAGCGGCGCGACATGTCGACCCTTTTCCGGGGCCTGCTCGTCCTGGCCCTGCTCTATCTGTTCCTGACCGGGGTGGAACTGCTCAGCGGCGGTTTCAAGGTCATGGGCAAGGGCTTCGTGGACGGCCTGTTCGAGGGCGTGTCCAACCCGCTGGGTGGCCTGTTCGTGGGCCTGTTGGCCACCGTGCTCGTCCAGTCCTCGTCGGTGTCGACGTCGGTGATCGTCGGGTTGGTGGCTTCCGGTGTGGTGGGCCCCGACGACGCCGTGCCGATGATCATGGGCGCCAACCTGGGGACCACGGTCACCAACACGTTGGCGTCGCTCGGCCACGTCCGGCGTGACATGGAGTTCCGGCGGGCCTTCGCGGCGGCCACCATCCACGACTTCTTCAACATCCTGGCCGTGGCCGTCTTCCTGCCCATCGAGTTGGCCACCGGGTACCTGTCCACGACGGCGGAATGGATCACCGAGCGTGTGCTGGGTAGCTCCGGTGCGGCGTTCGACAGTCCGCTGAAGGCCGCGGTCAAGAAACCGGCCGGGCTGGTCAAGGACGTCCTCGTGGACCTGGGCGCCCACGGGAACTGGAAGGGCGGGCTGATGATCACCATCGGCCTGATCTGCATCTTCGTGGCGCTGGGCTACATCACCAAGAACATGCGCCTGCTGGTTGCCGACCGGGTGGAGGCGGCCATCAACCGGGCCCTCGGGGCGGGCTCGGGAATCGTGGCCATCGTGCTGGGCATGATCATCACCATTGCCGTGCAGTCGTCGTCCATCACCACCTCGGTGCTGGTGCCGCTCGCCGCGTCAGGCGTCCTGACGTTGGAGAACATCTACCCGGTCACCCTGGGAGCCAACGTGGGCACCACGGTCACGGCCCTGCTGGCCTCGCTGGCCACCGGAAACCCCGCGGCGGTCACCGTGGCCATCGTGCACACCCTGTTCAACCTCAGCGGGATCCTGCTCTTCTACCCGATCCGCTTCCTGCGGAACCTGCCGTTGCGTCTGGCCACCGGGATGTCCAACATCGCTGCGGAGCGACGAAGTACGGCCATCGCGTACGCCCTGGGCATGTTCGTGGTTGTTCCCCTCCTCGGCGTGCTGCTCCTCCGATGAGCACGAGCCGCCAACCGATCCGGGCCGATTCCGCTGGTCGTCGCCCCAAGCCCCGTTGCACCCCACTGGTACCGTTGTCCCGAACCCGTCAGGAGTCCCTCCCATGGTCATGAGCTTCTTCCGCCGCCCCGACGACAGCGGCATCGACCACATCGAGGCCCAGGTCCAGCGGATGGTGAACGACGCCCGCCACACCTTCGATCTGGCCATGAACGCCATCACCGGCGGATCGGTGGCTTCGGTGGCCGAGGAGGTCCGGCGGACCGATCGCCAGATCAACATCACCGAGATGGAGATCCGCCGTGAGCTGGTCGTCCACTTCTCGGTCCACGCCGGCGGCGACGCCACCGAGATGCTGGTGTTCATGAACATGATCAAGGACCTCGAGCGGATCGGCGACTACAACAAGAACGTCTTCGATCTGGCCGAGGAGGGGGTGTCGTTCGCCGATGCCGCCGATCTGGGTCGGATCATCGGCTTCCGTGACGAGATCTCCTCCCGTATCGCCCTCATGGGGGAGATCCTGACCGTGCGCGACGAGGAGCGGGCCCGGGCGTACATCAGCCGTGGCGACGAGATGCGTCGTGAGTTCGACGCCCTGGTGACCGAGTTGGTGCACGCCACCGACCCGGCGTCCCACGCGGTCCCCCGGGCGCTGCTGTACCGGTTCCTCAAGCGGATCACCGCCCACAGCCTGAACGTGGTGACCGCGGTGGTCATGCCGGTGGATCGCCTCGACTACCACGACGAGGCCGACGACACCCGGGTCTGAGTGAGCGGCTCGGGTCCACCGGCCCCGATGCGCTCCTAGGGTCATCCCGTGCGCGTACTGGTCACCAACGACGACGGCATCTCCTCACCGGGCCTGCACGCGCTGGCCGCCGCGGTGGCCGATGCGGGCCACGAACCGGTGGTGGCCGCCCCGTCCACCGACTGGAGTGGGGCCTCGGCCTGTCTGGGTCCCCTCGACGATCCCGACCGGGTCTCGGTCGAGCGGGTGGTCGTGCCCGGTGTGGCCGGTCCCGACGGCGAGGCGTTGGTCGGCTACTCGGTCGGCGCTCCTCCGGCCCTCATCTCAATGTTGTCCGATCTGGGCGGTTTCGGTCCGCCGCCCGGTCTGGTGGTGGCCGGTATCAACCGTGGGCCGAACACCGGCCGATCCACCCTCTTCTCGGGGACGATCGGCGCCGTGCTGGCCGGGGAACGGTTCGGCCTGTCGGGTATGGCGGTGAGTGCCGACGTCATGGTCACCGGCGGGACGGGAGCCACCGGGGCACCGGGCGACGTGCACTGGGAGACCGCGGCCCGCGTCGCCCGGGTGGTCCTGCCGTGGCTGGTCGATGCGCCGGCCCGGACCGTGCTCAACGTCAACACTCCGGACATCCCGTTGGGCGATCTTCGAGGGGTCCGATTCGCCGAACTGGCCCCGGTCGGTGGCGTGCGGACGGTGATCACGGGCCGCGACGAGACCGGCCTGGACCTCGATCTGGTGGCCAACGACGAGCCGATGCCCGCCGACAGCGACACCGCGCTCATCCGTGATGGATGGGCCACCGTCACGCCGATCTCGCCGGCGTCGGCCACCGGCCTGGACCTGCCGTTCGGTGAGTGGGAGCAGGAGATCGGCCTGGAGGACGGGCCACGGTGAACCCGGCCATTCCCATGAGCCCGTTCACCCGCTTCGGCCGGACCCACGGCCTGGGCGCCATGTCCGACGCCATGCTGGCCGTGGCCCTCGCCGGCTCCATCTTTTTCTCCATCGACCCCGATGCGGCCCGGTGGCGGGTCGCCCTCTACCTGGTGTTGACCATCGCGCCGTTCGCCGTGGTCACCCCCCTGCTGGGTCCGCTGGTCGACCGGGTGAAGGGTGGTCGGCGGGGCATGATCATCATCTCGATCCTGGCTCGGATGCTGATCGCCTGGCAGATGATCGAACACATCGACGGGCTGCTGTTGTTCCCGTTGGCCTTCGGTCTGATGGTGATGCAGAAGACGTACTCCATCGCCAAGAGCGCGGTGGTCCCGTCGCTGGTCCGCAACGACATCGAGCTGGTCGAGGCAAACGCCAAGTTGGCCATGCTGAGCGCCGTCTGTTCGATGGTGGGTGCGGGGATCGGAGGCATCGCCTTCCTGGTCAGCCCGTCGTCGCCCGCCGTGGTGGCGGTCATCGCCTACGGCCTCACGCTGGTGGCGGCCATCCAGGTGCCCAAGGTGCTGGTGGCCGACGCGCCGGTGTCGGCCGGTGAACGGGCCGTGCTCCGTCAGCGGGGCATCCTCACCGCGTCGTTGGCCATCGGGTTGCTCCGCGCCGTGGTCGGCTTCACCTCGTTCCTGTTGGCCTTCGAGTTCCGGGGCGGCGGTGACGGCGTGTCGATCGAGTCGGCGGGCCGACCGACCGGCGCCGGTTCGGGACTGGTGCGGGGTGAGTCGGTGCTGGCCGCCGCACCTGCGCCGGCATGGCAGTTCGGTCTGGTCCTCGCCTCGGTCGGGCTGGGGGCCTTCGTGGCCGCCCAGTTCTCACCGATCCTGCGCAGGCGCCTCCTGGAGGAACGGATCATCCGGGGAGTGCTGTTCGTGGGCGTGACCCTGTCGGGGCTGGCCGTGTGGCTGGGTGGGCTCTGGGGAGCGGTCCTGATCGGCGGCACGGTGGCCATGTGCAGCGGGACGGCCAAACTGGCCTTCGACTCGTTGGTCCAGCGGGATGCCCCGGGGGCCAACCACGGCCGGTCGTTCGCCAAGTTCGAGGGCCGCTTCCAACTGGCCTGGGCCGTCGGGGCGTTCCTGGCGGTGTTCCTGCCGCTGTCGATCGAGGTCGGCTACCTGTTCATCGCGGCGCTGTTCGCGGCGGCGCTCACGTGGTTCGGCCTGGCTGCCCCGCCGATCCCACGCATCGAGACCCCGGACGAACCGGACCGGCCCGATGGACAGTTCGGCTTCTGGCGCCGCGGCGAAGTCGACGGAACCTGAGCCGGTCAGGCGCCTCAGGGGGTGTCGGGCAGTTCCAGACGGGCCAGCCACAACCCGGGGGCGTCCACCTCTGACGGGGTGGGCAGGTTACGGGCCTCGCTCCAGAGCAGGGCCAGTCCGTCCTCGCCGGCCCGCTCCACCACACCGGCCACGAAGGCCGATCCGCGGTCGACCTGTTCCTGGGTGAGGTTCAGGCCGAGGATGCGCTCCACGAAACGGTCGGCATCCGACGTGGTCACCCGGCGGCGGCGCAGTGCCTCGGTGACCTGGGAGTAGGAACCGATCAGCCCGGTGCCCACGGTGTCCATCACGTGGTCGACCACGCCGACCACCACGGCCACCAGGGCTTCGAGGCGGGGCAGCAGCATTTCCTGCTCGGGGGATCGCACGGCACCCAGCACGGCCTCGGGGTCCAGCGCGTCCTGGAGGCGGGCCAGAGCGTCGGCGCCGGCGTCCGGATCCGGGTTCGTCGGGTCGAGGCCCAGGTCGCCGAGGTCCAGGCCCAGTCGGTCGCCCAGGTCGGCCGGATCATTCCGGAAGGCCCCGGCGTGACGAGCCAGGAGGTCGCCAATGGCCTCACGGACGTGGGGAACGCCGAGCACGGCGTGGTGGGCGACCTCGTGGAGGCAGATCCAGAGCCGGAGGTCGTCGGCGGGAAGGCTCCAGTCGGCGCTGAACGCCTCGACGTTGGGCGACACGATGAGCAGGGTGTCGTCGTCGGGTCCGCCGGTCGGGCGGGGAATGGGGAGGTCGTAGGTGCCGAGGCTCCGCAGGGCGAGGCGACCGACCATCGTGCCGGTGGTCATCCCGGCCATCATGGGCGCCATGGCGGCCATGAGGCCCGACAGCCACGCCAGGGCCTGCTCACCCCGGGGATCGTCGGGGTCGATCGATTCACCGTCGATCTCCAGTCCCGGAACGCTTCCCAGACCGCCGGCCAGACCCCCGGGCAGATCCCCGGGCAACTGGGCCATCCTGGACAGGTACGGGCGGTAGGCGTCGACCGACGAAGACGCCCAGACGGTTCTGGTCACCGGTCGGACCGACAGCGTGCCGGACCGGGCCACGGTGAGGCCGGTGCAGGCCGCCACCTGGAGTTCGGCGACGCGCAGCAGGGCTTCGTATTCCATACGGACCACGGGGTCGACGTTGGGCTCGCTGGTTCCCTCCGACGCGATGGCCATGGCGATCTGGCGTGCCGGGTCGTCGCCGGGCTGGCCGGTTCCGGGAAGGCCCGCACCCATACCCGCACCCATACCCGGGAACATGCCGCCGAATGCCCGGGTGAAGGCGGCGAACGGGTCCTCTGGTGGATCCTCGGGGCTCACGAGGGCACTCTATGGGAGTGACTTCCCCCGAGTACCCGCGATCCGCCGCCCGGTGGGGCACGCTGCTCCTGATGATCGCTGGGCTTCTCCGATGAGCCGGGTCGTGGTCACCGGGTCGACCGGTGCCGTCGGGCGGGAGACCTGCGTGGGTCTGGCCGAAGCCGGGCACGAGGTCATCGGCCTGGATCGACGGTCGAGCACCGCACCGGCCCCCGGTGTCGAACTCCGCACGGTCGACCTGGCCGTGACCGATCTGCGTGAACAGTTGGCCGACGTCGATGTGGTGGTCCACCTGGCCGCCGGGGTGACGGCCGGCGACCAGGGCACCGACGTGGGCCGTGACCGCCTGGCCGTCGTGGAACGGCTGCTGGCCGCGGCATCCGACGCCGGGGTGACCCACCTCGTGGTCCGTTCGTCGGCCATGGTCTACGGGGCGTGGCCCGACAACCCGGTGCCCTTGACCGAGGACGCCCCGGTGAGGCCCTGTCCGGATTTCGCCTTCGCCGTCCATCGGGCCCGGATGGAGGAACTGGCCGCCGTGTGGGCCGCCGAATCCGACGACCGCTCCCTGACCGTGCTGCGAACCGCGGTGACCGTGGCCGAGGAACGCCCCGGAGGTCTGGCCACCGTGGTGGGCGCCGCGGCGTCCATCCGCAGCGACGAGGGCGAACCGTTGGGACAGTTCCTGCATTCCGATGACCTGGCCTCCGCCGCGGTGTGTGCCGTGCAGACCCGGTACGACGGACCGCTGAACGTGGCGCCCGACGGGTGGATCGGCGTGGAGGTCATGGCCGAGCTGGGTGGGCCGGGTCCCCGGCTGCGCCTGCCCGGGCCGGTGGCCGCCCTGGTGACCCGGGTGTTGTGGAAGACCGGGCTGTCCCCGGCCCCGCCGGGCGTGTTTCCGTACTCGGTGCACCCGTGGGTGGTGGCCAATGACCGGCTCCGGGATCTGGGCTGGGAGCCCACCCATTCCAACGAGGAGGCCTACGTGGCCGGCCACGAACCGGGCCTGCTGGACCGCATGGACGCCCGGGCCCGTCAGCAGGTCTCACTGGCTGCGGCCGGGGTTCTGGTCCTCGGTCTGGGGTGGTTGGTGGTGCGTCTGATCCGCCGCCCCCGGGGGTCGGGTCCGGGAACCTACGATGCGACCGATGGCCGGTGAGACCCCTTTCGACGGCCGTCCCGTCGGGGCCGGTCCGGGTGCTGTATCCATCGCCGGTGATGGGCCGGGGATGAGCCGGTGAACGGGCCGGCGAGCGGACCGGTCGACGAGATCTGGGTGGGGTTGACCGACGAGCCGCTGCCCATCGACGAGGTGACCCGCTGGATCGGGCGACCGGACTGCGGGGCCGTGGTCGTGTTCCGTGGCGACGCCCGGGACCATGCCGAGGGGCGCCGGGACGTCACCGCACTGGAATACGAGGCCTACGAGTCCCAGGTGGTGCCGAGGCTCGGAAGGCTGGCCGGCGAGGCCCGGAATCGGTGGCCCGACCTGGGTCGGATCGCCCTGATCCACCGGACGGGACCGTTGGCCATTGGCGAGGCGGCCGTGGTGGTGGCCGTGTCGTCGCCCCACCGGGACACGGCGTTCGACGCCGGCCGGTGGTGCATCGACACGTTGAAGGAGACCGTGCCCATCTGGAAGCGCGAGGCGTGGGCCGGGGGCGAGCACTGGGGAGTGGACGCCCAGCACGTGGTCGACGTGCCGGACTCGGGCCGGCCGGACCCGTCGCACCAGGACGAGCCGCAGGGGACCGCGTGAACCCGGCGGTGCTGTTCCTGGCTGGTGGGGCCGGCCTGGCCGTCGTGCTGTCGGCGGTCGTCTGGTTGTTCAGCCGACCCCGGAAGGTGGTCGAGGATCCGAATCAGGCCCGGGCCAACCTGCGGGCGCTACGTCACGGAACGTCACCCGGGGCGCCGGGTCGTCCGAACCCGGGAATGCCCCCGCGTCGGTCGGGCACTGGCGGATCCGGAGGCATCCGTGTCCTGGGCAACGAGACCCCCGACGGTTCGGATTCCGATCTCGGGTCGGGAACCGGAACCGGCAGCGACCACGCCGCGGACGGACGCTGACGCCGTGGCACGGGATCTGGCCATCGATCTGGGTACGGCCAACACGCTCGTCTACGCCCGCGGCGAAGGGGTGGTGCTGGCCGAACCGTCGGTGATCGCCATCAACGAGCGTTCCGGCGAGGTGCTGGCCATGGGCGACGAGGCGTGGCACATGATCGGCCGTACCCCGGAGCACGTGGTGGCCAAGCGGCCGCTCCGCAAGGGCGCCATCACCGACTTCGAGGTGACCCAGCGGATGGTGCGGCTGCTCCTGGAACGGGTCGGGGTGAGTCGGTTCAACCGACCGAAGGTCCTGATCTGCGTGCCGTCGGCCATCACCGCCGTGGAGCGGCGAGCGGTCACCGAGGCGGCCCGGAAGGCCGGGGCGGCCGACGCCCAGTTGATCGAGCAGCCGCTGGCCGCGGCGATCGGTGCCAACCTGCCCATCTCCGAACCAGTCGGGAACATGGTGGTCGACATCGGAGGTGGTACGTCGGAGTCGGCGCTCTTGTCGTTGGGTGGGGTGGTGGCCCTCGAGGCGGTGCGGGTCGGTTCGTTCGACATCGACGCCGCCATCCAGGCCTATGTGCGTCGCGAATACGGGCTGGCCATCGGCGAGCGGACCGCTGAGGAGATCAAGTGGACGATCGGTTCAGCGGCACCGACGCCTGACGAGGGTCGGGCCGAGGTCAAGGGTCGGGAGTTGATGAGCGGCCTTCCCAAGACGGTGGTGCTGACTCCGTTGGAGATCCGTCGGGCCATCGAGGAGCCGGTGGCCGCCATGGTCGAGTCGGTGGTGCAGTGCCTGGCCCAGGCTCCGCCGGAGTTGGCTCAGGACCTGCTGGCCCACGGGATCTGCCTGGTGGGTGGGGGCAGCCTGTTGCGGGGACTGGACGTCCGGATCGCCGAGGATGCGGGCGTGCCGGTGGTGAACGTCGAGACGCCCATGGAGTGCGTGGTGCTGGGCGCCGGCCACTGCATCGAGTCGTTCGAGGCCATGAGGGTGATGTTCATGGAAGGCCGGCGCTAGCCGGGAGCGGGATCCACGCCGAGCAGGTCCTCGGCGGCCTGGCGAACCTGCCAGTCGCGGTCTTCCAACGCTTCGGTCAGGGCGGCTTCGACATCGTCGCCCTCGAAGGCGGCCAGGGCCAGCACGGCCCGGCGCCGGATGGTGGCCCGTTGGGTGAGCCCGGCCAGGACCGACGCCCGTCCCGCTTCGTGGCCCAGGGCGCCGAGGGCGGCCACCGCGGCCTCCCGGCAGAGGTGGTCGTCGTGGCCCGGGTTGTCCGGGTCGGTACCGGCCACCGCCACCAGTGCCTGAACCAGGGTCTGGACCAGGACCTCGCCGCTGCCGGGGTGTTCGCCGGCTGCCCAGCAGGCCACCTCGACCACCATGGGGTCCGGGTCGGTCAGCAGTCCGGCCAGCAACCCGGCCAACCTGTCGGTCAGGCTGTGGTTCGGTTCGTCGGTTGATTCCCCGGGGGCACCGAGGATCTCCAGGGCCCGCTTGCGCACCGCGGCGTCCGGATCGGTGAGCCCACCGGCCAGGTCATCGTCGGTCAGGGTGCCGGCTGCGGCACGCGCCAGGGCGCCGAGGGCCGCGGCACGAACCACCGGTTCGGGATCGGACACCAGAGCCCGGGCCGTGTCGACATCACCGGTGTGGCCGGCCAGTACCGCTCTTCGGCGCCGCTCGGCCACCTCGGGGGTGGGCGGCGGATCGTCATGGATGTGGGTATCGG
This sequence comes from Acidimicrobiales bacterium, assembly GCA_014239855.1. Classification (GTDB taxonomy): domain Bacteria; phylum Actinomycetota; class Acidimicrobiia; order Acidimicrobiales; family MedAcidi-G1; genus UBA9410. Next base: position 7,696 of record JAAZXY010000002.1, on the reverse strand, counting down.
TCACCGGGGGCCGCTGATCAGCCGATGGCCTGCTCGATGAGGAAGCCCGAGAGGAAGATGCCCACGCCGATGGCGGTGGCCAGGGCGACCCCTCCCACCACGACGAAGGCGCTCAGCAGGATCACCGAGCGGACGCGGTGCCACCAGCGGATCCGGGCCCGGTGACCGGTGGCCACCCGACGGGGCGGGTGGAACCAGATGCCGAGGCGTGCGCCGGGGCTCCACGGCCGGTCCACGGCGTATTCCAGGTCGCCGGTGGGCGGCAGGGCCCAGCTGCGAAACGATCGGCGGCTCATCGGTGCTGACCGACGCGCCGACCGGTGGACCCGACGCGGTTGCCGGGCGGCACCATGGCAGGCTGGGCGTCCATGGAGGAGAACCTACTGGCGGACGATCCGCCGTCTCCGCCCGCCCCACCGGCCCATTCCCCGCCGGCCCATCCGTTGCGGGGCGCCATGGTGCTGCTGGTGGTGGCCGCCGCGCTGCTGGCCACGTTCGTGCGGGTTCCCTACTTCGTGTTCCGGCCCGGATCGGTCCAGCCGCTGAGCACCAAGGTGATGATCACCACGGGTCAACGGTTCAACGCCACCGGCGAGATCCACTTCACGACGGTCCGTCAGGACGCCACGGTCAACGGCTGGGAGTGGCTGGAAGCCCGGATGAAGCCGTCGTTGACGCTGATCGAGGAGGACCGTGTCCTCGGTGGTCGGTCCCGGGACGAGAACCGGACGTTCAACATGCAGTTGATGCGCGTGTCGAAGTCCACGGCGGTGGCCGTGGCGTTGCGCCACCTCGGCGTGGATCCGTTCCGGGCCACCGGTGTGGGCCTGGCCGAGGTGGGTGGGCCGTCCACCGACCTGTTGACCACCGACGACGTGATCCTGACCGTGGACGGCAGACCGGTGCTGCGGGCCATGGACCTCGTGGAGGTCATTCGGGAGCGCGGTCCGGGCGACGTCATCGACCTGGTGGTGGAGCCGGTCCGGGGCGGGGAGTCACGGATGGTGTCCGTCGTGCTGGGGGCCCGGGACGACGACCAGACGGTGGGGTTCATGGGAGTGGTGCCCCAGACCCGCTGGGAGGACGTCGAGGACCTGCCGGTCGACGTGCTGGTCAACACCGGGAGGGTGGGCGGAAACTCGGCCGGGCTGGCCCTCACCCTGTCGATCCTGGATCTGATCACGCCGGGCGAGTTGACCGGAGGGCTGCAGGTGGCCACCACGGGCACCATCGACCCGGCGGGCGTGGTGGGGCCGATCGGCGGGATCGTCCAGAAGGTGGTGGCGGCCCGGGAGGGGGGAATGGACCTGTTCCTGGTGCCGGCCTCGGAGGCCGCCCAGGCTCGGGAGCACGCGGGGGACATGGCGGTCGAAGGGGTGGCCACGCTGGAGGACGCGCTGGCGGCGCTGGCCCGACACGGCGGCCAGACCCGCGACCTCCGGCTACCGACGGGCTGACGCGTCGTCGGCCGTAGGCTGGATCCATGCGCCCTGAAGACGCTCCACCGCCCGGTCCACGCCCCTTCCCCCGGACCCGTCGCCGGTCCCGAGGCTCGATGAAGATCCGGATGATCGCCGGCATCGTGGTGTCGGCGTTCTTCGTCCTGATGCTGTCGTTGCGGGGCATCGCCGGCTTCTGGACCGACTACCTGTGGTTCGACGCCCTCGGCCACGAGGGCGTGTTCGTGTCGGTGTTCGGCGCCCAGGTGGTGCTGGTGGCCCTGTTCACCGTCCTGTTCTTCGGGATCCTGTTCACCAACCTCACCGTCGCTGATCGCCTGGCGCCGCCCATCCGTCCGCCCGGTCCGGAAGAGGACCTGCTGCGGAACTACCACCTCATCGTCGGCCGACGCCGCTGGTTGGTGCGATTCGTGCTGTCGGGCCTGTTCGCCCTGATCGCCGGGTTCGGGGTGAGTGGCCGCTGGGAGGAGTGGCTGCTGTTCACCAACGGGGTGGACTTCGGCGTGATCGACGCCCAGTTCGGGCGCGACATCGGCTTTTACGTGTTCCGTCTGCCGTTCCTCTCGTTCGTGGTCGGATGGGTGTTCGCCACGCTGATCGTGACGCTGGTCGTCACGACGATGTTCCACTACATCAACGGCGGGATCCGGCTCCAGACGACCGGCGAGCGGGTGCAGCCGGCGGTCAAGGCCCACCTCTCGGTGCTGCTCGGCCTCATTGCCCTGGTGCGGGCCGGCGACTACTGGTTGGCCCGTTTCGAGCTGACCACGTCGGACCGGGGCGCGGTGGCCGGCGCGACCTACACCGATGTGAAGGCCCAGTTGCCGGCCATCAACCTGCTGATCCTCATCTCGTTGTTCGCCGTGGCGCTGCTCATCGTGAACATCCGGCGGCGGGGCTGGGTGCTGCCCACGCTGGCCGTCGGGCTGTGGGCCTTCGTGGCCCTGATCATGGGCAACATCTATCCGGCGGTCATCCAGAGCCTCCGGGTGGAACCCGCGGAGTCCGAGAAGGAGGCGCCGTACATCGAGCGCAACATCACGGCGACCCGTGCGGCCTACGGGTTGGACGCCATCACCGAGGTGCAGCTCGCCGACTTCGACAACCGGGTCACTGCGGTCGACCTGCGGGCCAACCCGGGCACGGTGCGCAACATCCGAACCCTGGACCCCCTGGTGGTGCAGGGCACGTTCGACCGGCTGCAGGGCGAGCGCGAGTTCTACACCTTCGCCGACGAGATGGACACCGATCGCTACACGATCGACGGTGAGACCACTCAGGTGCTGCTGGGTACCCGTGAGCTGGAGTTGAACGAGACCCGCTCGTGGGAGAACCAGCACGTGGCGTTCACCCACGGGTACGGCGTGGCCATGGCGCCGGTGGCCCGGGTGAAGGGTTCGGGTGATCCGGACTTCCTGGTCGGAAATCTGCCGGTGTCCATCGACCCGTCGGTCGACATCACGTTGGACCGCCCGCAGATCTACGTGGGCGAGGGACTTGGTGGCTACGCGGTGGTCGGGGCCAGTCGCGACGAGGTCGACTACACCGACGAGAACCAGGAGACGCAGGCCGTCCGGTACGCCGACATCGGAGGCGACGGCGGCGTGGGCATGGGTTCGCTGGTGCGACGTCTGGCGTTCTCCCTGCGATTCGGCCAGTTGGAGCCGTTGATCTCGAACTTCATCACCGATGAGTCGCGGGTGTTCTACGTGCGTGACGTCCGGGACCGGGTCGAGAAGCTGGCGCCGTTCCTGCACTTCGACGCCGACCCCTATCCGGTGCTGGTCGACGGTCGGATCATCTACGTGGTCGACGGGTACACGACGACCGACCGGTACCCGTATTCGCAGCCGGCGTCGGTGGGCGAACTGCCGCGCTCCAGTGGGTTGCGGCACGGCCTGAACTACGTCCGTAACTCGGTGAAGGCCACGGTGGATGCGTTCACCGGCGAGGTCGTGTTGTACGTGGTCGATGATGACGATCCGATGGTGGCGGCCTTCTCGTCGGCCTTCGAAGGGTTGTTCACCCCGATCTCGGAGATGCCGGCGAGCCTGGTGGCCCACCTTCGTTACGCCGAGGACCTGTTCCGGCTGCAGTCCGAGATCTGGGGCGCCTACCACGTCGACGACACCGAGAACTTCTACCAGCGGGCGTCGGAGTGGGCCGTGTCCCAGGACCCGGGTCGGACCGGTGAGGGTGCGGCCAACGTGGTGCTGGTCGACGAGCAGGGCTTCCAGATCGGGACCCGGCACCGTCGCATGTCGCCGTACCGCACCATGGTGTCCCTGCCCGAGGGGTCGGGCCCGGTGAGTGGGTCGACGTCGAGCGATGACACGGAGTTCGTGATCATGCGGGCCTATGTCCCGTTGGACGAGGACGATGCCCGTAAGGAGTTGGCCGCCTATCTGGTGGGCCGCAGCGACGGGGACCGCCTGGGCGAGCTGGTGGTCTACCGGCCGCCGTCGTCGAACTTCGACGGTCCGGCGTTGGCCGAGGAACGGATCCGGAACGACGAGGCGGTGGCCAGTCTCCAGACCCTGTTGAGCCAGCGTGGGTCGTCGGTGCTGTTCGGCGAGCTGCTGCTGGTGCCCATCGAGGATTCGATCCTCTACGTCCGGCCGTTGTACGTGCAGGCCGAGGGCGACAGCACGGTGCCGGAGCTGGAGCGGGTGATCGTGGCCGTCGGTGAGCAGGTCGTGATGGCCGATTCGCTGCAGGAGGCCCTGGAGGAGCTGACCGGGGCGTCGCTGGGTGACCTGTTCCGGGGCATCTCGACCGGGGCCGGAGCCGGCGCCGTCACCGGCAGCACGGACACGGGTTCCGCCTCGTCCGACGATGCCGGTTCGGGGAGTGGGTCTTCGTCCGACGGGAGCGCGAACTCAGGTACGCCGTTGCCCGACGACCTGGCCGACCTGGTGGCCGAGTTGGCCCGGCTGCAGGCCGCGTCAGCAGCCGCCATGTCCGAGGATCCGGCCGACTGGGCCGAGTTCGGGCGTATCCAAGCCCGGATGCAGGACCTGGTGGACGCCCTGGAGGATCTGGCCGGCTAGTTCAGGCTCGCTGCTCCAGGCCGGTTCACTCCGAGTAGTTCGTACTGATCGGGCCCGCCGCAGGTGGCGGGCCGGGTCAGTCGGCGGGCTGCCAGCCGCTGGTGCGGCGGGTGGCCGACGTCCCCGATGGCGGGTTGGTACCGCGGGCCCGAGCCGGAGAATCCGCGCTGAGGTCTTCGAAGGATTCGTCGCCGGCCAGGGCCGGGGTGGGAATGGCCCGTCCGGTGGTGGGCAGGGTGGCACTCACCGGGTCGCCGGCCATGGCCACGCCGGCGTGACCGGCCACCTCGGCGATACGGGCCTCGAGACCGACGGTGACCCGTGAGACCTCGGCGGACAGCCGGGCCACGTGGAGCCGGAGGTCCATGACGTCCTCGCCGTCGGGCTCGCTGGCCGCCGAGGTGCCCAGGGCATCGAAGCGGTGCTCCAGGACGCCGACCCGTTCGGTGATCTCGCGCAGGCCGTTGACCAGGTCGAGCAGGGTCTGGTCGGCGCCGGGGCCGTTGGCCACCGTCTGGGCGACGGGCCGCCGGCCACGGCGGGAGTCGGCTCGCTGGGCGTTCCGTCGGATGGCCATGGGGCGATGGTAGCGACGGGCGGGTTCCCGGCGGGGCGGTCCGGTGCCCCGTGGCTACCCTCCGGTTCGTGGAACCCCGCAGTGTGACCTCGGCACCGATGTCGGCCGTGTGTGCCGTGCTCCTGGCTGTCCTCCTGTCGGCATCCTGCGCGGGGGCCGACGGGCGGGAGATGGTGGCCAACGGGATCGGGCACACACCGGAGCCGACCGAGGCGCCTGTGGTCGAGGAGCCGCTCGTTGAGGAACCGGCCACTGCCCCGACCAGTTCGCTGCCCGAGGGGAAGATCCCCGGGTCCGGTGATGGTGTCGCAGGTGATGGAGGGTCCGCTCCGGGGGCGGCGCACGGCTCGGTGTTCGTGGACTCGATGGCCGGAACGGTCGGGGGGACGGGGACCTACGACCTGAGCCACCCACAGTTGGATGGGCTGGGGTTGGATCATCCGGTGAACGTGGCGCTCCGGCGTCCGACCGAGGCGGTCCGGGCCGAGTTCGTGGCGGCTATCACGGGTCGTTCGGGTGAGGAGTCCGACGGGGGCGCCGATGGTTCGTCAGGCGATTCACTCCGTGGTTCGGGCACCGTGCACCTGTTGGACGACCGGCTGGTCAGCGTGGTGTACGAGTTCCGGATCGAGTGGGCTGGCGCGGCCGACGTGGATGACCGGGTCGACTCGGTCCTGATCGACCTGCAGACGGGTGCCGAGTTGGGCCTGGGCGATCTGTTCGTGGCGGGGAGTCCGTGGCTGGAGACGATCGGGTTCTTCGCCCGGCAGGCACTGGTGGCCCGGCTGGGCGAGGTGGGCCTGTGGCCGGACGGCCGGGGTCTCGAACCGGAGGCGTCCAACTACCGGGTGTTCGGCCTCACGACCGATGACCTGGTGGTGCGGTTCGGCCGGTACCAGGTGGCGCCGGGCGTGGCGGGCACGCCGGAGGCCACCGTGCGGTGGTCGTCCCTGGCCGGGCTGGTCGATCCGGATGGCCCCGCCGGGCATCTGGTCGCCCTCTCCGACTGAGCGTCGGGCTGAGCGTCCGGCTGGGCATCGGGCTGAGCGTCGGGCTGATCTGGCCGGCGTTGCTCGTGGGGAAGTGGGCGGCCTGATCCGGGGGCGTGTCAGTCGCCGGCATCGGGGGCGTGGTCGATGCCGATGACCTCGTCGCGGTCGTCGATGGCGGCCAGCACCTTGGCCAACTCGACGTCGTCGAGGCCACGGACGACGATGGTGGTCTGCCGTTCGGGACCGCGTTCGGCCGTCTCGACCGACATGATCCGACCGCCCACCGACTCGAGCCCCCCGAACAGGGCGTCGAGCGTGCCGTGGCCGGGGTGGTAGCGAACCTCGAAGCGGCGTCGTGACCGGCGGAACAGGACGTAGGGCTTGAGCGGCCCGAAGGTGACGACGATGAGCAGGGTGAGCCCGCCGGCCACGATCGACACCAGGTAGAGGCCCATGGCGGCGGCCACCCCGAAGGCGGCGGCCATCCAGAGGGTGGCGGCGGTGGTGATGCCGGTGACGGTGAAGCCGCTGCGGATCATGGCGCCGGCGCCGATGAAGCCGATACCGGTGACGACCTGGGCGGCCACCCGGGACGGGTCGTTCTGCTCGCCGACCACCGCGAAGGCGCCGGCGATGGTGAACAGCGCGGCACCGAGGGCGACCAGCGAGTGGGTGCGGAGCCCGGCCGTCTTGTGGCGGGTCTCGCGTTCCAGACCGAGGACCGCGCCGAGCGCCAGCGCGAGCGCCAGGCGACCGATCAGTTCAAGTGAGCTGGGAGCGTCCACGGGTCCGATCCTGCCACGGGCGGCTGGCCACGGGGTCGTCCGCGGGGGCCCACCTCGAAGCGGCGCCCCGAGGGCGATTTGAACTCGAGGATGGCGTCGGGTCGTCGGCTGAGGTACCAGCCGCCCTCGTGGACGGCGTGGTGGTGGCCCGAACAGAGCAGAGTGAGGTTGTCGAGGTCGGTCGGTCCGCCGTCGGCCCAGTGTCGGAGGTGATGGGCATCGCACCAGCTGACCGGTCGGTCGCATCCGGGGAAGGTGCAGCCCCCGTCCCGTAGGACCAGTGCGTTGCGTAGGGCCACGCTCACGGTGCGCCGACGGAGACCGAGGTCGAGGACGTCGCCCTCGGAACCGAGGACGGCCGGTATGACTCCCGCATCGCAGGCCAGACGCCGAACGGCGGATGGCGCGAGGGCCACCCCGTCGGCGGTGCAGCAGTGCCCCGGCTGCATCGGCGGCTCGGCGGTCAGGGCATCGAGGCTGACCGCCACCAGGAGGTCGACCCGGGGCCGGCCGGCCCTGTCGCTGACGATCCTGGCGTCGGACCCGTCCCCGGTAGGAGTGTCGGCGACGTTGTCGACCGGCGCGCCGTCTGGTTCCGCGGGGTCGGTGGCCCGCCGGGCCAACTCGACGAGGGCGTCGGCGTGCCTTTGGGTGGTGGTGCGAACCAGTGCCCGGGCGTCGTAGCCGTCGGGTGCGTCGGCCGGTCCGGCGGCGCGGCCGTCCTCGGTGCGCCACAGGTGTTCGGACAGGGCGTGGAGGGCACCGGTGACCATGGAGCCGACATCGGGGGCGAAGTCGGCCTGAAGGCGGATCATCCCGTCGTCGCGGGTGA
>JAAZXY010000029.1 GCA_014239855.1 Acidimicrobiales bacterium | reverse complement strand
GGACGGTTGGGTGGACTCCCGACGGCGATCGCCGCGGGGCGCCGGAAGCGTACCCATCCCCTCCAGATGATGCTGACAATTCTGAGGCACAGGATCCGCCCGCCTGACGCGCCGTCAGGCCACCCGACCGGGGGCTAACTTCCGCGACCGGGACAGGCACCTCGACCATGGGTGCCATCAACGAGGAATGCCGCCAGGAAGGAACAGGGGATCATGACCGAACCGCCGGCCGCCGAACCACGGGCCACCAGCCAGCAACGCGTGCTGATCACCGGAGGTGCCTCTGGCATCGGCCGGGCCATGGCCGAGGCGTTCCTGGATTCGGGCGCCCGGGTACACGTGGCCGACCTGCCCGCTTCCCGGGGCGGAGAGCCCGAGGGCTGTGGCTTCACCGGCGTCGACGTGTCCGATCCCACCGGGGTGGATGAGTTGTTCGACGCCGTGCTGGCCCCGGTCGACGCCGGCGGCCTGGGTGGGCTGGACGTGCTGTGCGCCAACGTGGGCATCGCCGGCCCCACCGGGCCCATCGAGGACCTCGACGTCGACGGCTGGGACCGGACCATGGCCGTCAACGTCCGGAGTGCCTTCCTCTGCTGTCGTCGGGCCGTCCCGGCCATGCGGACCGCTGGCGGCGGGTCGATCCTGCTGACCTCGTCCACGGCGGGGATCACCGGCTTCCCGATGCGTTCGCCGTACGCGGCGTCCAAGTACGCCATTGTCGGGTTGGGCGACACGCTGGCCATGGAAGTGGGCGAGTTCGGTATCCGGGTGAACGTGTTGTGTCCCGGATCGGTGGACGGTGACCGGATGGTGCGGGTGATCGACGCCGAGGCGGCCGCCACCGGCGAGTCGGCCGCCGACCTGCGGACCGCCTACGAGAAACAGGTCTCGATGCGGACCTTCGTCGAGGGTCGGGACATCGCGGCCATGGCCGTATTCCTGGCGTCGCCGGCCGCCCGGTTCGTCAACGGCCAGACCATCTCGGTGGACGGTGGCCTCGAGACGTTGCGGACCACCTGGCGGACCTGAGATCGAGCGGGACCGGTATCAGGTCTGGTAGCCGAGGGCCGACGAGATCTCGGCGGCTGCCCAGCGCACCCGGTCGGCCACGATGTCGCGCAGGGTCTCGTCAGGGAATCGGTAGCTCGGACCGTGGCTGTGCAGGGCACCGACCACGGCACCGGCCTGGTTGAACAACGGCGCGGCCACCGAGTTGATCCCCTCGGAGAACTCCTCCTCCATCCAGGAGATCCCGGTCTCGCGTACCTCGGTCAGACGGGCGCGTATCCGGTCCGGCTTGATGACCGACTTCGGCGTGTACCGGTCCAGCTTCCGGTTCAGGTACCGGTCGACGGCCTCGTCGGGCCAGTGGGCCAGAACGACCATGCCCGAGGGGACGATGTGCATGGGCAGGCTGACTCCGGTCCAGTCGCGAACCTGGACGGGGTTCGCGCAGTCGATCTGGCCGATGTAGTGGACGTCGTATCCCGCTGGGATGGACAGGCCCACCGCCTCGGCCACCAGGTCGACCAGTTCCTGCATGGTCGCCTGGGCCACGGCCAGCAGGCTCTGCGTCGTATCCACGCTGGCCGCCATGGTGACCACTGACGGGCCGATCCGATAGCCGCGGTCGTCGGTCAGCCGCTCGACCGCCCCCAGCTCTTCAAGGGTGGCCAGCAGCCGGGCCACCGTGCTGGTGGGCAACTCGAGCCGCCGGGAGAGCTCGCTGATCCCCGCCGGATCATCGGCCACCTCGGTCAGGATCCTGAAGGCCCGGTCAATGCTCTGGACGCTCTGCACGTGTCTGCTCGCCTCTGTTCGTCGCTGTTCATCTCTGGTCCGCCTGATACGCCGCTCCGAGATCCAGCGGTCGGCATCCCACACTGTGGGAAGTGCATTCCGGAGGGTGGACAACCCATCCGGGGATCAGTAGATTTCCCACCATACAGGATCTTCCCACCTGTCGGGAAACCAATGACCAGTATCCCGGCTACCGTGACGACGTTCCACCCGCCCCCCGAGGCAGCAACGGCTCACCACGGGACGTACACGCGTCCCCCGATTCGCAACGGAGCGCATCCATGGCCGAAGAGCAGGACATCGAAGAAGAGATCATCCTGGCGGACCTCAGCGACGAGGATCTCACCGCCCAGATGCACGACGACCTCTACGACGGTCTCGCCGACGAGATCACCGAGGGCACCAACATCCTCCTCGGCCGCGGCTGGGACCCCAGCAAGGTGCTGAACGACGCACTGGTCGAGGGCATGCGGATCGTCGGCATCGACTTCCGCGACGGCATCCTCTTCGTGCCCGAGGTACTCCTGGCCGCCAACGCCATGAAGGCCGGCATGGCCATCCTGCGGCCCCTGCTGGCCGAGACGGGTGCCGAGCCCATCGGCAAGGTGGTCATCGGGACCGTCAAGGGCGACATCCACGACATCGGCAAGAACCTGGTCGGGATGATGCTCGAGGGTGCCGGTTTCGAGGTCATCGACCTCGGCATCAACACCGACGTCGAGGAGTTCCTCGGGGCACTCGACGAGCACAAGCCCGACATCCTCGGCATGTCGGCCCTACTGACCACCACCATGCCCTACATGAAGGTCGTCATCGACACCCTTCTGGAGAAGAGCCTCCGCGAGGAGTACTCGGTCATCGTCGGTGGCGCCCCGCTGAACGAGGAGTTCGGCGAGGCCATCGGGGCCGACGCCTACTGCCGCGACGCTGCGGTGGCCGCCGAGACGGCGAGCCGCCTGGTGGCCGAGCGCCGGGCCGCGGCCGCCGCCTGACCCGGACGGTGAACGAGCCCACCGGTGCCTTCGAGGCACCCGGCGGGCGAACCCTCGTCGTCGCCTGTGGCGCACTCGCCCGTGAGCTGCTCCAGGTGGTGGAGGCCAACGGCCTCACCCACGTCGACGTCGAGTGCCTGCCCGCCTCGTACCACAACACGCCCGACGTCATTCCCGACGCCGTGGCCACCCGCGTCCGGGCCGCCGCCGACCGCTACCAGCGGATCTTCGTGGGCTACGGGGACTGCGGCACCGGCGGTCGCCTCGACGCGGTGTGCGACGAACTCGGCGTGGACCGTCTACCCGGCGACCACTGTTACGAGTTCCTGGCTGGGTCCTCGGCGTTCGCCGACCTGCACGCCGAGGAACTGGGCACCTTCTTCCTCACCGACTACCTGGCGAAGCACTTCGACCGACTGGTGGTGAAGGCCTTCTGGCTGGACACCCACCCCGAGATGCGGGAATCCCTCTTCGGCAACTACCGACGCCTCGCCTACCTTTCCCAGGTGGACGATCCCGACCTGGTGGACCGGGCCAGGGCGGCGGCCGACCGACTGGGCCTGGCCTTCGAACACCGACCCACCGGTCTCGCCAACCTGGAGACCCACGTGCTGGCCGGGACCTCGCTCGCCGGAACCTCGGTGGCCATCAGCGAACCCACCCCATCACCGCTTTCCTCAGGAGCCCACTGATTCCATGGCCGCCCAACTCGTCACCATCTACTGGCGCGACATCCCCGCCCAGATCACCGCCCAGCAGGGACGGACCCGGGAGAAGGCCCTGCTCGACGCCCGCTTCCAGCACGCCATCGACCGGGCGGCCATGATCGCCGGGATGGAAGACACCGACTCCTACGTGGCCCAGTGGCGCCGCGAGTCAGTCCCCCTGACCACCGACATGGCTGCCGCGGTGGCCGACGAGGCGGCCCGAATCGACGCCGCCTACGACCGTGACCGACTCGAGCGCCTCGTGCGTTCGGGTGGCGTCGACGACTGAACCCAGCAGCGCGTTACCAACTCACACACCCGACCCGCAGACACAGAGAGCCATCTCCCCGATGACCGACACCATCCTCAGTTCCGCCACCCGCGAGGTGGCCATCGGCTTCGGCCGACCGTTCGTCATGATCGGCGAGCGCATCAACCCCACGGGCCGCAAGCTCCTCGCTGAGGAGATGAAGGCCGGCGACTTCAGCCGGGTGGAGGCCGACGCCATTGCCCAGGTTGAGGCGGGCGCCCAGATGCTCGACATCAACGCCGGCATCCCCCTGGCCGACGAGCCGGCCCTGTTGGCCCGGGCCATCGAGCTGGTGCAGTCGGTGGTCGACGTTCCCCTGTCCATCGACTCGTCGATCATCAAGGCCCTGGAGGCCGGTATCGCCGTCTACCAGGGCAAGCCGCTGGTCAACTCGGTCACCGGCGAGGACGAGGTACTCGAACGGGTCCTTCCCCTGGTCGCCCGGGCGGGCGCCGCGGTGGTGGCCATCTCCAACGACGACACCGGCATCTCCGAGGACCCCGACGTGCGGTTCGCCGTGGCGAAGAAGATCGTGGAACGGGCCGCCGACCACGGCATCCCGGCCTCCGACGTGGTCGTCGACCCCCTGGTCATGCCCATCGGGGCCATGGGCACGGCCGGCCAGCAGGTGTTCACGCTGGTGCGTCGCCTGCGCGAGGAGTTGAAGGTCAACACCACGTGCGGGGCATCCAACGTGAGCTTCGGCCTGCCCAACCGGCACGCGGTGACCGGCACGTTCCTGGCCATGGCCATCAGCCACGGCATGACCTCGGCCATCATGAGCCCGCTGCACCCCGAGGTGAAGACGGCCATCCAGGCCGCCGACGTGCTGGCCGGCGCCGATACCGACTGCGCCACGTGGATCCGCCACCACCGTGACCCCGATGCTCCGGCCGGCGCCCGCGAACGCCGCGGCAACCGCCGCCGGCGCGCCTGAGTCCCGGCAACCGCCACCAGCCACCAGCCACCAGCCCATGACCGACCCCGCCGGAAGTTCCGACGAGCACCTCGTCGTCTTCACGCCCTCTGGGCTGCGCGGGTCGTTTTCCGAGGGCACCTCGGTGCTGGACGCCGCCCGGCAACTGGGCGTCGACCTCGACTCGGTGTGCGGGGGGCGCGGCATCTGCGGCCGCTGCCAGGTGACGCCCACGTTCGGCGAGTTCGCCAAGCACGGGATCAACGCGACCGTCGACCACGTCTCGATCCGGGGAACCACCGAGGATGACTACCGGGGCCGACGCCCCCTGACCGACGATCGCCGACTGGGCTGCGCGGCCACCATCTGCGGCGACCTGGTGGTCGACGTTCCGGCCGAGAGCCAGGTCCACCGCCAGGTGGTCCGCAAGGACGTCGACCTGGGTGACCTGGCGCTCGACCCGGTGCTGGTCCTGCGACTCGTGGAGGTGCCCGAGCCCACGCTGGACGAGTCGATCGGCGAGATCCGACGCCTCGTGGATTCGCTGGCCACCCAGTGGGACCTCCACCACCTCACGGTGGATGACGGCCTGGTGGCAGACGTGCAGCGGGCCCTGGCCGCCGGCAACCGCCGGGTCACCGTGGCCATCCGGGACGACCATCGGATCGTGGCCGTCTGGCCGGGCCTCCGGGATCGGGCACTGGGCGTGGCGGTGGACGTCGGTTCGACGACCATTGCCGGTCATCTCTGCGACCTGGCCACCGGCGCGGTGCTGGCCACCGCGGGGACCATGAATCCCCAGATCCGGTTCGGCGAGGACCTCATGAGTCGGGTCTCCTACGTGATGATGAACCCGGGCGGCGAGGTCGAGTTGACCAACGTGGTGCGTGCCGCCCTCGACGAGCTGGTGGGCGACCTCGTCGGGCAGGTCGACACCACGCGTGACGAGGTGCTCGAGCTGGTGCTGGTCGGCAACCCCGTCATGCACCACCTCTTCCTGGGCTACGACCCCATCCCGCTGGGTGGGGCCCCGTTCGCCCTGGCCGTCGACGAGGCCCTGGACCTGGCCGCCACCGATCTGGGCATCGAGGCCCACCCGGCGGCCCGGGCCCACGTGCTGCCCTGCATCGCCGGCCACGTGGGCGCCGACACGGCGGGCGTCATCCTGGCCACCCGGCTCGGCCAACCTGTCGATCAGCCGCCGGCCGACCAGGAAGCCACCGACGAGTCCGGAGACACCCGGCTGGTCGTGGACGTCGGCACCAACGCCGAGATCGTGCTGTCGGGAGGAGGCCGGATCCTGGCCGCGTCCAGCCCCACCGGCCCGGCCTTCGAGGGCGCCCAGATCAGCGCCGGCCAGCGGGCCACGCCCGGCGCCATCGAACGGGTCCGCATCGACCCGACATCCGGCGAGCCCCGCTTCCGGATCATCGGCGTCGAGCCGTGGTCCGACGAGGACGGGTTCGCCGAGGCCGCGACGGCCACCGGGGTGACCGGTATCTGCGGCTCCGGGATCATCGAGGTGGTCGCCGAACTGTGGCTGGCCGGCCTCATGGACGCCGACGGGGTGATCGATGGCCCAGGGACGACGCCGTCGACTCGCATCGAGCCCGACGGCCGGACCTTCTCCTACGTGTTGTTCGACCCCGCCGAGCTGGGCCTCGACGGTGAGCGCCTGCTCATCACCCAGAACGACATCCGGGCCATCCAGTTGGCCAAGGCCGCCCTGTACGCCGGCATCCGCCTGCTCATGGACCACCTCGGGATCGACACCATCGACGAGATCGGGCTGGCCGGTGCCTTCGGGAGCCACATCGACACCATCCACGCCACGGTGCTGGGCCTCGTGCCGGACTGTGATCCCGACCGGGTGTCCAGCGTCGGCAACGCGGCAGGCGCCGGGGCGGCCATTGCCCTGCTGTCCGGTTCGGCCCGCCGGTCGATCGTCGACGTGGTGAACCGCATCGAGAAGATCGAGACGGCCCTCGAACCGGCGTTCCAGGACCACTTCGTGGACGCCATGGCCATCCCCCACCGGACGGCCCACTACCCCTGCCTGTCGACCCGGATCACGCTCCCTGAACGGCCCGCCGCATCAGCGGCCGGCCCGGAGCGTTCCGGTCGGCGACGACGCCGCAACGGAGCGGTGAAAGAGGAAGACACCCCATGAGTGACCTGACGAGTGACGCCGGGGAGGCCGCGACCAGCGGCACGGCCGAGGGTTTCCAGGCGCCGGCCCGCGCTGGCCGACGTGGCGGCGGCCGAGCCGCCCGCCAGGCCGCCCGCTCCGAGGCGACGGCCGAGACCCGGGCCTACCTGACCCGGACGATGGCGCCCTTCGAGGTGCTGTCCACCGAGGGCCTCGAGACCATCGAGTACGCGGCCGACACCATCCTCGAGGAAATCGGTGTCGACTTCCGCGACTACCCGTCGGCCCTGACCCTGATGGCCGACGCGGGCGCCGACGTGGACGGCGAGCGGGTCCGGTTCCCCCGCGGCATGTGCCGCCAGATCATCCAGGCCTCGGCCCCCGCCACCTACACCCAGCACGGCCGCAACCCGGCCCGCAACGTGCAGGTGGGCGGTGACGCCACGGTGCTGGTTCCGGCCTACGGCTCGCCGTTCGTCCGCGACCTGGACGGTGGCCGCCGCTACGCCACCATCCAGGATTTCCAGAACTTCGTGAAGCTGGCCTACCTGCACCCCGGCCTGCACCACTCGGGCGGCACCATTGTCGAGCCGGTGGACATCCCGGTCTCCAAGCGGCACCTCGACATGGTGTATTCGCACCTGAAGTACAGCGACAAGCCGTTCATGGGATCGGTGACGGCCGCCGAACGAGCCCAGGACTCCATCGACCTGGCCGGTTTCGTGTTCGGGACCGACTTCGTCCAGCAGAACACGGTGATGACCAGCCTCATCAACGCCTCGTCGCCCATGGCGTGGGACGCCACCATGCTGGGCGCAGCTGAGGCCTACGCCCGGTCCAACCAGGCCACCATGATCAGCCCATTCATCCTGGCCGGCGCCATGGCCCCGGTGACGGTGGCCGGCGTGGCCGCCCAGACCCTGGCCGAGGCACTGGCCGGCATCACCTTCGTCCAGTTGGTCAATCCCGGCGCCCCCGTGGTGTTCGGTTCGTTCGCCAGCTCCATGTCGATGCAGACCGGCGCCCCGACGTTCGGGACCCCCGAACCGGCCCTCGTGCTCTACACGGTGGCCGCCCTGGCCCGACGCCTCGGGGTGCCGTTCCGCTCCGGCGGAAACCTCTGCGGCTCCAAGGTGCCTGATGCTCAGGCGGCCAGCGAGTCGATGGCCACCTTCATTCCGGCGCTGATGGCCGGCGTGAACTTCATGCTCCACTCGGCCGGATGGCTGGAGGGCGGCCTGACCATGGGCTACGAGAAGTTCATCATCGATGCCGACCAGTGCAATCTGGCCGCCACCTTCGTCAAGGGGGTGGACATGTCCGACAACGGCCTGGCTCTGGACGCCATCCGGGAGGTCGGCCCGGGGCAGCACTTCCTGGGCACGGCCCACACGCTGGCCAACTTCGAGACGGCGTTCGCCCGCTCCGACGTGGCCAACAACGACTCGTTCGAACAGTGGGACGAGGACGGCAGCCTGGACGCCGCCCAACGGGCCAACGGCATCTGGAAGAAGATGCTGGACGGCTACGAGGCGCCCCCGCTGGACGAGGCCGCCGACGAGGCCATGCTCGACTTCATGGCCCGTCGCAAGGAGGTCATTCCCGACGAGTTCGGCTGATCATGTCACCTCACCAGTGATGTTTCCTCTGGTTGGTGATTCTTTCCAGCCAGTAGACCCAGTCCCCGTCGCTGACTACACTCCCCGAGGCTCTGGACGGCCCCATCGTCGGCCAACCCCGACCCGCAAAACCCTGAAGACAACCCCGAAGACAACCCCCCTGAACCGGAGAACCAGAAGAACAATGTCGTTCCCCTCTGACCTCGAAATCGCCCGCGACGCCAAGTTGCGTCCCCTCACCGAGATCGCCGCTGAATCCGGCATCCCCGCCGACTGCCTCGAGCTGTACGGCGAGGGCGCGGCCAAGATCAAGCTTGACGCCATCGGCCGAATGGCCGACGGACCGAAGGCCAAGTACGTCGTGGTCTCGGCCATCACCCCCACGCCGCTCGGTGAGGGCAAGACCACGACCACCGTCGGACTGGGTCAGGGCTTCAGCCATGTCGGCAAGCGGGCCACCATCGCCATCCGCCAGCCGTCAATGGGCCCGACCTTCGGCATCAAGGGCGGCGCGGCCGGCGGCGGCTACAGCCAGGTCGTCCCCATGGAGCTGTTCAACCTCCACCTGACCGGCGACATGCACGCCGTCACCGCGGCGCACAACATGTGCTCGGCCATGCTCGACGCCCACCTGTTCCACGGCAACGAGCTGGGCCTGGACATGCACAACATCACGTGGCGCCGGGTGATGGACATCAACGAGCGTGCCCTGCGCAACATCGTGGTCGGCCTCGGCGGTCGCCTGGACGGCGTACCGCGTGAGACGGGCTTCGACATCACCGCGGCATCCGAGGTCATGGCCGCCCTGGCCCTGTGCACCTCGCTGGCCGACCTGCGGGCCCGCATGGGCCGCATCGTGGTGGGCTACGACAAGGCTGGCACCCCGATCACCGCCGAGGACCTCGGCGTGGCCGGCTCGATGACGGTCATCCTCAAGGAGGCCATCAAGCCGAACCTCATGCAGACCCTCGAGGGCACCCCGGCCCTCGTGCACTGCGGCCCGTTCGGCAACATCGCCACCGGCAACTCGTCGATCATCGCCGACCAGATCGGCATCCACACCGGCGACTACCTCCTCACCGAGGCCGGCTTCGGCGCCGACATGGGCGCCGAGCGCTTCTTCAACATCAAGTGCCGCGTCTCGGGCATCGCTCCGGACGCCGCCGTGCTGGTGGCCACCGTTCGGGGCCTCAAGGCCCACTCCGGGAACCACAAGATCGTGGCCGGTCGACCCCTCCCCGAGGCCCTGCTGGCCGAGAACCCCGACGAGGTCCACCAGGGCGGCGACAACCTGCGAAAGCAGTTGGAGAACATGCAGGTCCACGGGGTGTCCCCGGTGGTGGCCATCAACGTGTTCCCCGGCGACCACGACGCCGACATCGCGGCCATCAAGGAGATCGCCGAGGAGTTCAACGCCCGCTCGGCGGTCACCACCCACTTCGCCGACGGTGGCTCCGGTGCCGCCGAACTGGCCGAGGCGGTGGCCGAGGCGGCCGACGAGCCCAGCGAGTTCAAGGTGCTCTACCCGGACGAGATGTCGCTGCGGGACAAGATCCGGACGGTCGCCGACAAGGTGTACGGCGCCGACGGCGTGGACTTCTCCCCGCAGGCCAACAAGCAGATCGACTCCTACGAGGCCAACGGCTTCGGGAACCTGCCGGTCTGCATCGCCAAGACCCACCTCTCGATCAGCTCCAACGCGGCGCTGAAGGGTGCCCCGACCGGCTGGACGCTTCCCGTCCGGGAGGTCCGGGCCTCGGTGGGCGCCGGGTTCGTGTACCCGATCTGCGGCGACATGCGCACCATGCCCGGCCTCGGTGCCCAGCCGGGTGCCATGGGCATCGACATCGACGAGGACGGCGAGATCGTCGGCCTCAGCTGAGCCCCGGGGCAACACCAGTTCCAGATCAACAGCGGGCGGCCCCAGCCGTCCCCGGAATGACAACAGGAGGGCGGCAGCGTGGCCACCCGAATCCGGACCGACCAGTCCAAGACCCCCCGATCCCGGCCGAACCGGGCCGTCCAGCGATGCCTCCTCGAGGGGATGACCTACGAGCTCATCCCGTTGAAGAACCTGGCCGACCAGAGCGTCCACCTGCCGGACGGAGCGACCGTTTCGGTGACCTGCTCACCGGCCAAGACCATCGACGACACCCTCGACCTGTGCGCCGGGTACGCCGAGAAGGGCTTCACCGTCATCCCGCACTTCGCGGCCCGGATGGTCGAGAGCGAGGACCACGTCGGACGAATCGTCGAGCGGGTGAACGCCATCGGCATCAAGAAGGTCTTCTGCATCGGTGGTGACGCCGACCCGCGAGGACCCTTCACCGACGCCGCCGGCTTCCTCCGGTCGTTCCTGGACCGTCGCCCCGACATCGATGTAGTGGGTATCGGCTCCTACCCCGACGGGCACGCCACCATTCCCGACCACGCCCTCGTCGACGCCCTCGTCGAAAAGCAGGAGCTGATCCGCGAAGCCGGGCTGGAGGGCTACATGGCCACCCAGATGTGCTTCGAAGCCCAGACCATCGGCGACTGGCTGGCCGGCCAGCGGGCGGCCGGCGTGGACCTGCCGTGCCACCTCGGCGTACCGGGGGCCGTGGACCGCACCAAGCTGCTCACCATCTCGATCCGCCTGGGGATCGGCCACTCGGCCCGCTACCTGAAGAAGAACAAGACGTCGGTCATCCGGCTGCTGTCACCCGGCGGCTACAACCCCAACAAGCTCATCGCCCCGCTGTCGGGTCGGGCCGCCGAGTTGGGCATCGCGGGCATCCACTGCTTCACCTTCAACGCGGTGGACACCACCGAGGACTGGCGACGCAAATCCCTGAAGAAGCTGGCTGGCGATGAGTCCCGCCGCTCGAGGACCACCCCCGGGGTGCCCTCTCCGGAGTAACTGCTTCCGATTCACCGGGGCACGGGCGTTGGCCCGATGCGCCTCCATCGGGCAGGATTCCTGACGTGTCGTCAGATTTCGCCGCTGCCCGAACCTCCCATCCTCAGTTGCTCTCCCCCGTCCGGGTGGGGCCACTGGACCTCCGGAACCGCATCGTCCTGCCGGCCATGGACCAGAACGTCTGCGATAACGGGCTGATCACCGACTCGCTGATCACCCACTACGCCGAACGGGCCCGCGGTGGCGCCGGCCTGCTGATCCTGGAGACCTCGGCGGTGGCCTTCCCCCACGGGGCCACGGCACGCCACCAGCCGGCGCTGTCCCACGACGGGGTGATCGACGGGCTGCGACGCCTCGGCGATGCCGTCCACGCCCACGGGGCGAAGATGGTCGTGCAGGCCAACCACCACGGCCGCATCTCCGGGGTCGACACCGCCGAGGACCGGCCCAGCCTGGTGCCCAGCCTCCCGCTGCCCGATGCCGACCCCATGGCCATCATGCGCGACACGACCATGGACGAGTTGATGTCCATGGCCACCCTGACCGGCGGGAAGATGCCGACCTACGCCGAGGCCACCAGCGACGACCTGGCCTGGGTGGTCGACCAGTTCGCCGACGCGGCGGCCCGCGTGCAGACGGCCGGTCTGGACGGCATCGAGGTACACGCCGGACACGGTTACCTGATCGACACCTTCCTCTCGCCGGCCTGGAACCAGCGCACCGACGAATACGGCGGCAGCGTCGAGAACCGGGCTCGGCTGCTCGTCGACGTGGTGCGGGCCGTCCGAGCCCGTTGTGGCCCGGACTTCGCCGTGCTGGTCCGACTCAACGGCCGTGACGCGGCCCTGGACGGCGGCATCACCCCGGACCTGGCCGCCCGGTACGCGGCGTTGGCCGTCGACGCGGGCGCCGACGCCATCCACGTCACCGCCTACTCGTCGATCACCGGTGGGCCCGGGTTCACCGAGGGCCCCCTGCCGTGGCTGGACTGCCAGTACGAGGACCTGGCCCGGACCGTGAAGGCGGCCGTCGACGTGCCGGTCATCGCGGTGGGCCGGATCCGACCCGACGAGGGGGAGCGGATCCTGGCCGATGACGGTGCCGACCTGATCGCCATGGGCCGCCAACTCCTGGCCGACCCCGACCTGCCCAACCGGTTGGCCGAGGGGCGCCCCGATCTGGTCCGCCCCTGCATCAACTGCTTCGTGTGCGTGGCCCAGAACTTCTGGTCGGCAGCCCCCGTCTGTGCGGTGAACGCCCGCCTGGGCCATCAGGACGAACCCGAGCCGACCCCGGCCACCACCCCCGGCCACGTGGTCGTGGTGGGCGGCGGACCCGGCGGCATGGAGGCCGCCCGGGTGGCTGCAGAACGGGGCCACCGGGTGACCCTGCTGGAACGGTCGGACCACCTGGGCGGTACGGCCCGGTTCTCTTCGCTGACCACCCCACTCAACGGGGACCTGGTGCGCTGGCTGACCGCGGCGATCGGCGAGGCCGGGGTGGACGTCCGGACCGGGACCGCCGCCTCACCGGCCATGGTCGCCGCGCTGCGGCCCGATGCCGTGGTGGTGGCCACCGGTGCCGTCCGGGGCCGCCCCGACGTGCCTGGAGCGGACCTGCCCCATGTGTTGTCCGGCGACGACCTACGCGGCCTGTTGACCGGCGACGGCGACCTCGGGGCCCGCCGCCCGGGCCCGTTCGTGCGGGCCGCCCTCACCATGGGTCGGCTGCTGGGCATCACCACCGATCTCAACCGGGTTCGCTCGTTGTCGCGCCGCTGGATGCCGCTGGGCCGACGGGTGGTCGTGGTGGGCGGCGGTCTGGTCGGCACCGAGCTGGCCGAGTTCCTGGCCGAACGGGGACGTACCGTCACCGTGCTCGAGGAGGGCACCCACCTGGCCACCGAGATGGCCCACCCGCGGCGGTGGCGGGCCCTCCACGAGGCCCGGGCCCACGGCGTGGACTTCCACACCGGCGCCCGCCTGCTGGCCATCACGCCCGACGAGGTGGTTGCCGAGATCGCCCCTGCCGATACCGACGCCGATGCGGGATCCACCGAACCACGGGAGGTCCGGTTCTCCGCCGATGCGGTGCTGTTGGCCGGTGGGGTGGAACCGGACCCGTCGCTGGCCGAGGCCATCGGTGCCGTCCTGGGCGACGACGTCGAGGTCCACGTGGTGGGCGATGCCGGCACGGTGGGCTACATCGAGGGCGCCATCCGGACCGGGCACGCGGTCGGCTGCCACCTGTGACCCGACCCCGGTTCGGGCCGGGAAGCCGTCCGTCGGTAGCGTCCGCGCCATGAGCGACACACCGACCAACGGTTCGAGCGCACCGTCCTGGAACCCGTTCGATACCGAGTTCCTCCTCGACCCGTACCCCACCTACGCCCGGCTCCGCGACGAGGACCCCGTCCATCGCAACCCGATGGGCATCCTCATCGTCAGCCGCTACGACGACGCCCACCAGGTCCTGCGCGACCCCCACACCTCGGTACGTCGCTTCGAGTCGTCGATCGAACTGCCCGAGCACATGCTCCGGCTCCGCAACCGGGGCGAGGACCGCCCACCGTCGATCCTGGCCCTCGACCCGCCCGACCACACCCGCCTCCGCAAGTTGGTCCAGCGCACGTTCACGCCACGGTCCATCGCCCGCATGCGGGACCGCACCACCACCATCGTCGACGACCTGCTCGACGACCTCACGGCCCGATCCGAATCAGGCGACGAGACGATCGACCTGATCGCCGACTACGCCTTCGTCATCCCGTTCGCCGTCATCCACACCATGCTCGGCCTGCCCGAAGCCGACGTGGAACGGGTCCGGGCGTGGTCCCACGCCATGACCCAGACGCTGGAGCCGTATCTCACCCCCGAGCAGGTCGACGCATCCATCGAGGGCGGCGACCATATGGAGGCCTACCTCCGCGACGCCATCGAATGGAAGCGCCGCGAGCCGGCCGACGACCTGCTCTCGGACCTGGTGGCCGTCGAGTCCGACGGCGACCGCATGGACGCCGACGAGTTGCTGGCCATGACCAACCTGCTCTTCGTGGCCGGTCACGAGACCACGGTGAACCTGATCGGCAACGGCACCCACGCCCTGCTGCGCCACCCCGACCAGCTGGCGCTGGTGCGTGACGACGAGTCGGTCGACGAGACGTTGGCCGACGAGTTGCTCCGATACGACAGCCCGGTCCAGACCTCGGGGCGTCGCATGATGCACGACGTGGAGATCGGTGGGGTCGAGGTGCCGTCCGGTGAGATGGTGCTCACCGCCCTGGGGAGCGCCAACCGTGACCCGAGGTTCTGGGGCGACACGGCCGGTGATCTGGACGTGACCCGGGCCGACGCCAACCGCCACGTGTCGTTCGGCAGCGGGGTGCACCACTGTCTGGGCGCCGCGCTGGCCCGCATGGAGGGCGAGATCGCCGTGACCAGCCTCGTGCGGCGCTTCCCCGACCTGGCGCTGGCCGGCGAACCGACCTACAACGCCCGCATCATCCTCCGGGGCCGGGAGGTCATGCCGGTCAGCCTCGGGTCGGCTGCCTGACCCGACCGGGGCACGCCACGGCGCAGAAGGCGGCGCCCACCAGGAAGGTGGCCGACAGGATCGTCCATACGCGCTGATAGGCGGCCAGCGGTCCGAGGTGTCGGGCACCGGAGAACACGGCGATGGCGATGGCGACGCCTGACGCGAAGCCGATCGAACCGAGGGTCCGCAGGGTGGCGCCGGCCGTGGCGAAACGGGCTGGCGGTACATCACGCAGGCCCAACGATGCGTAGGTGGCGAACGAGCAGGCCACGCCCACCCCGAGGAACAGGTGGGCGGGAAGGATCGTGGTGGCCCACGACGACTCCATACCGACCGTGGAACGCAACCAGATCCCGTTGACGGATGCCATCAGGGCACCGAAGACCACGATGTTGCGGTGGCCGACACGGTCGACGATCACCCCTACCGGGCCCCCGAGGATCGCCGAAAGGGCGGGACCGACCACCACCCCGAAGCCGGCGGACAGCACCGGCCACCCCCACAGTTCCTGCAGCGTGAGGGTGTGGAACAGGATCGAGGCGATGAATCCGGTGATGAAGAACATCTGGCCGACGCCCGCCGACCAGAAGGACCGGATGCGGAACAGGGACAGGTCGAGCAGCGGATTCGGGTGGCGGGCCGAGCGGACCAGTAGCAGGACGACCAGGGACAGGCCGCTGACCGCCGAGGCCAGCGTGGCACCCGAGGTGTAACCCCACTGGTCACCCTGCACGACGGCCAGCAGCACCAGTGCCACACCGAAGGTCCCGGCCGGCACCCCGACCAGATCGAAGCCACCCCGGGCCTCGGGGTCGAGGCTCTCGCGGACGTAGCGGGGTGTGGTGGCCAGAATCAGGCACCCGACCGGCACATTGACGAAGAAGATCCACCGCCAGGAGAGTGCGTCGATCAGCAGCGCCCCCATGGTCGGACCAACGGCTGCACCGAGGGCCGCTGAGGCACCCCACACGGCGATGACCAACGACCGGCGCGAGGCCGGGAACTCGGGCAGGATCATGGCCAGTGATGCCGGGCCGAGGATCGATGCACCCAACCCCTGGAACAAGCGGGCGCTGATCAAGAGACCGGTGGTCGGCGCGAGGCCCGACAGAAGGGAGCCCACCATGAATACCGCCACCCCGATCATGAACAGCCGACGGCGCCCCTTCTGGTCGGCGAGACGGCCGGCCAACAGGAGGAACGCCCCCGAGGCGATCGAGTAACCCGACAGCACCCACGAGAGGCCCGCCTCCGTGGCCCCGAGGTCCCGTCGCATGGACGGAAAGGCCACGTTGACGATCGAGATGTCGATGGTGGTCAACAGGGCAGCCAGCGTGGAAACGGCCAGAGCGATCCACGCCCGCCGGTCGATGGCGTCCCCCTCGACCTCGTCCTGCTCAATCTGGTCCCGCTCAATCTGGTCCCGCCCCATCAGGGTGACGCTAGGGGTGGAGCCCGACACCGCACGAAGCGGCGACCCGCTTACATCGGATCGTCGAGGCGGGCCTCGAACAGGGCGTTGGCGGTGTCCCACAGGTCGTCGTCGACGCCCTTGAGGTGGCCCATCACCTGGTCCAGTGGGACCCGGGTGATGACCCCGGCCTGCAGGGCCACCATGTCGCCGAGGCCCCCCTCGTGCACGGCGTCGATCGCCGCCACGCCGTAGCGGCTGGACAGCACCCGGTCGTGGGCTGTCGGTGTGCCGCCCCGCTGCACGTGACCCAGCACGGTCACCCGGGTGTCGAAGCCGGTCCGGACCTCCAACTCGGAGGCCACCGCGTGGCCGATGCCGCCGAGGCGCTGGTGGCCGAAGCGGTCAACCTCCGGCTCAGCGACGTCCATGGTTCCGGGCACCGGTCGGGCCCCCTCGGCCACCACCACGATCGAGGCGTAGCGACCCCGCTCGTGACGGGTCCGGACGATGTCGGCCACCCGGTCGATGTCGAAGGGATGTTCGGGAACCAGGGTCACCGTGGCTCCGCCGGCCATACCGGCCCACGTGGCGATGTGACCGACGTGGCGCCCCATGACCTCCACCACCATGACCCGGTCATGGGATTCGGCGGTGGTGTGCAGGCGGTCGATGGCGTCGGTGGCGATGGCCACCGCGGTGTCAAAACCAAAGGTCTGCTCGGTGCACGGGATGTCGTTGTCGATCGTCTTGGGCACGCCGACCACCGGTACCAGCCCTTCGACGTGCGCCCGGTGGGCGGTGGCCAGGGATCCCTCGCCGCCGATGACGATCAGGGCGTCGAGCGCCAGGTCGCGCAGGGTGGCCCGGGCTCGGGCGAGGTTGTCCGGTCCATCAGATCCATCGGCGCCGGCATCGCTGGCCATCCAGGGGTGGACACGTGACGTGCCGAGCATGGTGCCGCCACGGGACAGGTAGCCCCGCATGGCCTCCACGTCGAGTTCCTGCCAGCGGCCCTCGATCACCCCCTCCCAGCCGTCGTGGAAGCCGACCAGCGTGTCGCCCCAGTGACGTTCGCCGCGTCGGACCACGGCCCGGATGACCGCGTTCAGCCCCGGACAGTCCCCACCACTGGTGAGTACTCCGACCCTGACCATCCGTCGACGGTAACCCCCGCCGAGCGGCCGAAGGACCTGAAATCAGGTCAACCGGTAGTCGGCCACCGTGCAGCCCACGGCGAAGATGGGGATCGGGGCGTAGAAGTGGACGGTGCCCGGCGCCCCGGCGGCCGCCGCGCTGACCGTCAGGAAGGTCCGGATCTCGAATCCCCCCTGCCCGGCATCCGCGTAGACCTGCAGGTCGTCGTAGTCGAGCAGCGCATCGCGGTCGTTTCGGCACCACCGGTCCAGGAAGTCCCGGTCCCACGGCTCGTTGATCTTCCCTGAGTCCGGGGTGGCCGGCCAGTGGGAGATGCCTCCGGTGCCCACCAGGGCGATTCGCTCGGGCACCGCGTCGGCGGCCCGTCGCAACGCCTCACCGAACGCCCACGCCCGATGCAGTGGGGTCAACGGTGGCCCCTGACAGTTGACGTTCACCGGCACCACCGGCAGGTCGAAGTCGGGCGTCAGGAACGAGAGGGGGACGGCGATGCCGTGGTCGAAGAGCCACTCCTCGCTGTAGGCCACGTCAACGGTCTGCATGACCTCGGCGACGAGCCTTCCGGACAGATCCCGGTCGCCCGGCGCCCGGAACTTCGGGATGCCCAGCCAGTCGGGGTCCTCGATGGGACCGTCGTAGTGGTCGGCCATGCCCATGGCGAAGGCCGGCATGTTGTCCATGAAGAAGTTGGCGAAGTGCTCGGCGGCCACCACCACGATGGCCTCGGCACCGGACTCCTCGATGGCGGTCCGCATACCGTCCAACGCCTCGACGAAGGCGGCCCGCACCCCGGGGTCGGCCTGGTCGGCCCGCCCGGTGATTCCCGGGGCGTGGCTGCACACGCCGGCGTAGACGAGCGGCACCTCAGCCCCCGTTCCCCTCAGACCGGTGACCCGGATCCGCACCCTGGGAATCGACACCCGGGTAGCCGGTCACGGCGTAGACGCCCTCGCGGACCGGTCCGTGGGTGGCGATGCCGTCACGCATCTGCTGGAGGTAGTCGGCCCATTCGATCCCGTGCAGGGCGGCGAAATGCATGAGGATCTGGCCGTTCACGCCCAGGTGGAACAGGTAGCCGACGTCGGGAGCGGCCAGGGCGGCCACCTCGTCGGCGGTCAGGTCGCCGGCCCGGTCGAACCCGGCCAGAGCCTCCGCACGGTCGGCCCGGTACCGGTCCTGGAGGTCCGGCGTCCGGTTCAACTGGTACAGGAATTTCTGGACGGCGTACAGGCTCACCGGATCAGCCTCCCAGAGAGGGGACGGCGTGGGTGTCGAGCGCGATGGCGATGTTCTTGGTCTCCATGTAGAAGTCGAAGCTCCAGTCGCCACCGTCCCGGCCGATGCCGCTGGCCTTGGTCCCCCCGAACGGGGTGGGCAGGTGGCGCACGTTCTGCGAGTTGACCCAGACCATGCCCACGTCCAGCGCCCCGGCCACCCGGTGGGCCCGACCCACGTCGCCGGTCCATACGTAGCCGGCCAACCCGTAGTCGACGTCGTTGGCGATCCGGACGGCGTCGGCCTCGTCGGTGAACGACATCACCGTCAGGGTGGGGCCGAAGACCTCTTCGCGGGCGATCCGCATCGACGGATCGGCGCCGGTGAACAGGACAGGTGCCGTCCAGTTGCCACCCTCCGGGGCGTCGTCCCATGGCGTACCAACCACCACTTCGGCACCGTCGGCCTCGGCGATGGCCCGGTAACCGTCGACCTTGTCCAGGTGTCGGGGATGGATGAGCGGCCCGACCACGCTGGCCGGGTCCAGCGGGTGCCCGACCCGCACGCCGCGCATCTTGGCGGTGAGGCGCTCCACGAACTCGTCGTGGATGGTGTCCTGCACGAGCAGACGACTGGAGCTGGTGCACCGCTCGCCGTTAAGGCTGTAGATCATGAACACGACGGCGTCCAGCGCCCGGTCCAGGTCGGCGTCGTCGAACACCAGCACCGGGTTCTTGCCGCCCAGCTCGAAGTGGACCCGCTTGAGGGTGGGCGCTCCCTGGGCCTGGATGGCCGATCCGGTTGACGACTCGCCGACGAAGGCCACGGCCCGGATGGCCGGATGCTCGGTGAGGCTGCGCCCCGCTGATTCGCCGAACCCGTGCACGACGTTCAGCACCCCCGGCGGAAGACCCGCCTCGAGGGCGATCTCGGCCAGCAGGGTGGCGGAGCACGGGCTCCATTCGGCCGGCTTGTGGACCACCGTGCACCCGGCGGCCAGTGCCGGGGCGATCTTCCACGTGGAGAGCATGAACGGCGTGTTCCACGGGGTGATGACCCCCACCGGGCCGAGGGGGTGACGGGTCGTGTAATTGACATGATCGGCTGACGGCAGCGACTGCCCGTCAGCCGCCGACGGGGCCCGGTCGGCGAAGAACCGGAAGTTGTCCGCACCCCGGAGGGCCGCGGCGGCCATGAAGCGCATGGTCTGGCCGGTGTCCACGCACTCGACCACCGCGATCTCGTGCGCCCGGGCCTCGATCAGGTCGGCCACCCGGTGGAGGACCCGACGGCGTTCGGTGCCCGGCGTGGCCCCCCACTCGACGAAGGCGTCGGCGGCTACCCGGGCCGCCCGGTCCACGTCGGCCGCGTCCCCGGAAGCCACATCACCCAGATGGGCGCCGTCGATGGGCGAGACGTTGGCGAACGTCGCCCCGCTGGCGCTCGGCTGGGCCTCACCACCCACCAGGTGGAGGATCGGGCGGTCGGCGAAGCGGGCCAGGTGGCGTTCGGCGGCCTCCCGGTTCTCGTCGAAGGTTCCGGTGGCGGCCATCAGGCGGTCCTGATCCGGTTTCGGTTCACCCGCCAGCGGGCGTCGATCTCCTGGACCTCGATGCTCCACGCGATGGCCAGGCTGGTGGCCGACCCGTCGGGGCCCTCCACCGAGGCGATCGCCCCGTCCAGGATCGTGTCGAGGAAGGCCTGCTTCTCGTCGTCGGTGCGACCGGGGCCCACCCGCACGGTCAGGGCGACGAAGGCATTGGCGGGCGCGCCGTCGGCCACCAGGTAGTGGTGGCGGGCCACGGCCCGGGTGCGAAGGCCGTCGATCGGCACCCACGGGTGGATAGCAGCCACCGCGTGGACGTCGGCCACCAGCGCATCCACGTCGTGGGCGTCGGCCAGATTCACGGAGTGCTCGATCGTGATGTGGGGCATCGGAGAGGTCCTGTTTCCCTCGGCGGTTCCATATGTATAACATGTGAAACAATCTCGTGAAACCCCCACGCTGAAACCCGACCCCCACCCCACCACCTGCATGCGACTCCTCAGCTATTCCCTTCCCGGCGACCGCCCCCGATGGGGAGTCCTGGACCGTGCCGGCAGCGGCGTGGTGGATCTCGGATCCCGGATCACCGACGTCGCCGACCTCCAGGCGCTGGTGGCCGCCGAGCGCACCGCAGAGGTCGCCGACCACCTCGATGAGCCCGCCGACCACCCGCTGGCCGACATCACCTTCGAACGCCCGCTGGCCTGGCCACGCAAGGTGTTCTGCATCGGTGTCAACTACGGCGGTCGGGCCGCCGAGTACCTCGACCCGGCCGACGCCTCCTATCCCTCGGTGTTCGTCCGCTTCCCCGACTCCTTCACCGGGCACGACCGGGCACTCGTCCGCCCGCCGGAGAGCCCGCAACTGGACTACGAAGGCGAGATCGTGGCCGTGGTGGGCCGAGGAGGGCGACGGATACCGGTGGCCGACGCCCCCGACCATCTGGTCGGCCTGGCCCTCGGCAACGAGGGCACCATCCGGGACTGGGTCCGCCACGCCAAGTTCAACGTCACCCAGGGGAAGAACTGGGAGTCCAGCGGCGCCATCGGCCCCTGGATCACGACCTTCGAGGAACCGGGCACCCGACAGGCCAGCCCCGACGACGAGCCGGGACTCCACCGGTCCGACCTTGACGACCTCCACATCACCACCACGGTCAACGGTGAGGTCCGCCAGAACGACTCCACGGCCACCATGAAGTACGACATCGCCTACCAGGTCCACTACCTGTCGACCTTCACCACGCTGTCGCCCGGCGACCTCATCTTCACCGGCACCCCGACGGGCGCCGGTGCCCGGTTCGACCCACCACGGTGGCTGACGCCCGGCGACGTGGTCGAAGTGTCGGTTCCCCGGCTGGGCACGTTGCGGAACACGGTGGCCGACGAGTTGCCCGAGGGAACCCCCGACTTCTCCGGACCGGCGCCCCGATGACCGGTACCACTCCCACGGTCGACCCCCCGACGGGCATCGACCTCCGACCATTCGCCAGATCGCTCCCCATGGCCCTGCTCCGGGCCCGGGAAGCAACCATGCGACGGTTCCGGCCCCACCTGGCCACCCACGGACTCACCGAACAGCGGTGGCGGGTGTTACGTGCCCTGACCGGCGCGGGCGAGCCGCTGGACGTCGGCGAGGTAGCTGAGCGAACCTTCCTCCTGGCCCCCAGCCTGTCGCGGATCCTCACCGACCTCGAGGAGCTCGGGCTGGTGGACCGGGTGGCCGACACCGCCGATCGGCGACGCTCTCTCCTGTCGTTGACCGACGAGGGCCGCCGGATGGTGGCCCGGGTGGCCCCCGAATCAGAAGCCATCTACGGCCAGATCGAACAGCGCTTCGGGGCGGCACGCCTCGACGCGCTGCTGGCCGAGATGCAGGGCCTCGAGGACGCGCTGGCCGGGTTCGAAGGAGAAGCGACATGACCATCTCCGCGGAACAGGCAGTGGCCGAGGCCCGCCTCCTGGACGATGCCGAGCGGACGGCCACCCAGATCCGCCAGTCCACATCGGTCCACCCCGACATGACCCTGGACGATGCCTACCGGGTCCAGGCCGTATGGCAGGACCTGCGACTGGCCCGTGGCGAGATCCTCGTCGGCCACAAGATCGGGCTGACCTCGAGAGCCATGCAGCAGGCCATGCGGATCGACACCCCGGACTCCGGCTTCCTGACCGACGCCATGGTCTTCGCCCCCGACTCCGAGATCGGGGCCGGTGCCTTCACCGACCCCAAGGTGGAGGTCGAGCTGGCCTTCGTGCTGGGCCGCGACCTAACGGCTCCACCGGGAGGCCCCGACCTGACCATCGACGACGTGCTGGACGCCACCGACCACGTGACCCCGGCCGTCGAACTGCTGGCCGCCCGGTCGATGCGAATCGACCCTGATTCGGGCCGCACCCGGACGGTGGTCGACACGGTGGCCGACAACGCGGCCGACGCGGGGATCGTCTGCGGAGGCCGGGCCATCGGCCCGCGGGAGACGGACCTCCGGTGGGTCGGTGGAGTCCTGAGCCGCAACGGCACCGTCGAGGAAACCGGACTGGCGGCCGGCGTGGGTGGCCACCCGGCGCTGGGCATCGTCTGGTTGGCCCGCCGGTACGCCGAACAGGGGCTCGCTCTCCTGGCCGGTCAGACCATCCTGGCCGGGTCGTTCACCCGACCGGTCGACGTCCGCCCGGGCGACGAGTTCGCCTTCGACTACGGCCCACTGGGCCGGTTCACCCTGGGGTTCACCTGATGCCGAACGCAACCGAGATCGCACCCAACCGCTTCAAGCAGGGGCTGACTGGCGGTGCCGTCCAGTACGGCCTGTGGCTGAGCCTGGCCGACCCGGTGGCCGCCGAGATCGCGGCGGGTGCCGGATTCGACTGGCTGACCATCGACCAGGAACACGCCCCCAACGACGTGCGGACCACGCTGGCCCAACTCCAGGCCGTGGCCGCCTACCCGGTGGAGCCCATCATCCGGCCGCTGCGGTCCGAACGGTCGCTGCTCAAACAGGCCATGGACCTCGGGGCCCGCACGATCCTCGCTCCCATGGTCGACACCGCCGAGCACGCAGCCGAGATGGCCGCCGCCGTGCGTTACCCACCAACCGGTGTGCGTGGCGTGGCCAGCGCCCGGGCCGCCCGTTGGGGACGGGCCACCAACCACTGGGAACGGGCCGACGCCGAGGCCTGCCTCATCGTCCAGATCGAATCGACGGCCGCGCTGGACGCCCTGGACGAGATCGCGGCGGTCGACGGCGTGGACGCGCTGTTCGTCGGGCCGTCTGATCTGGGCGCCGCCCTCGGCCACCTCGGTCAGGCCGACCACCCCGAGGTGCGGGCCGCGGTGGTCGAGGCCATCGGGGCCATCCGGGCCGCCGGGAAGCCGGCCGGCGTTCTGGCCACCACGCCCGAGCGGGTCGAGGAGTACGTGGCGGCCGGCGCCACCTTCGTGGGCGTGGGCGTCGACACCATGGTCCTGGCCCGGGCCACCAGCGACCTGGCGGGCCGGTGGACCGGCCCGGAGGTGGGTTCCGATGGCTGAGCGCGGCTACCACCAGGAGCGGGCCGAGACCCCTCCACCGCCCAGTGGCTGCCCGATGCATGCGTCGTGGAGCCCACTGGACGACGACTACCAGGCCGACCCGTACCCCATCGCCGGTCGACTGCGCGACGAGCACCCCGTCTTCTACGCCGAGAGCCTCGACGCCCTGGTGGTGACCCGCATGGCCGACATCGAGGCCGTGTTCACCGACCACGAGACGTTCGCCTCGACCAACGTCCAGGACCCGGTCTTCCCGTTGGCCGCCGAGGCCCACGAGGTCCTGGCCGCCCCGGACTTCGACCCGGTGGCCGTCATGTCCAACCGCCCGGAGCCCGACCACGGCCGCATCCGGGTCCACACCCGGCAGGGCTTCTCGAACCGGCGGCTCCGCACCCTCGAACCGTTCATCCGGAACCGCACCCACGAGCTACTGGACGCCATGGAGGCCGGCGGGTCACCGGCCGAGTACGTGGAGGCGCTGGCCTTCCCGCTGCCCGGCGAGACCATCTTCCGGTTCATCGGCTTCCCGGCGGCCGACGACGAGCGGCTCAAGGACTGGTGCGGCGAACGCAAGGCCTTCTCGTGGGGTCGACCCACCGCCACCCAGCAGGTGGAGATCGCCAACTCCATGCTGGACTACTGGCGGTACTGTCGCGACTTCACGGCGTCCAAGCGGGACCAGCCGGGCGACGACTTCGCCTCCGAACTACTGGCCGCCCACGCCGAGCACCCCGACGAGATCACCTACCGAGAGGTGGAGTCGGTCATCTACGGGCTGTCGTTCGCCGGCCACGAAGCCATCACCTCACTGCTGTGCAACACGTTGCTGTGCCTGCTCCCCCGGCGTGACCAGTGGGCGGCCGTCTGCGCCGATCCGTCGCTGATCCCCAACGCCATCGAGGAGGTCATGCGTTTCGAGTCCAGCCAGGTCGCGTGGCGCCGGGTCACCACCCGGGACACCCGACTGGGCGGCATGGACGTCCCGGCCGGTACGACCATCTTCCTGAACTTCGCTTCGGCCAATCGCCAACCCGACATATGGGACGACCCGGATGCATTTGACATACACCGGCCGGACGCCAACCGGCACATCTCGTTCGGCAAAGGCGTGCACTTCTGTCTGGGTGCCCGGTACGCCAAGTTCGAAGCCCAGGTGGTGACCGAGATCCTCGCCGAACGAA
>JAAZXY010000028.1 GCA_014239855.1 Acidimicrobiales bacterium | reverse complement strand
CGTGAAGCCCCCCCCAAGACGAGGCCTCCCACGCGGAAGCGGTAAGGCCCCCCGTAGAGGACGGGGTAGGTGGGCGCGGAGTGGAAGCGCAGCAATGCGTGTAGCGGACGCGTACTAATCGGCCGAGGGCTTGGTTACTCACATCGACTGTTGTTGTCGGTGTTCGTGTTCGCTGTGGAGTACTGGAGAGGCCGAGAGGTCACTCTTGACAACTGAATCGAGTCCCGGCTGCATCGCCGGCCGGGGCACAGCTGGTTTTCGGTGGCTATGGCGGCGGGGTCACACCCGTTCCCATTCTGAACACGGCAGTTAAGCCCGCCAGCGCCGATGGTACTTGGGACGAGTGTCCCTGGGAGAGTAGGACGCCGCCGAATTTCTAACGCTACGAGCGGGACCCCTCGGGGTCCCGCTCTAGCGCGTTTTGGGGACGTCTCAGGGTCAGGCAGCCGGCGGAGTTGCGTCGTGGGTCACGCCGGGCCACGGGCCTGGCGCCGCTAGCCTCGTCGGCCATGGCTCCCCCCGGTGAACGCGATCGTGGCCCTCGAACCGGTGGTTCGGGCGGTGGTTCCCGCGGTGGTTCCCGCGGAGGATCCGGAGGCGGCTCCCGCGGTGGTTCTCGCGGTGGTTCGGGCGGCGGTTCCCGTGGAGGATCTGGTGGTGGCTCTCGGGGTGGCCCCCGTGGAGGTTCCGGGGGTGGCTCGCGTGGTGACTCCCGTGGCGGCTCCAGGGGAGGCGAGAGGCGGTCGGGTCCCGGCGGTGGCTCCCGCTCCGGCGGCCAGAGGCGCGATGGCGATCGGCGAGGCGGCGAGGCTGTCCCTGATCGACGCCGTCGTGGCCCCGATGCGGCGGGACCGACGACCTGGGGCGGAGTGGCCCGGCGTGGGGCTGGACGCCTGGAACGCGAGGAGCAGGAAGATCGACCGGAGCGTCGCGAGAAGACCGCCGAGCGGACGACGCGACCCCGGCGCCCCGAGCCGGAACGCTCGGATCGCCTTCGTAACGAGGCCGCCGAGGCGGTGGCCCGTGGTGAGGCCAGGGGTGGCTCGAGGTCGGGTCCGCGGGCGATGGAACGCCTGGCCCTGCCGGAGGCCCCACGGCGACTTCCCGATGCTGACCTGCTGCTGAGACGTGCGTTGGGCGATCGGGCCGGAGGAAAGGCCCTGAGCCGTCTGGACGAGGCCGCCCGCGCCTTTTCCGACGAGCGCTTCCAGGATGCCCGTCGCATCCTGAACCAGTTGGTGGAGCGGGCGCCCGAGGTTCCCGAGGTGATCGAGTTGCTCGGACTCGTGCACTACCGGATGGGCCACTGGAAGGCGGCGACCAAGCGTCTCGAAGCCTTCCGGGAGATGACCGGAAGTACCGAGCAGCACCCGGTGCTGGCCGACTGCCATCGGGCTCAGGGCCGATGGGACGACGTGCAGGCACTCTGGGACGAGCTTCGTGCCGCCTCGCCCAGCGGTCCGCTCGTCACCGAGGGTCGCCTGGTGGCCGCTGGTGCCTTGGCCGACCAGGGTCGGATCGAGGAGGGCCTCGTCCTGTTGGAGAAGGGTTGGCGGATCCCGTCGAGGGCCCGCGATCACCACCTTCGACGGGCCTATGCGTTGGCTGACCTCTACGAGCGGTCCGGTGCCGAACCGCGTGCTCGCGAACTGTTCACCTGGGTCCGTAATCACGACGGTCGGTTCGCCGACGTGGCCGCCCGGGTACGCGCTCTTTCCTGAGCCATTCCGGGCTGCATACGCAGCGCGGGCCCCATGGTCGCGACGTAGGGTGACCCGGTTCCCGGGACTCAGTCCCCGGGAAGAATCCGTCCCCGGAGAATCACCAGACAGGAGCCACCCAGGTGGACATTGCATCCCTGCTCGGCGCTGACGCCGACGACCTGCTCGGCCATCAGTGCCGCACTATTTCCGCCGACCAGCTCACCACGCCGGGGCCCGACACGGTCACCGACGTCTACGGGGTGACGGACCGATCCCCCCAGGTGCTCCGCAACCTCCAGTCGCTCCTCGATCACGGCCGGCTGGCCGGCACGGGCCACGTCTCCATCCTTCCTGTCGACCAGGGCATCGAGCACTCGGCCGCCGCATCGTTTGCTCCGAATCCCGCGTACTTCGATCCGGCGAACATCGTGGAGTTGGCCATCGAAGGCGGTTGCAACGCGGTGGCCAGCACCTACGGCGTCCTGGCGTCGGTGTCGCGCCGGTTCGCCCACCGGATCCCGTTCATCGTCAAGATCAACCACAACGAGTTGTTGACCCTCCCGAACCAGTTCGACCAGGTCATGTTCGGTTCGGTCGATCAGGCCTTCGACCTCGGTGCGGCGGGCGTGGGTGCCACCATCTACTTCGGTTCCCCGGAGTCCACACGTCAGATCCAGGAGGTCAGCGAGGCCTTCGCCCGGGCCCACGAGCTGGGGATGTTCACCGTGCTGTGGTGCTACCTGAGGAACTCGGGTTTCAAGGTCGACGGCGTCGACCACCACGCGTCGGCCGACCTGACCGCCCAGGCCAACCACCTGGGCGTGACGATCCAGGCCGACATCATCAAGCAGAAGCTCCCTGAGACCAACGGTGGCTACCGGGCCCTGCCCGGCTACGGCAAGACCCACGACCTCGTCTACGACGAGTTGACCACCGACCACCCGATCGATCTCTGCCGCTGGCAGGTGGCCAACTGCTACATGGGCCGCATCGGCCTCATCAACAGTGGCGGGGCATCATCGGGAGCCAGCGACCTCGCCGAGGCCGTCCGCACGGCGGTCGTCAACAAGCGGGCCGGTGGCATGGGCCTGATCAGCGGCCGCAAGGCCTTCCAGCGCCCGATGGCCGAGGGCGTCGAACTCCTCAACGCCATCCAGGACGTCTACCTCGACGAGTCGATCACCCTGGCCTAGGGCCCGGCGCCTGAGGTCGATATCCAGATGCCCGCGAACGCGTCGGAAGACGGAGCGATGGTGGACCTGCTGTTGGTCGACCATCCGGCCGAAGGAGTCCGCCGGCTCACCCTGAACCGGCCGGAAAAGCGAAACGCGCTCAGCCATCCGCTCAGGGGCGCGCTCCTTGATGCCCTTGTGGCTGCCGACGTCGACGGCTCGGTGCGGGTCACCGTGATCCGGGGCGCGGGGACCTGCTTTTCCTCCGGGTACGACCTGGGCGGCGGGAACGAGGGACACGAGCTTCCCTTTCCGACGACGCCCGGTGACGGCCAGTGGCCCCGCCACGTGACCGACGGATGGATGGGCATCTGGGACCTGGCCAAGCCGGTCATCGCCCAGGTGCACGGCTGGTGCCTGGCCGGAGGCAGCGAGCTGGCCACCGGCTGCGACCTCGTCTACGTGGCCGACGACGCCCGGATGGGGTACCCGGCGGTCCGGTTCGGCGTCCCTGACATGCACTTCCATGCCTGGTTCCTGGGGATGCGAAAGGCCATGGAGATGATGGTCACCGGTGACTCGATCACCGGTACCGAGGCCGTCGAACTGGGCTGGGCCAACGCGGCCTTCCCGGT
This sequence comes from Acidimicrobiales bacterium, assembly GCA_014239855.1. Taxonomy (GTDB): domain Bacteria; phylum Actinomycetota; class Acidimicrobiia; order Acidimicrobiales; family MedAcidi-G1; genus UBA9410. Next base: position 21,934 of record JAAZXY010000028.1, on the reverse strand, counting down.
CGACGATCTGGACGAGGCCGTGCTCGAGGTGGCCGGTCGTATCGCAGCCATGCCGGCCGACGTGGTGCAGCTGAACAAGCGGGCCGTGCACCGGCAGATGGAGTACATGGGCATGCGGGCCGGAATCCGTGCGGGCACCGAACTCTGTGCCCTCGGCGTGCATTCGGCGTCGATGGCCGAGTTCCTCTCCGAGGTCGCCGAGTCCGGACTGACCGGCGCCCTGCAACAGCGCGACGAACCGTTCGGGGACTATCGGGCCGGAGTGCCGGAATCCGAGGGATGACCGGCCGGCCCGATCGGCCTGTGACCCATTCAACGTCGTTCGGGGCGCCCCATCGTGACCGCCCCGGAGGCTCGCGGTTAGGGTCCGTTCGAAGGCAACGACGCCCCGTGGAGGAAGCAACGTGACAGACATCGCGGAGGCCCTCTCGGCGCCCGCCCTCGACGAGGTCATCATCCGGTTCGCCGGCGACTCGGGCGACGGCATGCAGCTGACGGGGGACCGGTTCACCAACGCCAGCGCCATGTTCGGCAACGACCTGGCCACGTTGCCGGAGTACCCCGCCGAGATCCGGGCGCCAGCCGGCACCATGGCCGGCGTGTCGGCCTTCCAGGTCCACATCTCGGACCATGACATCACCACCCCGGGCGACGCCCCCGACGTGCTGGTGGCCATGAACCCGGCGGCGCTGAAGTCCGACCTCCGGACCCTGGTGCCCGGTGGAACGCTGATTGTCAACAAGGACACCTTCGAGGAGCGAAACCTGGCCAAGGCCGGGTACGACCACAATCCCCTCGAGGGCGACGACCTGGCGGGTTACCGGCTCATCGAGGTCCCCATGACGTCGTTGACCAAGGAGGCGTGTGCCGAGTTCGGCGTCAAGCCCCGGGACGCCGACCGGTCCAAGAACTTCTTCGCCCTCGGCCTTTTGTCGTGGATGTACAGCCGTCCCGTCGAGCCGACGCTGGACTGGATTGACTCCAAGTTCGCCGGCAAGGACCTGATCATCGCCGCCAACCGGGCGGCGTTCGGCGCCGGTCACGCCTACGGCGAGACCGCGGAGCTGGGATCCCAGCGGGTCATCGTGAAGGCGGCGCCCCTGGAGCCGGGCACCTACACCAACATCAACGGCAACACGGCGTTGTCGTGGGGTCTGGTGGCCGCCTCGCAGTTGAGCGGCCTGCCGCTCTACCTGGGGTCGTACCCCATCACGCCGGCCACCGACATCCTCCACGAGTTGTCAAAGCACAAGGCGTTCGGCGTGACGACCTTCCAGGCCGAGGATGAGATCGCGGCGGTCGGCGCGGCGATCGGGGCCTCCTACGGAGGTTCGCTCGGTGTCACGACGACCAGTGGCCCGGGTCTGGCGCTCAAGGGCGAGGCCATGGGCCTGGCCGTCAGCCTCGAGTTGCCCCTGATCATCGTCGACATCCAGCGGGGTGGTCCGTCGACCGGCCTGCCCACCAAGACCGAGGCCGCCGATCTGATGATGGCCATGTACGGCCGTCACGGGGAATCGCCCATGCCCATCGTGGCCGCCCGGACCCCGTCGGACTGCTTCGACGTGGCCATCGAGGCGGCACGGATAGCGCTGGTCCACCAGACGCCGGTGATCCTGCTGTCCGACGGCTATCTGGCCAACGGGTCCGAACCGTGGCGCCTGCCCGACGTTGCTGACCTGCCCGACATCGAGGTCAAGTACGCCACCGAGTTCAACATGGTCGACGAGGACGGCAACGACGTGTTCTGGCCGTTCCTGCGCGGCGAGGACGGCAACCGGCCGATCGCCCTGCCCGGCACACCGGACCTCATGCACCGGCTCGGTGGCATCGAGAAGCAGGACGGTTCGGGAAACGTCAGCTACGACCCCGACAACCACGAGTACATGGTCCGCCTGCGGGACGATCGCATCGCGTCGATTCCCGTGCCCGATGCTGAACTTGAGGAAGGTTCGGACGGCGACGCCGACCTGCTGGTCGTGGGTTGGGGTTCCACCTGGGGCGCCATCACCGGGGCGGCCCGCCGGGTGCGTGCCGCCGGCGGGAAGGTCGACCACGTCCAACTGACGCACCTGAACCCGCTGCCCGCCAATCTGGGCGACCTGCTCCGCTCTCACCGGCAGGTGCTGGTGCCCGAGTTGAACCTCGGTCAGCTGGTCCGCATCCTGCGGGCCGAGTACCTGGTCGATGCCCAGCCGTTGTGCAAGGTGAAGGGCCAGCCGTTCACGGCCGGCGAGATCCACACGGCTATCGAAGAGGCCATCGGAGAAGCCAACGGGGAACGCTCCGGATCCGATGAAGGATCCACGAACGAGGAGGTCGGCCAATGACCGACGTGCTGAATCCCGCGACCTTCATCGACGACGCTCCCGCTCCCGAGACGAGCAAGTCCGACTGGACCAGCGACCAGGAGGTCCGCTGGTGCCCGGGGTGTGGTGACTACTCGATCCTGACCGCCATCCAGATGCTCATGCCCGAGCTGGGCGTGCGCCGTGAGAAGACGGTCTTCATTTCGGGCATCGGTTGCGCGGCCCGGTTCCCGTACTACATGAACACCTACGGGGTGCACACCATCCACGGGCGGGCGCCCGCGGTGGCCACCGGTCTGGCCATGGCTCGCCCTGATCTCGACGTCTGGGTCATCGGTGGCGACGGCGACATGTTGTCCATCGGCGGCAACCACCTCATCCACGCGCTGCGTCGCAACATCAACCTGAACGTCCTGTTGATCAACAACCAGATCTACGGCCTGACCAAGGGCCAGTTCTCGCCCACCAGCCAGAAGGGGAAGGTCACCAAGTCGTCGCCGGTGGGCCTGGTGGCCCGACCCTTCAACCCGATCAGCGTGGCGCTGGGTGCCGAGGCCACCTTCGTGGCCCGGACCCATGACATGGACCGTCGCCACATGCAGGAGACGTTCCGTCGGGCGCACGAGCACGAGGGCGCGGCGTTCGTCGAGGTGCTCCAGAACTGCAACGTCTTCAACGACGGTGTCTTCGCCTCGATCACCAAGAAGGACGTGCGCGAGGACATGCTCATCGAGCTGCAGCACGGCAAGCCGATCCTGTTCGGTGCCGAGAAGCAGTACGGCGTGGCCCGGCGTCCCGAGGGTGTCGTCATCGTGGACGTGGCCGAGGTGGGCATCGAGTACGTGCTGGTGCACGACGAGAACATCCGGAACCCGTCGACCGCCTTCTCGCTGTCCCGGCTGGCCAAGACCCCGGCCACCCCTACCCCGATCGGGGTGTTCCGGGCCATCGACCGCGGCGAGTTCGCCTCGTCGGTGTCGGCACAGATCCAGGAGGTCCAGGCCCAGGTGGGCAAGGGCGACCTCTCGGACCTGCTGCGTTCACAGCCCACCTGGGACGTCTGAGGCCAGCCGGTCCGACATGGCGTGGGCACTCGACCTCGACGGGGTCGTCTGGCGGGGAACCGAAGGAGTGCCGGGAGCCGGTGAGGCGGTCCGGCTTCTGCAGGAGGCCGGCGAGCGCGTCCTGTTCGTGACGAACAACTCGGGTCGGCCGGTGTCCGACACCGAGGAGAAGCTGGCCGGTCTGGGAATCGATGCCCTGGGTGGCGTGGTCACCTCGGGTATGGCCGCCGCCCGTCTGGTGGTCCCCGGAGAGCGGGTGTTGGGGATGTGCGGCCCCGGATGCCGCGAGGAACTCGAACGGGTGGGCGCCGAGGTGGTGCGAGCGGGTTCAGCCGATGATGAGGCGGTCGACACGGTGGTGGTGGGCTTCCACGACGACTTCGACTACCGGGGCCTGACGGCCGGCGTGCAGGCCGTCCTCGGGGGCGCCCGACTCCTGGGCACCAACGACGACGTGACCTTCCCGGCCCATGACGGACTGAGACCCGGTGCTGGTTCGTTGCTGGCCGCGGTGGTGGCCGCCACGGGAGCGACCCCCGAACTGGCCGGCAAGCCCTATGGGCCGATGTGTGAGCTGGTTCGTGACCTGGCCGCCGGAACCGGTGGGGATCACGTGATGGTGGGCGACCGGCCGGACACCGATGGACGGTTCGCCCGGGCACTGGGCTGGCGTTGGTCCCTCGTCCTCTCGGGCCTGATCGGACAGGACGATCTTCCGGTGGACCCCGAACCCGACACGGTGCACGACGACCTGTTGGCCTGCGTTGGTGCGTACCTGAGCGATCGGGAGCGTACGGGGTGAGTCCCCGCCGGCGCCTCGACCTGGAACTGGTACGGCGCGGCCTGGTGGAGGGTCGTGGTGAGGCCCGGGACGTCATTCAGGCTGGCCGGGTGACGGTGGACGGTGCACCGGCCGACAAGCCGGCTCGCCTCGTCGACCCGGGTCAGGCCGTGGTCGTGACGGGCCCGCCGCCGAAGTACGTGTCCCGCGGTGGTCGGAAGCTGGAGGCGGCGCTGGATCGGTTCGGCATCGATCCGACCGGCCTCCGGGTGGTCGACGTGGGGGCGAGCACCGGCGGGTTCACCGACTGTGTCCTCCAGCGCGGTGCGGCTTCGGTGGTCGCCGTCGACGTGGGTCGGGGGCAACTCCACCAGCGCCTGATGGTCGACGATCGGGTGGCGGTCCACGAGCGGACCAACGTGCGGGGGGTCGACGGGGCCGCTCTCGGGGCACCCTTCGACCTGCTGGTGGCCGACCTCTCGTTCATCTCGCTACGAACCGTGATGGCCGACCTGGTGGGTCTGGTGTCCGACGGGGCGTCGATGGTGCTCCTGGTGAAGCCTCAGTTCGAGGCCGGAAAGGCCGAGGTGGACCGGGGTAGCGGGGTGATCAGGGATCCCGAGGTCTGGTTGACGGTGCTCGAGGCGGTGGACGTTTCGGTACGGGACCACGCAGCGGCCATCATGGAGGGGATGCCTTCTCCGATCACCGGTGCCGATGGAAACGTGGAGTTCCTGGTGCACGTGCGCGCCGGTAGGGCGGGAACGCCGCTGGACGCCGCTGGGCTGGTGGCCGAAGTTCCGGGCGCCCATGAGCAGGGCGCCAAGAAGCAGGAGGTGGAGCGCTGATGGCGCTCGTCGTCCTGGTTGTCCACGAGGAGCGCCCGGAGGCCGTGGCCCAGGCCGACGCGTTGGCCGACGCCCTGGTGGCCGACGGACACCGGGTGGACCGCTCCGACGACCCGGGATTCGCCGGTTCCGAGATGGACGATGCCACGGACCTGGTGGTGAGCCTCGGCGGGGACGGATCGATTCTGCGGGCCATAGGCCTGCTGGATGGCAGGTCCGCTCCGGTCCTCGGGGTGAACCACGGCGAGCTCGGGTACCTGACCACCGTCGAGCCCGCCGATGCCCACGCCTCGGTGATCCGGGTGCTGGCCGGCGAATACGATCTCGAGGAGCGGATGATGCTCCGGGTCGAGGTCTACCGGGCGGCCGACTCCGTTGCCGAAGTGGTCGACCATGCCCTCAACGAGGTGGTCGTGGAGCGGAGCGCCGGAGGCCAGACCGTCCGGGTCGGGGTGTCGCTGGACGGCGAGTCGTTCACGTCCTACGCGGCTGATGGGCTGATCGCCGCCACACCCACCGGTTCGACGGCGTACGCCTTCTCGGCCCGGGGGCCGATCGTGGATCCGCTGCACCGGGCCATCCAACTGACGCCCGTATCGCCCCACATGCTCTTCGACCGGACCCTGGTCCTGGAGCCGTCCACCGAGGTGGCCATGGAGGTGCTGGGGCGACGGGCCGCCACGTGCACGGTGGACGGTCGGTCGGTGGCCGACCTGGCCGGCGGCGACCGTGTCGTGTGTACGGCAGCCGACCGGGTGGCCCGTCTGGTGACCTTCGGCCCCCGGGACCTCCGGGGTCTGCTGGTGAATCGCTTCGGACTCGCCGACCGGTGAGCATCGGACCTGCTGTCACACCCTTCGGTCAGGATGCCTTCGGGATGATTCACCTTGCTGCCGGAGGCCGTGCTTCTGGAGCAACTATCGGGCACCGGATCGACCGGGCCCCGCAATCCACGGAATCGACCGCCGCGGGCGGGAAACGGGGCTGAGCGATGCTTGCCGAACTACGGATCACCGGACTGGGGGTGATCGACGAGGTCGAGGTGGTGTTCGGTCGGGGTCTCACCGCGGTGACCGGCGAGACCGGTGCCGGAAAGACCATGGTCATGGGTGCCGTCGAGCTGCTGCTGGGCGGACGGGCTGACCCGTCGATCGTGCGCCCCGGTGCGGCCGAGGCGATCGTGGAGGGCCGATTCGTCCTCGGCGACGGTGCCGGCGATCAGGAGCATGTACTTCGTCGCGTTGTGCCGGCCGAGGGGCGGAGCCGGGCCTACGTGGACGGACATCTGGAGACGGCGGCCAGCATGGCCGAGGTGGCCGGACGCCTGGTCGACCTCCACGGCCAGCACGCCCACCAGCGGCTGCTCGGCGCGGCGGCCCAACGGGATGCGTTGGACCGTTTCGGTGCGATCGACCTGACGCCGCTGGCCGAGGCCCGGCGACGGGTGGTCGAGATCGATGCCGAGTTGGCGTCCTTCGGCGGAGACGAGCGGGCCAGGGCCCGTGAGATCGATCTCCTCCGCTTCCAGGTGGCCGAGTTGGACGCCGCCGGGTTGGTCGACCCCACCGAGGATGACCGCCTGGCTGCCGAGGAACTCCTGCTGGGCGACGCTGTCGCCCACCGGCAGGCGGCCGCCGCAGCGCTCGAGTTGCTGGATGGGGACGGGCCGGCGTCGGATGCCGTGGGTCGTGCACTGGCCGCTCTGGACGACCGCGCTCCGTTCGATCCGACCGTGGGACGTCTGGCCGGTCTGGCTGCGGAACTGGGAGACGTGGCCTCCGACCTCCGGGCGATCGCCGAAGGCCTCGAGGAGGATCCGGCCCGTCTGGAGGTGGTGGGGGAGCGACGGCGTCTGCTGGCCGAACTCCGACGCAAGTACGGCGATGACCTGGGCTCGGTGATGGCCTACCACCGTGACGTGGCCGAACGCCTCGGGGCCCTGGAGGACCACGAGGCACGCGCTGCGGCGCTCGACGCCGAGCGTCTGGCTGCGGAGGCGGCTTACGCGGAGGCGGCAGCCACGGTTCGGAGTGCCCGTCGTAGGGCCGCTCCGGGTCTGGCCGACCGGATCTGTGAGCACCTCCGGGCGCTGGCCATGCCCACGGCCACCGTCGAGGTGGGCGTGGACGGTGAGGCCGGCGAGGAGGTCGAGTTCCGTCTGGCTCCCAACTCGGGGTCCTCGATGCTGCCGTTGGTCCGGGTGGCGTCGGGCGGTGAGCTGGCCCGCACCATGTTGGCGGTGGGCATGGTCCTGACGGCGTCGCCACCGGTCCAGCTCTTCGACGAGGTGGACGCCGGCGTCGGAGGCGAGGCAGCGCACCGGATCGGCGAAGCGTTGGCCGCCCTGGCTGCCGACCGGCAGGTCCTGGTGGTCACCCACCTGGCGCAGGTGGCGGCCTACGCCGACCACCAGATGCTGGTGGCCAAGGTCGACGACGGCCGAAGCACGGTGGCCTCGGTCCGGCCGTTGGATGCCGACGAGCGGGTGGTGGAGCTGTCCCGGATGCTCTCGGGCTCACCGGACAGCGAGACCGCTCGGGGACATGCCGCGGAGTTGCTCCATGCCGCACGCGGCGTGTGACCCGTCGGGGCGACCCAGCGTGACGGGAGACCCTGGATCCCACGGCGCGCTCCGCGCGCGCGTGACCGGCCGGGGATAGGTTGAACTCCCGTGACGAAACACATCTTCGTGACGGGTGGGGTGGCGAGTTCGCTCGGCAAGGGCCTGACCGCTGCCTCCCTCGGACGCCTCCTCAAGCAACGTGGCCTTCGGGTGGTCATCCAGAAGCTCGATCCCTACATCAACGTGGATCCGGGCACGATGAACCCCTTCGAACATGGGGAGGTCTTCGTCACCGATGACGGTGGTGAGACCGATCTGGACCTCGGTCACTACGAACGGTTCATCGACGAGAACCTGACCCGGGATTCCAACGCGACCACCGGGTCGATCTACTCCTCGGTGATCGCCGCCGAACGCCACGGCGAGTACCTGGGCCGGACGGTTCAGGTCATTCCCCACATCACCGATGAGATCCAACGTCGGATCCGGCGACTGGCCGGCGACGACGTCGACGTGCTCATCACCGAGGTCGGGGGCACGGTGGGCGACATCGAGATCCTCCCGTTCCTGGAGGCCATCCGACAGTTCCGGCTCGACGTGGGCCCGACCAACGTCTGCTACGTCCACGTGACCCTGGTGCCGTTCATCGGTCCGTCGGGCGAGCACAAGACCAAGCCCACCCAGCACTCGGTGACCGAACTCCGCAGCGCCGGTATCCAACCCGATGCCATCGTGTGCCGGAGCGACGAGCCGATCAGCGACGAGTTGGAGCGCAAGATCTCCCGCCTGTCCAACGTGCCGTTCAGCGGGGTCGTGAACTGTCCCGACGCCGGCAGCCTCTACGAGATTCCGTTGGTCGTCCACGACGAGGGGCTCGACCAGTTCGTGTGCGACGCCCTGCACCTGATCACCGATCCACCTGACCTGACCGACTGGCGGGCACTCAACGATCGGGTTGCCCGGGCCACCACGCCGGTCCGGATCGGCCTCATCGGCAAGTACGTGAGCCTGGTCGATGCCTACCTCTCGGTCGTCGAATCACTGAAGCACGCCGGTATCCACCACGGAGCCGACGTCGAGATCGACTGGATCCAGGCCGAGGACGTCGAGGGTCTGCTCGGCGAGAACCGGCTGCGCGACCTCGACGGCATCGTGATCCCGGGCGGGTTCGGCGAGCGGGGAGTGGAAGGCAAGATCGCCGCGGCCGGCTTCGCCCGCGAGAACGACGTGCCCTGTCTCGGACTCTGCCTCGGACTGCAGTGCATGACCATCGAATACGCCCGCAACGTGCTCGGTCTGGAGCGGGCCCATTCCAGCGAGTTCGACCCGGCGTCGCCCCACCCGGTCATCGACCTGATGGAGTCCCAGCGGGACGTGGCCGACATGGGCGGCACCATGCGTCTGGGTGCCTACGTGGCCCAGCTTCAGTCCGGTTCACGGGTGGCCGAGATCTACGGCACCGACGTGGTCTCGGAGCGCCACCGTCACCGCTACGAGTTCAACCCCCGGTACCGGGCCCGGTTCGAGGGAACGGGCTTCGTGTGTTCCGGTGAATCCCCTGACGGGCGTCTGGTCGAGTTCATCGAACTCCAGGACCATCCCTTCTGGATCGCCACCCAGGCCCATCCGGAGTTCAAGAGCCGCCCCGACCGGCCTGCGCCCTTGTTCCGGGAGTTCATCGCCGCCTCGCTCGAGCGGGCCCATGGCCGCAACCCGCAACTGCTCGACCTCCGTGAGGGCGGCGACGTGGATGCCGGAGCAGACGTCGCCGGCTGAGGCTCCGGCCTCCGGCACCGTCCCGACCCCCGCCCCGATCCCCGCCCTGAACATGGTGTCCGGTCACGGCTTCACCCGGACCGGCGAGGAGATCCTCCACGTCGGCCACGTCATCACGCTGGCTCGCGCCACCTTCGAAGGGCCGGCCGGAGAGGTCATGGAGCGTGACGTCGTCCACCATCCGGGGGCGGTGGCCGTCGTGGCGCTCGATGGCGACGAGGTGGTGCTGGTTCGTCAGTACCGACCGGTGCTGGAGCGCGAGATGCTGGAACTGCCGGCCGGGAAGCTGGACGTGCCGGGAGAGGACCGTCCGACGGCGGCCCGCCGGGAGTTGGTCGAGGAAGCCGGTCTGGACGCCCCCGACCTGATCGAGCTGGGTTCGTTCCACAACTCCATCGGCTTCTGCGACGAGGAGACCACGATCTACCTGGCCACCGAGCTGGTGCCGGCCACCGCGGTGGCGGTCAGCGTCGAGGAGGAGTACCTCACCGTCGAACGGGTCGGGCTCGACGACGTCGAGCGCCTGCTCGGGGACGGAACCATCACCGACGCCAAGACGGTCCTGGGTCTGCTGTGGACGCTGCGTCGCCTGGGCCGTTGAGCCGGTCGGGTCACCTGGTCCGTCGGTTCCTCGCCTCCCTGTGGCCGGGGGGTCCGTCAGAGGCGTCGGAGGCCTGGGCCCGGAGTCATCTCCTGACGGGCGAGTCGGCGCTCTGGGGTCGGATGTCGGGTCCCGACCGGCGACACGCGGTGGCGGTGGCCCGACGGGTGGACAATGCGCTCGACCATCCGGAACGGGCGGTGCTGGCGGCCGCCCTCCTGCATGACGTGGGCAAGGTCGACAGTGGTCTGGGCACGCCGGCCCGGGTCGTGGCGACTCTGGCGGCAATGGTCGGAGGCGATCGGGCTCGCTCCGGTACGGGACGGATCGGGCGCTATCTCCGACATCCGTCCATCGGGTCGGCTCTGTTGGCCGAGGCAGGCAGCGAATCGCTCACCGTGGCGTGGGCCGCCGAACACCACCTGTCGGGACGGCACTGGACCGTGGATCCGGTGATCGCCGGGGCGTTGCACGCCGCCGATGACGACTGACCGGCGGGCCGACCGGGCCCAACTGCCCTGTTCGCCGGCTCAGCGAGCCAGCAGGCCGAGGTTGGTGCGTACCCGGTCCAACGTGGCCGAGGCCACCGACCGTGCCTTGTCGGCCCCCAGGGCGAGCAGTCGGTTGGTCTCCGCCGGGTCTTCCGTCAGTTCCCGGTACCGATCCTGGACCGGTCGGAGCAGGGTGATGACCGCGTCGGCGGTGGCCGCCTTCAGGTCGCCGTACCGGTCGATGCCTTCGGCCGCCGCGACAGGCGTCTGCCCGGTCGCCGCGCCGAGGATGGACAACAGGTTGGAGACACCGGGCTTGGTCGCCGGATCGAAGCGAACCTCGGTCTCGCTGTCGGTCACCGCCCGCTTGAACTTCTTCTCGATGGCCGCCGGGTCGTCGAGCAGCAGGATGGTGCCCTGCGCCCCGTCATCGGATTTGGACATCTTGTTCTCGGGACGCTGGAGGTCCATGACCCGGGCACCCGCGGGAGGAATAACCGCCTCGGGAACCACGAACGTCTCGCCGTACCGGCCGTTGAACCGCACGGCGATGTCGCGGGCCAGCTCGATGTGCTGCCGCTGGTCCTCGCCCACCGGAACCTGGTCGGTGTCGTACAACAGGATGTCGGCGGCCTGGAGCGCCGGGTAGGTGAACAGCCCACCGGACACGAAGTCCGAACCGTCGGACTTGTCCTTGAACTGGGTCATGCGGCGGAGTTCGCCGAACGCTGCGGTGCACTCCATCACCCAGGCGCATTCAGCGTGCTCGGTGAGGTGGCCCTGTACGAACAACGTGCTGCGTTCGGGGTCGATGCCGACGGCGATGAGCATCTGGGCCAGCGAGAGGGTGGCCCGTCGGAGCTCTTCGGGGTCGTGTGGAACGGTAAGGGCGTGCAGGTCGACCACGCAGTAGACGGCCCTGTGCTCGTCCTGCATGGCCACCCAGTTCTGCAGCGCCCCGAGCAGGTTGCCGAGGTGAACCGATCCGGTGGGCTTGATGCCCGAGAAGACGCGTGCCATGGCCGGTCAGGGTACCGGGGAGACATCGGGCAGGCCGGTAGATTTCGGAGATGGTCATCGACAGGGCGGATCTGATTGGGCGTCGGCTGAGAAGTGTCGGACGGCTGGCGGCCGCCCTGATGCTCGTGACGGTGCTCGCTTCGTGCTCGTCGGGTCCGCTGGGCCTGTTCGGCGATGAGGAGCGGGACTTCTTCACTCAGGAGGAGTACGACAAGTTCAACCGGTGGTGTCTGGAGATCTCCGAGAACCCGGCGTCGACCTGCACCGAGACGGCTGATCTGGTCCGCTATTCGATCAATGATGCCGGTTATGCGAAGGTCGACGAGGTCTGTCTCGTCTGGGAGATGCAGCGCGAGCTGATCGGCTTCGGTCTCTACAACTCCTGGGACTGCATCGAGGAGTGATTCCCACCGGCCGGGTGGCCGATTGGGAGACGGGGTGCCATGCACCGCGTCGACCGCGTGATTCCGTAGGGTCGCCCCGGTGAGCGTGACCGTCACGACCCCCGTGTACGAGGGGCCCTTCGACCTCCTGCTGAACCTCATCCTGAAGGAGGAGGTGGAGCTCTACGAGGTCTCCCTCTCGTCCATCGTCGACGCGTTCCTGGTCGAGATGGAACGCCTCGGCGACCTCGATCTGGAGGTGGCCACCGAGTTCCTCCTGATCGCGTCGATCCTGGTTGAGCTCAAGACCCGGCGGCTGCTCCCCGGTCAGGATCGGGCGGACCTCGACGACGAGTTCGGTCTCTGGGAGGAGCGCGACCTCCTCCTGGCCCGACTGCTGGAGTGCAAGACGTTCAAGGACGCGGCGGTCGTCCTCCGGCGCCTCGCCGCCGACGCGTCGAAGTCGTGGCCCCGTCGTTCGGGCCTCGAGGAACGGTTCCTCGGCATGGCTCCCGACCTGCTCGAGGGGGTCACCGCGGACGCCCTCCGCGACGCCTTCCTGCGGGCCATGGCGCCCCGTCCATCGGTCCACGTGGAGACCGAGCACATCGCTCCCATCAGGGTCAGCGTGGCCGACGCAGTGGTTGAACTGGTCTCCGAGATTCCGCGGTCGGGAACGGTGACCTTCCGTCACCTCACCCGGGGCCTGGTGGATCGCATCGAGATCGTGGTGCGGTTCCTCGCCGTGTTGGAGCTCTACAAGCAGGGCGTGGTCGAGATCGACCAGTTGGGCACGTTCGGCGACATCCACGTGGGCTGGCGTCCCGGTGCCGATCCGTCCGACGTGGACCTGATCGACGCCTACGAAGGCTGAAGCAGACCATGTCGACCCCCGAATCGCCGATGTCCGACGAACGTTCCGAGGAGGCCCGTCGGGCCATCGAGGCGATCCTCATGGTGGCCACCGACCCGGTGCCGGCCAACCTGCTGGCCCAGTTGCTGGAGGTGTCCACCAGGACCGTCGAGGCCGAATGCCGGGCGTTGGCCGAGGCGTTCGAGGCCGAGGGCCGGGGGTTCGTCCTGGCCCGGGTGGGCGGCGGCTACCGGTTCCAGAGCCATCCGGATCAGGCGCCGTGGGTTGAGCGATTCGTCCTGGAGGGCCAGAGCAGCCGCCTGACGGCTGCCGCCCTGGAGACGATGGCCATCGTGGCCTACAAGCAGCCGGTGTCCCGGGCCCAGGTTTCGGCCATCCGCGGTGTGGACGTCGACGGGGTGATGCGGACGCTGCAGCAGCGGGGCTACATCGATGAGATCTCGCGTGATCCCGGTCCCGGCAACGCCGTGCTGTTCGGCACGACCAGGGAGTTCCTGGAGCGGATGGGCCTCGACGGGATCGACGACCTCCCGCCCCTGGGGGAGTTCGTTCCCGGTCCGGAGGTCGTCGAGGCGCTCGAACGTGGACTGCGATCCGACCCCGAGGTGGAGACCATCCAGCCTCCGCTCGACGGGGCCCCTGCTGACGGGGCCGCACCGGCGTCGCCGGAGGGTTGAACGGTGGCCGAGTCGGTCCCGGCCTCTGGACCCAGGTCCGGTCAGGTCTCTGGCGAGGATGCAGGAGACCGGCACGAGGGTGAGCGGCTCCAGAAGGTGCTGGCCCGCGTCGGTGTGGGCAGTCGCCGGACGTGCGAGGACCTCATCGCCGCCGGGCGGATCACCGTGGACGGTCAGGTGGCCGTCCTGGGGCGCCGGGTCGATCCGGAGACGGCGCTCATCGAGGTGGATGGCGCACCGATCGGCGTTCGCCCCGGTCTCGTCCACTACCTCCTGAACAAGCCCGCCGGGGTGGTGACCACGGCCGACGATCCCCAGGGACGGCCCACCGTCGTCGGGCTGGTGCCCGCCGAGCCACGGGTGTTTCCGGTCGGACGCCTGGATGCCGACACCGAGGGCCTCCTCCTGTTGACCAACGACGGCGAGTTGACCCACCGACTCACCCACCCGTCGTACGGCGTGGAGAAGGAGTACGTGGCCGAGGTCCGGGGGGCGCCGACGAGGGCCGTGCTCCGTCAGCTGCGCGAGGGCGTCGAGTTGGAGGACGGGCCGACCGCTCCGGCCCGGGCTGCGTTGCTCGACCCGTCGGTGGTGAGGCTCACCATTCACGAGGGCCGCAACCGGCAGGTCCGACGGATGTGCGAGGCGGTCGGACATCCGGTGCTCCGGCTGGTTCGGACCCGTATCGGGCCCATCGCCGACCGGTCGCTGGCGCCGGGGTCGTGGCGGTCGCTGACCACCGACGAGGTTCGGGCCCTGGCAGCGGCGGTGGCAACCGATCCCACGGCCCCGCCAGTGGCCTGAATCCCCTCCGAGGGGCGGCCTGAATCCCCTCCGAGGGGCGGCAGGCTCCCCGGTAGCATCGGCGTCCATGGCGGCCTCCGATCCTGCGGTTCCTGATTCTGGAACGCGTACGCCGCGCCGTGCCACGGTCGTCGGCATCGGCCTCATCGGTGGGTCGATCGGCATGGCCCTCCGGGCCCGGGGCTGGCACGTCTCGGGCGTGGACCTCGACGAGGCGACGGCCGCCACCGCGGTGGACATGGGTGCGGTGGACCGCGCCGGCTGGGATGCCGATGCCGAGGTGACCTTCGTGGCCACTCCGGTGGGCCATCTGGCCGCCGCGGTGACCGAGGCACTGGCCGCCGCTCCCGCTGGGCTGGTGACCGACGTGGGAAGCGTGAAGGCGCCGGTGGTCGATGCGGTGGCCGACCCCCGCTACATCGGTGGCCACCCGATGGCCGGATCGGAACAGGAGGGCGTGGACGGAGCCGACGCCGAGATGTTCGTGAACGCCACCTGGGTGCTCACCCCGACCGCGGCGACCAACGGAGACGCCCTGGCCCGGGTCCGGTCCGTGGTGGCGTCGCTCGGAGCCGAGATCATCACCCTGCCGCCCGACCGCCATGACTCGCTGGTGGCCATCGTGTCCCATGTGCCCCACCTCACGGCCGCCGCGTTGATGGGCATCGCCTCGGAGCGTTCCACCGAACACGCCGCGGTGCTGCGGCTGGCCGCCGGGGGCTTCCGGGACATGACCCGGGTGGCCGCCGGGCATCCGGGCATCTGGCCGGACATCTGCAGCGAGAACGCCACGGCCATCGACGAGGTGCTCTCCGACCTGATCGCCGCGCTGGATGCGGTCCGATCCGAGGTGGTGGACGGGGATCGTCCCGGCCTGCTGCGTCGGCTGGAAACGGCCCGGACGGCTCGGATCAGCCTCCCGACCGGTGCACCCCGACCATCAGAACTGGTGGAGGTTCGGGTGCCGGTGCTCGACCAGCAGGGCGAGTTGGCGTCCATCACGTTGCTGGCCACCGACCTCGACGTGAACATCTACGACCTCGAGATCGCCCACTCGGCCGAAGGCGACCGTGGCGTGGTCCTCCTGATCGTGGAGGCCACCCGCTCCGAGCGTCTCTGTGGTGGCCTGATGGCCAAGGGATACCGACCCACCACGGCCCCCCTGGCATGAGCGGCCGTGCGGCGGGTCCGATGGTCGTGGAACCCGGAGGCCCGCTCAGGGGTCGCATCCGGGTGCCGGGCGACAAGTCGATCTCCCACCGGGTCCTGATGTTGGCCGCCCTGGCCGACGGCCAGTCGACCATTGGCGGCCTCAGCGACGGGGGCGACGTCGCCTGCACCCGAGCCATCAT
Organism: Acidimicrobiales bacterium; assembly: GCA_014239855.1. Taxonomy (GTDB): domain Bacteria; phylum Actinomycetota; class Acidimicrobiia; order Acidimicrobiales; family MedAcidi-G1; genus UBA9410. The sequence goes on along the minus strand of JAAZXY010000028.1, from coordinate 6,391 downwards.
CGAGGCCCTGGGCGCCCGGGTCGAGGCTGGTGAGGATCCGGCCGGTCGTCCGATCCTTCGGATCACCGGCGGTGAGCTTGGCCCCGCCCAGACAGATCTCGACGTGGGGAACTCCGGGACGGGCATCCGCCTGTTGGCTGGGATGCTGGCCGGTCTGGAGTTCGCGTCCACGCTGGACGGTGATGCGTCGATCCGGCGGCGACCCATGGGTCGGGTGCTCGACCCGTTGCGGACCATGGGGGCATCGGTGACCGGAAGTGGAGACGACGGCGCGCTGGCGCCGTTGGCCATCGACGGGGGAGGCCTGCGGGGTATCGAGTACCGACTGCCGATGGCCAGCGCCCAGGTGAAGGGCTGTGTGTTGTTCGCCGGCCTGTCCGCCGACGGGCCGACCACCGTGGTCGAGGACCGTCTGAGTCGTGCCCACACCGAGGAACTCATGGCGGCCACCGGCCTCGACGTCGAGCGGTCCCGGGTCGAAGGTCTCGACCGGGTGACCGTGTTTCCGGGCCGTCCCGTCCCCTTCGTCCATGATGTGGCCGGTGACCCCTCCCAGGCCGCCTTCTGGGCCGTCGGAGCGTCGATCGTGGCGGGCTCCGAGGTGGTCATCGAGAACGTGTACGTCGGCCCGGCGCGGTCGGGCTTCATCGCGGTGCTGGCCCGGATGGGTGCCGACGTGGTCCACGATCCGGTGACCGGCGACCTGACCGTCCGTGCACCATCGGGGGGCGCGCTCACGGCCACCACGGTCCGTGCCGACGAGGTCCCCGGTCTGGTCGACGAGGTTCCGGCGCTGGCCGTGGCCGCGGCGTGTGCCGACGGCGAGACGGTCTTCGAGGGAGTGGGCGAGCTGCGGGTCAAGGAGAGCGACCGCCTGGCCACCGTGGAGTCCGAGTTGGGCCGCATGGGGGTCGAGGTCCGGGCCGAAGGTGACCGACTGCGGGTCAGCGGACGACCGGGAGGCCAGTTGCGCGGCACCTCGGTGGACGCCCACCACGACCACCGGATCGCCATGTCGTGCGCGGTGGCCGCTCTGGTGGCCGATGGGCCGACCACCATCGACGGCTGGGATGCCGTGGCCACCAGCTATCCGACGTTCACCGACCACCGGGCCGCCCTGGTGGCCGGTGGGGCCGGGGCATGAGCCGATGACCGGATCGGGGTCGCCTCGGGTGATCGCCATCGACGGGCCGGCGGGTTCCGGCAAGTCCACCGTGGCTCGTGCCGTGGCCGATCGGCTGGGTCTCCAGTACCTGGACACCGGGGCCATGTACCGGGGCGTGGCCCATGCCGTGCTCCGGGAGGGGATCGATCCGACCGATGCGGTCATGGTGTCCGAGGTGGCCCGGAACGTGACGCTCGACGTGACCCGGTCCCACTGCATGGTCGACGGCGAGGACGCCTCGGCGGCCATCCGGGGCCCGGAGGTGACCGGTGCGGTGAGCGCGGTGGCCGCCAACCCCGAGGTCCGGGGCGAGATGGTGGCCCGCCAACGGGCCTGGGTCGTTGAACGGGGCGGAGGCGTCATGGAAGGGCGGGACATCGGATCGGTGGTGTTTCCCGACGCCGAGTTGAAGGTGTACCTGACGGCTTCGCCGGAGGTCCGGGCCCGCCGTCGGGCCGCCGAGGCTCCCGGGGTCGACGTCGACTCGGTGGCCGCCGACATTCGACGCCGCGACGAGGCGGACTCCAGTCGGGCGGCCAGTCCGCTGGTGACCGCCGACGGCGCCCGGGTTCTGGACACGTCGGACCTCACGGTGGATGGCGTGGTGGACGCCATTGTCGGGATGCTCCGATGACCGACGGGTCAGGATCTCCGTCAGTGGACCCGACGGAAGATCCGGGCGGCGGTCCGTCCGACTCGGATCTCGGCCGGAAGATGTCGCTGGTCGATGGCGTGATCTACCGGGTCTGCTGGTCGGCCCTCTGGTTGCTGTGCAAGGTCTGGTTCCGGTTCCGGGTGGTCGGCAAGGCGAACCTGCCTTCCGAGGAGGCGTACATCCTGACGCCGGTCCACCGTTCGTACCTCGACACGCCGGTCGGCGGGATGGTGACGGCCCGACGCCAACGTTTTCTGGGCAAGGAGTCGTTGTGGCGGAACCGGATCGCCGGCCGCTTCCTGACCATCGTCGGCGGCTTTCCCGTGGAGCGGGGCACGGCCGACCGGGCGGCCCTGCGGGCCTGCCAGGAGGTCCTCGAGCGTGGCGAGCCCATGGTCATGTTCCCCGAGGGAACCCGCCGGTTCGGGCCGGTGGTGCGGGCCGACCTCATGCACGCCGGTCCGGCCTTCGTGGCCGTCCGGGCCGGGGTGCCCCTCGTGCCCATGGGGATCGCCGGTACCGATCACGCCATGCCGGGCGGGTCGCCGAGGATCAAGCCGATCCGGGTGGTCATGGTGGTCGGAGAGCCCATCCGCCCACCGGTCGTCGAGGGTCGGGTGCCGCGCCGGGTGGTGGCCGACCTGACCGAGGAACTCCGGGTCGGGATGCAGGCCTGCTTCGACGAGGCCCAGCGTCTGGCCCGACGCCCGGCACTTCCGGACCCCGATCCGCCGGACGGGCCCGTCCCTGAAGAACCGGGCTCTGGAGAGCCTGTCAGCTGACCGGTCTGAGGCGATCCAGCGCGGCCAGCGCGTCCGAGGCGTCGATGGCCCGATCATCGAGGTGAACGGTCGGTGGCGGTGCGGTGAAGCCCACGGCGGCGAACCCCCGCACCACCTGGAGGAGCTCGCGCAGGTTGCGGGGCGGAGGGAAGTACTCGTCCTCGTCGGTGTGGCGAACCGGTTCGACGCCGTCACTGGGAGCCAGAGCGTGCACGACCGCGTCGACGACCTCCTCGGGGGCCGAGGCGCCAGCGGTCACGCCGACCGTCCCGGTGAGGTCGTCGGGAAGTTCCTCGGCCCGGTTGATCCACACCACGCGGGGGCAACCCGCCTCGGTGGCCAACTGCACGAGCGCCCGGGTGTTGGAACTGTTGGTGGAGCCGATCACCACCACGGCATCGCACCGGTCGACCAGTTCCAGGAGTGCGCCCTGGCGGTTGGTGGTGGCGAAGCACAGGTCGCTGCGGCCCGGTGACCAGAGGTCCGGCCAGCGGTCGGCCGCGGCATCGACCACACCGCCCCAGTCCCGGTGGCTGAGGGTGGTCTGGGCGAGGATGGCCACGTCATCGCCCAGATCGGGAAGTGCCCGGACCTCGTCGGGGTGTTCGACGCGGTGGATGGATTCGGGGGCCACGGCGATGGTGCCCTCGGCCTCCTCGTGGCCGGCGTGACCCACGTACACGATGTTGAAGCCCTTCCGGGCCCGGACCTTCACCTCGTGGTGGACCTTGGTGACCAGCGGGCAGACGGCGTCGACGGTGTAGCCGCCCACCTCCTGGGCCCGGCGGACGACCTCGGGGGCCGAGCCGTGGGCCGACAGCATCACCGGAGCGCCGGCTGGAACGTCGTTGATGTCGTCGACGAACACCACACCGAGGGCCTCGAAGCGTTCCACCACCAACTTGTTGTGGACGATCTCGTGGTAGCAGTAGACCGATTCGTCGAAGGCCCGGACCATCCAGGTCAGGGCCTTGATGGCCATCTCCACGCCGGCGCAGAAGCCCCGCGGCTCGGCCAGAAGGACGCGGTCCACCTGATGGCCGCCAGCGGATGTCCCGACGGGTTCCTCCATGGCGGGTGTCACGTCGGCGACCCTACCGGTGGCCAGCCTGCCGCTGGATAGCCTTGCTGTCATGTCGGCCCCCGTGGTCGTCGCTGTGACCGCCGATTCCCCCGCTGACCGGGCAGGCGTCCAACCCGGCGATCGACTCCTGACCATCAACGATCGCGTCCCGCGTGACGTCATCGAGTACCAGCTGCTCGTCGACGAACCGTCGGTGGCCCTGACGCTCGATACCGGTGGACTCCAGCGCGACGTGGTGGTCGACAAGCCGGACGGGTCCCCCCTGGGCGTCGAGGTGGACAGCGCGCTGTTCGACCGGGTCCGGACGTGTGACAACCACTGTGAGTTCTGCTTCATCTACCAGTTGCCGCCCGGCCTCCGGCGCAGCCTGTACGTCAAGGACGACGACTACCGGCTGTCATTCCTGTACGGGAACTTCACCACCCTGACCCGCTTCACCGAGGCCGATCTGGAGCGGGTGCTGTCGGAGGGGCTCAGTCCCCTGTACGTGAGCATCCACGCCACCGATCCCGGCAAGCGGACCGAGATGCTCCGGAACCGACGGGGGGCGACGAGCCTGCGTTGGTTGCGGGCCCTGCTCGACCACGGGGTGGAGGTCCATGGTCAGGTGGTGGTGTGCCCGGGGTTGAACGACGGCGCCTGGTTGGAGGACACCCTGGCCGGCGTGGCCGACCGGTTCCCCGAGTTGGCCAGCGTCTGCGTGGTGCCCCTGGGGGTGAGCCGTTTCAACGACGAGCCACGGATGCGGGCCCACACGACGGCCGAGGCCGTGGCGGTGGTCGAGATCGTGGAGGCCTGGCAGGAACGCTTCCTGGCCTCGTTGGGCCGACGGCTCGTGCACGCGGCCGACGAATACCACCTGCTGGCCGGGCGGCCCTTTCCGCCCGCCGAGGCCTACGAGGACGTGGAGATGACCGAGGACGGCGTCGGCATGGCGCGGGCCTTCGAACTGGAGTTCCGAGCCGACGATGCGGGAGATCTCGACCGGTCGACGGCGGAACCGGGATCCGAGGAGCGGGCGTCGGGATTCTTCCGCTCCATGGAGGGGGCGCCGGCCTTGGGCTATCGGGCGCCCCGGACCTGTGGAGCCGATGATGGAACCGATGGCGGAAATGCCGGAGCCGCCGATGGTGTGGCTCTCGGCTTGCCGGTGGTCCGTCCCCGCCGTGACGCTCCTGTCGGGGTGCTGACCGGGCCGCTGGGTGCCGCAGTGCTCGAGCCGCTGCTGGCCGGAGTGGAACGCGACGATGTCCGTGTCCTGGCCGTGGAGAACCGGTTCTTCGGCGGCAACGTCGGGGTGACCGGCCTGATGGTCGGCGAGGACGTCGCCCGGGTGCTGGCTGACGAGCCGGCGGGCCATCGCTATCTGCTGCCCGACGTGTGCCTCAGCAACGGGAGGTTCCTGGACGGCACGACCCCCGATGATCTTCCGCACCCGGTCGAGGTGGTGCCCGCTGACGGTCGGGCGTTGCGGTCGGCCCTGCGTTCGCCGGCCGCCGGTGAGATTCGAGTTCCTGTAGGAGGAATGGTATGAGTTCGACGGTGGCCATCGTGGGGCGCCCCAACGTGGGCAAATCCACTCTGATGAATCGAATCCTCGGTCGCCGGGAGGCGATTGTCGAGGAACGTCCGGGGGTGACCCGGGACCGCAAGGAGGTCGAGGCCAACTGGCAGGGACGGGAGTTCACCCTCGTGGACACCGGCGGTTGGATGGCCGACGGGGACTCGCTCGACGAGAAGGTCAGCCGGCAGAGCGAACAGGCCATTGCCGAGGCTGATGCGGTGCTGTTCGTGGTGGACGCCACGGTGGGGGTGACCGAGGATGACGCCCGCGTGGCCACCCTGCTGCGGGGCGCGTCCGCTCCGGTCATCCTGGTGGCCAACAAGGTCGACGACCGGGTCCATGAGGCTGCCATCTGGGAGCTCATGTCGTTGGGTCTGGGTGAACCGATTCCGGTCAGCGCCCTCCACGGGCGCGGTGCCGGCGATCTTCTGGACCGTCTGGTGGAGTCACTGCCCGACGATGAGTCGGTCGAGGTGGTCGAAGAGGAGCCCGGGGTGCGCATCGTGGGCGTGACCCTCGTGGGTCGTCCCAACGTGGGCAAGTCCACGTTGTTCAACCGGCTGACCGGCGAGGAGCGGGCTGTGGTTCATGACCGCCCCGGCACCACACGCGACACCGTGGACACCGTGGTGGAGACCGACACCGGCCCCGTTCGGTTCATCGACACCGCCGGGATGCGGCGCAAGGCCCGGATCGACGAACAGACGGAGTACTACTCGCTGGTGCGGGCCCTCAAGGCGGTCGACACCGCGGACGTGGCCCTGCTGGTCATCGACGCCACCCTCGGGGTGACCCATCAGGATCAGCGTCTGGCCGAGCGGGTGGATGCGGCGGGCTGTCCCATCGTGGTACTGCTCAACAAGTGGGACCTGTGTGACGCCGAACAGCGCGAGGACGCGATGATCCAGGTGGGGGACAAGCTCCACTTCGTGGGTGAGGCGCCCGTGCTCCGGATCAGCGCCCTGTCGGGCAAGAACGTCCAACGGCTCTGGCCGGCGCTGGCGGAGACCATTGCCGACTACCGGACGAGGATTCCCACCCGCCGGGTCAACGACGTGGTCCGGGCTGCCCAGGCCGCCCATCCGGCACCGGCGGGGGTTCGGGTGCTGTACGCGACGCAGGGCGCGACCGATCCGCCGAC
>JAAZXY010000027.1 GCA_014239855.1 Acidimicrobiales bacterium | reverse complement strand
TGGGTCTCTCCACGTTCGCCCCCGATGCCTTCGCCGAACGGGACCGTCGCTGGGCGGCGGGTGAACCGGGTTTCCATGAACTGAACGACCTGTTGCAGTACCTCGGGTTCTTCACGTTCCGTGACCCCGTCCCCGGCTACCGCCACGACGCGGCGCTGTTCCTGGAGATCCGGGGACTGATCGGTTCCAGCCGGATTCCCGAGGGGGCGCCTCGACGGCCGGAGTCCGACGTCGCCGTGCTGAGCGACATCGCTGAACGCGTCAGGGAAATGATGTGAGCGTTCCGGATCGGATCCCCCAGGTTCGACGGTTGGCCGACGTGGCCGCCGTCCGGGCCCGGTTCGACGAACTGGGATTGGACCTGACCCTTGATGACGAGATCGAGGCCGGGGCTGACGCTCCGCTGGCCCAGCCATGGACGGTGGCCCTCGCCGACGGTCCGGAACGCACGGTGGGCAATCGTTTCGCCGTGCTCCCCATGGAGGGCTGGGACGGAACCATCGACGGTCGCCCCACCGACCTGGTGGCCCGCCGCTGGGAACGGTTCGGGGCCAGTGGGGCGAAGCTCGTCTGGGGCGGAGAGGCCGTCGCCGTGCGGGCCGACGGTCGGGCCAACCCCAACCAGTTGTGCATCGGCCCGGACAGCGTCGACGACCTGGGAGACCTGCGCCGGCGGTTGGTGGCCGCCCATGCCGAGCAGCATGGACGGACCGACGATCTGCTGGTCGGGTTGCAGCTCACCCATTCGGGGCGGTGGTCGCGTCCGGAGGGCTCTCCGGTTCCCCGAACCGTCTACCGACACCCGGTGCTGGACGATCGTGTGCCCGTCGACGAGGGCACCCTTCTCACCGACGACGATCTTGACGACCTCTCACAGCGATTCGTGGATGCCGCGGGGGTGGCCGCCGAGGCGGGATTCGACTTCGTGGACGTCAAGGCCTGCCACGGCTACCTGCTCCACGAACTCCTCAGCGGCGTGGACCGAGACGGTCCGTACGGCGGTGCGCTGGAGGACCGGGCCCGGTTTCAACTGGCCACGTTGGCGGCCATCCGCGATCGGGTTCCCGATCTGGGACTCGGGGTGCGACTCAGCATCTACGACCTGGCTCCGCACGAGGCCGGGCCGGACGGGGTGGGCCGACCGGCGGTGTCGGGGCCCTATCGGTACGCCTTCGGGGGAGATGGCACCGGGACGGGGATCGACCTCTCCGAGACGAATCGCCTACTCGACCTGCTGGCCGGGGCCGGGGTGTCGATGGTGTGCACGACGGCCGGTAGCCCCTACCACTGTCCCCACGCCCAGCGCCCGGCCTACTTCCCGCCGTCGGACGGCTACCTCCCACCGGCCGATCCACTGGTCGAGGTGGCCCGGATGATCGGTGCCACCGCGGTGCTGCGGGCCCGCCATCCGGAACTGGCCTTCGTGGGATCGGGCTACTCGTACCTTCAGGAGTGGCTGCCCCACGTGGCCCAGGCCGAGGTGCGGGCCGGGAGGGTCGACTCGGTGGGCATCGGCCGCATGGTTCTGAGCTATCCGGACCTGGCGGCCGACGTGTTGGCCGGGCGTCCGCTGGACCGACGTCGGCTCTGTCGGACGTTCAGCGACTGCACCACGGCACCCCGCAACGGGCTGGTGTCGGGATGCTTCCCACTAGACGAGCATTACAAGGCCATGCCCGCCCGGGTGGAACTGACCCGGATCAAACGGGAGGCCGAGGCGGCCAGGGGCGGACGCCGGCGTTGAATCCGGCCGGATCGGGTCTGCTCGCCGTGCAGAACGTCAGATCATCGGGATCGGAAGCGAGCGGGTGAGGAGAATCGAACTCCCGTCATCAGCTTGGGAAGCTGGGGTTCTACCATTGAACTACACCCGCGGAGAGCCGCCAGCGTAGCGATCACCGCCGGGTTCCCTTCGGCCCGCTTGCGTCGGGCGCCTGACAATCAGGCGATCTCGGCCAGGTGGGCCACTGCGTCGCCACGGTTGACCAACGGTGACCGGGTCACGCCGATGACCAGGCCGTCCCTCGACGCCCGGACGGCGGCCACCGCGTTCCCGAAGGCGTCGTCGATGGTGCCCAGCACCTGCCGTCGCTCCACCCGGTCGCCCAGGTCGACGTTCAGGTGGAGGATGCCGCTGCGCCCGGCTCGCACCCAACCGGTGGCCCGGGACTCGACCGGCGGGACATCAGCGGCGGTCAGTCCATCGACCATGCCGATGGCAGCCAGCACCCGTCGCACCCCGGCCACCCCGGTGGCGATGGCCGTCTCGTCGAAACGCAGTGCCTCCCCGGCCTCGTAGAGCAGCACCGTGGCCCCCCGTCGGGTGGCGGCCTGCCTCAGCGTCCCTGCCCGGTTGCGGGCGTGCACCATCACCGGAGCGCCGAAGGCCTCGGCCAGCCGGCGGGTCTCCGGATCGTCCAGGTCGGCCCGGATCTGGGGCAGGTTCGACCGGTGGTCGCTCGCCGTGTGGAGGTCGATGCCCACCACGGAGCGTCCCACCACCTCGGTCATGAACAGGTGGGCGATCTGGGCGGCCAGCGAACCAGACGGCGATCCCGGAAACGAGCGGTTCAGGTCCCGGCGGTCAGGCAGGAACCGGTCGCCACCCACGAAGCCCCACACGTTGACCACCGGCACGGCCAGCACGGTGCCCCGCATGGCCATCGGATCCAGGTCGCGCAGCACCCGGGTGATGACCTCCACGCCGCCCACCTCGTCGCCGTGGATGGCCGCGTTCAGCCAGGCGGTCGGCCCGGGTTCGGCCCCGTGGACCACCCGGACGGGCAGGGCCATGTCGGTGCCGGTCACCAGTCGGCCGATGGGCAACTCGAAGTGATCGGTGGTGCCCGGTCGGACCTCGTGTCCGCCGACGACGATCGAACCGTGTTCAGCCATCGGTCCGATTCTGGTCCGGCTCCGGCGTGGATTTCGCCTCGGGGTCAGGCTCCGGGTCCGGCCCCAGATCCGGCGCCCGGTTTGCCTGTCGTTCGGTACGGGGCGGTTGGCCCAGCAGGTAGGACCGCCCGGTGTCGACCAGGAACCGGCCCCGAAGGGCCTGGCGTCCCAGCAGCATCCGGAACCCCATCTGGTCCCGTCGGGTGAGGGTGAACTCGACGTCCACCACCTCGGAGCCGAACCGCAACGGGAGGATCACCACCGGACGGCGCTCGGTGATTCCACTGGACGACCGGACGCGGCGCCGGTCCAGGACCCGGGCCTCGACCTGGACGGCGTCGGCCGTCGACCGCTGCCACGGATAGATCGAGAACCGAACCCACTCGCGGTTCTCCACCTCGAAGGTGTGCAGGCCCGGGGCGTGCAACGAGGAGGTGCGGGCCCCGGTGTCGACCTTGGCCTTCAGCCACTCCACACCCTGATCGGGCAGACCCACCCATTCACGCCACCCGAGCGCGGGCGGCGGCTTCTTCGGCGAGCGCTTCCGCTTCTTCTCGGGCACGACCCCATCTCCCTGCGGTCCGGGTCTCCTGACGGTTCGGCGGGCGTCCACCCACCGATTCGCCCCATAATGGTGCCACCAGAACGTCCCCACCCGATCACGGAGCCGGCGTGAAGCTCGCCATCCTCTCCCGACAGCCCGATTCGTACTCGACCATGCGGCTGCATCTCGCGGCCCTAGACCGGGGCCACGAGGTCGACGTGCTGGACACTCTCCGCTTTGCCATCGACCTGGCCGGCGACGGACCGGACATGGCGTACCGCAGCGAACCGATCGAGGACTACGACGCGGTCATCCCCCGTATCGGCGCGTCGATCACCTACTTCGGCACCGCGGTGGTCCGCCAGTTCGAACAGATGGACGTCTACACGCCCAACACCGCCAACGGCATCGCCAACTCCCGGGACAAGCTCCGGGCCATCCAGATCATGTCCCGCCACGAGATCGGGATGCCGGCCACCGCCTTCGCCCGCAACCGCGACGACGTCCTGCCGGCCATCGAACGGGTGGGTGGCGCCCCGGTGGTCATCAAGTTGCTGGAGGGCACCCAGGGCATCGGGGTGATCCTGGCCCCCGACACCCGGGTGGCCTCGGCCATCATCGAGACCCTCCAGAGCGCCAAGCAGAACGTGCTCATCCAGGCCTTCGTCGAGGAGTCCCGGGGCCGTGACGTGCGGGCGCTGGTGGTGGGCGACCGGGTGGTGGGGGCCATGCGCCGCACCGCGGCGGGTGACGAGTTCCGGTCAAACGTGCACCGTGGAGGCACCGTCGAGGCCGTCGAACTCGACGAGGAGTACGAGACCACCGCGGTGCGGGCCGCCCAGATCATGGGCCTGCGGGTGGCCGGGGTGGACATGCTGGAGGGGGCTGACGGGCCGCTGGTCATGGAGGTCAACTCCTCGCCCGGTCTGGAGGGCATCGAGTCGGCCACCGGGCTGGACATCGCCGGGGCGGTCATCGACTACATCGACAACCAGGTGGCCTTCCCCGAGTTGGACGTCCGCCAGCGCCTCACCGTCAGCACCGGCTATGGCGTGGCCGAGTTGCTGGTCCGCGAGGACGGCACCTTCGTCGGCCAGACCATCGAGGAGTCGGGCCTGCTGGACCGCGACATCTCGGTCCTGACCCTGCACCGGGGCGCCCAGGTCATCCCCAACCCCCGCCGCCAACGCGAGCTGGAGGCCAACGATCGCCTCCTGTGCTTCGGTCGTCTCGACGAGATGCGCGACATGATCCCGGAGCGCCGCAAGCGGCGGACCCGGATCCGGCCGTTGCCCGAGGACCCGGCATCCGGGCGTCCCGTCGACGACGAAGTCGACGGGTGAACCCGCCCTCGGAGGAGGCGTTGGCAGCCGGGGACAGGTCCGGACAGCGTCCCAACATCCTGTTCGTGGTGTCCGACGAGGAGCGTCGCAACGACTGGATGGACGGCGTGGTCGAACTCCCGAACCACGAGCGACTCCGGCGTGAGGGCATGTCCTTCGACCGGTACTACACCCACTCGTCGCCCTGTTCGCCGTCGAGGGCCAGCCTCTACACCGGCCGCTACCTCGCCCAGCACGGGGTGGTCGACAACGTCAGCTTCCCGGCCCACACGGCGCTGGACCCGGGCATCCCGACCATCGGGTCGCTACTCGGAGACGTCGGCTACCGGTCGGGCTATCTGGGCAAGTGGCACCTCTCCCACGGCCACAACCCGGACATGGCGTCCTACGGGTACCTCGACTGGGAGGGCGACGACCGTCAGTACACGGGCAACGCCTGGACCGGTCGGTACTTCGATCCGATCATCACCGAGCAGGCCGTGGACTGGATCACCGAACACGGCACCGGGACCACGCCGTGGTGCCTCACCGTGGCCCTGGTCAACCCCCACGACATCATGTGGTACCCGGCCGACCACCGGTCGTTCCAGGACGAGCACCCCGACGTGGCCCAGGCCCTGGCCTTCATCAAGAGCCTCTACCTGGATGACGTCGACCTGCCGGCGCCGCCCGAGGACTACCCCCACCGCTTCGACACCCTGCCGGCCAACTTCGCCGACGACCTCCACACCAAGCCCGAGGTGCACCGGGCGTGGCGCCACACCCGCAACCGGAACCACATGGTCGGATCCATCGACCCGGACGACCACGCCACCTGGCTGCGGGGCCTCGACTACTACGCCTTCCTCCACGAGGAACTCGACGTGAACCTCGGACGGCTGCTGTCCACCTTGGATGACCTGGGGATCGCCGACGACACCATGGTCGTGTACACCTCGGACCACGGAGACGCCTGCGGCTCGCACGGCCTGCGGGCCAAGTTGCCGTGCGTCTACGAGGAGGTCATGGGCGTGCCGTTGATGGTGCGGGGCCCGGGTGTGCCGGCCGGGGCCCGGACCGATGCCCTGGCCACCCACGTGGATCTGGCCGCCACCCTGGCCTCGATCGGCGGGGTGGCCGCCGACGATCTGGCCGGGTTGTCCGGTGAGGACCTCTCGCCGGTGCTGGCCGACCCGGCGATCTCGGTGCGCGACCACGTGCTGTTCGCCCAGGACTGTGCCCAGGACGAGGTACTTCGTAACAGCCGGTACGCCGTGCGGGGCTACTTCGACGGCACCGACAAGGTGGCCCGGTACTACGGGATCGGCGGCGGCATCGAGCGCGACGGTCGTCCGGCCGAGGGTGGCAAGCGGTTCGACGTGGACGCCGCCTTCGGCGACCAGGACCACGAGTGGTACGACCACGGCGACGATCCCCACGAACTGGTGAACCTGGCCGTCGACCGGGGCCGGCGGGCCGACCACCGGGAGCGGTACGAGCGCCTGCTGAGCCTCGAGCAGGAGTTCGAGACCCGAACTTCCGGTTGAGCCCGATTCAGGGGGAGAATGGGGACATGGAACCCCACCGCCCGCTTCGGACCGACGTGGTTCCCGAGATCTGCGTGGCCGGTGCCGCTGGCGCCCTGGACTTCTACGTCGAGGCCTTCGGCGCCGTCGAACTCATGCGTCATGAGGCGCCCGACGGGCGGATCATCCACGGCGAGGTGTCCTTCGACGGTTTCGTGATCTTCGTGGTCGACGACTTTCCCGAGTTCAACGACGGAAGGGGTTCGTCACCCGCGGCCATCGGCGGCACCCCGATCTGCCTGCATCGTGACGTCACCGACGTGGACGCGGCGACCGAACGGGCCGTGGCCGCCGGGGCGACCCTTCTGCATGGCCCCGAGGACATGTTCTGGGGCGACCGGTACGCCCGACTGGCCGACCCGTTCGGCCACCAGTGGTCGCTGGCCACCCCCGGTCCCGGCCCCGACCCGGATGCCGAGGCGGCCACCATGGCCGACTTCCCCGGCGGATCATCTGATGCATCTGAAACAGGAGACACCCCATGACCGATCTGATCGATCCGGGCCCCCGGGCCTCGTTCACCGACATGTCCACCTCCACGAAGGAGGACTGGATGGTGATCATGGAGCAGCGGGCCGAACTCGAGCAGAGCCTGCCCGAACGGATCATCGAGCAGTTCGAGCACCTGCGGAACGACTATGGCGGCTTCCCCGTGGACCGACTCGAACACAGCATCCAGACGGCCACCCGGGCCGAGCGCGATGGCCGCGACGACCAGTACGTGCTGTGCGCCCTGCTGCACGACATCGGTGATCCGCTCACCCCGTACAACCACCCCGACGTCGCGGCGGCCATCCTCAAGCCCTTCGTGTCCGAGGCCAACCACTGGATGGTCGAGAACCACGGCATCTTCCAGGGGTACTACTTCTGGCACCACCTCGGAATGGACCGCGATACCCGCGACAAGTTCGCCGGGCACGAGCACTACGACCACTGCGAGACGTTCTGCTCGGAGTACGACGCGCCGGCCTTCGACCCGTCCTACGACTCGAACCCGTTCGAGCACTACCTTCCGTTGATCCGCGACGTGTTCGGCACCAACCCCCGCCGCTGAGCGGCTGTACAGAGGGAGCAGCGACCATGCCGCGTTCTGACGAAGACCGGATGATGGAGGGCCTGTACTGGCACGGCATCCCCACGCTGTTCCGGTGTGAACACGACCCCGACCCGGCCAACGCCGACATCGGTCTGATCGGGGTGCCCCACAGCACCGGCAACGGCACCACCCAGCGCGACCAGCACCTCGGCCCCCGGGCCGTCCGGGACATCTCGGCGTTGGGGCGGCGGGTCCATGACCAGTTCGCCATCGACCCGTGGGAGACGTGTCGCATCCGCGACCTGGGTGACGTCCCCCTGCCCCGGGCCAACGACAACGAGGCCTGCATCGAGGCCATCACCGAGTTCTACCGCGAGGTCGGCGAAGCCGACTGCCGGCCGGTCTCCATTGGCGGCGACCACTCCATCACCGGGGGGATCCTGCAGGGCATCGCCGGCAATGGGGCCCGCCTGACCGGCGGCGAAAAGGCCTGCCTGCTGCATTTCGACGCCCACACCGACGCCTACCACTCCATTCCGCACTTCCTGGGGGCCGTGAAGTCGGCTGCCCACTGGGCCTGGTACCTCGTCGAAGAGGGGCACGTGGACCCCGAGCATTCGGTGCAGGTCGGCATCAGGGGCAACGTCCGGTCGTTGGGCTGGACCGATCCGTCATACGCCCTGGGCTACGAGGTGATCCGCAAGGTCGACTACGACGAGATGGGCCCCGAACGGGTCATGGAGATCATCGATGAGCGAATCGGCGACCGACCGCTCTACATCACCTTCGACCTGGACTGCCTGGACCCGACGGTGGCCCCCGGGGTGGCCAACATCGAGGCGGGCATCGAGGGGTTCGGCATCGACCAGGTCACCCAGCTGCTGCGGTCGGTGCGGGGCAAGAACGTGATCGGTGGCGACGTGGTGTGCCTGATGCCGACCGTGGACTCGCCGAACGCCATCACCAGCTACCGGTCCATGGCCGTGATGTTCGAGATCCTCTCGCTCATTGCCGACCGGGCTGCTGGGTAGCATCAGCGCCGCATGATCCTCTCCGACCGCACCCTCCGTGAGGAGATCGCCGCGGGCCGCATCGTCGTCGAGCCGTTCGACGACTCGTGTGTGCAGCCGTCGTCGATCGACCTCCACCTCGACCACCGGTTCCTGGTGTTCCGCAACCACACCATGGGCCACATCGACGTCCGCGAGGACCTCACCGAGCTCACCGAGCAGGTGGAGGCCGACGAGGACGATCCCTTCATCCTCCACCCCGGCGAGTTCGTGCTCGGCTCGACGTCGGAGCGCGTCGCCGTGCCCGATGACCTGGTGGCCCGTCTGGAGGGAAAGTCCAGCCTCGGGCGGCTCGGGCTGCTCATCCACTCGACGGCCGGCTACGTGGACGCCGGCTGGGACGGTCAACTCACCCTGGAGCTGTCCAACGTGGCCAGCCTGCCCATCACCCTCTACCCGGGAATGAAGATCGGCCAGATCTCGTTCGTCCGGATGACCACGGCGGCCGACCGGCCCTACGGGTCGAGCGAACTGGGATCGAAGTACCGGGGTCAGGAAGGCCCGCGGCCCAGCCGCTACTGGGAGAACTTCGGACGCTGATCCGTAGCGGGCCCCGGACCGGGGAACCCGCCGGCCTGGAACCCGCCTGTCGGGAACGGGTCAGTCAGCGCCGGCGTCGAGTGCCTCGAGCAGGTGCAGGGCGATGTCGCCCACCTTCACCTCCGAGTCGTCGACGCCTTCGCCCTTCACGCCGTCGTCGATCATGATGTAACAGAACGGGCACGCCGTGGCGATGCGTCCGGCTCCGGTGGCCAGCAGTTCCTGTGAGCGTTCGACGTTGATGTTCTTGCCGATGTGCTCCTCCATGAACATGCGTCCACCGCCCGCGCCGCAGCACATGCCCTCGGTTCCCTGCCGGTCGGCTTCCACCAGGTCGATGCCGGCCAGGCTGCCGATCACGTTCCGGGGCGCTGAGTAGACGTCGTTGTGACGACCCAGGTAGCAGGAGTCGTGGTACACGACCCGCTCCTCGAGCCGGGCACCGCTCATGTCCAGCTTCCCCTCGGCGATCAGCCATTCCAGGAGCTGGCTGTGGTGCACCACTTCGTAGTGGCCGCCCATCTGGGGGTACTCGTTGGCCAGCGTGTTGAAGCAGTGCGGACACTGGGTGACGATCTTCTTGACGCCCATGCCGTCCAGCGTCTCGACGTTCTGCATGGCCAGCATCTGGAAGATGTACTCGTTGCCTGATCGTCGGGCCGGGTCGCCGGTGCACATCTCTGACGGGCCCAGGATCGAGAACGACACGCCGGCCCGCTGCATGAGCGTGGCCATGGCCCGCGACACCTTCTTGTTCTTGTCGTCGAACGATCCGGCGCAACCCACCCAGTAGAGGTAGTCGGCCTCGAACGGGTCGCCCCCGTCGAGCACCTCGATGCCCTCGAGGTCGCCCACCCAGTCGGCCCGTTCGCTCTGGGACAGGCCCCACGGGTTGCCTGAGTTCTCCATCGACCGGTAGGCCGCGCCCAGCTCGCTGGGGAAGTCCGACTCCATGAGCGACAGGTAGCGCCGCATGTCCAGGATCTTGTCCAGGATCTCGATGTTGACCGGGCAGATCTCGTCGCATGCCCGACACGAGGTGCACGACCACAGTTCGTCGTTGGTGATGCGGTCGAACATCCAGTTGGCCGGAACGGTGATCTCGGCGTCGGTTCCGATGGGGGGCGACACCGCGGTCTGGCCGGTGGCGGCCATGACCTCGCCGGTCTTGAGCACGATCTCGCGGGGGTCCAGTGGCTTGCCGGTGGCGTGGGCCGGGCAGACGCTGGTGCAGCGGCCGCACATGGTGCACGAGTCGGTGTCCAGCAACTGCTTCCAGGTGAAGTCCTCGATGGTCGAGGCGCCGAAGCTCTCCAACTCGGTCTCCATGAGGTTGGGCATCGGCTTCATGGCGCCCTTGGGGCGGGACCGGTCCTTCAGGTACATGTTCAGCGGCGAGGTGAACATGTGGCGGATCATGGTGATGGGCAGCAGGGCCAGGAAGGCCATGAACGAGGCCACGTGGGCGATCCACCAGCCCTGGTGCCAGCCGGCCACGTCGTCGACCAGCCACTCGGACTGGCCGATGGCCATGGCCAGCGGGTAGCCGACCACCGACCAGGTCTCGGGGTCGGTCCCGTATCCGCCGGGGGTGGCGTCCTGCAGGGCGATGCGGAACGCCTCGGCGCCGAAGCCGGTGATGCCGATGGCCAGGAAGATGAGCAGCACGGCAGCGTGCTCGGGCTTGGACTTGATGCGGATGCGGTAGGGCCGGAAGCGGCGGGGGCCGTAGCGGCGCAGGATGGCCCACGTCACGCCGACGAGGTAGAGCACGCCGGCGATGTCGCCCACCGCGGTGTAGGCCCGGTACACGTCGCCGTGGAGGAACTTCAGTCCCTCCGGGACCTGATGGTTGATCTCCAGCACCGTGGTGACGGCCATCAGGATCAGGAACGGGAAGTAGATGAGGGCGTGCATGACGCCGGCTGCCGGCTCGCGCAGCAGGGTCTGCATGTAGACGCCGGAGCGGAAGTCGCCGAACCGGCGCTTGGCGTTGGCCGGCTTGGTCGACCGGTCGTCAGGGGCGCCCCGCTGCCAGTTCTGGACCCGGTACGAGAACAGGACGGCCCCGTAGATGATCAGCATCGGGATGACCGAGTAGAAGGCCAGCTTCAGCGGCCCCGGGATGTTGGCGAAGACCTCGCGGGTGACGGGCGAGTCGTCGTGGAACTCGTTGACCAGTGAAGCGACGCCGGATGCCGCGGTGAACAGGGCGACCAGGACGCCCAGCCCGATGACGGCATGGTTGGGGCGGAACCGCCGGGTGGTTTCTTCGGGTGCAGAGGTGTCAGTCATGGCGACCGGAGACTATCGGCCGTCGGATCCCCGGGTCGTCTCAGCTGGCGGCCAGGACGCAGCCCCGGGACCGGACGGTGCGGATGGCCAGTCCCGACCCCTCCAGGCGACGCCGGAGACGGCCCAACTGCACGTCCAGCGAGTTGCGGCTGGGCAACCCTTCGGGCCATCCCGCCCGGGCCAGGTCGGAGCGGCTCACCACGGCTCCGAACCGGGCGACCAGAGGCTCGGCCAGCCGGGCCTCGGCGGGGGCAAGGGCGGCCCACCAGCAGCCGTACCGGAGGAGCCGGTCGTCAGCCAGTTCGGGAATCCGCTCGGAGGCATCGGCGGCCCGCCGTCTGAGGGTCCGGACCCGGGCCCGGACATCGGCTTCGGCGGTGGGGAGGCGCACCCAGTCCTCGAGGTCGTCCACCGGGGAGAAGGGGTCGGCGTGGGATGCGACCAGCACCAGGCGGGGAACGGCCCGGGTGCGAAGTTCGTCGAGACGGTCGTCCTCGGCCGGCCACCGGACCAGGACGACGTCCCGGCCGTCGGGTTCGATCCGTGTGGGGTCGGTCACTGCCATGACCGGAACCTACGGAGCCCCTGTTTCCCGCCTGTTACACGCCCGTGAACCACCGGTCACAACTCCACCATCGGGAGGACGACCCAAGAAGCGGGCCAGATACCGGTTGTCAGATACCCATTGTCAGGTATCAGTCAGATGACCGTCGCCGGGTCGTCACGCCGTCCTGACGAGCGTGAAATCCGGCCTCCGTACGTTGATCGTCGTTCCAGAAGGGCCTGCTCAACAGGACGGGCCCCATCGACGTCCACCTCTGAAGGGGGCAATCGTGACCACCACATCCATGGCCAGACGAGAAACCACACGGGAAACCACAAGGGACCGGAGGACCGTTGTCGGGCGACTCTGGCTCCAGCGAGCCGCCCGGAGCCGGGTCCACAAGGTGGGCTTCGGCCTGTTCGGTGTCCTCGGCGCCGTCGTGCTGTCGGCCACCCCGGCCCTGGCCCAGGAGATCACCCCGGCGGAGTACAACGCCGCGCTGTTGACCAGCCTCTGGCTGATCCTGGCCGGCTGCCTGGTCTTCCTGATGCAGGCCGGGTTCGCCCTGGTCGAGGCCGGGCTGACCCGGGCCAAGAACATCGGGAACATCATGGCCAAGAACCTGGCCGACATGGCGATCGGTGCCCTGGCCTTCTGGGCCGTCGGCTTCGGCTTCGCCTTCGGCGCTGACGGCGGGAGCCTGATCGGTACCGACACCTTCTTCCTGTCGGGGATGTCGGAATCGTTCACCGACGGCGACGTGCTGGCCACGCCGTCGTTCTTCTTCTTCCAGGTGGTGTTCGCAGCCACCGCGGTGACCATCGCCTCGGGAGCCATGGCCGAGCGGACCAAGTTCTCCGCCTACCTGTTGTTCAGCCTGGTGATGAGCGGGTTCATCTACCCGGTGGTCGTCCACATGTTCTGGCACGGCGACGGCATCCTGTCGGACCTCAACATCGGTGACGCCCGATTCAGCGATTTCGCCGGCTCGAGCATCGTTCACAGCGCCGGTGGTTGGGCCGCCCTCATGGGTGCCATCTTCCTCGGACCCCGTCTCGGGAAGTTCGCCAGCGACGGTTCCCCCCGGGCCCTCCCCGGTCACAACATCGGCTTCGTGGTGATCGGCGTGTTCATCCTGTGGTTCGGATGGTTCGGCTTCAACGCCGGTTCCGAGCTGGCCATGGACAACTGGGTGGCCCACTGCATCATGACGACCCTGCTGGCCGCCTCGGCCGGCGTGATCGGTGCCGGTGCGGTCATCTGGCGCAAGACGGGCACTCTGGACGTCGGCATGGCCGGCAACGGTGCGTTGGCCGGCCTGGTCAGCATCACTGCGGGCACCGGGACCATGACCTTCCTGGGCGCGGTGATCGTCGGCCTGATCGGCGGCGGAATCGTGGTCTGGTCGGTGCTGTTCATCGAGCGACGGGGCATCGACGATCCGGTCGGTGCGGTGTCGGTCCACGGTGTGTGTGGCGTGTGGGGGACCCTGGCCATCGGCCTCTTCGCCAAGCATGACGACGCCTTCCTGGGTCGCGACGACGCCGGCCTGTTCTACGGCGGCGGTTTCGACCAGCTGATCGTGCAGGCCCTCGGCGTGGTGATCGTCGCCGTGTGGGTGCTGGGCACCACGGCGATCCTGTTCAAGGTGATGAAGTCCACGGTGGGCCTGCGGGTCTCGGCCGAGGAGGAGCTGGCTGGCCTGGACGTGGCCGAGCACGGTTCGCCGGGCTACGGACCCGAAGCGGTCACCGTCGGCTGACGCGGACATCTCGCCCCATTTCTGGTGGGGACACGGCACGGGCGGGTCCTTCGGGGCCCGCCCGGTCGCGTGTGTGGGGGAGGCTGTCTTGGCCGGCCTGTTTCAGCCGGCCCGATTCAGCCGGCCTGGCGGGCCACGGCCTCGGCGGCGGCCCGTGCCGCCTCGGGATCCAGCGAGCGCTCCAGGACGGCCTTGGACTCCACCGGCCGGAGGTCGTCGTCGAGGTCGTAGCGCAGTGGCGTACCGGTCGGAATGTTCAACTCGGCGATGTCGTCGTCGGAGATCCCGTCCAGTTCCTTGCACAGGGCCCGGAGGCTGTTGCCGTGGGCGGCCACCAGCACGGTTCGGCCGGCCCGCAGGTCGGGGGCGATGGCCTCGTCCCAGTAGGGAAGCATGCGGGTCACCACGTCGGCCAGGCATTCGGCTCGCGGCGGGTCGATGTCGGCGTACCGCTCGTCGTTGTTGGGGTTGAACGGGTTGTCGTCGGCAATGGGGGGTGGCGGGGTGGCGTAACCGCGACGCCACGCCTGGAGCTGCTCGTCGCCGTGGCGCTTCCGGGTCTCGGCCTTGTCGAGGCCGGTGAGGTCGCCGTAGTGGCGTTCGTTGAGGCGCCAGTCCCGGCGCACCGGGATCCACGACCGCCCGAGTTCAGCCAGGGCCAGTTCAGCGGTGCGTATGGCCCGGACCTGCAGCGAGGTGTGGACCACGTCGGGGAGGAGCCCCGCCTCGGCCAGCAACCGGGCGCCGGCCCGTGCCTCAGCCTCGCCCTGCGGGGTCAGGTCGCAGTCGTACCAGCCGGTGAACTGGTTGGTGGCGTTCCAGGTGCTCTGGCCATGGCGGAGCAGGATCAACGTGGGCATCGGGTCACCGTACCGGATGGCTATTCCCCGGCCAGTGGGAGGCCAGCGGGAGGCCAGCGGGAAGCCAGTGGGAAACCAGTGGGAACAGGCCCCGGAGAAACTTCCGGTCGGAAGTTGCTATAGAGCGACTCAACTTTCTAGAGTGGTATGTAGCAACAAAGGGTGGTGCCATGGCAGGCAGTCCATAGCCTGCACCGTCGGTCCCGGGATCCCTCCCCCTGACCCGGGCCGACGGGGCCCATCTGCCCCGTCTCGACCATCTGATACAGGAAACAGGAGTACCAATCATGGGTAAGGCCGTAGGAATCGACCTCGGAACCACCAACTCGGTCGTCAGCGTCCTCGAGGGCGGCGATCCCGTCGTCATCGCCAACGCCGAGGGCTCGCGCACCACCCCGTCGGTGGTGGCGTTCGCCAAGGACGGCGAGGTCCTCGTCGGTGAGGTGGCCAAGCGACAGGCCATCACCAACCCCGGTCGCACCATCCGCTCCGTCAAACGCCAGATGGGCACCGGTTGGGCCCAGGACATCGACGGCAAGGACTACACCTCCCAGGAGATCTCCGCCCGCACGCTCCAGAAGCTCAAGCGTGACGCCGAGGCCTACCTCGGGACCACGGTCGACCAGGCCGTCATCACGGTGCCCGCCTACTTCGACGACGCCCAGCGCACGGCCACCAAGGAGGCGGGCCAGATCGCCGGCCTCGAGGTGCTGCGCATCATCAACGAGCCCACGGCCGCCGCCCTGGCCTACGGCCTCGACAAGGACGACTCCGAGCAGACCATCCTCGTCTTCGACCTGGGTGGCGGCACGTTCGACGTGTCGGTGCTCGAGATCGGCGACGGCGTCTTCGAGGTGAAGGCCACCCACGGCGACACCAGCCTGGGCGGCGACGACTGGGACGACGCGGTCATCGAATGGCTCGTCACCTCGTTCAAGAACGACCACGGCGTCGACCTGGGTGCCGATGCCATGGCCGCCCAGCGCCTCAAGGAGGCCGCCGAGAAGGCCAAGATCGAGCTGTCCCAGGTTCAGCAGACTCAGATCAACCTGCCGTTCGTGACGGCCACCGATTCGGGTCCGCTGCACCTCGACTACACGCTCACCCGGGCCAGGTTCCAGGAGCTCACCGCCGACCTGCTGGCCCGCTGCCGTGCACCGTTCGAACAGGCCGTCAAGGATGCGGGTCTCTCCAAGGGCGAGGTGGACCACGTGATCCTGGTCGGCGGCTCCACCCGTATGCCCGCGGTGGTCGACCTGGCCAAGGAGATCGCCGGCCGCGATCCGTCCAAGAACGTCAACCCGGACGAGGTGGTGGCCATCGGCGCCGCGGTCCAGGCCGGTGTGCTGGTCGGCGAGGTCAAGGACGTGCTCCTGCTCGACGTCACCCCGCTGTCACTGGGCATCGAGACCAAGGGCGGGGTCATGACCCGCCTCATCGAACGCAACACCACCATCCCGATCCAGCGGTCCGAGGTGTTCACCACCGCCGAGGACAGCCAGCCGTCCGTCGAGATCCACGTTCTCCAGGGTGAACGCGAGATGTCGCAGTTCAACAAGACCCTGGGCAAGTTCCAGTTGATCAACCTCCCGCCGGCTCCCCGGGGCACCCCGCAGATCGAGGTGACGTTCGACATCGACGCCAACGGCATCGTCCACGTGTCGGCCAAGGACCGGGCGACCGACAACGAGCAGTCCATGACCATCACCGGCCAGTCGTCGCTCGACAAGGACGTCATCGACCAGATGGTGCGCGACGCCGAGTCCCACGCCGATGAGGACCAGAAGCGCAAGGCGGAGGCCGAGGTCCGCAACAACGCCGACAACCTCGTGTACCAGACCGACAAGCTGCTGGCCGACCAGGGCGATCAGCTCACCGAGGACGAGACCACCAACGTCACCGAGAAGCTCGAGGGGCTGAAGAAGGCCCTGGGCGAGGATGACGTCGAGGCCATCGGCACGGCGACCGAGGCGCTCATGGTGGCCAGCCAGGAGTTCGGGCAGCGCCTGTACGAGGCCTCGCAGGCCGAGTCGGACTCGGCCGGCGCGGGTGGTTCCACCGACGGATCCGACGATGATGTGGTCGACGCGGAGATCGTCGACGAGTCGTGAGCGATCCGACCGTCGACGGCCCGACGGACGACGCTCCGGCCGAACCGTCGGCACCCGATTCTCCGACCGACGTCTCCGAATCAGGCACCGACGTTCCGTCCGCCGACCCGGGCGTGCCGGCCGACGACGGCCTTGACGGGTCCGAGGAGCAGGATGACGAAGCCGGGGACCCGGTGCTCGATGTCATGGCGGTGTTGGAGGCCGAACGCGACGGGTACCTGTTGGACCTGCAGCGGATGACGGCGGAGTTCGCCAACTATCGCAAGCAGGCTGATCGTCGGACCGCCGAGGTGGGTGGTCGGGCCCGCGGCGACCTGGCCGAGAAGCTGCTGGTGGTGTTCGACGCCTGCGATCTGGCCCTCGGGCATGGCGCTGACGGCGTGGCCCCCATCCGGGCGTCGCTGGTCCAGGCCCTGGAGCCCGCCGGGCTCGAGGTGCTCGACCCGGTCGACGAACCGTTCGATCCCAACCGACACGATGCCGTCCTCCACGAGCCGGCCGCCGACGGCGACGACACCGGACAGGTGGTCGTCGAGGTTCTGCGACGCGGCTATGCGTGGGAGGGACGAGTGCTGCGCCCGGCCATGGTCCGGGTGCGGGGCTGATCCCCCTCACCGGCAGGACACGGACGAGGAGCCAGGCATGACCGCCCAGCGTGAGTGGTTCGAGAAGGATTTCTACGCCACGCTCGGCGTCTCCAAGGAGGCGTCGTCCAAGGAGGTCACCAAGGCCTACCGGAAGCTGGCCCGTCAACTCCACCCCGACGCCAATCCGGGCGACGAGGCCTCCGAGGCCCGGTTCAAGGAGGTCACGGCCGCCTACGACGTGGTTGGTGACGAGTCCCGACGGGCCGAGTACGACCAGGTCCGACAGATGGGTCCCATGGGTGGCTTCGGTGCCGGCCCGGGCCATGGCGGAATGGGTGGAGGCGGCTTTCCCGGCGGCGGCATGGGCGGATTCGACCTGGGCGACCTGTTCGGCGGCATGTTCGCCGGCGGGCAGGGCGGTGGTCGGGGCCAGCGTGGTGCTGATCTCGAGACCCGGCTCACCCTCTCGTTCACCGAGGCGGTCAACGGTGCCACCACGTCGGTCCACCTGGTCAGCGACGCGGCCTGCGGCACCTGTTCAGGAAGCGGTGCCCGACCGGGAACCCGCCCGACGACCTGTGGGGCGTGCGGTGGACGGGGCGTCCAGGCCGAGGACCAGGGCCCGTTCTCCTTCAGTCGACCCTGTGGCCAGTGCAGCGGTCGGGGCAGCCAGATCGACGACCCGTGCGGATCGTGCCGGGGAAGTGGCGTCGAGCGACGACCCCGTGAGGTGAAGGTCCGGATCCCCGCCGGGGTGGACGAGGGACAACGCATCCGTCTCAAGGGGCGCGGCGAGCCGGGTCGGGGTGGACCGGATGGCGACCTGTTCATCGTGGTCGCCGTCGAACCCGACACCCGCTTCGGTCGGAGGGGACGCCACCTGACGGTGTCGGTGCCGGTGACCTTCCCCCAGGTGGTGCTGGGTGCCGAGATCGAGGTGCCGCTGCTGGACGGTGGCACGGTGACGCTCAAGGTGCCGGCCGGAACCCGTAGTGGTCAGACCTTCCGGGTGAAGAAGCGGGGCGTGCCGGAGAAGGGCGGGACCGGCGACCTTCTGGTCAGCATCGAGGTCGAGGTACCCACTGATCCCACCGAGGCCGAACGCGCCGCCGTCGAGGCTCTGGCCGAGGCGATGGCTGACGCCCGGGCCGACGTGGTGGCCGACGCGGCGGCCGGTTCGACGGACCCCCGGGGACATGAGGATCCGCCGCCTGACAGACTCGATGGTGAGACCCCATGAGCCCCCTGCCCCGCCCCGGACCCGATCAGGCCGTCTATGTCATCTCGGTGGCTGCCGAGTTGGCCGGGATGCATCCCCAGACGCTGCGGATCTACGAACGCCGTGGCCTGGTGGATCCGGCCCGTACGACGGGCGGCAACCGTCGGTACAGCGAGACCGACATCATCATGCTGCTGCGGATCGCCCAGCTCACAGAGGAGGGCCTGAACCTCGCCGGGGTGAAGCGCGTGCTGGCCCTCGAGGCCGAGGTGGCCCGTCTCGAGGCCGAGTTGGCCGTGACGCGATCAGAGGGCGATCAGGCGGTGGCCGACGTGCATCGCCAGTACCGCCGCGACCTCGTCCCGGTGAAGCAGAGCGTCACCATCTACCGGGGTCGCCGGACCCGCTGACCTGCGGTTTCCCACTGGTTCCCGAAGCGGATCCAGGTCATCTCAACGTCGGAATTCTTCCCTTCAGAGCCGACGAGAACGCGTTTCAGTCCACAGCGGACCCCTTGTGTCCACTGGAGAGACGGGGTTGTCCACAGGAGGCTGGGGATAGTGCAGATCCTGCGCCACGAGCGCGCAGGATCCCCGCAGAATCCGTACAGGACCCGTGCAGGATGGATGCATGACGTGCTCTCGACTGGTGACCGAAACGACCAGATCGGCTGGTCATGAGGACGGTAGGCTCGGCCCGTAAGGGACCCGATCCAGGAGAGATGCCGTGCCCGCGACCGTCGTCGTAGGGACACAGTGGGGCGACGAGGGCAAGGGAAAGTTCACCGACCTCGTTGCTGGCGAGATGTCGATGGTCGTCCGCTACCAGGGTGGCCACAACGCCGGCCACACGCTGGTGGTCGATGGTGAATCCTTCGCCCTGCAGCTCGTTCCCAGTGGTGTCCTCTATTCCCATGTCACCCCGGTCATCGGCAACGGTGTGGTGGTCGATCCCCGCGTCCTCATCGCCGAGATGGACATGCTCGAGTCCCGGGGCGTGTCGACGGGCAACCTCCGCCTCAGCGGAAACGCCCACCTGATCCTCCCGTACCACCAGGAACTCGACGCCCTCCACGAGCGCCACCTGGGCAAGAACAAGTTGGGTACCACCAAACGGGGCATCGGTCCGGCGTACGCCGACCGGTCCATGCGGGTCGGCATCCGGGTCCAGGACCTGCTCGACGAGAAGATCTTCCGCGAGAAGCTGCGGGCCGCCCTCGAGCACACCAACAAGGTGCTCACCCGGGTCTTCAACCGGCTGCCCATCGACGCCGACGAGGTGGCCGAGGAGTACCTGGGTCGGTGTGCCCCACGGTTGGCTCCCCACATCTGCGACGCCGTGGGTCTCGTCCACGACGAGTTGGACGGCGGCGGCCGTGTCCTCATGGAGGGCGCCCAGGCCACCTTCCTGGATGTCGACCATGGCACCTACCCGTTCGTGACCTCGTCGAACCCGGTAGCCGGCGGTGCCTGCACCGGCGCGGGCATCGGCCCGCGCGACATCGACCGGGTCATCGGTATCGCCAAGGCCTACGTCACCCGAGTGGGTGCCGGGCCATTCCCCACCGAACTGTTCGACGAGACCGGCGACCACCTTGTGGACGTCGGCCACGAGTACGGCACCAACACGGGTCGACGTCGCCGTCCGGGCTGGTTGGACGCCGTGATGCTCCGGTACGCGGCGAGGGTCAACTCGCTCTCGGAACTGGCCATCACCAAGCTCGACGTGCTGGACCAGCTCGAGACCATCCGGGTCTGCGTGGCCTACGAGGCCGACGGCGAGCGCCACGAGCAGCTGCCGTACCACCAGTCGGTCCTGCATCGGGCCACACCGATCTACGAGGACCTCCCCGGCTGGGGAGTCGACCTCTCTGAGGTCACCGAGCGGTCGCAGTTGCCACGTGAGGCCGAGGACTACCTCTCCTTCGTCGAGCAGCAGGTCGGCGTGCCGGTCGACATGGTGGGCATCGGACCGGGTCGTCACCAGGTCCTCCGGTTCGCCGTCTGAGCCGACTGAACTCGGAACGGGAGGGCCGGATGCGGGTCTGTGTTGTCGGTTCCGGCGGGCGGGAGCACGCGCTGGCCCATGTGCTGGGCCGCCACCACGAGGTGGTGGTCACGCCGGGCAACCCGGGCATCCCCGGGTCGGTGGACACGCCTCCCACCGAGATCGACGCCGACCTCTTCGTCATCGGCCCCGAGGCGCCGCTGGTCGACGGATTGGCCGACCGTCTGCGGGCTGCCGGCCGACTGGTCTTCGGACCGGGCGCTGACGGTGCCCGCCTGGAGGGTTCCAAGGCGTGGATGAAGGAGGTCCTGGTCGAGGCGGGCGTATCGACCGCTGCCCACGGGACGTTTTCCGACGAAGCCACCGCGCTGGCCTTCCTGGACACCATGGACGACCTGTTCGTGGTCAAGACCGACGGGTTGGCGGCCGGTAAGGGCGTGGTGGTCACCACCGACCGGGCCGAGGCCGTCGACGCCGTGCGGTCCTACCTCTCGGGTGACGCCTTCGGCGACGCCGGCCGCACGCTGGTCATCGAGGAGGGACTGACCGGCCCGGAACTCTCGGTGCTGGCCATCTGCGACGGACACGACGCGGTGGCCCTGGCCCCCGCCCAGGACTTCAAGCGACTGGGCGATGGCGACGCCGGCCCCAACACCGGGGGGATGGGTGCCTACTCGCCGGTTCCGTTGGCCACCGGTGCGGTGGTCGACGATCTCATGGACACCGCGGTGCGACCCACCCTGACTGCTCTACGGGCCCGGGGCATCGACTACCGGGGCGTCCTGTACTGCGGGCTGATGTACACCCCGACCGGTCCCCGGGTGCTCGAGTACAACGTGCGCTTCGGTGATCCGGAGACCCAGGTGGTGCTGCCCCGCCTGACCAGCGACCTGGGCTCGCTTCTGGCGGCCGCGGCCGCCGGTGACCTCGGAGGAATCGCCCCGACCTTCGACGACGGGGCAGCGGTGACCGTGGTCTGCGCGTCCGAGGACTACCCGCTGGCACCGCGGACCGGTGATCCCATCGATGGGTTGGCCGAGGCCGGGGCGGTCGACGGGGTGAGCGTGTTCGCCGCCGGGGTGGGCCAACGAGACGGGCGTCTGGTCACGGCCGGTGGGCGGGTACTGACCGTCACCGGGCAGGGACCAGGCGTCGACGAGGCACGCCGACGGGCCTACCAGGCGGTGTCGCTGATCTCGTGGCCCGGTATGCAGTACCGGACCGACATCGCGGCCGAACCGACTGGCTGACCCCGCCGGTCAACCCCACTGGCCGATAGCGGCCAGAATCGATCTGGAACCAGAGCACGGACCTGACAGGGGTCCGGAGAACAGGAGCAAGAGGATGCGCTACCGAGTAGCGGTGCTGATGGGTTCGCCGAACGACGGCGACAAGATGGCGCCCGCCGCGGCGACCCTCGAGCGGTACGGGATCGAGGCCGACGTGCGGGTCATGTCGGCCCACCGGAGCCCGGCGCTGGTCTCCGAGTTCGTGTCGGGGGCCCGCGACGCCGGCTACCAGGCCATCATCTGCGGGGCCGGCATGGCCGCCCACCTGGCCGGTGCGGCGGCGGCCCACACCACACTTCCGGTGATCGGCGTGCCGCTGTCCGGCGGGGCCATCAACGGGTGGGACTCGCTGTTGGCCACCGTCCAGATGCCCAAGGGAATCCCGGTGGCCACGGTGGCCGTCGACGGTGCCATGAACGCCGCCCTTCTGGTCGTCCAGATGCTGGGCGTCTCCGATCCGGCGCTGGTCGCCGAACTCGAGGTGCACCGCGCCGAGATGGTGCCGAAGTAGACCCGCCTCACCGGTAACCGCCTGCACCCATGGAAAACGTCCTCGCCTCCCGCTACGCCAGCCGACCAATGGTCGACCTCTGGACCCCGGAGGCCAAGGTGGTCATGGAGCGGGAACTCTGGATCGCCGTGCTGGAGGCCCAGCAGGAGTTGGGCGTGGCCATCGGGGACGGGGTGGTCGACGACCACCGGGCGGTGGTCGACCGGGTCGACCTGGATTCGATCCGTGACCGCGAGCGGGTGACCCGTCACGACGTCAAGGCCCGCATCGAGGAGTTCTGCGCGTTGGCCGGCCACGAGCACATCCACAAGGGCATGACGTCGCGTGACCTCACCGAGAACGTCGAACAGCTCCAGGTGCGTCGCAGCCTCGAGGTGGTGCGCGACCGGATGGTGGCCGCCCTGGCCCGTCTGGCCCGGCTGGCTGCCGAACACGACGGGCTGGTCATGGTGGGACGCAGCCACAACGTGGCCGCCCAGGCCACCACGCTGGGCAAGCGGTTCGCCACGGCCGCCGAGGAACTGCTGGTCTCCCATCGTCGGGTGGCCGACCTGCTGGCCGCCTACCCCCTGCGCGGCCTCAAGGGCCCGGTGGGTACCCAACAGGACCAGCTCGACCTGTTCGACGGCGATGCCTCGAAGTTGGACCGCCTCGAATCCTTGGTGGCCGGCCATCTCGGTTTTGAGAGGGTGCTGGACTCGGTGGGGCAGGTGTACCCGCGGTCGCTGGACTTCGACGTGGTGTCGGCCCTCGTCCAGGCCTCCGGCGGGCCGGCCAACCTGGCCCGCACCATCCGGCTCATGGCCGGCAACGAGCTGGCCACCGAGGGCTTCCGCCCCGGCCAGGTCGGGTCGTCGGCCATGCCCCACAAGATGAACGCCCGTTCGTGCGAGCGGGTCGGTGGCCTGGCCCTGGTCCTGCGGGGCCACCTGGCCATGGTCGGTGGACTGGTCGGCGACCAGTGGAACGAGGGCGACGTGAGCTGTTCGGTGGTGCGCCGTATCGCCCTCCCTGACGCCTTCCTCGCCGCCGACGGCCTGTTCCAGACGTTCCTCACGGTGCTGGACGAGTTCGGTGCCTACCCGGCGGTCGTCGAGCGCGAGCTCCGGCAGTACCTCCCGTTCCTGGCCACCACCCGGGTGCTGGTGGCCGCCGTGCAGGCCGGCATGGGCCGCGAGGAGGCCCACGAGGTCATCAAGGCCCACGCGGTGGGCGCCGCCCTGGCCCGTCGCGAGGAAGGGGTGTCCGAGACCGACCTCCTGGACCGCCTGGCGGCCGACGATCGGCTGCCTCTGGATCGTGGCGCCCTGGATGCCCTGTTGGAGGATCCGTCGGCCTTCGTCGGCAACGCCTCGGCCCAGGTGACGGCGGTCGTCGACCGGGTCGCCGAGGTGGTGGCCGCCCACCCCCATGCCGCCGCCTACGATCCCGAACCGATCCTGTAGACCCCCGGAGAGACATGAGCCCCCAGATCCCGTTGCCCCACCTCCACTCGGGAAAGGTTCGTGACGTCTACGACGCGGGCGACGATCGCCTGCTGATGGTCACCTCGGATCGGATCTCGGCCTTCGACGTGATTATGGACGAGCCCATTGCCGACAAGGGTCGGGTGCTCACCGCCATGACCGCCTTCTGGTTCGAGCAGTTCGCCGACCAGGTCGACGGCCACCTCATCTCGACGGACACCGCGGATCTCGACGGCGCGCTGGGCGACGTCGCCGATGAGGTGCTGGCCGAACTGGCCGGCCGCACCATGCTCTGCCATCGGGCCGAGATGCTGCCCATCGAGTGCATCGTCCGGGGCTACATCACCGGATCGGCGTGGAAGGAATACCGCGCCTCGGGAACCATGCACGGAGCACCCATGCCCGACGACCTGCTGGAGGCCAGCCAGCTGCCCGAGCCGGTCTTCACCCCGTCGACCAAGGCCGACGAGGGGCACGACATCAACATCTCGTACGCCGAGGCCGTCGACCTGGTGGGCACCGAAGTCGCCGAGGCAGCCCGTGAGGCGTCGATCGCCTGTTACCTGCGGGGCGCCGAGTGGGCCGCCGAACGGGGGATCATCATCGCCGACACCAAGTTCGAGTTCGGCATGGTCGATGGTCGCCTGGTGCTGGCCGACGAGGTCCTCACCCCGGACTCCTCCCGCTTCTGGCCCGCCGAGGCGTGGGCGCCGGGTGCCACCCCGCCGTCGTTCGACAAGCAGCCGGTCCGCGATCATCTCGACGGTCTGGACTGGGACAAGCAACCGCCGCCGCCGCCCCTGCCCGACGAGGTCATCTCGGCCACCTCGTCGCGCTACGTGGAGGCCTACGAACGGATCACCGGTCGGTCGTTCGCCGACTGGCCCGGCGTGGGCGGCTGACCACTCGATGAGCAGGCACCTGCACAGAAGCCTGAACAGGCGTCACGACAGGAGACGACCATGAAGTTCGACGTACTGGTGGATGTCCGGCTACGGGGCGGCATCGCCGATCCGGCCGGGGCGACGATCGAGCGGGCCCTGCCCGCCCTGGGCTACGACGGCGTGGCCGGGGTGACGGTGGGCAAGACGGTTCGGTTCACCATCGAGGCTGCTGATGAGGCCGAGGCGTCTTCACGGTCCGAGGATCTCTGCGCATCGTTCCTGACCAACCCGGTCATCGAGGACGCCACGGTGACGGTGAACCCCGCTGGTGAGAGCGCGGAGGCTGGCGCCTGATGGCGACCAGCGTGGGGGTGGTGGTCTTTCCCGGCACCAACTGTGAGATGGACGCGGTGGCCGCCGTGGAGCGGCTCGGCGGCGATGGGCGCCTGCTCTGGCACGGCGACGAGGACCTGGCCGGTGTGGATGCGGTGATCGTGCCCGGTGGGTTCGCCCACGGCGACTACCTGCGGCCGGGCGCCATTGCCCGCTTCTCGCCGATGATGGGCGCCATTGCCCGGTTCGCCGCGGACGGTGGCCCGGTGGTCGGGATCTGCAACGGCTTCCAGGTGCTGACCGAGGCCGGCCTGCTTCCGGGCGCGCTGCAGAAGAACCAGGGCCTGAAGTTCCTGTGCCAGCCCTCGATGTTGCGGGTGGAGTCCTCGGATTCGTCCCTGACCTGTCGGGCGACGGTGGGATCCGAACTGTCGGTGCCCATCAACCATTTCGAGGGCAACTACACGTGTGACGCCGAGACGTTGGCCCGGCTGCGCGACGAGGACCGGATCGTCCTGCGTTACGTGGACAACCCCAACGGGTCGGTGGACGACATCGCCGGGGTGTGCAACGAGGGCCGCAACGTGGTTGGGCTCATGCCCCACCCGGAGCGGGCCTGTGACGAACTGCTGGGCAGCGCGGACGGCGCGGTGCTGGTCGGTTCGCTGCTCGACGCCGCCTGAGGCCCGTTTCTCAGCTACCCGTTTCTCAACTGCTGCGCCGGATGCCGGCCGACTTGAGGGTGGCTGACGAGACGCCGATCTCGCGCCAGGCGCCGTAGGAGATTCCCCGACGGCCGCCGTAGGCCGCGGCATGCTGCACGAAGCCGGTCTCCAACGCCGTCATGTCGACGGTGCCGGCGGCGGCCAGCGCCTCCCGCTCGTTCTCGAGGTCGATGCGCTGCTGGATCAGGCCCAGCCGCTTGGTGACCGTGGCTTCGGACATCTGGGCGTCGACGGCCTCCAACTGCCGGGCCACGC
>JAAZXY010000026.1 GCA_014239855.1 Acidimicrobiales bacterium | reverse complement strand
GAGCGTCCCCGCAACTGCCTCAAGCGGGCCCAGGTCGACACCGTCGGCCAGCTCCTGGAGAAGACGGAGGACGACCTGCTGGCCGTCACCAACTTCGGCCAGAAGTCGCTCGACGAGGTCATCGAGAAGCTCGACGAGCGCGGCCTGGCGCTGCGGGTACGGGACTGACGTCATGCCGGCAACTCCCAAGAAGGGCCGTCGCTTCGGCGGCAGCTCGGCGCACCAGAAGTCGATGATGGCCAACCTGGTGGCATCGCTGATCGCCGCTGAGGGCATCACGACCACCGAGGCCAAGGCCAAGGCCCTGCGTCCCATCGCCGAGAAGATGATCACCAAGGCCCGCAAGGGCGGCGTGCACAACCACCGTCAGGTGGTCTCGTTCCTTCGGGACCGTGAGATGGCCGCCAAGCTCTTCGACGAGATCGGGCCCCGCTACGTGGACCGTCCGGGTGGCTACACGCGCATCCTCAAGGTCGGCCCCCGCCACGGTGACAATGCGCCGATGGCTCGCATCGAGCTCGTCTGATTCCCGCGGGTCGCGGCTGCCGCGATCCCCTGGTCAGCAGGGTCCCCGTTCGTGAGGGCCCATCAATGAAGGCCCGTCCATGAAGGCCTGTTCATGAAGGCCTGTTCATGAAGGCCCGGGCCACCGTCGCCTACGACGGAGCGCCGTTCCACGGGTTCGCCGCCAACGCGGGCGTACCCACGGTGGCCGGCCTCCTGGTCGACGTCCTGTCGCACGTCCTGCGGTCCGAGGTGACCCTCACGTGTGCCGGCCGGACCGACCGCGGCGTGCACGCCGTGGGGCAGGTGGTGGGCTTCGAGGTCTCGGAGCGTTCGGACGCCGAGCTCGAGACCCTGCGGGACATCGTGAACCGCCGGATCGGACCGTCGGTGGTGATGACGGCCATCGAGCGGGCCGACGACGACTTCGACGCCCGCTTCTCGGCCACCGGCCGGACCTACCGGTACCGGATCCTGGATCGGCTCGAACCCGATCCGCTGCTCGTCACCCGGGTGTGGCACGTACCCCAGGTGCTTGATGACGAGGCCGTGGCGGCCATGGAAGCGGCGTCGGCTGATCTGGTGGGTCTGCACGACTTCACCTCGTTCTGCCTGCAGCAGGCGCCCCGCCCCGACGGGGCCATGCCCACCATGATGCGGAGGGTGACCGACGTGTCGTGGCGGAGGCTGCCCGACGGCCCCTCGGGCGCCGACCTGCTGGAGTTCGAGGTGTCGGCGTCGGCGTTCTGCCAACGGATGGTCCGCACAATTGTCGGGACCCTGGTGGCCGTCGGCCGTGGTGAGATGCCCGTCGACGTGATCCCGACCGTCCTGGCCGCCGAGGACCGACGCACGGCGGCCGATTCCGCCCCGGCCCAGGGTCTCGTCTTCTGGTCGGTGGCCTACGGTCCCCCCAGATGATCAAGTATCTGGGATCGAAGCGGCGTCTCGTACCGGTGCTCGGCAGCCTGTTCGAGGCATCGGGCGCTGAAACCGCCCTGGACCTGTTCTCGGGCACCACGAGGGTCGCCCAGGAGTTCAAGAGAAGAGGTGGCCTGGTCACCACCCTGGACTCCGCCCGCTACTCGGATGTCCTGGCGAGGACCTACGTGGTCGCCGACCGCACCGACGACCTGATGGGCGAGGTTCAGGAGGCCATCGCGCGCCTGGCGTCGCTGCCCGGTGTCGAGGGCTATTTCACGAAGACGTTCTGTCTGGAGTCCCGCTTCTTCCAGCCGGAGAATGGGATGAAGGTCGACGCCATCCGGGAGGCGATCGAGTCCGGGTATCGGGGAACGCACCTCTATCCGATCCTGCTGACCAGCCTCATGGAGGCCGCGGATCGGGTCGACTCGACCACCGGGCTGCAGATGGCCTACCTCAAGAGCTGGGCTCCCCGTTCGTACAAGCCCCTGGAACTCCGTGTCCCGGACCTGATCCCGGGTCGGGGAGCATCCGTACTGGGGGACGCGGTGGAACTGGTCCCCGGGTTGGAACGGTTCGACCTCGCCTACCTCGATCCTCCGTACAACCAGCACCGGTACTTCACGAACTACCACATCTGGGAAACGCTGATCGCCTGGGATGCCCCCGAGCACTACGGGGTGGCCTGCAAGCGGCTGGACTGTCGGGACGAGGAGACCAAGAGTGTCTTCAACCGGAAGCGGGCGATGCCGGGGGCCCTCGCCGAGGTCGTCCGGGCGGTGAACGCCGAGGTCATCGTGCTCTCCTACAACGACGAGTCCTGGATCTCGCGGGACGGCCTCGAGGAGATGTGTGAGGTACACGGGTCGGTGAGGACGCTGTCCTTCGAGTCCCAGCGGTACGTCGGAGCACAGATCGGCATCCATGATCCGGCCGGCAACCGGGTGGGGAAGGTGTCCCACCTGCGAAACAGCGAGTATCTGGTCGTTGCCGGACGCCCGGATGTCGTCGATCGAATGGTTGAGGGGCTCGAAAACCCGGCATGTGTCGCGCGTCCCACGCCGGTGCGGCGGGTTGCCTCGTAGTTGGGCCGGCCCTAGCCTTGACCCCCGGTCGTGCCGCGTCCTCTGGGAATGCTCCCGCAGGCTTCCAGCGGCCTTCCCATCCAGTCTCCGATCAAGTACAGGCGGTCAGCCGTGTCCACCTACACCCCCAGGGCCAGTGAAATCGAGCGCGACTGGCACGTCGTCGACGCCGAGGGCCTGATCCTCGGTCGCATGGCGTCCGAGGTCGCGGCGATCCTGCGCGGTAAGCACAAGCCGACCTTCACCCCGCACATCGACACCGGCGATCACGTGATCATCATCAACGCCGACAAGGTCGTGCTGACCGGTGCCAAGAGCACCGACAAGAACGTCTACGACCACTCGGGTTACCCGGGCGGTCTGCGTACCCGGGCCTACGGCACCTTCCTGGCTGACAAGCCCGAAGAGGCCGTTCGCCGCACCATCCGGGGGATGATCCCCAAGAACCGCCTGGGTCGCCAGCAGCTTTCCAAGCTGAAGGTGTACCGCGGCGCCGACCATCCCCACGAGGCCCAGCAGCCCCAGCCGCTGGCCATCGACCACGCCCGGGCCCGCACGGCCTGAGCGGCCGGCCCTGACAGGAGCACCTGATGCCCAGCCCCCTCATCCAGTCCACCGGTCGTCGTAAGGAGTCGGTCGCCCGTGTGCGCCTGCGCCCCGGTACCGGCACGGTCACCGTCAACGGTCGTACGGCCGAGGACTACTTCCCGTCGGAGAGCCACCGTCTGGTGTTCACCGAGCCGCTGCGGGTCACCGCGACGGAGGGTGCCTACGACATCGACGCCACGCTGCACGGCGGCGGCATCGCCGGCCAGGCCGGGGCCATGCGTCTCGGCATCGCCCGTGCGCTCGAGGCCCTCGAGCCCGAGCGTCGTCCGGCCCTCAAGCTGGCCGGTCTGCTGACCCGCGACGATCGCAAGAAGGAGTCCAAGAAGTACGGACTCCACAAGGCCCGCAAGGCCCCGCAGTACTCCAAGCGCTGATCGGCTGCGTGGGGGGTCGGGGCCCGGTCCCCGGCTGGCTCCTACGCTGCCCGACATGACAGGACGCGGGGCACCGGCCTCTCCTTCGGGGTCCGCCTCCGCGGAGCAGGCGCTGCGATTCGGTACCGATGGCGTTCGCGCCCGGGCCGGTTCGGTTCTCGACGAGCCGACGGTGCGCGCCCTGGGGTATGCCGCGGCGGCCCACCTGGGCGCCGACCGTGTCGTCATCGGGCGCGATACCCGTGAGTCGGGTCCCGGGTTGGCCCGTGCGCTGGCCGAGGGTCTGACGGCCGGCGGCCTGGAGGTGACGTCGCTCGGTGTCGTGCCCACGCCCGCCGTGGCTCACGAATGCCAGGTCGACGGGGTGGCCGGAGCCGTGGTCTCGGCTTCGCACAACCCGTGGTTCGACAACGGCGTCAAGTTGTTCGCGGCGGGTGGCCGGAAGTTGGACGACGTGGTGCAGGCCGCAGTCCAGGAGGTGTGGGACGGCCGTCCGCGCTTCACCGACTCCGTCGAGGTCCCCGGCTGGGCTGATCCCGACGAGCCGATCGGTGGTGGCCGACGTTGGTCCGACGCACTGGTGGCGTCGGTGGACGATGAGCGACCGTTGGCCGGTCGATCCCTGGTGGTGGACTGTGCGAACGGTGCCACTTCGGCGTTCGCGGTGGATGTCCTGCGTCGCCTGGGTGCCGACGTGGGCGTGCTGCACGCCTCGCCAGACGGCCGGAACATCAACGAGGGGTGCGGCTCGACCCATCCGGGCGACCTGCGGGCCGCCGTGCTCCAGACGGGAGCCGAAGCCGGTCTGGCGTTCGACGGCGACGGCGACCGGGTGGTGGCCGTGGGTGACGACGGGGCGGTGCTCGACGGCGACGACCTGCTGGCCGTGTGCGGCGTCGACCTGCATGACCGCGGCCTGCTGGCCGGCGACACGGTGGCCGTCACCGTCATGGCCAACCTGGGCCTGCGGCGGGCCCTGGTCGACCACGGCATCGCCGTGCACGAGACGGCCGTTGGTGACCGTTACGTCCTCGAGGCGCTGGAGGCCAACGGCTGGGTGCTGGGTGGCGAGCAGTCCGGGCACGTGATCTTCCGGTCCATGGCCACCACCGGCGACGGGCTGTTGACCGGTATCCAGGCGCTGGTGGCCGCCGGCCGTGCCGGTCGGACCCTCGGCGGCCGGGTGGCCGATCTGATGGTGCGCGCCCCCCAGGTGCTGCACGCCGTGCCGGTGTCGGGCGACGGCGCCACGGTGGTCGCCGCGCTGGCCGGCGAGGTGGCCGAGGCCGCTGCCCAGTTGGGTTCGGCGGGCCGGGTGCTGGTGCGCCCTTCGGGGACCGAGCCGGTGGTCCGGGTCATGG
Organism: Acidimicrobiales bacterium; assembly: GCA_014239855.1. GTDB lineage: Bacteria > Actinomycetota > Acidimicrobiia > Acidimicrobiales > MedAcidi-G1 > UBA9410. Next base: position 21,840 of record JAAZXY010000026.1, on the reverse strand, counting down.
TCGAGGCCTTCGATGCCGCCGAGGCTGCGGCGGTGGCCGACCGACTGGTCGAGGCGGTGCGACGGGTCGCCGCCACCCGGGTTCCCTAGGATCAACCGTCGTGTGCGGCATCATCGCGGTCCTCCGACGACCGCCCTCCCGGGACGTTCCGTCCGCTGAATCCATCCTGACGCTGCTCGACGACGGCATGTCCCTGATCGACGGGTCTCTGATCGGCGGGTCTCTGATCGACGGGTCCCTGATCGACGGTCCGAACGGCCAGGAGATGGCCGACCGGGTGATGGCCGCCGCGGGGCAGGTCGCCGAGGCCGATCGCCTGCTGGGCGGCCTTCCGGGTCTGCTGGCCCTCGACCGGGATCCCGGTCTGGCCGGTCGGATCACCGCCGCACTGGCTGACGCTCCCGGGCGGATCGCCGCCCTGGAAGCCCGACTCGGCGACCAGTCCGAGACGGCCGGCGCCGTCGAGGCGGTCAACGCCGCCCTGGTGGATCTCCGCGATGCCGTGTGGGCGGTCACCCGGGACCGTCTCGGTACCCATGCCGGGGTGCGGTCGTTGTGTTCGCCGCGCACCGTCCCCAGCGACGCCGGCCTGGGCGTCCTGCTCTCCATCCAGCAGGCACTCTCGGCCGTGGACCGTCTCGAGGTGCGGGGCCGTGACTCGGCGGGCATCCAGGTGACGGTGTGGGGTCATGGTCTCTCGGTCGACGACCCGGCGTTGGCCGGGCGGGTGGCCGACGGACTCCACCGCACGGGCAGCATCCGGGTGCTGGACGGCGGTGGTCTGGCCTTCGTCGTCAAGGCGGCGGCCGAGATCGGCGAACTGGGCGACAACACGGCGGCCATGCGTGCCGCGCTGGTCGACGACGAAGTCCTGGCCCGGGCGTTGACCGCCCCGGCCGTGGAGGGTTCGATCCTGGGCCACACCCGCTGGGCCAGCGTCGGGATCATCTCCGAGCCCAACGCCCATCCCGTGGATTCCACCCGGGCCGACGGGGTGGCCGTCCCGTTGGTCACCGCGGTGCTCAACGGCGACGTCGACAACCACGCCGATCTGGTGGTGTCCGAGGAACTCAGCGTGGCCCCCGAGATCACCACCGATGCCAAGGTGGTTCCCGCCCTGTGCGCCACCCATCTGGCGGCCGGTCATGACCGGGCCGAGGCGTTCCGTCGGGCGGTCAGCGTGTTCGAGGGGTCGGTGGCCATCGGTGCGGCGACCGGCGACGCCCCGGACCGGTTGCTCCTCGCCCTGCGGGGGAGTGGCCAGGGCCTCTACGTGGGCCTGGCCGAGGACGCCTACGTGGTGGCGTCCGAGCCCTACGGGGTGGTCGAGTTGACGGCCGACTTCGTGCGGATGGACGGCGAGACGCCGGCCGATCCTGATGATCCGGGGGCCAGCCGGGGCCAGATCATGGAACTCGATGGTGCGCGTGCCGGGACCCTCGACGGAATGGTCCGACGTTCCTATGACGGTCGGTCGTTGCCGGTGACCGACGCCGATGTGGCCCGTGCCGAGATCACCACCCGGGACATCGACCGGGGCGACCACCCCCACTTCCTGCTCAAGGAGATCAGTGAGTCGCCCGACTCGGTCCGGGCCACGCTCCGGGGCCGACTGGTGCCCGATGGAGCCGGTATGGATGGTTGGCGGGTCCGCCTGGGCGACGAGGCGCTGGGCACCGACGTCCGGAGCGGACTGGCCGACGGGTCGATCCGACGGATCCTGGTCATCGGCCAGGGCACCGCCGCGGTGGCCGGTGGATCGGTGGCCCGTGCCCTGGAGGCCGAGCTGGCCGGGCACGACGGCATCCTCGTCGAGAACCTTCCGGCCACCGAACTCTCGGGGTTCGGCCTGACCCCCGACATGTCCGACACCCTCGTGGTGGCCATCAGCCAGTCGGGTACGACGACCGACACCAACCGCACCGTCGACCTGGTGCGGACCCGGGGTGCCCGGGTGGTGGCCATCGTGAACCGCCGTAACAGCGATCTGGTCGACCGGGCCGACGGTGTGCTGTACACGTCCGATGGCCGCGACGTGGAGATGAGCGTGGCCTCCACCAAGGCGTTCTACGCCCAGGCGGTGGCCGGCAACCTGCTGGCCGTGGCCGTCGCCGATGCGGCCGGCGCACCGGGTGCGCCCGACCGGGCCGACGTGCTGGCCGGGCTGCGGGACCTTCCCGACGCCATGGTCGAGGTGCTGGGCATGCGCGGTCAGGTGGCGTCCATTGCCGGACGCCACGCACCGGGCCGGCGCTACTGGGCCGTGGTGGGTAGCGGCCCCAATCTGGTGGCCGCCCGTGAGATCCGGATCAAGTTGTCGGAGCTCTGTTACAAGTCGATCGCCGCGGACGCCACCGAGGACAAGAAGCACATCGACCTGTCGTCGGAACCGATGATCCTGGTGTGCGCCACCGGTCTGGTCGGGTCGACGGCCGACGACGTGGCCAAGGAAGTGGCCATCTACCGGGCCCACAAGGCGCTGCCCGTGGTGGTGGCCGATGCCGGCTCGTCGAGGTTCTCCGGGGCCCATGACGTGGTGGCCGTGCCGCCGATCCATCCCCGTCTGGCCTTCCTGTTGTCGACCATGGTCGGCCACCTGTTCGGTTACGAGGCGGCCCGGGCCATCGACGCCCAGGCCCTGCCGCTGCGGTCGGCCCATGCGGCGATCGAAGCCGAGGCCGAGCGGCGTCTGGCCGGCTCGTCTCCCGAGGCGTCGGTTGACCCGGGGGTCGAATCGTCGGCCCGGGAGGCGCTGCCCGACGCGTTGGGCCCCGACCTGGCCGCCGAGTTGGGCGTGGCCGCCGGCGCCTTCGCCGACGAACTTCGTAACGGTCGCCTCAACGGCCACCTGGAGGCGTCCACCGCGGTGCGCCTCTCGACGTTGTTCCGGTTCGCCCTGGGGGCCGTGCCGTTGGAGTCGTACCAGTTGGAGTTCGGTCGGGTCGGTACGCCGGCCCTGGTGCTGGACGATCTGGCCGCCGCTCTGACCGTGGCCATCGAGGAACTCACCCGCCCCATCGACGCCATCAAGCACCAGGCCAAGACGGTGACGGTGGGCATCTCCCGGACCGACGAGACCCTGCTTGACGCCCGTCTGGCCCGTGAGGTCATCGACGCCGGGGCGCCCCGCGACTCGCTCAGCTACCGGACCCTGCGAGCCCTGGTGGCCCTGGATCCGGCGGTGTCCGATGTGGCTGGTTACACCCGCTACCGGGTGGACGGTCTGGACGGCGCTTCGCCCATCGCGGCCATTGTCGACCGGGGCGGCGTGTCGACGGGGATCCCGTCGCGCACCGATCGGGACCCGGCCCTGCGGGGCACCAAGCACCGGGTGGCCGTGGACCGCGATGTCCTGGTGACCCGCGGTGCCCGGGACGACCGGATCATCGTGCTGGTGCCCGAGGTGAAGGACCGCGAGACGGTGGGCATCACCCTCCTGCATGTGGTCCTTCGCGGGCGGCTGGCCCCGGACGTCCTGCGGGGCGTGCTGCAGGGCTACGGCAACCGGTACGCCGCGGTGCGTGACGCGGTCTGTGAGACGGAGCCCGACCTGCGTGACGACCTGCTGGCCGAGGTGCCGGTGGTCGACCTGTTGACCGACCCGGTGCCCGAGATCGCTGATCGGCTGCGGGCCTGAGCCGGTGGGTTCCCGACGGTGATCGGCATCGGGGTGGACCTGGTCGACGTCGACCGGTTCCGGCGTTCGTTGGAACGCACGCCGTCGTTGCGTGATCGGTTGTTCCGGCCGGCCGAGCGGGCCTACGCCGATTCCCACGTGGATCCGGCGGGCCGGTACGCGGTGCGGTTCGCGGCCAAGGAGGCGGCGCTGAAGGCCCTCGGCCTGGGCCTCGGTGGCATGGCCATGCACGACATCGAGGTGGTGCGTGACGGCCTGGGGCCGCCCTCGTTGGTGCTGCACGGTGAGTCGGCCGAGGTGGCCCGGCGGGCCGGCGTGACCCGTTGGCTGGTCACCCTCAGCCACACCGACACCGTCGCCCAGGCGACTGTCGTCGCCCTCTGAGGGGTTGATCCGGCGTGATCCCGGTGTGCACGCCCGACGAGATGTCCGCCGTGGACGCCGCGGCGACCGAACCTCTCGACGTCCTGATCGGACGGGCGGGTGCCGCGGTGGCCCGCGCCGTGCTGGACGAACTGGGCGGTGGCTACGGCCGTCGGGTGGTCGTGCTGGCCGGGAAGGGGTCCAACGGGGCTGATGGCCGGGTGGCCGCCGACCTGCTGGCCTGTCGGGGGGTGCGGACGTCGGTGGTCGACGCGGCGACCGTCCCGGACCGGTTGCCGGCCTCCGGGGATCACGCCGTGGATCTGGTGGTGGATGCCGCCTACGGCACCGGGCTGGGGCGTCCCTTCGAGGCACCCGCCACCGATGCCCCGGTGCTGGCCGTGGACCTCCCGTCGGGCCTGGACGGCCTGACCGGCGAGGCGTCGGGTCGGCCCCTGGTCGCCTCACGCACGGTGACCTTCGCCGCGCTCAAGCCCGGCCTGTTGTTCGGCGACGGTCCGGCGTTGGCCGGACGGGTCGAGGTGGTCGACCTGGGCCTCGACGTGTCGGGGGCCACGGCCCACCTGCTCACCGACGCCGACATCGCCGCCCTGGTCCCGGATCGGTCGGCCGACGCCCACAAGTGGCAGCGGGCCTGCTGGGTCATCGCCGGTTCGCCGGGGATGGAGGGGGCCGCCGGTCTGGCGGCCACCGCGGCGCTGCGGGCCGGTGCCGGCTACGTCCGCCTCTCGGTGCCCGGCGGCGCGGCAGGTCCCGGGGAATCAGCCGGTCCCGGGGAGAACGCAGCCTCCGAGGTGGTGCACCTGCCGGTCGGGACCGATCTGGCCGTCGGGGAACAGGAGCAGGCCCGGTTCGCCTCCATGGTGGTCGGTCCCGGGCTGGGTGTCGACGAGGAGGTGGCCGAGGCGGTGCGCCGACTGGTGGCCTCGCCGGGACCGCCGATGGTCGTCGACGGTGATGCGCTGACCGCGCTGGCCGGTCACCCGGTGGACGGGGCGGCCCGCGAGTTGGTCCTCACCCCGCACGACGGCGAGTTCGCACGGTTGACCGGGGGTCCGCCCGGACCGGACCGCATGGCCGCCGCCCGGTCCCTGGCTGCCGACACCGGTGCGGTGGTGCTCCTGAAGGGACCGACCACCGTGGTGGCCGCTCCGGACGGTCGGGTGCTGCTGGCCGCGGCGGGCGACGCCCGTCTGGCCACCGCCGGGTCCGGTGACGTCCTGGCCGGGATCATCGGGGCCTTCCTGGCGCGCGGAGCCGAGCCGTTGGAAGCCGCGGCCGCCGCCGCCCACGTGCACGGCCGCCTGGTCACCGCGCCCGGCAGTGACGAACTCCCGATCACCGGGGTGGTGGCGGGCGATCTTTCGGCGAGGCTGGTGTCCGTGCTGGAGCAACTGGGCGTGGACGGATCCGATCCACGGGGACGGATCGGCGGAGCCGACCGGGAAATGGGCGGCTGCTGATGCGCCCCACCTGGGTGTCGGTCGATCTGGATGCCGTGGCCCACAACGTGGCCGCCGTGGACGCCCTGGTGGGCGACGCCGCGGTCTGTGCGGTGGTCAAGGCCGACGGCTACGGCCACGGCGCCCCGGCGGTGGCGGCCGCCGCGGTGCGGGCCGGGGCCACCTGGTTGGCCGTGGCCCTCGTGGAGGAGGCCGCCGAACTCCGGGCCGCCGGACTGACGGCGCCCATCCTCGTGCTGTCCGAACCCCGCCCTGACGAGATGTCCGAGGTGGTGGCCCTCGGTGGGGTGCGACCCACCCTGTACACCGACGCCGGCATCGTGGCCTGCGCGTCGGCCGTCGCCGCGGCCGAGCCGTCAGGTGGCTTCGCCGTCCACCTGAAGGTCGACACCGGGATGCATCGGGTCGGGGTGCGGCCCGAAGCGGCGGTGGCCACCGCCCGCCGCATCGTCGACGCCGGCCTGGCCCTCGAGGGCGTGTTCTCCCACTGTTCGACGGCCGACGTACCCGATGACCCGTTCACCGGTGTGCAGGTCGACCGCTTCGATGCCGTGCTGGCCGATCTGGCCGCCGCGGGGATCGAGCCGCCCGTCGTCCATCTGGCCAACACGGCGGCCGCCCTGACCCGCCCCGACACCCACCGGTCGCTGGTGCGTGTCGGCATCGGCGTGTACGGCGTGGCGCCCGGTCCCGACGTGGCCGACGCCTGTCGGGCCCTCGGCCTGCGTCAGGCCATGTCCATCCGCAGCGAGGTCACCCACCTCCAGGTCGTGCCGGCCGGCGAGGGCGTCGGCTACGGCCACCGCTGGGTGGGCGACCACGACACCATCCTGGCCACCGTGCCCATGGGCTACGCCGACGGTCTGGCCCGGGCGTGGGGTCTCGGTGGCGAGGCCCTCATCGGTGGCCGCCGTCGGCCGCTACGTGGCGTGGTCTCCATGGACGCCCTGATGGTCGAGGTCGACGCCTTGGTGTCCCTGGGCGACGAGGTGGTCCTGCTGGGCGGTCAGGGTGACGAGGAGATCGGGGCCGGCGAGGTGGCCGACGCCATCGGGATCATCCCGTGGGAGGTCCTCTGTTCGTTGAGCCACCGCCCGCCCCGGCGCTACCCGTAGGGGGACCGGTGGCCCGGGTCCTGCTGGTCGAGCCGTTCCACGGCGGGTCCCACGGGGCGTGGGCCGACGGTCTGGCTGCTCACAGCCGCCACGAGGTGGTCACCGTCTCGCATCCGGCGATCGCCTGGCGCTGGCGGATGCGTGGCGGGGCGCTGACCCTCGCCGAGGCGACCCGCCGGGCGGTCGACGAGCACGGCCCGGCGGACGTGGTGCTGGTCTCGGGCATGGTCGATCTGGCCGGCTGGCTGGGTCTGACCCGCCGCTTCCTGGGCGATCCGCCGGTCGTGCTGTACCTGCATGAGAACCAGCTGCTCTATCCGACCAGTCCCAACCAGAAGGGGCCCCGGCCAGGAGGGGCGTCCGATGAGTTCCCGTTGGTGAACTGGATGGGGATGGTCGCCGCCGACCAGGTGTGGTGCAACTCGGCGTTCCAGCGCGACGGGCTGCTGGCCACCCTGCCCGATCTGCTGGGCCGGGCGCCCGACCAGTCCCATCTGGGCTTCCTGGGTGAGGTCGCCCATCGGTGCCACGTGGTGCCGGTCGGTGTCGACCTGGCCGACGTGCCCGTTCCCGAAGAGGGCGTCTCTGAACGAAGGGCGCCGACCGGACCGGCGGGCCCGCTGGTGCTGTGGAACCAACGCTGGGACCACGACAAGAACCCGAAGGCCGTGCTGGACGCCCTGTGTCGCCTGGCTGACGAGGGCGTGGCCTTCCGGGTCGCCCTGGTGGGGGAGAACGAACGGGTCGATCCGAGGGAGTTCGTCGAGGCCCGTGAGCACCTGGGCGATCGGGTGGTGGCCTGGGGGTTTCAGGACCGGGCCGCCTACGTCGACCTGCTGGGCCGGTCCGACGTGGTGGTGAGCGCGGCGCACCACGAGTTCTTCGGGATCGCCGTGGTGGAGGCCATGGCCGCCGGTTGCGTGCCGGTGCTCCCCACCCGGCAGAGCTACCCGGAGCTGGTCGGCTCGTGGGCCGACGGCGCCCTCTATCCGGACGCTCCATTTTCTTCGGTCTCTTCAGAAACGGGTCTGCGGACCCGCCTGTGCGACGTGCTGGTCGATCTGGATGGGTGGCGGGCCCGGGTGGTCGGCCTGGACGAGGCCATCCGACGGTTCGACTGGCGCACCGTGATCGTCGACTACGACGACCGTCTGGAGGCTCTGGCCGGAGGCTCGCACTAGCGTCGGTCGGCGTGAGGATCCCCATTGACGGCCTGCGGGTCGGCCATCACACCGACGCCGAGGCCCGGACCGGCTGCACGGTCCTGTTGTTTCCCGAGGGGACGGTGGCCTCCGGTGAGGTCCGGGGTGGCGCCCCCGCCACCCGCGAGTTTGATCTGCTGGCCCCTGAACGCGCCGTGGAACGCCTCGACGCCCTGGTGCTGTCCGGCGGCTCGGCGTTCGGCCTGGCGGCCGCCGACGGGGTGGTGGCCCACCTCGACGAGGCGGGCATCGGTTTCGCCACCGACGGTGGTCCGGTGCCCATCGTGGTCGGGCTTTCGCTCTACGACCTGTTGGAGGGGGACGGTTCGGTCCGTCCGGTGGCCGCTGACGGACGGGCTGCCGCCGAGGCGGCCACACCGACTGACGAGGTGGCGGTGGGGACCGGTCCGGTGGGGGCCGGCACCGGCGCCACGGTCGGGAAGTGGCGGGGGCGGAGCCATGCCCGCCCCGGCGGGTTCGGGGTGGCGGTGGTCGGCCACGCCGGGATCACGGTGGCTGCGCTGGTGGCCGTCAACGCGGCGGGCGATGTCGGCGATCCGGCAACGTCGGCTGCGGTGGCCGACGGGGTGTTCGCCGGTTGGCCCGTTTCTGGCCCTGGCGAGGCCGCCTCTGATCTGCCGGGGCTGCGGGGCAACACCACCATCGGGGCGGTGGTCACCGACGCATCCCTCACCAAGGGCCAGTGCCTGCTCATGGCCCAGTCGGCGCACGACGGGCTGGCCCGGGCCGTGTTCCCGCCCCACATGCGATCCGACGGTGACGCCTTCGTCGCCGCGGCCACCGGTACCTGTGCTGATGCCGACGCCGACGCCGACGCCGACGAGCCGGGTGCCGACATTGACGTGTTGCGGGTGCTGGCCGTGGCCGCCGTCGAACGGGCCGTGGTGCGGGCCTGCTGAATGGGCCTGCTGAGTGGAACCGTTCTCGGGGGGTCGGCTCGGTAATCTGCCCGGGTGAGAACCGCCCCCGAGGAACTGGCCGCTATGGCCGACGATGCCGCCGCGTGCACGGCCTGTGGGCTGTCCGAGGGTCGCACTCAGGTGGTCTTCGGTGACGGTTCGCCGGACGCCGACGTGGTGTTCGTCGGTGAGGCCCCCGGCGCCCGCGAGGACGAACAGGGCGTGCCCTTCGTGGGCCGTTCCGGCCAACTCCTGGATCGCCTGCTGGCCGAGGAGTTGGGCGTGGAGCGGGCCGACGTCTACATCGCCAACGTGGTGAAGTGCCGTCCGCCCGACAACCGTGATCCCCGTCCCGACGAGATCGCCGCCTGTCGGCCGTGGCTGGCCCGACAGCTCGACCTGGTGGATCCGACGGTCATCATCACCCTGGGCAACTTCGCCTCCCGGCTGCTCCTGGAGACCGCCACCGGGATCACGAAGCTGCGGGGCGCCGACTACCGCTACGGCGATCCGCCCCGTCACCTCGTACCCACCTTCCATCCGGCGGCCGCCCTGCGTGGCGGGGCCGGTGTGCTGGCCGACATGCGGTCCGACTTCGGTCGGGCCCGCGACCTGATGGCCGCATGACGGGCTTCTCGGCGATCCGGAGCCTGGCCACCACCTCGGCCGAGGGCACCCAGGCCGTGGCGGCCGATCTGGCCGGGCTGTCGCGCGCCGGCGACCTGCTGGTGCTGTGCGGTGATCTGGGGGCTGGCAAGACGGCGTTCACCCAGGGGTTCGGTCGGGCCCTCGGGGTGACCACGCCCATCACCTCGCCCACCTTCACCCTGGCCAACCGCTACGCGGGCGCCGAGCTGACCGTCCACCACCTCGACGTCTACCGGCTGGCCCACATCGACGAGGTGCGCGACCTCGGCCTGCACGAACTGGTCGACGACCGGTCGGTGACCCTCATCGAGTGGGGGGACGCCATCTCCGGTGCGCTCCCCGGTGGCTACCTGGAGATCCGCCTGACCCTGGGTGACGGCCCCGACGACCGGGTGCTGGAGTTGCGGACGGTGGGCGTCGACTGGTCCGACCGTGAGGTCGCCCTGCTGGCCCTCGAGCCCCTGTTGCCCGATGACGGTGCAGATCCCGCGGGGAACGAGCGGGGGGACACATGCTGATCCTGGGTATCGAGAGCGCCGGCGCCCAGGTGGGTTGCGCGGTGGGCGGCCACGAGGGCGTGCTGGCCTCGGCCCACGCCGGTCGGGGGCGCCGCCACGCCGAGGCACTGGCCCCCCAGATCGACTTCGTCCGGCGCCAGGCCGGGATCGAACTCTCCGAGGTGGGGGCGGTCGCCGTGGACGTCGGCCCGGGCCTGTTCACCGGCCTGCGGGTGGGGATCGCCACCGCGGTGGCTCTGGCCCAGGGTCTGGGTGTCCCCATGATCCCGGTACCCAGCCTCGACCTGATGGCCTTCCCGGCCCGGTGGACGACCCGCATCATCGTCCCGGCGCTGGATGCCCGCCGGGGTGAACTGTTCACGGCGCTGTTCCGCAAGGTGCCGGGCGGCATCCAGCGGGTCCGAGACGCCAACGTCTGCACGCCCGATGAACTGTCGGCCGAGCTGGAGGCCCTCGACGAGCCGGCGCTGCTACTGGGTGACGGGGCGCTGCGGCACGCCGAGGTGTTCGCCGGTCTCAGGGGAATAGAGATGGCCGAGCAGGGTCTGGCCAATCCGAGTGCCCGGGCCCTCGTGCAGTTGGCCCACGCCCGGGCCATGCGCGAGGAGTTCGTCCAGCCGTGGGAGCTCGAGCCGATCTACCTGCGTCAGCCCGATGCCCAGATCAACTGGGCGACCCGGGCCGGTGGGGCGTGATGACGGTGGTCGCCCCCCGGAGGACCGCCTCGGAGGTGACGCTGCGCCCCATGGGCGATGGCGACGTGGATGCCGTCCGGGCGCTTGACGCCCTCGTCCAGCCGACGCCGTGGTCCGAGGAGTTCCTCCGCGGCCAGTTGGCCGACCCGGATGGCCGCACCCTGCTGGTGGCCGAGGGGGCCGTCTCACCGGTCACCCGTCCGTCACGCATGACGGTGATCCGATCAGCCAGGGCCAGCACCTCGTCCAACTTGTGGGAGATGAAGATGAGGCCCACTCCGTCGGTGGCCATGGTCCGCAGTGTCACGAAGAGCTCGTCGACCTCGATGGGCGTGAGGACCGCCGTCGGTTCGTCCAGAATCAGCAACCGGCAATCCCGGTAGAGGGCCTTGATGATCTCGACCCGCTGGCGCTCCCCCACCGCCAGTTGCCAGACGTAGGCCGACGGATCGACGTGCAGTCCGTACCTCGTCGAGAGCTCGAGGATCCGTTCGGCCACCTCGGAGGTGTCCAACAGCAGCCCGTTGGAGGACAACCCGAGGGCCACGTTCTCGGCCACCGTGAGGGTGGGCACCAGCATGAAGTGCTGGTGGATCATGGCCACCCCGGCCTCGATGGCGTGAGCCGGCGTGGCGATTCCACTGGGCGCACCGTGGAGACGCACCTCGCCCTCGTCGGGCCGGTACAGGCCGTAGAGCACCTTCATCAGGGTGCTCTTGCCCGCCCCGTTCTCACCCAGCAGCGCGTGGACCTCGCCCACGGCCACGTCGAAGTCGACGGCGTCGTTGGCCAGGACGCCGGGGAACCGCTTGGTGATCCCCCGGAGTTCAAGGAGGGGCGTGGCGTCGGGCAAGGTCAGCCAGTCAGTTGGTTGGTCAGGGTCGATGTTTCGTAACCATTCGTTCGGATGCCCGGGCCATTGAAGACCCGGGCATCCGACGAAGGAACCGAGATCAGGCGCCGGTGTCGAGCATCCCGGCCTTGATGTCGGCAATGGTCTTGTCGCCGATGCTGCGGGCATGCCCGGCATCCACCGCATCATTGAATTCGATGACAAGGCCACCGTTCTCAAGCGTGATGGTGTGGGCCTCGCCGCCGAGGTCGCCCTTCTTCACGCCGTCGACCACACCCTGCAGGACGACCTCCCACTTGTAGACCTGCGAGGCCACCACGATGTCGGGCCCCAGAGTGGTCTGGTTGGACTGGGTGCCGAACCAGTACGCCCCATGCTCGGCAGCCACGCCCGTGGCACCCACCACCATCTGGGCGGTTCCGGTGAGGATGTCCGCACCGTTGGCCACGTGTCCGGCCGCCGCCTCGGCAGCCAGAGCCACGTCGCTGAACGACTCGATGTAGTTCACGTTGACGGTGATGCCGACCACGCTGTCGCGGGCGCCGTTCACGAAGCCGTCCACGTACAACTTGGCGTCGCCCACCGGGATCGGGCCGACCACCCCAATGGTGCCGGTGTCGGTCATGGTGGCCGCCATGGCGCCCATCACGTAGCCGCCCTGATCGGACGCCGCGGTGTAGGCAGTGACGTTGTCCATGCCGAAGGTGTCACCCGAGGTGCCCCAGGCGAAGGCGGTGTTCGGGAAGTCCTTGGCAATCTCCTGGAGGGAGCCGCCGTACTGGGAACCGTGGGCGATGACCAGGTCGTAGCCGTCCTCGGCGTAGGCCCGGATGGCAGCCGCCGCATCGTCCACGATGAAGGTGCCGTCGGTGACGTTGATCGTGTCCACGCCATCGAGGACGTTCACGGCATCCACGATGCTCTGGGTGAACGCCAGATCGTTGCTGGCACTCGGCGCCACCACGGCGACCCGGAACTCACCGGAATGCGCCGCATCGTCGTCCGATCCACAGGCACCGGCGACCAGCGCCAACACCGTGACCAGTGCCGCGACGAGCGCCGTCGTGCCCCATCGGTTCCTCTTCCGTACCTTCATTTCAGTCCCTCCCTCGGGATGTTCGTCGACCGGTCTTCCCGGTCGAGATCTTGTTGGAGCCTCGCGCGTCCGGCGGGTGACCGCCTCATCTCCGTGCCGCCGCTCCGCACCGCCGCTCGCCACCACCGCTCCCCACCACGGTTCAGTGCCCCCGGTCGAAGGGGCGGGTCAGCGCCGATGGCTGGCCGACGGTCCGGGAGATGACCACCAGGGCCAGGATGGTGAGCACGGCGGGGGCCATGGCGGTCAGGCTGGATGCTGCGCCCGAAACCAGACCCAGGGTCTTCCACTGGAGCACAGTGGCTGAGACCATCCCGAAGAGGAGCGCCCCACCCATCACCCCGACCGGGCGCCATGCACCGAAGTAGACGAGCGCGATGGCGATGAACCCCTGACCATTGGTGAGGTTCTGCTGGAAGATCCCCAGTTCGGCGGCCAGCACGGCTCCGGCCAGACCAGCCAGGCCGTTGGCCAGCAGGATCGTCGTGTACCGCACACGGGCCACGCTGACGCCGAGGCTGTCGGCGGCCGCCGGGTTCTCCCCCACGGCCCGCACGTTCAGACCGAACGTGGTCCGGTTCAACAGGAAGGCAACGGCGGGGACCAACAGGAAGGCCACGTAGACCAGCACCGAGTGCTGGAAGAACATCTCCCCCACCTTCGGGATGTCGGCCAGCACGGGCACGTGGAGGTCGCCGAAACCACGGATGGGGATCGGGGTGCCCACCTTCTTCTGGAAGAGCAGGTCGCTGATGCCCAGGCCGAACAGGAAGATGCCGATGCCACTGATGCCCTGCTCGGCACGCATGGTGACCGTGATGACGCCATACACCAGGCCCATCGCCAGGCCCACGGCGATGCCGACGAGGATTCCCGCCACCGGACTCCTCGTCTCGAGGATGGTCCAGTAGGCCCCGAACGCTCCGAGCAGCATCACCCCGTCCACCCCGAGGTTGAGCACGCCACTTCGCTGCCCGATCGTCTCACCCAGGCCGGCCAGCAGGAACGGAGTGGCCAGGCGGATACCGGAACCGACCACGAAGACCAGGGAGGCCATGGTGAAGAAATCGCTCATGAGCCAGCCTCTTCCCGTGTCTCGACCTGTGTCTGGTCAGAGTCCCGTTGCTGCGACCGTTCCGACGCGATCTCCCGGCCCTGGCCCCAGCTCTCACTCACGGCACGACGCATCCGGTCGCTGCTGACCACGAAGACCACCACGAGACCGTTCAGGCCGACGATGAGCGCCGCCGGGACCTGGACGGCCCGCTGCATGGCATTGGCCCCGAACTGGAGACCGCCGAAAAAGAACGACGACGGAATGGTCCACAACGGGTGCAACCCGCCGAACAGTGCGGTGACGATGCCGTTGAACCCCGCCGATCCGGTGAAACCGACGCTGGAACCGTCGGTCACGAAGCGGTGCGACTCACTGCCGAACACCAGGATGGCGCCGGCCAGTCCGCACATGGCGCCGCTGAACGTGAGGGCGGCCACGATGGTGCGTTTCACGGGCATCCCGGCGTATCGGGATGCCGCGCCACTGTGGCCCACCGCCCGGATGCGGTAGCCCAACGAGGTGCGCCACAGCAGCACGTAGGCCAGGCCGGCCATGCCGACGGCCACCAGAATCCCGATGTGCAGCCGTGTCCCTCCTGGTAGGAGCGGCAGGTCCGAGTTCTCCGACAGTCGTTGCGTCTGAGGCAGCCGACCGTGGTCCTTCTCGTAGGGATCCATGATCAGGTCACGCAGCAGGAAGTTCATGAGCTGCACGGCCACGATGTTGAGCATGATCGTCGAGAGGATCTCGTTGACCCCGCTGTAGGCCTTCAGGGCACCCGGTATCGCCCCCCAGATCGCACCGCCCACCAGGCCACCGATCAGCACGAGGGGCACCAGGATCAGCCTCGGCAGGTCGCCGCAGCCCAGGGCCACCAACGTGGACACGATCGCCCCGGCGATCATCTGGCCCTCGCCGCCGATGTTGATGACCGAGGCCCGAAAGGCGATGCAGATTCCGACGCCGACCAGCAGGAGCGGCATGGACTTGAGCGCCGTGTCGGCAAGGGCGTCGACGTCCCCGAAGGCCCCTTCGAACAGCGCCTGATAGCCCTCCAGCGGGTTGGCTCCCAGCGCCAGGAGCATCATGGCTCCGATCACGAAGGCGGCCAGCAGGGCGACGACGGGCACCAGCGGTCCCGCGAGCTGCGGCCCGGTCACGTGCGCGAGTCGCTCCCGCAGCCATCTCCCCATCGGTAAGGCAGTCTCCATGGTTTGGACACCAACGGCAACAGTTTGTTGAAGTCGGGATCGGGCCGACTCGGACAACCGCGCTACCGTCGCCCGATGTCCGAACCCGTCGCCGAACCCGGCCCCAACCACGAACCAGACGCCTGCCTGGTGGACCATGTCGACGTCGACCGGAAGGTGGCCTCCGGGGGCTACAAGTGGACCCATCGGGCGCCCGGGTGGATCCCCGCCTTCGTGGCTGAACACGATCTGGGTCCCTTCCCGGCCATGCAGGCCCGGGTCCGCGAGGTCGTCGATCTGGGCGGGTTCGGGTACCACTCCACCGTCGACCACATGATCGAGGCCTTCTGCGGCTGGTCGAGCCGACGCCACGGATGGACACCCGATCCGGCACTCGTGGCACCCAACGCATCGGTCCTGCAGGGGGTCTGGTCGTGCGTGGAAGCCTTTACCCAGCCCACGGGAGCCGTGGTCCTCACCCCTCCCATCTACTACCCGTTCTACGACATCGCCGAGTCGACCGGACGCCGCCTCGTCGACTGGCCCCTGGTGCGTGACGACGACGGCTGGCACTACGACCTCGACCATCTGGCCCACCTCCTGGCCGGCGATCCGGGAATCCAGATGCTGCTGTTGTGCCATCCCCACAACCCGACGGGCCGCGTCCTGGACGTCGACCAGCTGGCCCGGATCGCGGAGCTGGCCACCGAGCATGACGTGGTGATCGTCTCCGACGAGATCCACGCCGACTTCACCTATCCGGATGCCGTCCACGTACCGCTGCTCACGGTCCCGGGAGCCGCGGCCTGCACGGCGACGGTCACATCGGGCATCAAGACGTTCGCCATGGGCGGACTCCGGGCCTCGGTGGCCGCCTTCGGCGACGAGGACCTGTTCGCCCGGTACCGACAGGTGCCCGAACACCTGCTGGGCAGCCCCAACCGTCTGGGCTGCGAGGCGGCCATTGCCGGTTGGGAACAGGGCGACACCTGGGTGGATGAACTGGTCGCCCTGTTCGATCGCCACCGCCACCACCTGGTCGACCGACTGGCCGACGAACTGCCGGACCTCGGGATCCATCTCCCGCAGTCCACCTTCCTGGCCTGGCTGGACCTGTCGGCGTTCGACCCGGGTGACCGACCGGGACACTGGCTACGTGACGAGGTCGGGCTGGACTGCAAGGACGGTCCCCTGTTCGGCCCGGGCGGCGAGGGTCACGCCCGCCTGACCTTCGGAACCTCCACGGCCATGCTCGACGAGATGATCGACCGACTCGTGGCCGTCGCGGACTCCGGCACCGGGCCGGACGCCGTGGATGGCGAATTCCGCTAGCCTTCCGGTCACCAGCGAGAGACGTACGGGCCACCGCCAAGGTGGTCCGTTCGCCGTTTTCCCGAGAGATCGGACCCAACGCTGTGGTGGCCCGGTCTCCTTCAAGGAGGTACCGAGATGAAGTTCGCACCCACCGACGACATGGTCCATGTCACCCGTTGGCACTGGGGATCCAAGGAATGGTCACCGTTCTCGGCGACCGAGATGGATCGCCGCCAGGACGCCCTGAGGGCCCACCTGGCCGCCGCCGACATCGACGCCTGCCTGCTGACGTCGTTCCACAACATCTGCTACTACTCCGGCTGGCTGTACTGCTACTTCGGCCGCAAGTACGGCATGGTGGTCGACGCCGAGCACGCCACCACCATCTCGGCGGGCATCGACGGTGGCCAGCCGTGGCGTCGCACCCACGGCGACAACGTCGTCTACTCGGACTGGCGGAGGGACAACTACTACCAGGCCGTCCGGGACCTCACCCCGGGGGTGAAGCGCCTCGGCGTGGAGTTCGACCACCTCCCGGTCGATCAGTTCCGGGCGCTGGAAGCCGCCCTCCCCGGCGTCGAGTTGGTCGACGTGGGAGCGGCGACCATGTGGATGCGAACCATCAAGTCGGCCGAGGAACACGACCTGATCCGCCACGGGACCCGGGTCTGTGACCTGGGTGCGGCGGCGTGCGTCGAGGTCGTGGCCGCCGGCGTCCCGGAACACGAGATCGCCCTGGCCACCACGCAGGCCATGGTCCGCGAGATCGCCGCCAGCTTCGACTTCGTGGAACTCATGGACACCTGGACGTGGTTCCAGTCGGGCGACAACACCGACGGCGCCCACAACCCGGTCACCAACAAGATCGTGGAGTCGGGCGACATCCTGTCGCTGAACACCTTCCCGATGATCTTCGGTTACTACACGGCGCTCGAGCGAACCATGTTCTGCGACCACGTGACGTCAGACGAACACCTGCGACTCTGGGAGGTCAACGTCGAGGTCCACGAACGTGGGTTGGAACTGATTCAGCCCGGGGCCCGGTGCTGTGACATCGCCGCGGAACTCAACGACATCTACCGCTCCTACGACCTGCTGAAGTATCGCTCGTTCGGCTATGGGCACAGCTTCGGCGTGCTCAGCCACTACTACGGCCGTGAGGCGGGCGTGGAACTCCGCGAAGACGTCGAGACGGTGCTCGAACCGGGCATGGTCGTGTCGATGGAGCCGATGATCGCCATCCCGGCCGGCCAGCCGGGATCAGGCGGCTACCGGGAGCACGACATCCTGATCGTGGGCACCGACGGCGCAGAGAACATCACCGGTTTCGGGTACGGACCGGAACACAACATCATCGGCGGCTGACCGCCGGAGGCTCAACCGCCAGCGGTGGTCGTGGTGGCCTCGGCCACCGCTTCGGTGGTCGTCGTGGCGTCGGCTGCGTCGTCTGCGTCCTCACCGGTCGATGCATCGTCGGCCGCGGCGCCGTCGGCGGCCGCCTCGGTCGTGGTGGTCGGCGGGCTGGGCACGCCGGAGGTGTCCAGATCGCGGGCCTCGAGTTCAGCCAGGTGGGCGCCCCGGGTCCCGTTGCCGTACCAGCCGTCAGCGGTGATCCCCAGGAGCTCCTGGAGGATGATCGCCGGGTCGCTGGGCCCCCACTGGTAGGTGGCCGTCAGGATGGTGTCCTCGTCGAGGCCGACGGGCACCGTCGGGGTGGTCACCTCGTCCTCGCCGTCATCGGCCGGGGCGGCGGTCGTCGTGGTGGCGGACGGCGCGGCGGTGGTGGCCGGCGCCGGCGTCGTGGTCGTGGTGGCCACCCGCCGGGCCATCAGGGACACCTCGGCCTCGATCTCCAGGAAGTCCTCCCGGAGCTGGATGATCTCGACCCGGAGGGTCTCCAACTCATCGTCGTTGGTCTCCAGGAGACCACAGCCGGTGGCGGCCAACGAGACGATCACGAGTGCGGTTGGGATGGCGACGGAGATTCGGGTGCGCTTGAGCATGCGATGAGTATTCCAGAGCCGGACCCCCCACGCGCGGCGCCCCGAGCCAGAGGCCCTCCCGCGGCCTTCAAGCCACGATCAGCCGCCGCGTGTGGTAGCCCTCGGCGCCGTCGGGAGCGATGTGTTTCGGGCCCTCCGGCTGAACCATTCCGTCCCGATTCCACGCCCGGACCCGGAGCTTCCGATTGCCGGGTTGAGCGTCCCAGATGGTCGACCACTGCACCCACGCCTCGTTCGCGCTACCGGGGCCCTCCCCCCGTTCCAGTCGGCACTCGGCCCAGGGGCCGTCGTCTATGGCCAGCTCGACGGCCTCCACACCGGCCACCGGCGCCCACGCCACCCCGGCCACCGGCTGTCGCCCGGGGATCGTCTGCGACCGGAGCGGCACGTCGATCCGCGAGGCGATCTTGATCGGGGCCTCCTTGGCCCATCCCCGGGGAATCCAGTAGCCGTCGACCGACATGGTCGTGAGCTCGATCCGCTCCAGCCACTTCACCGCCGAGACGTAGCCGTAGAGGCCGGCGATGACCAGTCGGGCCGGGAAACCGTGACGGAACGGCAGCGGTTCCCCATTCATTCCGACGGCCACCAACGCCGTGCGAGCGTCATCAAGAATTGAGCGGGGGAAGCCAGCGGAGAAGCCGTCCACCGACCGGCCCATCACCTGTTCGCCGTCCGGTCGGACACCCGCCTCCTCGAGGAGTTCGACCAGCGGGACTCCGGTCCATACCGCGTTGCCCACCAGGTGGCCCCCGATCTCATTGGACACGCAGTTGAGGGTCACCGTGGCATCCACGAGATCCCGGACCAGCAGGTCGTCCAGAGTGAACCCGAGCGGCCGGTCGACCATGCCGTCGATCCGCATCGTCCAGTCGGCCGGGTCGATACGGGGCACGACGAGGGCGGTGTCGATGCGGTAGAAGTCCTCGTTGGGGGTGATCCACGGCGACAGTCCGGTCGGCGGACGCCACGGACCCTCGGTGGTCGTCGTGGGTGGCGGCCGATCCCCGTCGGTTCGCCGACTGGCTGGAAGCACCACGTCGCGATAGGAGGCCGACGTCTGGTCGGCCAGCACCCGACTCCCCAACGCCAGAGATCCGCCGGTGACCGTCAGACCGGAGGCATATCCCAGGAACCCGCGGCGTGTCGCAGACCGCACCTTGGGATCCTCGATACCCATGTCTCCCGAGGAGGGCTGTACGGGAATCGCGTCTCCCGACCGGGCGTCCACCCGGAGGCCGGCTCGGAGGGAAGCGATTCCCGAGCCGGCAGCAGTGGCCACGGCCACCACACCGCCAGTCCCGGCACCGGACCGGAGAACGGCGAATGCTCCGATCGCAGCGCCCAGCACGAAGGCGAACCGGCCCCGGCCGCCACCGGATCCCGACCGGGACCCCACCCGGGCTCCCAGAAGGAGGGCGACGCACACGATGCCGACAAGCAGGGCTGGTTTCTGAGCCGTCCCGAGAAGGCCGATGGTTCGTCTGACCAGCCAACCGGGCGCAAGGTCAACGGCCACATCACCGACCGACGCCACCGGGGACGTACCGGCGAGGACGACCCCGACCATCTCGCCGACACCGAGAGCCAGAGCCACCGACCCGACCCCGAGTATCGACCTGTTCCGGGAGGTCGCCATCCTCTGGAACTTAGACGTCCGCTGGTCATGCCCCGCCGCGACAACGGTCGTATCCGAGCGCCCACCAAGCCGGGGGTACCATCGATTGATGGTCGACGCCGACTCCCTGTGGAGGATCCACGTCGTCGGCGACGTATCCGGCGAGATCGTCGACCGGGCGGCCGACTCCTTCGACGAACACTTCCCCGGAGTCTTCAGTGGGCCGTGCGACCCCGAGGTGTTCCGATGGAAGCTCGGCGACGGCAACCCAGCCGGCAGAGGCATCCTCGCCCTCGCCCTGACTAGGGCCGACGTCATCGCCGGGGTGATGACCGCCACGATGAAGCGGATGGTCGTCGACGGCCAGACCCTCCTCGGCGCTGAAACCGGCGACACCTTCACCCACCCGGACTTCCGACGTTCGGGCGGCGCGGCGGGCACGAAGAGGCTCCCGGTGCGGCCACCCGGTCCTGACACTGTCCGAGAGTTCCACTCTTCCGATCCCGATTCCCGACGGGGACAGGCACGATGGCGGCCCGCGGGTTGGATCTCCTCTGCTTACCACCGTGGTGGTCGGGGCCGCCGTCGGAATGGCCGGCGCCGCCGAAACTGCGACACCCTCGGACTCCGTGGATCCCGCGCCGGCGCAGGCCATGAGACCGAGTCCGAAAGCAATGGTGCCCACCTAGGGCACAACGCGACGAAGCCCGGGCACGGGCAACCTTCGCCGATACCACCCCTGTCGCCCGCCTCAGGACCCTGTGTCCACCCGGAGGTTCGGCAGACCGCGATTCACCGGCGCCCCTCGCGTACCGCGACATCCACCATCCCGTAGAGCTGGCCGGCCAACGCGTTGCCGTGGGTGTTGGAGGCCTCCAACACCAGGTAGGCGCCGTAGCCCTCCGAGGGAACCAACCACGGTTGGGTTCCGTAGAGGCCCCCATCAGTGATCCTCCCCGCGGCGCGATTGACGAACCAGCCCATCCCGTATCCCTGACCGTCATCGGTGCTTCCCCCGTAGGTCGGCCCGATTCGGTCTGACTGCATCCGGACCAGCGACTCGGCCGACAGCACCCTGTTCTCACCACACAGGCCACCTCGGAGGTGCATGAGCAGGAGATTGCCGTAGTCCCCCGTTGTCGTGTAGCCACCACCCTCGATGTTCGGGTTGGCCGTGTCAGCCAATGCCCTCGGGTCACCAAGCACCCGCGGGTAGGGCAGACCCCCTAAGAGGAGGGTCAACAGGGCACCCGGGTCGGCGAAATGGTTGTTGAACCCCAGCACGTCCAGGCCGCACGGCCGGACATACACCTCGTCGACCAGTTCGGCCCAGGACTTCCCCGATGCCGCCTCGGCCACCGCGCCGACCACCTGCCACTGCGCCCCGCCATACCGGTACTCGGTATCCGGTTGGACCACGTCGGCATCATCGTCGGGGGTGGTGAAGATCTGTCCGCCACAGGCCTGCAGGGTTCCCGTGGGGAGGAACTGGCAAAGGTAGGGCTGGTAGGCCACGCTCGCCTGAGAGCCTCCCTGCAACGCCACCAGCCCGGAACTACTCGACATCAACTGGACTGGCGTGACAGTCGGATTGCCCGACCCCCAGGGGACAACGTCGGCCACCGGAGCATCGATGTCCAGCAGACCCTGCTCATGGAGGCGCATGAGAACGCCGGCCGCCACCATCTTGGACGAGGAGGCAATGAAGGACACCCGGTCCGGGGTGAACTCGCCCCAATGCTGGTGGTAGACGACCCCGTCGGTCTGCTCGACCACGATCAGGCCTGCCCCGTTCAATCCGTGCTGGCCCACGAACCTCTCGACTACAGGGCCCACAGCACTGAAGTCGTAGCGCTGGAGAACCTCTTGCGGAATGGTCGTCGGGGGAGGCCTGGTGGTGGTCGTCGTGGTCGGCGCCACCGTTGTCGCAGCAGGCGCCACCGTCGTCGTAGCCGCAACAGGCGCCACCGTCGTGGTAGCCACAACAGGCGCCACCGTCGTGGTGACCGCCACCGTCGTCGTACTCGCAACAGGCGCCACCGTCGTGGTGACCGCCACCGTCGTCGTACTCGCAACAGGCGCCACCGTCGTGGTGACCGCCACCGTCGTCGTACTCGCAACAGGCGC
>JAAZXY010000025.1 GCA_014239855.1 Acidimicrobiales bacterium | reverse complement strand
GTTCCTCGCGAAGGTGGATCACCTTGGGCACCTTGTAGTTGGCCAGGCGTTCCCGACAGTGGGCCCGCAGCGTGTCGGCGTCGATGCCGGACCCGGTGGTGGGGTCAGCGGGGTCGACGACCACGAAGGCGTGCCCCACCTCGTCGAACACCGGGTCGGGCACGCTGACCACCGCGGCCATCCGTACCGCCGGGTGCTCCTCGAGGCACATCTCGATCTCACGGGGATAGGCGTTGTAGCCGCCGGTCTTGAACATCTCCGACATCCGGCCCACCAGCTGCACGTGTCCGTCGGGTCGCAGCATGGCCAGGTCGCCGGTGTGGAGCCAGCCGTCGGCGTCGATGGTCTCGGCGGTGGCTTCGGGCCGGTTCCAGTAGCCGGCCATGATCCAGTCGCCCCGGACCTGCACCTCGCCGGAGGCGCCGGGTTCCACCTCGTTGCCGTCACCGTCGGCGATGCGGAACTCGTGGCCGGGGATGACCTTCCCCACGGTGGTCCCGAGGTGTTCACGGGTGGCGTCGGGCGGCATGGCCGTGACGCCGCCGGTGGTCTCGCTCATGCCGTAGCCGCAGACACACCGGTCCACGTCGAGGTGGTCGAGGATGCGGTCCAGCACCGGAGCGGGCATGGCCGCCCCGCCCCACTGGACCTGGCGGACGCTGGACAGGTCGCGGGTGGCGAAGTCGGGGTGGTCGACGCACATCTGGAACATGGTGGGCACGCCGCCCCACACGCCGATGCCCTCGGACTCGATGGTGGCCAGCATCGCCGCGGCGTCGAACCGTTCCTGAAAGACGATGGTTCCGCCGCCGATCATCTTGCGACAGCAGATGTCGCTGATCGCCCCGACGTGATTCACGGGCAGGTTGCAGATGACCGACAGTTCGGAGCCGCCCCGGGCCGTGGTTCCGGTGACCCCGCACCAGCAGGTTCCCCGGTGGGTGAGCATCGCTCCCTTGGGTCGGCCCGTGCTGCCCGAGGTGTAGACGATGAACGCCGGATCCAGCGGGGTCACGGCGGCCCGGCGGGCGGCCAACTCGTCGGCGGTCACCGTCTGGCCGCCAGCGAGGAACGCCTCCCAGCCGGGGGAGTCCACGGTGATGGCCCGGTCAACGCCGGCCACCTCGGCCACCAGCCGCCCAACCAGGTCATCGGGGTCCAGGTCATCGGGGTTTTCGTTGGCTCCGTCCACGGACGCCCGGCCGTCGAACACGAGCCGGGGGGCGAAGTCCTCGACCACGTAGGACACCTCGCCCCACGTGTACTTCGGGTTCAGTCCCTGCCAGATGAGGCCGATGCTGGTGGCGGCCAGGAAGTGGACGAAGAAGTCCAGTCGGGGGTCAGACAGCCAGGCCACCCGGTCGCCGTGGTCCAGCCCGGCGGCCACGAGTGCGGCGGCCACCCGGTCGACCTCGAGACGGGTGTCGTGCCAGCTGAGACGTCGGCCGGTCCAGGTGGGGCCGCCGTCGACGAGGAGGTCACCGTCACCACGGTCGGCCGCCCAGTGGTCGATGTACTGGTCGATCCGGTCCAGGACGGGCGCCACGGGCGCCGGCGGCCACGTCTGGTCCGGGGTGCTCATGCCCCGTCAGCTGACCCATCGTCGGCCTGGTCGGCGGCCCGGTCGGCAACGAAGTAGGCGAGCATGTCGGCCACCACGGCGGTCCGGATGGTTCCGTCGGCCAACTCGGCCTCGATGGTGCAGCCCAACCGGGCCAGCACGTCGCGTCCGTCGTCGGCCTTCGGGACGACCTCGGTGAGGGCGAACTGGCCACGGATCCTGGATCCGGTGGGGACCTGGTTCACGAAACGGACCCGGTCGTAGCCGTAGTGGAACCGGTTCAGGATGCCCTCGGTGGGCCAGTCGAGGGCGCCGCGGATCATGCGGGGCAGGTTGGCCTGCATGAGCGTTCCCTGGAGGAGCGTCGAGCCGTAGGGGCCGGCGGCCGACCGCTCGACGTCGTTGTGGATCCACCCGCCGTCGCCGGCGGTGGCTGCGTGGGCGTCGACGTCGGCCTGACTGGTCTCGATCCAGTCGCTGGGGGCCGGGTCGAGGCCGAGCAGGTGGTCGAAGGAGTCGCAGCCGAAGGGGGTCGGGTCCTGAGGCGGGGTCATGGTCAGGTGTCTAGTCCCCGGCCGTCGGGCCACCGACGTCGGGCTGCCAGCCGAGTGCCGCCGAGAGCCTCCGCAGGCCGTCATGCAGATCGCCACGTGCCCCGGCGTCCAGTGGGGCGAGGTCGGCGTCGAGTCGGGCGACGAGGTCGGACACCATCGCGGCAGCCAGATCGCGTCCCGCGGGTGTGGCGTCGATCAGCGTGCGTCGTCCGTCGTCGGGATCGGCCGTCCGACGGACCAGCCCGCGGTCGACCAGTCGTTGGATGGTCTTGGTGGTGCCGCCCGAGGTCTGCACGGTCCATCGGGCCAGGTCGCCGGCGGTGAGGGTGTGTTCGCCGGCGAACGCCACCCCGGCCAGGGCACCGAACTCCGAGGTCGTCAGTCCGGTGGAGGCGAGCCCGTCGGCCAGCCAGACCTCGAGTTCACGGCCGGCCAGGTAGGCCCAGACGAGGATGCCGGCGGTGGTGGCGTTGTCCGCGGAGCGCGACGGGTCCGCATCGGGGACGAGGCGGTCGACCGCCTGTTCCACCAGATCCACCTGTGTCGCCTGATCGGTCATGCCCGGAGCCTAGCGGTCGGGTTGCAGGTATCTTCCGAGGAAGGTATCTTCCGGGGAAGGAAACAACCGGAGGACCACATGGCATCTCTCAGCGATATAGACCTGACCGATCCGGACGTGTTCGCCGAGCGGATGCCCCACGACTGGTTCGACCTGCTCCGCCGCGAGGCCCCGGTCTGGCAGCACCCGGCGACCGACGAGCACCCCGAGCCGTTCTGGGTGGTGTCGTCCTTCGAACACATCTCCGAGGCCCACCGGTCGGGCACCCTGTTCTCCCACCAGACCGGGCCGGGACGCGACGGTGCAGGCGGCGTGGCCCTCAACGACATCGCCGAGGGCCGCGGTCCGGGTCTCCAGATGGTCATGACCGACCCGCCGCAGCACACCCGGTACCGGAAGCTGGTCAACACCGGCTTCACGCCCCGCATGGTCCGGCGCATGGACGAGGTGATGCGCCTGCGGACCGACATCATTCTGGATCGGATCTGTGAGCAGGGCAGCGCCGACTTCGTGCTCGACGTGGCCGCCGAGCTGCCACTCATGGCCATCGCCGACATCATCGGCGTGCCCGACGAGGACCGGGAGCAGCTCCTGGACTGGTCCAACCGCACCATCGGCGGCAGCGACCCCGAGTATCAGGACGCGGCCGATGCCGACGGGACGGCTGGCGACCACAGCGCCACGTACGAGACGGCCATGATCGAGATGGCCATGTACGCCCATGGGCTGACCGATCAGAAGCGGGCCCAGCCCGAAGACGACCTGTGGACCGTCCTGACCACGGCCACCGTGACGCTCGACGACGGCACGGTGACCGAGCTGACCGACCTGGAGCGCGACCTCTTCTTCACCCTGCTGCTGGTGGCCGGCAACGAGACGACCCGCAACGCCATCTCGCTGGGCCTGATGGGCTTCATGGATCATCCGGACCAGTGGGCCACGGTGGTCGAGACCGGTGAGATGACCGACGACGCGGTCGACGAGATCCTGCGGTACACCAGCCCGGTCAACTACTTCCGCCGGACGGCCACCGCCGACACCGAGCTGGGTGGCCAGCAGATCCGGGCCGGCGACAAGGTCACCCTCTGGTACCCGTCGGGGAACCGGGACGAGAAGGTCTACGACGACCCGCACCGCCTCGACCTGACCCGGACCGACAACCACCATCTGGCCTTCGGGGCCGGCGGGGCGCACTTCTGCCTGGGGGCCAACCTGGCCAAGCTCGAGCTGAAGCTCATCTTCGAGGGCCTGGCGGCCCGTCTGCCCGACATCGCCATCACCGGCCCGGCCGATCGGTTGCGAATGAACTTCGTGAACGGCATCAAGCACCTGCCGGTGGAGTTCACGCCCAGCCAGCCGGTGCTCGCCTCCTCGTCAGCCGGCTGACCGGCGAGGCCCCTTCGGCGGGCTGATTCAGCGGCTGGTGCCGGGGGCGTTGCGGAAGCGCACGCCGTCGGGCCGCGGCTCACCACATCGTTCCAGCGCGGCGGCCCACGCCGGTGACGCCCCGAGGGCGGATCGGAGGGTTCGCATCAGCAGTCGACCGCGGAGCACGGCACCCGGTCGACGACGGATGCCCAGCACGTCCAGAACCGGCGTGGGCACGGTGGCCGCCGCGGCGTCGTGGATGATCCGGTAGGCGAGACGGACCGGGGTGTTCAACGGCGGCCCGGCCAGGAACCGGACGGCGTCCGCGCCCGCCGGTGACGGACCCAGTGAGGGATGCTCGACCAGCCACCGGGTGAGATCGTCGGCCGTGGCGGGAAGGGGCGCGGCGCCCATCCGCTCACCCAGTCGGACCTGTTCGGCCACGTAGGCGTCGGCGTCGGCATCGGTCATCGCTTCGGGGCCGTAGGTCCGGTGGGCCACCAGGAACGAGTCGACCAAGGCGTTGTGGACCCACGCCGCCATCTCCGGATCGGCCGCCGAATAGGCCAGCCCACGGTGCGAGGTGCCCGACACCGGGCCGTGCAGGCGCCGGACCATGCCCACGGCGTCGTCCACCTCGGGCAGCGAGCCGTAGGCGGTGGCCGTGACGTAGGACGCGGTGCGCGACAGCCGGCCCAGCGGGTCGGCCCGGTACGACGAATGGTCGCCCACCCCGGCAGCCACCTCGGGGTGGGCCGCCTGGACGATCAGGGCCCGGACGCCCCCGACGAAGGTCGAGGCGTCGCACATGATCCGCCAGGTGACCGAACCGGGACCGAACAGACCGGGGTCACCGGGGTGGTCGAACGTGGAGGCCAGCGGGTCGGGGGCGTGGCTGAACAGCCCGACCGCCGCCTCGGTGACCCGGGCCCGCCAGGGAATGCCTCGGACCATGGGCGCCCGGCCGCTCAGCGGAGCCGGGTGCCCGGCAGGGACCGGAGGCCACCGGAGGCCAACTCGTCGACGGCGGTGACCGGGTCCGGGTCGGTGAACAGTTCGGGGTCGTCGGGCCGGAAGCCCAGACGGTCATCGCCCACCGTCCACCATGAGGCTTCCAGGGCGATGCCGTTGGGGTCGTGGAAGTAGATGGATCGGAGGATGTGGTGGTCGACCACCGGGGTCACGTCGCAGTCGGCGTCCTGCAGGCGTCGTTGGAGTGAGACCAGCGCCGGTTCGTCAGCCACCGCGAAGGCCACGTGGTCGAACTGGATGGGTCGCGACGACGGGGCCCCGGCCGGCTTGGCGAACGTCTCGGTGCCCGGGACCTCGAAGAAGGCGATGGTGTTCCCGGGCCCGAGCTCAAAGAAGTAGTGGCGCATGGGGCCGGCCCGCAGCGTGGCCACCAGCGGCATGCCGAGTGTCCCGGCGTAGAACCGGACGGTGGCGTCCATGTCCGGGGTGACCAGAGCGAGGTGGTGCACGCCCCGCCAGTCCGGCTCAGGGGACGGGGACGGCTCGGGGACGACCATGCCACGATTGTGGCAGGTCTGATGCTCCGGGCCGGGTGCCCGGGAGTGCCCGGTCAGGTTCGGCGGGGGCTACTCCTCGTGCTGCATTCCGCGCACACGCCGGTCGGCTGGGCCGAGGCACCGAACCGGTCGCAGACCAGCCCCACCACCTCGACGGCACCGGTGCGGCGACATTCGGTACACAGACCCATTGGTCCCCGGTGTTTGGCCTTCATGCGAGCCCTCCTCGTTGAGTACCCGGTCACCGTCCGTCGACGGCGACCCTCGCTGACCTGCTTCCCGGTCATTTTCCCTCGTCGTCGGTACCCGGATCGGGGATCCCCTGATCTGCGGATGGGTCGGCGGCGGGATCCGGGGGCGGCGGGAGGCCCACCTCGCCGGGTCGCAGCAGCAGGAATTCGATGCGCCGGTTGGCTGCCTTGCCCGACTTGGTGAGGTTGTCGGCGATCGGGTCGGCGTGGCCCATGCCCAGGGTGACCAGCCGGTCGGGCTCCACGCCCCGGGCCAGCAGCTGGGTTCGCACGGCATCGGCCCGCACGGCCGACAGGTGCAGGTTGTCGCCGGGACTGCGTTCGTCACTGTCGGTGTGGCCGATGATCTGGACCCGGATGGCCGGCTCGAACAGCAGGAAGGCGCTCAGGCGGTCGAGCGTGGGTACCGATTCGAGGGTGATCCGGTCGCCGCCGCTCTCGAACTGGATCGGGGGATGGGCGGCCACCGCACTGAGGCGGGCCTGCAGCACCAGGTCGGCCAGCGAGGCCGGCAGGTCGGGGACCGTGGTGCTGGTCGGGACCAGGTCGTCGACCGGCGGCGGCACGAACAGGCGGTTCTGCACGGCGATGACGTCGGCCTGGACGAAGGCCACCCGCTCGGCGGCCTCCTTCAGGTCCGAGGTGGCCACCCGACCCTCGAGGATGACCGTCCAGTCGACGACCCGGACCTCCACGGTGGGCAGGCCGGCCTGGACCATGGCCCCCTGCACGGTGGCCGTGAGGTCCTGCTCGGTGGCCCGCTCGGTGGCCGGCTCGTCGCTGCCCAGAATGATCACCGCGAAGAAGGCGACGACCAGCAGTCCGAGGAGCCACGTGCCGGGGCTGCCGGGGAGCCCGCCGGGCGACCGCCGGGACCCCCGACCGGGGGAGCGGCCCCGGCCACCCATGCCGAAGGCTGGTCCGAAGTCACGGCCCCTCGACGACCGGGGATCGCGCATCATGCCGGTCACTGGTTGGCTCCCGGGTCCGCACCGGCGCGGTCGTCTCCGCGGTCGTTCCCGTGGTCTTCCCCATGGCGCACGCCGTCAGGGTAGGGCCCCGGCGCGCAGGGCACGGCCGGGTGCCGGCCAGCGGCCAGATACCAGCTACAGGTCGGCCAGTGGGGTGACCACCGATTCACCGAAGGCGGCCAGTGATTCGTCGGGGTCCCGCCAGAACAGGAAGGACGGCACCATGACCCGGCTGACGCCCTTGGTGGCCAGTGCCTGGGCCGCGGCCAGTGGGTCCTCGCCTGTGGTCAGGTCGCCGGCCCACGTGACCTCGATGGCGTCCGGGTCGCGGTCGTGGGCCTCGGCTTCGCGGCGCATGACGTCCAGCAGGTGGTCGAGGTCGCCCTTGCCGGGCCAGAAGCCGTCGCCCAGGCGGCCGGCCCGTCGGGCCGCCGCCTCGCTGTGGCCTCCGATGACGATGGGGACCGAGCCGTTCACCGGCTTGGGGTTGGACGACACACCGGAGAACGACACGAAGTCGCCGTCGAACGAGACGCTGTTGCCGCCCCACAGGGTTCGCATGGCGGCCACGTACTCGTCGGTGCGGGTGCCCCGTCGCTCCCACGGGATGCCCAGGGCGTCGAACTCCTCGCGCAGCCAGCCCACGCCGATGCCCAGGTCGACCCTCCCGCCGGTGAGGGCATCCATGGTGGCCAACTGCTTGGCCAGCACGACCGGGTTGCGTTCCGGGAGGATCAGGATCCCGGTGGCCAACCGGAGGGTCGTGGTGTGGGCACCCACCCAGGTCAGCCAGGTGAGGGGATCGGTGAGGTCGGTGTCGGGCGCCATGGGCATGCGGCCCGAGTCGTCGTAGGGGTAGGCCGACCCGTAGCCGTCGGGGTACACGACGTGTTCGACGGTCCACAGCGAGTCGATGCCCGCTGCTTCGGCAGCCCGACCGACGGCCACCGCGCCCTCGGCGTTACCAAACGGTCCGATGTTGGCGAATGCGATCCCGACCTTCATGTCAGCGGCCCTCCCATTCGGGCGGGCGCTTGTCGGCCCATGCGGCCCGACCCTCGGTGGCATCGTGGGTGGCTCCGGCCACCCGGCGAATGGTCTCGCCGAACCGGACGGCTTCGGTCCAGCCCATGTCCCGTGTGCGGACCGCCACCTCCTTGGTGGTCCGGGCGGCCAGCGGGGCGGCCCGACAGAGACGGTCGGCCAGGGCCCGGGCCTCAGCCATGAGGTCGTGGTGGGGTACGACCCGCCACGCCAGGCCGATGTCCAGGGCCTTCCGGGCGTCGATGGGTTCACCGGTCAGGAGGAGCTCCATGGCGTCGGCCCACGCCACCTTCCGGGGCAGGCGGATGGCCCCCACGATGGTCGGGATGCCGATGGTCACCTCGGGCCACGAGAAGGTGGCCTGTTCGGAGGCCACCACGAAGTCACAGGACACCACGGCGGTCAGGCCGTAGCCCACGCACGCCCCGTTCACCGCGGCGATGGTCGGCTTGAACACCTCGAGGCCCGACTCGAAGGAGTTGACGGTCGGGATCTCCCAGAAGGTGCCGGCGAAGTCGCCGGTGGATCCGCCGGAGTCCCGCAGGTCGGCCCCGCCGCAGAAGTGCCGGTCACCGGCGCCGGTCAGGATGGCCACCCAGGCCTGTTCGTCGGCCATGAAGCGGTCCCAGGCGGCGTTGAGGTCGCGGCGCATGGCGCCGTTGACGGTGTTGGCCGCCTCGGGTCGGTCGTAGGTGATGGTGGCCACGTGGCCGTCCCGCTGGTAGGTGGCCGCCTCGCCGTGGGGCCCGTCGCTGGTGCCGTCCCGTTCCCGTCGGTTCATGGGATGAACGTAGTCGCGGGGTTCCGTGGAGCGCCGGGGGCCGTCGGCGGCTAGAATCTGACGGACCGTCAGAAACTTCGGATTGGATCGCCATGCCATCAGACGCCGTGCCCACCGAGATCCCGCCGATCATCAGCGTCGACGACCACATCGTCGAGCCTCCCCACCTCTGGCAGACCTGGCTGCCGGCCAAGTACCGCGACCGTGGTCCCCGGGTGGAACGCCGCCGCCTCGGCGACATGACGTGGGTCGGCGGAGCGAAGATGTACGAGTACGAACTGGATGCTCCCGACGCCCCGTGGTGCGACATCTGGTTCTACGAGGACCTGGTGCATCCCAACAAGCGCCACGTGGCCGCCGTCGGGTTCGACCGCGACGAGATGACCATGGCACCCATCACCTATGACGAGATGCGGCCCGGTTGCTACGACCCGAAGGCCCGGGTCGAGGACATGTCGGCCAACCACGTCGAGGCCTCGCTGTCGTTCCCGACCCTGCCCCGCTTCTGTGGCCAGACGTTCTACGAGGCGTCCGACCACGACCTCGGGCTGGCCTGCGTGCAGGCCTACAACGACTTCATGATCGAGGAATGGTGCGGCGATTCCGACGGCGCCCTCATCCCGCTCATCATCATTCCGTTGTGGGACGCCGACCTGGCCGCCGCCGAGGTTCGCCGCAATGCCGAGCGGGGCTGCCACGCCGTCTGCTTTTCGGAGATCGCCCCCAACCTGGGTCTGCCGTCCATCCACACCGGCTACTGGGACCCGTTCTTCGCGGCCTGTGAGGACACGCAGACCACGGTCAACATGCACATCGGCTCGTCGTCGAAGATGCCGGCCGCCTCGCCGGACGCCCCGCCGGCCGTGGCCGCCTCGCTGAGCTTCAACAACGCCATCGCCTCGATGAGCGACTTCCTGTTCTCCGGCGTGCTGGTGCGCTTCCCCGAACTGAAGCTGGCCTACAGCGAGGGCCAGATCGGCTGGATCCCGTACATCCTCGAGCGGGCCGACGACGTCTGGAAGGAACACCGGGCGTGGGGCGGGGTGGCCGACACCATTCCGGAGCCGCCGTCGACCTACTACTACCGCCAGATGTTCGGCTGCTTCTTCCGGGACAACCACGGGCTGCGGTCGCTCGACGAGGTCGGGGTGGACAACATCACCTTCGAGACCGACTACCCGCACACCGACACCACCTGGCCCCACACCAAGCAGGTGGCCACCGACATGATGGGCCACCTCCCGGCCGACGTGGTGTGGAAGATCGTGCGGGGCAACGCGGCCCGCATGCTCAGCCTCGACATCGAGCCCTGCCCCGCCGGCTGACGGGACTGCTCCCTCAGGGCAGGTAACCGGGTCTCCGTAGACTCGTTCCATGACTGAGACTGCTCGACAGGACGCGCCCGGCGACGGGCCCCCGTCGGATCCGGTGGTGGATCCGTCCGCCGGGGAGCGGCTCAGCGCCATCCTGCTGGAGGATGACTGCGTGCCCGGCCTGTGGGCCTCGGTGGACTCCGGCGAGATGGACCACCTGGTGCCCGAACTGGGGGCGCTACGAATGGAGCAGGACCCCATCCACCGGCACAAGGACGTCCTCAGCCACACCATTGCCGTGGTGTCCAAGACCGAGCCCGAACTCACGGTGCGCCTCGCCGCGCTGTTCCACGACATCGCCAAACCGCGGACCCGCAGCTTCGAACACGGCGGGGTGACCTTCCGCCACCACGAGGTCGTGGGTGCCCGCATGGCCCGTCGACGCCTCGCCGCCATGGGATACGGCGAATCGGTGATCGACGAGGTGGCCGAGATGGTCCGGCTGTCGGGCCGGTTCAAGGGCTACGCCGAGGGCTGGTCGGATGCCGCGGTGCGGCGCTACGCCCGCGATGCGGGACCGTTGCTGGGACGGCTCAACCACCTGATCCGCTGTGACTGCACGACCCGTAACAAGGTCCGGGCGGCCGGTATCCAGGCCCTGATGGACGACCTGGAGTTCCGGATCGCCGAGTTGGCCGAACAGGCCAGGGTGGCCGCCGAGCGTCCGGACATGGACGGAGCCGCGGTGATGGCCCACCTGGGCATCGGGCCAGGGCGCGAGATCGGCGAAGCGCTGGCCTTTCTGCTGGCCCTCAAGCGGTCGGAAGGCGAGATGGAACGGTCCGAGGTGGAGGCCCGCCTCGACGCCTGGTGGGACGAGAGGAACTGAGCCCGCTCAGCCAGCCCGCTCAGCCAGTCCGCTCAGTCAGTCCGCTCAGTCAGTGACGACCTCACGGAGCTCGTCGAACACGTCGGCCACCAGCCAGTCGGCCACCTGATCCATGCCGGCCTCCGAAAGGTGCACCCCGTCGTCGCGGATCTCACGTTCGCGGGCCGTGCCGTTCAGACCGGTGAACTCCCGGTAGGGCACCAGGGTCACGAAGTCGAGATCGGCCGTGGCCGCCCGGACGAGGTCGTTCAGGCCGTCGATGCGGTCCGGGTGGTTCTGGGGTCGGATCTCGCGGCGGATGTGGGCGCCCTCCAGCCAGTACACCTGTGCCCCCGCGGCCCCCAGCACCTCGCTTCCCAGCCGGTACTCGGCCGAGATGTAGTCGTCGTAGGCCTCGACGCCCACCCATACCCACTCGTCGCCCAGTGACGGAACCAGGCGGTCGGTGACGTCCCATGCCGTCACGTGGCCCAGTACCACGTCGGGCTGGAAGGCGGCCACGGCCGACGGCCACGACACCACCTCGGGGTCCAGCATCACGTGGGTGGGCACGGGCTCGTTCCACGCCGAGCAGAGCTCGCCCACCGGCCCCTCGTCTCCCTCGGGGATGCGTTTGAGGCCGTGGCGTCCGACCACGCAACCCAGATGGGCCTCGTTGAGCACCACCATCCGACCCGGATGGTCCACGGCCCACCCGCAGAGGGCCTCTCCGATCTGGACGGCCACCGAGTCGCCCACCACCAGCACCCGGAGCTGGTCGTCGTCCGGTGGCGGCAGCAGGCCCTGCTGGGTGCACTGGCTGGCCGTCGGGGTGAAGGGTCCGCCCTCGGCCGGGCGGGTGTTCACCCACAGCAGGCCCACCAGGATCAGGACCACCGCGGTGGCCCCGGCCGCCGTACCGCTGACCGCCGTCATGGGGCGGTTCACGAACGGGAAGCGCCGCTTCATCACCGGCTGTTCGACCAGATAGAAGCTGCCCGCGGCGACCGCGAAGGTGAGGGCCAGGTGCAGCCACACCAGGTTGTTGCCCTCGATGACGTCCACGCCGGGAATCAGGCGGCCCGCCCGGCTGGGGGTGACGAGCAGGTAGATGGGCCAGTGGTACAGGTAGAGGCCGTAGCTGATCTTGCCCACCCAGCGGATGAGGGTGGATTCCAGGAACCAGTGCAGCGGTCCGACCTGCGCCCGATCGGCCCCGTACCAGAACCAGCCGATGCCCACGCCCAACAGGTAGGGCCAGTGGTCGAACGCCGTGTTGCCCCGGACCACGCTGACCACCGCCCACCCGGCGGTGAACAGGCCGGCGTAGAGGGCGCCACAGGCCAGGCGTCCGGCCCACGGGGCGTCGTCGGCCGACAGGAAGGAGGGCAGCCGTCGGTGCCAGGCCGCCTCACCGGGCTGGGCCACGCCGTAGATCATCAGGCACGAGATGGCGGCCACCATCAGGAAGCCGCCGTGCTCGAACATCCAGGCGTCCCGCTCGGAGATCTCGAAGATGGCCCAGGTGAAGAAGATGGTCGCCGCGTAGGCGCTGGCCACCCAGGCCAGCTGGCCGGCCCGGCTTCGCACCGGCCCGTACATCCGGACGGCCACCGCGAGGATGATCCCGGCGAACAGGGAATGGGCCCGGGTGTCGGTGCCGTAGTACACCCGCGACGGGTCGCCGTGCCCCGGATAGAGGTGGCCCATCCACCACGCGGAGGCCGCGGTGCCCACGATCATGGTGACCAGCAGCGCCATGTTGGCCCGACGCTTGAACAGCGCCAGCACGGCGATCAGGTACAGCGGGGCGAAAATGTAGAACTGCTCCTCGATGGAGAACGACCACACGTGGCGCAGCGGCGAGTGCTGGAAGTCCTCGAAGTACGAGACGTCGGAGAAGATCTCGTACCAGTTGGCGCTGTAGGTCAGCGTCGAGAAGATGGCCCCCGTCCAACGGGCGAACTCGCCCGGTGGGACGACCAGCACCAGGTAGATGGTGAGCAGGCCGAGGGCCACGAACAGCGCAGGCAGGAGGCGGCGGGCCCGCCGGCCGGCGTAGGCCTTCAGGTCGATGCGGCCCGTCTTCTCGAACTCGTTGAGGGCGATCGAGATGATGAGATAGCTGGACAGCGTGAAGAACAGGTCGATGCCCAGGATGCCGCCGGTGACCGTGTCGGTGGCCGCGTGGTACAGCAACGGGCCGATGACGACCCAGATGCCCCGGATGCCGTCGAGGCCCGGGATATAGGAGAAGCGGGGGCGTGCCCCGTCGGCGACCATGCGGCGCAGACGCTACCGGTCGCCCGGTGGGTCGCAGGGCGCCAGCACCCTCCACATGGCCGTGCCGCCGACGTCGCAGAATCGGCCGGCCACCACCGCGGCGGGTGCCGGGTCGCCCGGTTCCGCCGAGGCGTTGGGTTCGGACCCGCCGTCGAAGCGGTCGGTGAGGATGAGCACGTCGGCGGCGGCCAGGGCGGCGGCCAGCCCGCTGCCCGGCCGGTTGGTCAGGCCGGGGTTCATCGCCACGTGGCGGCTGGCCGGGACCAGGTCGGGGAGCAGGAAGTAGAGGAAGGTGTCGGAGTAGTTGGTCCGGGTCAGGTCGGCCGGTCCGACGAACACCCGGTCGCCGGGCCGGGTCAGGGCGTCGACCAGGTCCACCAGCCGGTCGATCTCGTCGGCCACCGCGTCGGCATGGGCTCCCCGACCGATCGGGAGGGTCCGGCCGTCATGGACCACGGTGGCTGTTGAGCCATCCAGCGGACCGTCGGTGAAGGCATCGACGGTGAAGCGGCCGATGTGGTGGGGGGCCAGGAGGGCCAGACCGCCCAGTACGGCGGCCAACGCCATCGGTGGCGCCAGGTGACGGGCCGAACGTCCGAATCGTCTTTCCGCCAGGCGATCCAGCAGGCGTCCCAGCAGGCGTCCCAGCAGGTCGCCCAGTGGTTCGGCGATGGCCACGACGCAGACGGCTGCCGTCCACGCACCGACGAACTTGAGGTGGTTGGGACTGGGTCGCTGCAACACCATGGGCACGAGGGCCGCCCCGACCACGGCCATGGTGGTCAGGCGTGACCGGGCTGATCCCCGCCAACGCCAGGCCACCACGAGCAGGACCACCGTGGCGGCCAGTAGGAGCCAGAACAGCGCGGCGACCTGGGCCGGCCGATCGAGACCCGGGAAGCGGCTGGGTCCGCGAACCAGATCGTCGAGGCGGGCGAAGAAGTTGCCGCTGTCGTTGGGATCCGGTGGCAGCGGGAGGCTTCGACCGACCCGGAGTCGCACCACCGGGTCGAGCACCATCCCCTCGAACATGGCGCGTGGCCCGACCAGCACCATGTGAAGCAGGAACGGGAAGAGGCCGGCCACCAGGCCGGTGCCCAGACGGGCCCGGCGTTCGTCGGTGGCAGAAAGGAAGGCGGGAACCACCACCAGCAGTGCGGCGGGGGCCAGCACGACCTGATGGAACACGGCGAGCCCGCACAGGCTGGCGCCCACCGCCGCGGTGCGTCGGTCCTCTCCATCGAGTACCAGGGCGGTGCCGGCGGCCAGCAGGCCGAGGCCGGCCACCCACGGATAGGCGATGAGGCCGAATGGGGCCAGCACGGCCCACGTGGCCAGCGTGGCGCACGCCGCGGTGGACAGCCCCCAGCGGCGGGCCAGTCGGTGGATCCCCCACAGCAGCAGCAGGCGATAGCCCAGTCCGACCAGGCGCTCGACGACCACCGAGGTGCCGAACACCGAGAAGGCCCCGGCCACCGTCCAGACGCTGCCCGGGGCATAGAGGTAGGACACGTCGGCGTGGGGTAGCCGGCCGTCGAGGATCCCCGATGCCACGACGAGGACGTTGCCCTCCTCCATGGTGGTGGCGCCCGTGCCCAGCATGCGGGCCAGCGGAACCAGTACGGCGACCAGCGGCACCAGCAGTGACGTGGCTTCCGCCCAGGGAACGCGCCGGCTCGGGGAGTCCATGGGCGCCGATCCTACGGAACCGGCCAGCTCCGTCCGGGTGCGCCGGACATCGGGCCGACCCGAGCCAGCCGGCCGGAACCGGAGAGCCCGACCGGTCAGCCCAGGCTGAGGGGCTCGGTCTCCAACAGGCCGGTGACCAGACCGGCCACCGGGGAACGTTCGGAGCGGGTCAGGGTCATGTGGGCGAACAGCGGGTGGCCCGTCAGGTCGTCGACCACGGTCAGCACGCCGTCGTGGCGGCCGACCCGCAGGTTGTCGCGCTGGGCCACGTCGTGGGTGAGGACCACCCGACTGTTGGGGCCGATGCGGCTGAGCGCGGTGAGCAGTACCGAGCGTTCCAGGTTCTGGGCCTCGTCGATGACCACCCAGGTATCGGTGAGCGTGCGACCCCGGATGTGGGTCAGCGGGAGGGTCTCCAGCAGGCCCTCCTCCATGAGTTCCTCGACCACGTGGCGTTCGGTGACCGCCTCGAGCGCGTCGACCACGGCGGCCGACCAGGGCGACATCTTCTCGGACTCGCTGCCCGGCAGGTAGCCGAGCTCCTGACCGCCGACCGCGAACAGGGGGCGGAACACGACGACCCGACGGTGGGTCCGACGTTCCACGACCGACTCCAGGCCGGCGGCCAGGGCCAGCACGCTCTTGCCGGTGCCGGCCTGCCCACCGAGGCTGACTACGCCGATGGACGGGTCGGCCAGCAGGTCGAGGGCCACCCGCTGCTCGGCGTTGCGACCCCGAACCCCGAAGAGTTCCAGGTCGGCGTCGACCCGGCGTACCCGTTTGTCACCGTGGACCCGGGCCAGCACGGACTGGGATCCGTTGGTGAGGGCCAGGCCGGTGTGGCACGGCAGGTCCCGGGCCTCGTCGATGTCGGCCACGCCGTCCCGGTACAACTCGTCGATGACCGGGCCGCTGGCCGTCAGTTCCTCGAAACCGGTGTGGTGGCGGTCGCCGCTGCCGGCGCCGACCGGGTGGTAGTCGTCCGCTCCGATGCCGGCCATGGACGCCCGCAGGCGCAGCGGCAGGTCCTTGGACACCAGCGTGACCTCGTCGCCCTCGGCGGCCAGGGAGGAGGCGACGGCCAGGATGCGGTGGTCGTTGGAGGTGCCCTGTAGCGACTCGGGCAGGTGGCTGGAGTCGCGGTGGTTCAGCTCGACCCGGACGGTTCCGCCGTCCTCGTTGGCGGCCATGGCGCTCTGGAGGTCGCCGTGGTGGAGGCGCATCTCCTCGAGGGACCGCAGCGTGGTCCGGGCCGCCCAACCCAGTTCCGTGTGGTTGCGTTTGCCCTCCAACTCGTCGAGGACCACCACCGGGATGACCACGTCGTGGGGGCCGTAGCGGCTGAAGGCCAGCGGGTCCGACAGCAGCGCTGAGGTGTCCAGGACGTAGGTACGTCGGGCAGGTGCGATGGAAGAACGGTAGGCCCGCCATCGGGTGGCGGTGGGGGATCGTCAGCGGTCGGCGGGGATCCCGACCGTCTCGGTGTCGGTGCCCGACCGGAGGACGACTCCGGGAAGCCGACCGGCGGGTTGGCCGTCGACGATGGTGCACGTGCCGTTGACGAAGACCCGGTCGATGCCGAACGCATCGGCGTACAGGCGGGGGCTGTCGCCCGGAAGGTCGTGCTTCAGCAGGAACTCGCCCGCCCCGACCGTCTCGGGATCGAACACGACCAGATCGGCGTGCCAGCCCTCGGCGAGCCGGCCCCGTTCGACGAGGCCGAAGAAGCGGGCCGGAACGTCGGTCATGTGGGCAATGGCGCCCTCCACGGTGGCCAGACGCTGGCCCCGCAGACAGTCGGCCAGCCACTGGGTGGTGTAGCTGGCGCCGGCCATCCGGTCGAGGTGGGCGCCGGCGTCCGAGCCGCCGATCATCACGTGGTCGTGGTCCCAGGCGGTCTGGCGCATGATCCAGCTGGCCGGGTCGTCGTCGGTGGGGCCGGGCCACAACACGGTGCGGAGGTCGTCGGCCAGCACGACGTCGAGCAGCGTGTAGAAGTCGCGCTGGCCCCGTTCACGGGCGATGTCGCCAATGAGGCGGCCCTTGAGGCCCTCGTTGGCGTCGGAGTAGGTGTCACCGATGCGGTAGCGGCCCCATCCGGTGAGGCGGGAGAACACGCCGGCGTCGGGCGACGCGGCCCGGGTCTCGAGGTGGCGACGGGTGTCGGGATCGGTGAGGGCGGCCATCTTCTCGTCGTGGGGGAGGTTCATGACCTCACCCCAGTCGGGCAGCGAGTAAAGGGCGCAGAACGTGTGGAAGTGCATGTTCATGCCCACGAGGATCGGCATGGTCAGGGCCATGGCCTTGCCGCCGGCCTCGGCCACCTCGTCGCACGCCCTGAGCTGGTTGCGGTAGTCGTCGGGCCGTGCGGCGTCGATGGTCAGGACGTTCCAGTTCACCGGTCGCCGGCCGGCGAGCGACATCCGGGTCATGAGGTCGACCTCGTCGTCCCGGAAGCCGTTCATGCAGCCGTCGGCCACCCATTCGAGCGTGGTGCCCGGGTGGTCGGCCACCACGGCACACAGGGCTTCGACCTCATCGGCCGCCGCGGTCCGTGACGGCACCGGTACGCCGTCGCCGTCGCTGTGGGTGAACGACCGGCTGGTCGAGAACCCGAGGCCGCCGGCGGCCAGTGAGTCGGCCAGCAGCGCCTTCATGGCGTCGAGCTCGGCGGGGGTGGCCTCGCGGCTGGTGGCGTCGTCCTTCATGACGGTGCGACGGATGGCGCTGTGGCCGACCATGCCGGCCACGTTCACCCCGAGGTTTCCCTCGAACCGGTCGAGGAACTCGCCGAACGTCCGCCAGTTCCAGTCCAGCCCCTCGGCCAGGGCGGCCGGGGACATGCCCTCCACCTTGACGAGCATGGCGGCCAGGTAGTCGGCGTCGGACTGGTCGCCAATGGGGGCGATGGTGAAGCCGCAGTTGCCCATGACCATGCTGGTGACGCCGTGCTGGCTGGACGGCGTGGCGTACGGGTCCCAGAAGAGTTGGGCGTCGTAGTGGGTGTGGGGGTCGACGAAGCCCGGGCACACGATTCGCCCGGTGGCGTCGTGGACCTCGGTGGCCTCGGGGAGCGAGCCGTCGGCTCGGGTCAGGTCGCCAATGGCACTGATTCGGCCGTTGGTGACCGCCACGTCGGCCCGGAATCCCGGGGCGCCGGTGCCGTCCACCACGGTGCCGCCGTGGATCAGAAGGTCGTACATGGCACGAGGCTAACCCTCGGCCTCCGCCGTTTCCTGACGGAGCGTCAGATTTTCGGGCGACGCCCGTGCGGGCGTCCCAGCCGCCGATGGGGGACCATCGGGCGATGGAAGAAGGCGCGGCATGGATTGATGGCGTACTGGCCGACCTGACCCTCGAGGAGAAGGTCGACCTCATGACGGGGCGCGACCTGTGGTCGGTGCGACCGGTGGAGCGCCTGGGCCTGCCGGCGCTGAAGGTGTGCGACGGCCCGGCGGGGGCGCGTGGCACCGGCCTGCTGGGCACCGGCATCCCCGCCCTGTGCATCCCGTGCGGCACGGCGCTGGGTGCCACCTGGAACCCCGACCTGGTGGAGGAACTGGGCGGCGCACTGGCTGCCGAGACCCGGGCCCGGGGCAGCCACGTGCTGCTGGCCCCCACGATCAACCTGCACCGGACGCCGCTGGGCGGTCGGAGCTTCGAGGGCATGTCCGAGGATCCGGTGCTGACCGGGAAGATCGCCTCGGGCTACATCCGTGGCGTGCAGGGCGGTGGGGTGGCCACCACGGTCAAGCACTTCGTGGCCAATGACTCAGAGTTCGAGAGGACCACCATCTCGTCGGAGATCGACGACCGCACGCTGCGGGAGGTGTCGTTGCGTCCCTTCGAGATGGCGGTCACCGAGGGTGGGGCGTGGGGCGTGATGTCGTCCTACAACCGGATCAACGGGACGTACGCCGCGGAGCACGAGCACCTGCTGGCCACCGTGTTGCGCGACGAATGGGGTTTCGACGGGGTCGTGGTGTCGGACTGGTTCGGGGCGAAGTCCACGGCGGCCTCGGCGGTTGCCGGCCTCGACCTGGAGATGCCCGGCCCGCCCCGCTGGTACGGCGAACGCCTGGTGGACGCCGTGACGTCCGGCGAGGTGCCCGAGACCACGATCGACGATGCGGTCCGGCGCCTGTTGCGACTCATGCAACGCACCGGTGCGGTGGCCGAGCCCCATGACCGACCGGAACAAGAGCTGGACGAGCCGACCCATCGGGCGCTGGTCCGGCGGGCCGCCGCCGAGGGATTCGTGCTGCTGAAGAACGAATCGGTGGGTGGCCGGGGCGCCGGTTCCGAGCCACTACTGCCGCTCGACACGTCGGGTATCCGTCGTCTGGCCGTGATCGGCCCCAACGCGGCGACGGCCATGATCATGGGCGGCGGTTCGGCCGCCCTGGTGGCCCAGCACATGACGGCCCCCCTGGACGCCATCGTGGATCGGCTGGGCGACCGGATGGAGGTCGTCCACGAGGTGGGGACGGTCACCGAGCGTTCGGTCCAACCGCTGGGTGGAAGGGCCACGGCCACGAGGAACGGTGACCGGGGTTTCGACGTCGAGTACTTCGACACCCTGGACCACACCGGGCCGGTGGTCGGGACGAGGTCGTTCCGGGACGGACGGATCCTGCACTTCGATGCCGCACCCGGGGTCACCGACCTGCGCCAGTGCTCGTTTCGGGCCACCACCCGGTTCACGCCGGTGGCCGATGGCGAGCATCTGCTGGCCCTGGTGCAGAGCGGGAGGGCCCGCCTGCTGGTCGACGGCGTGGTGGTCATCGACGGTGTCGACGACCCCATGGGCCCCGGTGATGAGTTCTTCGGCTTCGGCAGTGCCGAGCGGACCTGCGGGGTGACCCTCACCGCGGGTCAGCCCGTGGAGATCGTCGTGGAGTGGAACGCCGAGGGGGCGGCCTTCCTGGGAGGGATCAAGGTGGGCCTGCGGATCCCGGTGGCCGACGACCTCATGGACCGGGCGGTCGCCGCGGCGGGCGACGCCGATGCCGTGGTGCTCGTGGTGGGCACCAACCTGGATTGGGAGACCGAGGGACGTGACCGTGAGTCGATGGACCTGCCCGGCGACCAGCCCGAGTTGATCCGTCGGGTGTGCGCGGCCAACGAGCGCACCGTGGTGGTGGTCAACGCCGGCTCGGTGGTGACCAGTGACTGGGCCGATCGGGCGCCGGCCGTGCTGGCCACGTGGTTCGGCGGCCAGGAGATGGCTGATGCCCTGGTCGACGTGCTGGTGGGCGACGAGGAGCCGTCGGGGCGCCTTCCGACCACCGTGCCCCACCGTCTGGCCGACACCCCGGCCTACCTCCACTATCCGGGCGAGAACGGACGGGTCGTCTACGGCGAGGGTCTGTTCACCGGCTACCGGTGGTACGAGGCCCGGGACATCGGCGTGGCCTTCCCGTTCGGGCACGGGTTGTCCTACACCCGGTTCGAGTGGGGGACGCCGACGCTGGACGGCCCGGACTCGGTGGCCGACCTGGAGGCCGGTCGCCCGGTGGTGGTGACCGTGCCGGTGCGAAATGTGGGCGACCGGGCGGGTTCGGAGGTGGTGCAGGCCTACGTGGCGTGCGACGTCCCCCGTCTGTCCCGGCCGGTCCGTGAGTTACGGGGACTGGCCAAGGTTCGCCTCGAGCCGGGTGAGGAGCGGGAGGTCGACCTGGTGCTGGACCATCGGGCCTTCACGTACTGGGATCCGGGCGACCCGACCCATGTCGAAAGGGCCGACGCGTCCCCGGTGGCTGCCGGGTCGGGGGAGGAGCGCCGGACCGAGGCCGGCTGGGTGGTCGATCCGGGCACCCATCGGATCCATCTGGGTGTCTCGTCGGCCGATACCCGGGCCGTGGTGACCGTCGACCTGGCCTGAGTGGCCCGGCCGACGAGATGACCGGGGGGCGCTAGCCTCGGGGTCTACAACCGACCGGGGAGCTCGGGCCTTGTGCCGGGCTGAGAGGGCAGCGACCGTTGGAACGACGGGGGCGCTGTCGACCCGACCTGAACCTGCTCCGGGTAATGCCGGCGAAGGGAGATCCCATGTTGCGATTCCGATCCGTGTCCTCGTCCGTCGGCCTTGCCGCGGTACTTCTCACCGGTGTGTTGCTCGTCGGGGCGTCAGCCTGTGGAGGCGACGCCGCCACCACGGCGGTACCCCTCAGCTCCGGTGGATCGGGTACCGCTGAGGCATCGTCCACCGCCGAGGCACCAGCCACCACGGCGGCTCCGACCGGGCCGGTCACCCTCATCACCCATGACTCGTTCTGGGTGTCGGAGGGAACGCTGGCCGCCTTCACCGAGGCCACCGGCATCGAGGTTGTCCACCAGACGGCCGGCGACACCGGGCAGATGGTCTCGTCGGCCATCCTGACGGCCGGTGATCCGCTGGGCGATGTCATGTTCGGCGTCGACAACACCTTCCTGCAGCGGGCACTGGACGCCGACCTGTTCGAGGCCTACGAGTCGCCCGCCCTGTCCGGCGTGCCCGACGAGTTGCAGTTGGATCCCTCGCACCGGGTCACCCCGATCGACTTCGGCGACGTGTGCGTGAACTACTGGATCGACCGGTTCGGCGACCCGTCCGACGGCAACGCGTCCGACGGCAGGCTGGCCGCCCCCACGTCGCTGGACGACCTGACCGACCCGGCGTACGCCGACCTGCTGGTCGTGCAGAACCCCGAGACGTCGTCGCCCGGCCTGGCCTTCCTGCTGGCCACCATTGCCGAGTACGGCGACGGCTGGGAGGACTACTGGGCCGCCCTGCGTGACAACGGCGTGGTGGTGACCGCCGGCTGGGAGGACGCCTACTACGGCGAGTTCGTGTCGGGTGGCGGCGACCGACCGATCGTCGTCAGCTACGCCTCGAGCCCGCCGGCCGAGGTCATCTACGCCGACCCGCCGGTCGACACGCCACCCACCGGCGTGGTCACCGACACCTGCTTCCGCCAGATCGAGTTCGCGGGGATCCTGGCCGGCACCGAGCACCGGGGGGCCGCCGAACTGCTGGTCGACTTCCTGCTCTCGCCGACCTTCCAGGAGGACATCCCGCTGAACATGTTCGTCTTCCCGGCGCTGGCCGCCGCCGAACTGCCGCAGACGTTCGTGGACTTCGTGGAGTTGGCCGACGACCCGCACGTGCTGGACCCGGCCGACATCGAGGCCCACCGCAACGACTGGACCGAACGCTGGACGGAGATCGTCCTCCGGTGATCCGTCTCCGGGCGGCGCTCGCCGCGGTGGCCGTACTGGTCCCGGCGGCGTTCCTCGGCGTCTTCTTCCTCTACCCGGTCGGGTCGATCCTGGTTCGGGGGCTGGGGGCCGACGGACTCGACCGGCTGATCGAACTGCCGGGACGGGCGTCGTTCCGGAGCGTGGCGTGGTTCACGCTCTGGCAGGCCGTGGTCTCCACGGTGCTGACCGTCGTCGTGGCCCTGCCCGGTGCCCATCTGCTGGCCCGGCGCCGGTTCCGGGGTCGGTCGCTGCTTCGTGCCGCGGCCACCGTGCCGTTCGTGTTGCCCACCGTGGTGGTCGGTGGGGCGTTCCTGGCCTTGTTCGAGCGGCTCGGCCTGGCCGACGGGCCGCTGCGCCTGACCCGCACGGCCTGGGCCATCCTGGCCGCCCACGTGTTCTTCAACGTGGCCGTCGTGCTGCGTACCGTCGGGACCTTCTGGGAGGGCCTCGATCCGCGGGCCGTCGAGCAGGCACGGGTGCTGGGGGCGTCGCCGGCCCAGGCCTTCCGCTGGGTCACCTGGCCGCGGCTGTGGCCGGCGGTGGCCGCCGCGTCGTCGATCGTGTTCCTGTTCTGCTTCACGTCGTTCGGGGTGGTGCTGGTGCTGGGCGGACCCACCCGGGCCACGCTGGAGACCGAGGTGTGGCGCCACGCCGTGTTCCGGGGCGACCTCGCCTCGGCCACCGCACTGGCCCTCGTGCAGTTGGCTGCCGTGGTGGCCATGGTGGTGGTCACCAACCGGCTGCAACGCCGCCGGGCCGTGACCCAGCGGGTCGTGCGACGGGCGCTGCCACCCCGGGCGTCGGGTCGTCTGCTGGCCGGCAATCTGGCCCTGCTGGGCGTGGTGCTGGGGCTACCCATCGCCGTGCTGGTCGAGCGGTCGCTGACCCGTGCGAACGTGGGGGGCTTCACGCTGGACCACTACGGCGCGCTGGCCGACCGGGTGAACCTGCTGCCCGTCTCGGCGCTCGGTGCGTTGCGGAACTCGCTGGTGTTCGCCGTGGTGGCCGCCGGACTGGCCGTACTCGTCGGGGGCCTGGCCTCGGTGGTCGTGGTGCACGGTCGGCGGGCCGTGGCCCGGGCCTTCGACCTG
This sequence comes from Acidimicrobiales bacterium, assembly GCA_014239855.1. Taxonomy (GTDB): domain Bacteria; phylum Actinomycetota; class Acidimicrobiia; order Acidimicrobiales; family MedAcidi-G1; genus UBA9410. The sequence continues at coordinate 4,225 of JAAZXY010000025.1, read as the reverse complement.
GGGATGATGCTGCCGCTGGGTGCCTCGGCGGTGACCGTGGGCTTCGGCATGCTCATCGCCCTGGACGAACCGCCGCTGGACTTCCGGTCGTCGCGGTGGCTGGTGCCCGTGGCCCACGCCCTGATCGGCGTGCCGTTCGTGATGCGGATCGTGGTGCCCACCCTGCGGGGCATCGACGTGCGCCTGCGCGAAGCGGCGGCCACCCTGGGGGCCGCTCCGGCCCGGGTGCGCCGCGAGATCGACCTGCCGATCGCCGCCCGGGCGTTGGCCGTGGGGGCCGGGTTCTCGTTCGCCGTCTCGCTGGGCGAGTTCGGGGCCACCTCGTTCCTGCCCCGGCACCCCGATCGCCTGACCGCCCCGTTGGCCCTGTTCCGGTTGTTGTCCCAGCCGGGCCAGGCGTTGCGCGGCCAGGCCATGGCGTTGGCCGTGGTCCTGATGCTGGTCACCGCGGTGTCGGTGCTGGCCATCGAAGGGTGGGGCCGGCGGGGCACCGTGCGGGGAGACCTGTGACCGATCGGGCAGCTGAGCAGATGACCGGCTCGGGGACGGGCCTGGAGATACGTGACCTGTCGGTGGCCTTCGACGGGGTGCCGGTGCTGTCCGGGGTGGACCTGACGGTGGAGCCGGGCGAGGTGGTGGTGCTGCTCGGCCCGTCGGGGTGCGGCAAGAGCACCCTGCTGCGGGCCGTGGCCGGCCTCGAGCAGCCGACGAGCGGACGGGTCTCGTGGGATGGCGAGGACCTGACCGGCGTGCCGACCCACCAGCGCGGCTTCGGTCTGGTGTTCCAGGATCACGCCCTGTTCGGGCACCGGGATGTGGCCGGCAACGTGGAGTTCGGCCTGCGGGTGGCCGGAATAGCCGCCGAGGCGCGGGCCCACCGGGTGGCCCGGTCGCTGGCCCTGGTCGGCCTCGACGGGTTCGAGGGTCGACGGGTCGACACGCTCTCGGGTGGGGAGGCCCAGCGGGTGGCCCTGGCCCGGTCGCTGGCCGCCGCGCCACGCCTGCTGATGCTCGACGAGCCCCTCGGATCGCTGGACCGGTCATTGCGTGAACGTCTGACCGCCGAGCTGGGTGTCCTCCTGAGGCGCCTCGGCCTGGCCGCGCTCCACGTCACCCACGACCACGATGAGGCGTTCGCCCTGGCTGATCGGATCGCCGTGCTGGGCGCCGACCGGGTCGACCGGATCGGCAACCCCGACGAGGTGTGGGACGACCCGGGCACCGTGCACGCAGCCCGCTGTCTGGGCCACGAGAACATGGTGACGCTGGACGATGCCGGCGGGTGCGCCCTCGGGCGTCTGGGCGACGGCCCCGGCACCGTGCTCCTACGCGCCGACCGACTGTCGGTGGGTTCTCCGGATGACGGCGTGGCCGCCGTGGTGGCCGCCACGGTCCGTCGTTCGGGTCGGACGGTGGCCCGGGTGGTGGTCGCCGACCTCGAGGTCCGGGTGCCGGTCGACGAGTCGATGCGGGACCTGCGCGCCGGCGACCCGGTGGGTCTCGTCATGGGCCACGGCGCCGTCGTGACCCTGAGGGGCTGATTCCCGACCGACTGGTTCCCCGGTCGGAGTCCCCTACTCGAAGACGGGCGCCAGGTCGGCCTTGACCACCTTGCCCATGGCGTTGCGGGGGAAGGCTTCCAGCACCAGCATCCGGTCGGGCACCTTGTAGCGGGCCAGGCGTTCCCGGCAGAACGACCGGACGTCGTCGATCAGCAGGTCCGGGTCGCCGTCGGCCCACGGGCCGGACTCGGCCACCAGGCCGGCGGCCACCACCTCGCCGAGCCGGTCGTCGGTCAGACCCAGCACGGCCACCTCGCGGACTCCCGGGTGGTCGATCACCACCCGCTCGACCTCGGCCGGGTACACGTTGGCCCCGCCCCGCAGGATCATCTCGGTTCGTCGGCCCCGGATGACCAGCTGCCCGTGTTCGTCGAGGAAGCCCAGGTCGCCGGTGTGGAGGACACCGCCCCTCAGGGTCTCGGCGGTGGCGTCGGGTCGGTTCCGATAGCCCAGCATGGGCGTCCACACCCCGGCCCACGGGCCGTCGATCGTCGGGGCGAGACAGATTTCGCCGGTCTCGCCGTCAGGTAGGGGCCGGTCCTCGTCGTCGACGATGACCACCCGCACGGGATCCAGCGGGTAGCCGGCCCCGTCGGGGCGCATGGGTCGGTCGACGTGCTCGCGGGTGACCCCGGTCGGCGCTTCGGTGAGGCCGTAGCCGACAATGGCCCGGGTGCCGAACTTGGCCTCCCAGGCGTCGCGTAGGGCGGGCGGGGAGTGGCCGGCGCCGATGATGGTCTGGGTGAGGCTGGCCAGGTCGTCCCGGTGCACGTCGGGGTGGGCCACCAGGTCGTGGGTGATGGCCGGCACCAGGGTGACCCGGTTGATCCGCTGGGTTCGGACCTCGGTGGCGAAGCCCACGGCGTCGGTGCGGTCCACCAGCACGGCGGTCGTGCCCCGGAGGTAGGCCCACAGGGGACCGAGCACCAGCATGTTGAGGATGGTGAGGGCCAGGGCGGTGCCGTGACGCTCGCCGGGGATGGCCGGGTACGACCGTCGGCTGGAGATCCCGGGCCACAGGAGATTGTGCTGGGAGTGCACAGCCCCCTTGGGTCGACCGGTGGTGCCCGACGTATAGGCAATGGCCGCCGGGGCCTGCGGGTCGATCTCCACGGTGGGCGCCGGATGACCCGCCTCGACCAGTTCGGACCAGGTGCCTGAGTCGTCGGTCGGGTCGACGAGCAGCCTCGATCGGGAGCCGGCGGGCACCTGGAGGCTGTCCGCCCGGTCAGGGGTGGTCACCAACAGGTCGACCTCCGAATCGTCGAGCGCCCACGCCACCTCGTCGGCCACCAGGTTGGTGTTGATGCCCAGCCACACGGCCCCGATGCGCTGGGTGGCCAGAAAGGCCTCGACGAGGGCCACCCGGTTGGGGAGCGAACAGGCCACCCGGTCACCGGGACCGATGCCCATCGACGTCAGGCCACCGGCCGCCGCGGCCACCCGGGCGTCCAGTTGGGCGTAGGTGAGGACGTGGTCCCGATGGATGAGCGCCTCACGCTCGGGATGGTCGCGCACCCCGGCCACCAGGGCGTGGGCGGTGGTGGCCGGTCCCTCGGGCAGCTCGGCCGGCCGGTTGCGGATCACCAGCCCGTGAGCGTCCACTGGCGGGCGTTCGCCGAAGTCGTCAACGGTCACCTGCTTGAGGCTAGGAGCCGAACAGGTCGGCCTGCCGACGCCGGGAGCACCGGGACGGCCGGAACCGCCGGGACGGGTCTGCACCGAACCAGCCCTGAGGGGAAAGCAACGCGCCTGTGGGGAAACCCGACGAATCGATGACATTTTGGCCGCTTGGCTAGCGGACGATGGGCGGGCTGGCCTACGGTCGCGCTCCTCGGTCTGGAGTGACGTGCGTCACCGCTGAACCGGGTTGACGACATCCACATCTGTGAGGGGTATTTCATGAGAACGCGAACGCGTTGGTTGATGGCACTGGTGGCGGTGTTCACGCTGCTGGCTGGTGCCTGTGGGTCCGACAGCGCAGACAGCGCGTCTTCGGGTAGCGGTTCGGCTTCGGCTACCACTGCTGCTCCGGCGACGACGGCTGCTCCGGCGGCTACCACGGCTGCACCGGCGACGACGGCTGCGCCTGCTCAGGAAGAGGTCGGCACGGTTGCTGATCATCTGGGTGACGGCAGTCTCGGCGAGGTCCGGGTCGGTCCCGGTGAGGAGATCCAGATTCGTTCGTTGAACGCCATTTCCGGCGATGTGGCGTTCCTGGGTATCCCGAACCAGCGTGGTGTCGAGTTGGCGCTTGCCGATTACGGCCCCATTGGTGGCCATGACGTCACCATCGGCACCGGTCTTGATGACCTGTGTTCGGCTGATGGTGGCCAGGCGGCTGCTCAGACGATTGTCGCCAACGACGATGTCGTCGGTGTGATCGGTACGTCGTGTTCGGGTGCGGCCACTGCGGCCAGCCCGCTCATCTCCGAGGCCGGCATGGTCATGATCTCGGGTTCGAACACGTCGCCGTCTCTGACGTCGGATCTGGCTGGTACGGCGGGTCCGAACTACAACCCGGGTTACTACCGCACGGCACACAACGACCTGTACCAGGGTGCGGCTGCTGCGAACTTCGCCATTGGCGTGCTCGGTGTGTCGACGGCTGCGGCGATCCATGATGGTGATCCGTACACCAATGGTCTTGCGCAGGCGTTCGC
>JAAZXY010000024.1 GCA_014239855.1 Acidimicrobiales bacterium | reverse complement strand
GGTAGCGCGGAGGAGCTCATCACCGACCCGGCCACGGACTACGTGGCCGCCTTCACCAGGGACGTTCCCCGCTCCAAGCTCATGCGGGTCCACACGCTGATGGGTCCGGCCGACGACGACGCCGAGGGCGAGGTGGCCGGTGACGCCAAGGTGGCCGCCGTCGCACGGCAGATCCTGAACGCACCCGGACCGGTCCGGGTCGTCGAGGACGGGCAGGTGGTCGGTTCCATAAGTGGCCCCCAGGTGGCCGACGCGCTCTTCGAGAACGACTGAGCGTCCGCCATGAGCAACCAGGACGACTCCACCGGAGCACCAGCCACCGAGGTGATGGACTCCCCCGTCCCGTCTCCTGCCCCCATCGACACCAGCGACGCCGCCTCGGCGGACGGCCCGGCCAAGGAGATGTCGGGCCGCACCAAGCTGGCCATCACCCTCGGGCCATTCCTCGCCCTCTGGCTGCTGTGGTGGCGCCTCGGCGACGTGTTCCTCCACCGGGACCAGGAGGCGAAGGTCACCGAGTGGCTCTATTCGGTTCCGAGGGACTTCACCGTCGACTGGTTCAACTTCGCCGGGCGCGAGAAGGGGTTCAAGGCGACCGGCTGGGTGAACACCTGGTTCGACCACCTCCGCTACGAGGAACTCCTCGACTTCACCCTGTCGTGGCACGCCGGCATGGGCTGGCTGGTCCCCTGTCTGGCCCTGGTGGCCGCCGCCGGCTGGCGGGGCTGGCAGCGGCAGAGCGGCGCCTGGATGGCCGCAGCCTTCGGCGTGGCCTGGTTGGGCTGGGGCTTCGACCTGTTCGACTGGATCACTCTGGACGCCACCCCGTGGGCCTTCATGGCCGCCGCCGCGCTGGTCGGCATCGGAATCTCCCGGTTCCAAAACGGCCCGGACTTCCGTCTGACCGCCGCCGCCACGGCCGTCGTCACCGTCGGCTGGGTGGCCATCCAGGTCGGGAACCAGTCGTTAAACGTCAAGGGGTTGTTCCGTCGGGTGGCCGGTTGGCTGGAGTTCCCGCTCGACATGAGCGAGGGCCTCCTCATCAGCGGCTACGGCCCGTGGCACCTGTCCGACATGCCGTGGCTTCCCATCTTCGCCGTCCTCGTCGGCGGCTCGGCCTGGATGGCCATCCGCGGCCGGAGCGTCCGATGGGTGGTCATCGGGGCCATCACCGCCTGGTTCGCCGTGGTCAGCCTCTACGAACCGTGGCACATCCCCGCCCTGCCATGGATCGTCATCGCCGGCCTGTTCGGCCTCGCCGGTCACCGACTGGGTGGCTGGCGCCTCGCCCTGTTGTGCGTGACGTTCATCGTCTACGCCTCCTTCATCGGCGACCCGCCACTCAAGGACGGTGCCGAGACCCGGTGGGACAAGACCATGATCACGCTGTCGGCCGTGCTGGTGGCGGTGCCCATCGCCACGCTCATCGGCGGATTCCTGGGCGTGTGGGCGGCCAAGCGACGTCGGGTCGAGCAGACGCTCATCCCGATCATGAACCTCACCCAGGCCATGCCGCACTTCACCTTCCTCATCCCGGTCGGGGTGTTCATCGGTGTGTCCCACAAGGCCGGCGTGATCGCCACCATCGCCTACGCCGTGCCACCCATGGCCCGCCTGACCATCCTGGGCGTGCAGGGCATCTCCAAGGAGATCATCGAGGCCGGGGTCATGTCGGGCTGCACGCCACGCCAGATGCTCTGGAAGGTGGAGATCCCGGCGGCCCGCCACGCCCTGTTGGTCGGCATCAACCAGGTGGTGATGGAGTGCCTGGCCATGGTGGTCATCGCCTCGTTCGTGGGCACCGCCGGCCTGGGACAGGACCTGCTGTTCCGCCTCACCGGCCTGCACATCGGCGCCGGCATGGAGATCGGCATCGCCATCGTCGTCATGGCCATCACGCTGGACCGCCTCAGCCAGGCGCTCGGTAGCTGGGGGCCCACCCACCACGAACCCGGGGTGCCGTTCCGCACCCGCCACCCGTACCTCATCGCGTCGTCGGTCGTGGTGGGCGGCGGCGTGCTGCTGGCCAACTTCTGGGACTCGGCCCAGCGGGTGCCCAAGAGCTGGATGTGGGGCCACGCCCAGTACTGGGAGTCGATCGTCGACTGGTCCAAGACCAACATCTACAGCTCCACCATCTGGTTCCGTGACCAGTTGGAGTCACTCATCCTCCTACCCATGCGCGACGCCTTCGCCACCATCCCGTGGATCGCCGCGGTGATCCTGGTGTTCACCATCGGCTGGTTTGTCAACGGAAAGCGCCTGGCCATCATGTCGTCGGCGATGGTGGCCATCATCGCCCTGACCGGGTTCTGGTCCCAGGCCATGACCAGCTTCTACCAGCTCACCTTCGCCGTGTTCCTGGCCTCCATCATCGGCGTGCCGTTCGGGATCTGGACCGCCGGTTCCGAACGCCGCAACTCGGTCGTCCAGGTGTTCCTGGACGGGCTCCAGACTTTCCCGTCGTTCGTCTACCTGCTGCCGGCCATCATGTTCTTCTCCGTCTCGGAGACCGCGGTGATCTTCGCCGTGGTGCTGTCGGTCTCGGTGCCGGCCATCCGCTACACCATCTTCGGCGTACGCAACGTGCCCGGCCACCTCATCGAGGCGGCCACCATGTCGGGCTGCACGAAACGCCAGACCCTCTGGAAGGTCAAGGTGCCCCTCGCTGTGCCCGAGATCATGCTGGGCATCAACCAGACCATCATGTTCGGCCTGTTCATGGTGATGATCGGTGGCCTCATCAAGACCAGTGGTCTGGCCCGGGACCTCATCGAGGCCCAGCCCAACGTCGACTCCGGCCGGGCCATCATCGGCGGTCTGGCCGTGGCCTGCATCGGCATGGCCATCGACCTGATCATCTCCGAGTGGGCCGACAAGCGGAAGAAGCAACTGGGCCTCATCGAGGCGTGACCTCCCTGTCGGAGGTATCCACGAGGACGGCCATGATCGAGAGGGACATTCCATGACACGTGTCGCAGTCATCGGCGCCGGGCCCAGCGGCCTGGCCATGCTCCGGGCCTTCGCCTCGGCTGCCGAACAGGGCGCCGACGTGCCCGAGGTCGTCTGCTTCGAGAAGCAGGACGACTGGGGTGGCCTGTGGAACTACACGTGGCGCACCGGCGTGGACGAGTACGGCGAGTCGGTCCACGGCTCCATGTACCGCTACCTGTGGTCCAACGGCCCCAAGGAGTGCCTGGAGTTCGCCGACTACAGCTTCGAGGAGCACTTCGGGAAGCCCATCGCTTCCTACCCGCCCCGCGAGGTGCTGTGGGACTACATCAAGGGCCGCGTCGACAAGAGCGGCGTGCGTGACCAGATCCGGTTCCGGACGGCCGTGCGCGACGTCTCGTTCGACGACGACACCGGACGCTTCACTCTCACCAGCCACGACCTGGTGGGTGGCCACACGTCATCAGAGGAGTTCGACAACGTGGTGGTCGCTTCGGGCCACTTCTCCGTGCCGAACGTGCCCCAGTACCCGGGTTTCGAGAAGTTCAAGGGCCGCATCCTGCACGCACACGACTTCCGTGACGCCGTGGAGTTCTCCGGCAAGGACGTGCTCATTGTCGGAGCCAGCTACTCGGCCGAGGACATCGGGTCCCAGTGCCACAAGTACGGGGCCAGATCGGTCACCTGCACCGCCCGGAGCGGGCCCATGGGTTATGACTGGCCGGACTCCTGGGCAGAGGTACCGATCCTGACCCACGTCGAGGGTAAGACCGTCCACTTCGTGGACGGCGGGACGAAGGAGGTGGACGCCATCATTCTGTGCACCGGCTACCAGCACCACTTCCCGTTCCTGCCCGACGACCTGCGCCTCGAGTCGAGGAACCGCCTCTGGGTCTCAGGGCTGTACAAGGGAGTCGCCTGGGAGCCGAACCCTCGTCTCCTCTACCTGGGTATGCAGGACCAGTACTACACGTACAACATGTTCGATGCTCAGGCCTGGTGGGCACGCGACGTGATGCTGGGACGCATCGAGTTGCCGTCGGCCGCTGACATGGCCGCCGACAGCGCCGCATGGCTGGAGCGCGAGGAGGCCCTCGGCACCGCCTACGAGGAGATCGACTTCCAGGGCGACTACGTCCAGGACCTGGTGGACGCCACCGACTACCCGGACTTCAACATCGAGGAGGTGAACCGGATGTTCAAGCAGTGGAAGGCCGACAAGAAGGCCGACATCATGAACTACCGGGACAAGGGCTTCCGGTCGACCCTCACCGGCACGATGGCGCCCGTCCACCACACGCCGTGGATGGAGGCGATGGACGACTCGATGGCCACCTACCTCATGGACGAGGCCCCGGAGAGTGGCGGCTGAGACCGGCCTCCGGAGAGCGCTCCCGATAGCCCGGTGACCCGGTGACCCGGTAGGGGCCGGGTCGGGTCGGGTCGGAAGCGCTGTCACACCCCATCGTCATGATGGGTCCATGGAAGCGACGGCCACCCGCTCACCGGCACGAGCCCTCCGCGACGACGTCGCCTCACGGCTGACCGACCTCGACGCCTGCGGTCTCACGTCGGGTGAACGGACCGACTGGCTCCGGACCCTCACCGATCTCGAGGCCATGGTGGCTGCCGCCCGGAGTCGGGTGCTCTCGAGTTCGCCCGGTGCCTCCGGGACCGGCGTCCGGCGTCGCGCCGAGCTGGTCCGCCATACCGGGATGTCCGGGTTCGAGGCGTCCCGGGCGGTGCGCCTGGCCGACACGTTGACCGCCGTACCCGCCGCGGCCGACGCCCTCGCCGACGGTCGGATCACCACGGGTCACGCCACGGCGTTGGCCAGCGGCGTGCCATGGCTGAACCGGCCGGCCGCCGCTGTCGACAGTTCGTTGATCGAGGCGGCGTGCCACCAGTCCGCCGACGAGTTCAAGGCCACCGTCGCCGAATGGGAACGCATCGAGAACGGCGATGCCGACGGTCGACATCTGGCGGCCCGCCAGCACCGGAAGCGCACCGCCAACTGGTTCACCCGCGACGACGGGATGATCCGCCTCCAGGCCGACTTCGCCCCCGATGTCGGTGGCATGGTCTCCCGCTCCGTCCACGCCTTCTCGGAGTTCCTGTGGCGCACCGAGGACGGACGTGCCGCCAGCCAGACCTCCGGCGCTGGTGCCGCTCACGTGGACGCCCCTGACGGCCAGCACGTCCCCGATGGCCACATCGACCAGTTGCTGCAGAGAACGACGGGGCAACGAAATGCCGACGCCATCGTCGAACTGATCCGCCGTGGGAGCCTGCCGGGCTCTGTCGCGGACCAGCCGGACGACACGGTCGGGCCGGCCGACACGACCGACAAGACCGATCCGGCCCACGTCGCCGATCCGGGTCGGACCGGCGACCCGCGCGGTATCACCGACCATGGTGTCGGTCGCACCCGGGTGGACCTACTGGTCAGCGTCGACCTGGCCCGTCTTCAGACGGCTCTCCCGGGCACGAACGCAGCAACTAAGGCAACTGGAGCAACTGCCAGCCGATGCCATACCTCCGACGGCGTCGCACTCCCTCCGGCCACCGTGAGACGCCTGGCGTGTGACGCCGGGTTGATCCCCGTGGTGCTGGGCACCAAGGGCGCCGTACTCGACATCGGCCGTCACACCCGCAACATCCCGCAGGCCATCCGCAACGCGCTCGTGGTCCGTGACGGAAGCTGCACGTTCCCGGGGTGCGGCCAGCCGGACTCATGGTGCGACGCCCACCACGTGGAGCACTGGGCCGACGGTGGCCCCACCAGCCTCGAGAACCTCGTTCTCCTCTGCTCGACCCACCACCACGCCCTCCATGAGGACGGCTGGGGCGTACGACCCTCACCCGATGGGAACCATCGGTTCAGATCACCAGCCGGAGAACTCCTGGAGACTCGGCGATCGGCGGGCTTCAGCCCACGTCGGGAATGAACCGGAGTCTGCGGCGGCGCCGCCGCGGCAGAGAAGGCGACCGTGGGCGTTCAACCCTGAGCGGTCATCCCTGGGTGTTCAGCTCCAGGGGTACGGCGAGGGGTGTTCAGCTCCAGGGGTACGGCGAGTTGCTCTCCGGATGCAGCTTGCCCAGGGCGTACCGGCTGTACCGGAACGGCTCCAACAGGGCCTGCGTGTCCCCACAGAGTTCCTTGGCCACCAGCGCGCCCAGTCCGATCATCTTGAACCCGTGGTTCGAATCGGCGATCACGTAGACGTTCTCGCAGAACGTGTCCAGCACCGGGAAGCTGTCCGGGGTGAACGCCCCGATCCCACCCGACGGGACCTGGCTCATCAGGTGGGCCTTGCCCTCGAACCGTGACTGACAGTGCGACAGCGCAGCGGCCCACACGGCCCGGAAGTCCTCGCCGACCACGAAGTCCGGGCTGGCCGGGCCATACGGGTCGATGGCCACGTCGCGCCACGGCTTGTCGACCGGGTAGGGCATGTAGCCGCCCTGCACCCCGCCGAAGTTGAAGTCGGGCTTGTAGTACACGCCCCACTTGCCGTCGACCAGCAGGTTCCCGTCCTCGTCGTGCAGCGGAGCGTCGGCGTCCACGTGCACGACCGGCGGCATCTTCCCGTCGTTGTTCATCAGGTAGCCGGGATCCACGTCCAGCGTGCCCTCCTGGAGAGCCCAGAACTTCCACGTCGGCACGGTGTGGGTGGTGTCCCCGGACACGATGTCGGTGGTATCGGGCAGGTCCAGCATCTCCCACAGCTTCGGCACCCACGGGCCCGCCGCGGCGATCACGTGGTCCACGGCGACCATGCCCCGGCTGGTCACCACGTGGGTCACCGCGCCGCCGTTCACGGCCAACTCGGTGACCAGCGTGTCGGACACGATGTTGACGCCCTCGGCCTGCACCTTGGCCAGCAGGCCGTTGACGGTGGCCATGTTGTGGGCGTAGCCGCCCTTCTTCTCGTGCAGGACGCTGCTGACCCCGGTGGCCCGCCAGTCGTCGAAGATGCCCAGCATGTGGTCGCGGGTGGCGTCCACGCCGTCGATGAACTCCGACTCGTACCCGATGGCCTTCTGCTGCTCGTGGATCGTGGCCACGTCCTCGCCCATCTCGTCGTACGAGATCTGGAGGTAGCCCACCGGGTGGTACTCGAAGGCCTCGGCGTTGGCGTCCCACACCTCGACCGAGTGGGCCATCAGCTCTCGCATGGCGGGCTGGAAGTAGTTGTTCCGCACCACGCCGCAGGCGATACCCGACGGGCCGGCGCCCGCCGCCGACTTCTCGATGATGACGATGTCGTCACCGCTGCCCGTGCCCCGGGCCTTCAGCTCGCGGGCCAGGTGCCACGCCGTGGACAGGCCGTGGATCCCGGCACCGATGATGCAGTACTGGACGGACTCGGGAAGCTTGCCGGACGTGCTCATGGCGCACTCCTGTATCTGGGCCCGTTTCTGGGCCCGTTTCTGGACGGGTTTCTGGACGGGTTCCTCGGAGCGGAGCCGCGTTGGACCCGCCGGGTTCGGTTGATCCGAGCGCTAGTGCGCCGGGGGCTCCCAGCCTTCGAGCACGGGCGCCGTGTAGTTGTCGCCCACCGACTTGGAATCGGCGACCCACGGCCCGAGTTCGACCTGGTGGAACTTGCAGTGCTTCTCCTTGAGCTGGATGCCGTAGGAGTTTCCCGAGATGAGGTGCTTCATCAGCACCTTGCGGGCCAGCTCGTCTTCCCGGCCGGCCGGGATGTCGAAGTAGATCTTGAGGAAGGCGTTGGAGTTGCGGTCGAACACCGCGGGGGTGCCGTCCTCCACCAGCAGGTGGATGTCCTCCAGCCAGTTCAGATCCTTCCCCGGCGTCAACTCCATCAGGTCGAGGTCCTCGACCAGGGAAACGTCCTCCTGGTACTCGAACCGCTTCCCGGCAAGGGTCTCGGCGTCGATGGCGACCGTGTGCTTCACACCCATCGTCAGCTCCTTCCGCTCTCTGCGAGCTGCTTGGCCATCATGTCCTTCATCTCCTGGAGCGCACGCTCCTCGCTGACCCCCGGGATGTAGGTGGTGCCGGCCAGCGGCACCTTGGCCATGGCGGACGCCTCATGGGTGAGGGCGGCCAGGTCCTCGGGCTCCAGGCTGTGGATGTTGGTCTTGCCGCAGGCACGGGCCAGCAGCTGGACCTCCATGGTCAGCGTGTGCAGGTAGTTGTAGACCCGCAGGGCCGCTTCCTCGACGTCGAGGCGTGCCCGCAGTTCGACGTCCTGGGTGGCCACGCCCACCGGGCAGCGGCCGGTGTGGCAGTGGTAGCACTCGCCGGCCGGCACGCCGATGGTGCCCTCGTAGTCGGTGACGCCCTCGATGTGCTTGTTGCAGTTCAGCGCCATCAGGGCGGCGGTTCCGAGCGCCACGGCCTTGGCGCCCAACGCCAGGCACTTGGCCACGTCACCACCGTTGCGGATGCCGCCGGCCACCACGAGGTCGACCTCGTCGGCCAGGCCCACGTCCTCGAGCGCCCGTCGGGCCTCGGGGATGGCGGCCATCAACGGGATGCCCGTCTCCTCGGTGGCCAGGTGCGGACCGGCACCGGTACCACCCTCGGCACCGTCGAGGTAGATCGAGTCGGGACCGCACTTGGCAGCCATCCGGACATCGTCGTACACCCGCGACGAACCCAGCTTCAGCTGGATCGGCACCTGGTAGTTGGTGGCCTCCCGGATCTCCTGGATCTTCAGCGACAGGTCGTCGGGTCCGATCCAGTCCGGGTGGCGGGCCGGGGACCGCTGGTCGATACCGGCGGGCAGCGAGCGCATCTCGGCCACCTGCTCGGTGACCTTCTGGCCCATGAGGTGTCCACCCAGGCCGACCTTGCAGCCCTGACCGATGAAGAACTCGATGGCGTCGGCCAGCATCAGGTGGTGCGGGTTGAAGCCGTAGCGGCTCTGGATGACCTGGTAGAACCACTTCGTCGACAGGTCCCGCTCGGGCGGGATCATGCCGCCCTCGCCGGAGCACGTCGCCGTACCGGCCATCGAGGCGCCCTTGGCCAGAGCCGACTTGGCCTCGATGGACAGCGCCCCGAAGCTCATGCCGGTGATGTAGACGGGAATGTCCAGCTCCAACGGGTTGGCGGCGAACCGGCCGCCGATGACCGTCTTGGTCTCGCACTTCTCGCGGTAGCCCTCGATCACGAACCGGGTCAGCGTTCCGGGGAGGAACACCAGCTCGTCCCAGTGGGGGATCTTCTTGAACAGCGAGAATCCCCGCATCCGGTAGCGGCCCAGCTCGGCCTTCACGTGGATGTCGTTGATGACCTCCGGCGTGAAGATCTTGCTCTTGCCGATGACGTCGGTGGCGGCGTTGGTGTCAACGGCCGGCGTGTCAGCGCCCTTGATGTCGTTTGCTTCAGGCATCGTCATCTCCTCCTAGAGCACGAGCTTGCGCTCGGAGGGCTCCAGCGCGTCGTAGTTGTGGAGCACCTTGCCGCACTCGAACTTCTTCAGGTCCGGTGGGGTGCCGAGGTCGTGGATCTCGAACTTTCGGTTGATGAACTCCAGGTCGTCGTCGTTCATCTCGCCGGGCACGCAGTCCACGCCGAGCGAGGCCACGTTGCCGCCGACGTAGATCACGCCGTCGTACATCGAGTCGCCCAGGCCGTCGTTGACGTCCCCGCAGATGATCTGGCGACCACGCTGCATCATGAAGCCGGTGTTGATGCCGGCGCTGCCCAGGGCGATGATCGTTCCGCCCTTCTGGTCGATGCCCGTCCGGGCGCCGACGTTGCCCTTGATGACCAGGTCACCGCCACGCAGAGCGGCACCGGTCAACGAGCCCGCCGGTCCTTCGACCACCACGGAGCCGGACATCATGTTCTCACCCAGCGCCCAGCCGACCCGGCCGTTGATCTGGACCTCGGGCCCGTCGATCAGGCCGCAGGCGTACCAGCCCGGGCTGCCCTCGAACGTGATGTTGCAGCGCTTCAGAATGCCCACCCCGAGCGAATGCTTGGAGCCCGGATTGACGATGGTGACGGTGTTGACGCCCTCGTCGTAGACGATGCGCTTGAGCTCCAGGTTGATCTTCCTGGTGGTCAGGTCGGTGGCGTCGATGACCGCCGTGTCGCCGTCGATGACCGCGGTCATGGGCGGCTCGGGGTCCGGCTCGACGAGTCCCCGGGCGTCGTAGACGACGCCGCTCTTGGTGTTCAGACCTGCCACGTCAGTACCTCCCGTTCGAACGGATCCCTGGTCTCGACCTCGGTCCCCACGAGGGCCCGGATGGCCATCTCCTCGGACGCCATGGCCACCAGATTGTCGGTCTCCATGAGCACCAGCGGCTTGGCCGCCATCTCGTCCTTGGCGATGCCCAACTCGCTTCCGGTGGCCACCAGGTAGGTGAACACCCCGTCGAAGTCGTCCAGGCTGTGCTTCATGGCCGTCTCGAGCGGCTCGCCGTCCTCGAGGTGCTGGGCCAGGTACACGGCGATGATCTCCGAGTCGCACTCCGACTGGAAGCGGTGGCCCATCCGCTCCAGGCGGCGCCGCCACAAGTGGTAGTTGGTGAGCTGGCCGTTGTGTACGACGGCCACGTCGGCGAACGGGTAGGCCCAGTAGGGATGGGCGCTGGCCAGGTCCACGTCGGACTCGGTGGCCATCCGCACGTGGCCGATGCCGTGGCTGCCCCGGATCCCGCCCAGCCCGTACTGCTCGTGCACGGTGTTGGCGTCGCCCAGATCCTTGACGATCTCCAGCGAGTTGCCCAGCGAGAGCACCTGGCAACCCGGGATGTCCTCCAGGTAGTCGGCCAGCGGCTTCAGATCGCCGCCGTACCGGATGGTGGCCCGGAAGGCGTAACCGCCGTCCTCCGTCTGGATCGTCGCCAGGTCGGCACCGATCTTGGCCAGACGGGCCTCCACCTCGGCCCGGTTCCGCTCCAGCTTCTCGGCCATGCCGAAGCCCTTGAAGTCGTTGGGCTCGGCCAGCATGAACCGCACGACGATGAGGTCGTCGGCCGGTCCGTACATGGCATAGCCCGTGGAGTCGGGGCCCCGGTGCTTCATGGAATTGAGCATCGCCGTGAGCTCGTCGCCGATGTCGGCCGCTCCGTCACGATGGATGATGCCGGCGATGCCGCACATGGTGTGTCTCCCTGCTTCTCAGGTCGTGAAGTTCGTGTGTCTGGTGTCTGGCAGTAGCCGCCAGACGGAGGGTGGTGGGTGCTACGGAAGGATGTCGAGGTACTCCTCGACGTCCCAGTCGGTGACCGTGGCCATGAAGCGCTCCCACTCGTCGCGCTTGTAGTGCTCGAACACCCGGTACATGTCGCCGGGAAGGGCGCTCTTGACGACCTCGTCCTTGTCGAGGGCCACCAGCGCCTCGCCGAGGTTCATCGGGATCTTCTTGACGTCCTTGCCCTCGTCCATGGCCTCGTAGATGTTGCGTTCCTCGGGCGGGCCCGGATCCAGGTCGTTGTCGAGACCGTCCTCCATGGCCTTGATGAGGGCGGCGAACGTCAGGTACGGGTTCACCGCCGAGTCCACCGAGCGGTACTCGAACCGGCCGGGGGCGCTGATTCGCAGCGCCGTGGTGCGGTTCTGGAAGCCCCAGTCGGCGAACACCGGCGCCCAGAAACCGGTGTCCCAGAGACGCCGGTACGAGTTCACGGTCGGCGAACCCAGACAGGTCAGGGCATCCAGGTGCTTCATGATCCCGCCGATGGCCTGCATGCCGATGGCCCCCGGGATCTGCGGGTTGTCGCCCTCGGGCATGAACTTGTTCTCGCCACCCTCGTCGGGCTCGCCGGTCCAGAGCGAGATGTTGTGGTGGCAGCCGTTGGCCGACACGCCCACGAACGGCTTGGGCATGAAGCACGGGAAGGCGCCCATCTCCCGTCCGACCTGCTTGCAGATCTGACGGTAGGTGGTGAGCCGGTCGGCTGTCAGGTCGGCCCGGTCGAAGTTGAAGTTGAGTTCCAGCTGGCCCGGAGCGTCCTCGTGGTCGCCCTGGATCATGTCCAGGCCCATGGCCTCGCCGTACTCGACCACCCGGTGGATGAGCGGCTGGAGCTCGGCGAACTGGTCGATGTGGTAGCAGTTCGGCTTGGTGAGGCCCTCGACGGTGGGCTTGCCGTTCTCGTCGGCCTTCAGCCACATCATCTCGGGCTCGCAGCCGGCCCTCAGGTGGAGGCCGGTCTTGGCCTCGAACTCCTTGTGGATGCGGTGCAGGTTGCCGCGACAGTCCGAGGTGAGGAATGCGCCGGGGTCGACCTCCTCCTCACGTCCCCGGAACAGGGTGCAGAAGACGCGGGCGGTCTTGGAGTCCCAGGGGAGCTTGCAGAAGGTGTCGGTCTCGGCGACGCCCACCAGCTCACGTGACTCGGGGCCGTAGCCGATGTAGTGGCCGTGGCGGTCGACGAACAGGTTGGCCGTCGAGCCGTAGACCAACTGGAAGCCCTTGTTGGCAATGGTGGCGAAGTGCTTGGCCGGGATGCCCTTGCCCATGATGCGTCCCGTGACCGACACGAACTGGCAGTAGAGGTACTGGATCCCCTCGACCTCGATCCGCCGCTGGATCTCGGCGACCTTCTCGGCCCGCCCCGGTGCCTCGATGAACTCCTGGATGTCGGTCATGGTCATCTCCCCCTGGCGCCCGGGGGCGCATCGCTCGTGACGGTTTCGCTGCAGCTTCGGCCCCTCGGATATTCCCCGGAGGGCCTGTGTCCAGCGTCACGTTTGCCGGACCGGCGTACCATAGCAATCAACTACACTTACTGCTAGTGAAATCTTCCGTGTGAGTGGATGACATCCACACACAAGGGTGATCACTTTGAAACCTGCTGGTCAAGCACTGTTTCCGGTGCCAAGATCAGTGCCTGATCCACGGGGATCGACGCCGCACGGGGCGACGGGGGGGGGAACGAGACATGACGATCACGATGCCGGAGAGCCCCCGACTGCTCATGCCGGGAATGGCCGACTTCGAGCCCGGAATCGAGCGTTACCGGGTCACCGGAGGGGCGGTCACCGCGCTGCTCCTGGGCGCCGGCGACCAGTTGCGGATCATCGATCCCGAGGGTCGCCAGCCCGTCGAGGTGGCCGCCTTCGACCGCGAGGGAAAATCTGACGCCGGGCTGTTCAGCGACCTCACCGGAGAGACCTCCATCGCACCGGCGACGGGCATCGCGGCGATCCTGGCCGACGACCAGTACGACGCCCGGCGGGTGGCCGACGCCCTGGCCGCCAAGGGCATCGACCTCGGGGCGGCCACCGCCGTCCACCTCTTCTCCCCCGACTCCCCCGCCGGCCACGAAGCGTGGCTGACCGCATCGACCGATGTGGTCTGCGTCATCGGGGTGACCGGCGGGAAGATGCTCCCCCACGAGCAGGACCCGCCGACCGACGTCATCACCTTCGTCCACCGCACCACGCCACCGGCGCCCGGGCTCCAGGTGCTGCCCACCCCGTTGGCCGACCAGAACCAGGACCTTCGGATCGACGCGGCGACCGCCCGTGCCTACGAGGTGAAGGCCGGCGAGTTCATCCAGGTCATCGACGTCGAGGGCCGCGAGTGCTCCGACTTCCAGTGCTTCGACGCAGCGAGCCTCGACGGCGGCGTGGAGGCCGCGCTGGACGCCACCGTCACCCGCAGCCTCATGGGGGCCAGCTACCCCACCCCCGGCCTGTTCGCCAAGTACTACTCCCGGGACTTCCAACCCATGGTGGAGATCGTGCACGACACCGTGGGTCGTCACGACACCTTCAACACGGCCTGCAACCCCAAGTACTACGAGGACATGGGCTACCCGGGCCACGTCAACTGCAGCGAGAACTTCAACCGGGTCCTGGCCCCCTACGACATCGCCCCCCGCCGCGGCTGGGAAGCCATCAACTTCTTCTACAACACCAACCTGGACGACGCGAACCAGCTGTTCTTCGAGGAACCGTGGTCCCGGCCCGGCGACTACGTCCTGCTGCGGGCGCTGACCGACCTGGTCTGCGTCTCGTCGGCCTGTCCGTGCGACATCGACGCCGCCAACGGCTGGCAACCCACCGACATCCACGTCCGCGTCTATCCGGCAACCAACACCTTCAAGAAAGCGACGGCCTTCCGCGTGAGCACCGATGCCGAACCCGAACTCACCAAGGAGACGGGCTTCCACTCCCGCACCTCCCAGCTGACCCGGAACTTCACCGAGTACGCCGGCTACTGGCTGGCCAACAGCTACACCAACCACGGCGCCCTCGACGAGTACTGGGCCACCCGTGAGAAGGCCGCCATCATCGACCTCTCGCCACTTCGCAAGTACGAGGTCGTGGGGCCGGACGCCGAACTGCTGCTCCAGACGTGCGTGACCCGCAACATCCGCAAGCTGGCCGTGGGTCAGGTCGTCTACACGGCCATGTGTTACGACACCGGCGGCATGATCGACGACGGGACGATCTACCGCCTCGGCTCCGACAACTTCCGGTGGATCGGCGGCTGTGACTCCAGCGGACTGTGGTTGCGGAAGCAGGCCCAGGAGATGGGCCTCCACGTCTGGGTCCGCGACGCCACCGACCAGCTGCACAACGTGCAGGTCCAGGGGCCGCTCAGCCGGGAGATCCTGTCCGAGGTCATCTGGACCCGGCCCGACCAGGCCTCCATCGAGGAGCTGGGCTGGTTCCGGATCTCGGTGGCCCGCATCGGCGACGAGCACGGCATTCCGATCGTGGTGTCACGCACCGGCTACACCGGCGAACTGGGTTTCGAGGTGTTCTGCCACCCGTCCGACGCCCCAGCCGTATGGGACGCCATCTGGGAGGTCGGCCACCCGAAGGGCCTGACCCCGCTGGGGCTCGAGGCGCTGGACATGCTGCGCATCGAGGCCGGCCTGATCTTCGCCGGCTCGGAGTTCAACGACCAGACCACCCCGCTGGAGGCCGGCATCGGCTTCACCGTCCCCATCAAGACCAAGGAGGACGACTTCATCGGTCGTGACGCCCTGGTCCGGGGCAAGGAGCACCCGCAGCGCACCCTGGTGGGCCTGGAACTGGCCGGCGACGAGCCTGCCGGCCCCGGCAACCCGATCATGATCGCCCGCCAGCAGGTGGGGACGGTCACCAGCGGCACCCGGTCGCCCATCCTGCGCAAGAACATCGCCCTCGGCTGGATGGCCATCGAACACGCCGAGATCGGCACCGAGGTCGAGGTGGGGCAGATGGACGGGCACCAGAAGCGCCTGCCGGCCACCGTGGTGCGGTTCCCGCACTACGACCCCGACAAGGAACGGGTCCGCAGCTAGGAGTTGCAACGGGAAGCGGTGCCGGCGGCCGGGGTGCCCGGCCGGTTCCTCAGGACGCGTACCGGGCCAGAAACAGTTCCCGGTCCACCTCGGTCGGCCACTCCCGGTCCAGGAGCAGCCCGGCGGCCAGTTCGCCGAGAGCCGGGGCGCACTTGGCTGCGAAGCCGTTGCCGCCAATGGCACACGCGACCCGGCCGGACCCGTCACCGACCCAGTCGATGAACGGAAAGCCACTGGGCGTGTAGGTGGTCACGCACGAGGTGGTCCAGCGGCCGACGTCGCGTAGCCCGGGCAGCAGGCGCTCCAGGATGCCGGCCAGGCGGGCGGCGAAGGCCGGGTCGCCGTCGGTCCGGAACCATGCGGCCAGCTCGTCGGCTGTGGCCCGCACGTGGTCGTCCTGCGGGGCGCCCAACTTCAGGATGAATCGATCCGCCGGACTGATGTTCCGGCTGGCCCGGTCGGCCGTGGGTCGGCGGTCAGAGACGGGCGGCGTCAGGTAGAAGTCGTCGGCCGGATCGACGAACTTGCCGATGATGCTGGGCATCCCGGCCAGGCGTTCCACCTCCTCGGCATCGAGGTGGACCAGCAGCTGGGTGTGGAGGGCGTACTCCAGGTCCAGCCCGGCGGCCGGTGACGTGCCGTGGCCGGAGAACGCCCCGGTGGCCAGCAGCACCCGGTCCGCGGTGAACGTGCCGGCGTCGGTGGCCACCTCGACCCGACCACCGACCCCGTCACTGACCGGGCCACCGACCGGGGCGACGGACCCCACGAGGGTCTCCACGTGGACAGCACCGGCGGCCACCGCGGCGGCGGTCTCAGCCGCCACGTGGGCCCGGGGATCCACGCTCCCGGCCGGTGGCGGCTCCCAGATCGTGTCGGATCCGTCAGAAAACGACAGGTACGGCATGGCGTTGCTGACCTCTGCGGCCGTACGCCGCTGACAGTCCAACGAGTACCGCCGATCGGCATCGACCAACGGATCGATGCCGGCAGTCGAGTCCACCCACAGGTGGCCCACCGGGTTGATGGCGGTGATCCCGGTGCGGGCCGCCACGTCGGCGAACTGGTCGACCGAACGGTGCCCCAGCCACGCCCGGGTCGGGTCGGGGTCGATGGTCCGGCTGACCCGCGCCACGTCGTAGTGACTGGCGTAGACGGGTTGGCTGACCAGCTCCTCTTCGCTGGAGCCTCGTTCGGCCGGCTCGCCCTGACCCACGAGAATCACATCGCATCCGGCATCGGCCAGGTGTCGGGCCGCCGAGGCACCCAGCATCCCCGCCCCCACCACCGCGATCTCGTGGTCCCGGCCCGCGCTCACCGCCGGCACGGTACCCGGGTCACTCCGGTGCGTTCTCCCGCACCTCGGCGATCATGTGCCACACCAAAGTCACGGTGGTCAGGGTGGCCGTCAGCACGGCGATCCGCAGACCCCACCCGGCGTCCCCACCCAGTTGTGCGATGGCCCGCCAGGTCACCGCGGCGGCGAAGCCGGCGGCGATCCAGGCCGCTCGATGTCCCACCCGCATCAGGACCACCGATCCCAATCCGGTCAGGAGGACCAACTGGCCCTCGGAATCCTGGACACCCCGCACGGCGTCGGGCCCGTCGGCCCATCCCAGGAGCATGGCGAGGACCGTGACGGCGGCCAGCACCTCCGCAACGCGGAGGCGCCGTACCGCCGTCATCGGACCTCGGAACTACTCAGGAGGAGCGCTTGATCAGCAGCAGCCGCCGCCGCCACCCACCACGTTCACCGCGATGATGACGAAGACGATGCAGCCGATGCTGAAGGCCACGAGGGCCTTCTCGTAGCTCTTCTTGTGGGTCTGGTTCTCACTGAACTCGATCTGGCGTCCAGCCATGTCACTCGCCTCCTTCTGCGCCGGCCGGTTCACCCAGCAGCGCTGCTGCGCCGGCCGGTTCACCCAGCCGCGCCGCCGCACTGTTGAGGTGGTTGTCCTCGTTCCTGATCATGTAGATCAGGCTGACGAGGAAGGCCGCCACTCCCAGCACGGTGAGCAGGTTGATCATTCCCTGGCTGCCCGCCCAGGTGAAGAAGGCACCGCCGTCGGCGATCGCCTCCTCCCAGGAATCAAAGGGGAACGTGTCCATCTTCAGTCACTCTCCTTTTTCAGATGGTTTGGTTCAGATTGTCTGGTTCTTGAGTTCTTCTGCGGCCTTCAGCGCCCGGGACTTCCGGGTCGCCCAGATGCCGGCCGTCAGGACGACGCCGTACATCAGGACGATGGAGCCGATGAGCTGCAGCATGGGTCAGCGGACGATGTCGCCGTACGCCTCGGCAAGCACGGGGCCTGCCGACACGACGGAACCATCGGCCATCACGATCTTCTCGTCGGCCATCTCGTGGTCGGGGAAGAAGTCCATGTCGAACTCGGCGATGTCCAGGCCGGCCACCTCGACCTCCGGCGGAACCCGCAGGAGGTTCAGCTTCTTGAGGATGCCCGAGACGATGTAGCCCGACAGGAAGGCCAGTGGGAAGAGCGCCGCGACGCCGACCAACTGGCCGAGCAGCGTGACGTCCACGTCGCCGTTGCCCAGGGATCCGGTGGGGGTTCCCCCGCCGAAGATCCCCATGAGCACGACGCCCAGGAAGCCGACCCAACCGTGGACGGCGACCGCCCCGACTGCGTCGTCGACCCGCATCTTCTCCTCCTGCCAGGTCCCGATCCACACGGCGACCGCCGCGCCGAACATGGCCAGCAGGTAGGTGAGCGACGGGTGGTACACGTCGGCACCGGACGACACGGCGATCACGCCGGCCAGGCCACCCGAGAGCGTCCAGAACGGATCGCCCTTCGAGCAGATGTAGCCGCTCATGAAGCCGCCGGCGAACGCGATGGTGATGGTGAACGTGATGGCGCCCAGCGTGGTCGGATTGCCGTAGATGGTGGCCCAACCCGGGATGGTGTCCGAGGTGATGGCCAGACAGGCGGCGTAGAAGGCGTAGAAGGCCGTGAAGATGATCATCAGGCCCATCAACGTCATGTGCAGGTTGTGGGGCAGGAACTGCCTGGCTCCTCCGTCCCGGTCGAACTTCCCGATCCGTGGACCGAGGTTCAGCAGTACGCCGAGGGCGAAGATGCCGGCCACGCCGTGGACCACGCCGGAGGCGGCGAAGTCGTGGAACCCGAAGTGGATGGTCAGCCAGCCGTGCCAGCTCCAACCCCATGAGGCGGCGATGATCCAGATGAACGCACCGAGGACGACGGTGAGCACCAGGTAGGCCGAGATCCGGATCCTCTCGAGCGTGGCGCCCGACATGATCGAACCGGTCGTCCAGGAGAACAGCAGGAAGGCCGCCCAGAAGACGGCCGTGATGTTGTCCCCGAGGTGCGGGCCCATGTACTCCTCCCACGGGAGCGCAGCGGTGCACTCGCCTCCGTGGACGGCGTCGCCGATGGTCGGTATGAGTCCCTCGGACATACAGAAGTACGTCCACCAACCGGCGTAGTAGAACGCCGGGGTGACCACCGCGATGGTCATGATGTTCTTCATCGCCGTGGCCATCACGTTCTTGCGGCGGCTGACACCGGCTTCATAACTCATAAAGCCGACGTGCAGGAACCACATGAACACGACGGTGACGAAGTAGTAGTTCTCGACGAAGACGGTGTCGAGCGTCATGCCCGCACCTCACTCACCGAGGACCGTACGAATACACGCATGTGCTCTGTCCCCCTTATTGCCGGGGACGGCCCGTGCGCCTCGCTCCCACCCAGGAGACGACGGGGCGCCAACCGGCTCCCTGTCTGGTCGGTGGCGACACTAGAGGGAAATGACCACCCTTGCCAGTAAAACTATGACAAATGTCAAAGAGCCTGAAAAATGGAGCCCGGGGATGGCCCGCCGGCCGTGAGGATCGGTCTGATGCGGGAGTCAGTCGGATCTGACGAGGTTGACCTCGCCGCTGGTGGCGTCGATCTCGACGACCGTGCGGTGCTCGAAACCGTCGGGATCGTCCGGATCGGTCGACAACACCATGAACAGCACGGCCCACACCGGCTGGGCACCGAAGCCGGCCCGCCCGAACTTGGTCGACACCTCGGTCGGTTCGAAGTCGATCTCGGCCCGGGCGATCTCGACGGCCTCGGCCTCGGTGATCGTCACCTGGTCCTGGCCGAGGCAGCCGTTCAACCACCCCACCATCAACAGCAGCCCGAGGGCCACCATGAACTGGGCTGGCCGTGACCACCTCGTCGGCGGCTTCACCGGTCCTGCCCTTCGGCACCCGCGCCACCTGGTGCTCTGCCCTCGCCGGCCGCACCGGCACGGCGGCGGGCCACCCACAGTCGCAGGACCAGATAGCCCAGCACGTGGGTCATGCCGACCACCGACACCCACCACAGGGTGAGTCGCCGGTCGAAGCGTTGCTCCCGGGCCTCCCACGCCGTCATGCCCAGCGTGGCGACCAGCAGCAGGAACAGGAACCCGCTGCGGTGTGCGCCGAGCAACCAGAGGACGCCCATCGTCGTGTCCGTTCCCCGCCGTCGCTACTCGGCCGCCGGGAAGACCTTGACCGACATGAAGCGCACCGGCAGGTCCACCAGATCGACCGGTCCGTGGGCCACCTCGCCGTGGATCTGGATGGTGTCGCCGGCCGCCAGCAGGTAGTTCTTCGGGCCGTAGCCGTACTCCATGGATCCCTCCAGCATGTGGAGGAACTCGACGCCCTCGTGCTGGAACAACGGGAACACCTCGTCGGCGGACTCCAGGGTGACCATCATCGGCTCGATGATCCGGGTCTTGCCCCGCAGCGAACCGAGGTCCTCGTAGACGTGGCCATCTCGTGTGCCCTCGTGGAGGATCTCCATCCGGTCATCGGCCCGCACGATCACCACGTCGTGCTCCTCGTCCAACCCTCGGAAGAAGGCGGTGATGGGGACCCGGGCCGCGTGGGCCAGACGGGTCAGCGTCGACAGGCTGGGAGACGTCTGGCCGTGCTCGATCTTGGAGACCATCCCGAGGGAGATCTCGGCCACCTCGGCGAACTGGGCCATGGTGAGGCCCAGCGCCCGCCGAGCGTCGCGTACCCGCTCGCCCACCACCCGACACACATCGTCGGAGGAGAAGACGTGTCCGACCTCGTCGTCCTGCTGGATCATCCTGTGAACCTCTCGTCACGGCTCCCGCCGGGCCACTCGCCTGCCAACGATGGTACCGATGCGCCGGCACGGTGGTGGTGGAACCCACGCTAGTGAAACCCAACCGGGTAGTGGCGACGCCCTCCGGACCACCGGGGCCGTTCTACGCTTGACGACCGTGCCGCCTGTCAACCCGGCCGCCCGCTACCCGGTCGGCACCTCGATCACGCTGGACGACCTGGCCGGCG
Source organism: Acidimicrobiales bacterium (assembly GCA_014239855.1). Lineage (GTDB taxonomy): Bacteria > Actinomycetota > Acidimicrobiia > Acidimicrobiales > MedAcidi-G1 > UBA9410. The sequence continues at coordinate 6,826 of JAAZXY010000024.1, read as the reverse complement.
ATGTGCACCCGCACCTGGCCCGGCTGAGGGCCACCGAGCCGGTGTCGTGGCTCCCGGCGCTGGGTGGCTGGTTGGTGACCTCGAGGGCCGCGGCCCTCGAGGTACTACGGGACGCCGCGACCTACACGGTGGACGACCCCCGCTTCTCGACGGCGCAGGTGGTCGGCCCATCGATGCTGTCGACCGACGGGGACGAACACTCCCGCCACCGGGCACCGTTCGCCCCGCCGTTCCAACAGGCCGCGGTGCGCCACGGCTTCGAGGAGTGGACCATCGCCGAGGCCCGACGGCTCGTGGAGGAACTCGCTACCGGGACTGGTCACGAGACCGGCCGCCGGACTGGCCGCCGGACTGATCTCAGGAGCGAGCTGGCCGGACCGTTGGCCGTGGCCGTCATCGCCCGCGCCCTCGGCCTTGTGGACGCCGATCCCGAGCGGGTGCTGGGCTGGTACCGGGCCATCGTGGTCGGCGTCGAAGGGGTGAATGCCGGGCTCGACGTGGGCGACGACACCCGGCGGGCGGTGGCCGACCTGCGGGCCGAGGTGGACCGGACGGTCAGAGAGGCCGCCGGATCCATGCTGGCCGAGGTGGCGGGCGACGGTTCACTGACCGCCGACGAGGTGTTCTCCAACACCGCGGTACTCATGTTCGGAGCCATCGAGACCTCCGAGGGGATGACGGCCAACGTTCTGACCCACCTGCTGGCCGATCCCGATCAGGCCGACGCCGTGCGAGCCGATCGGTCCCTGGTGGCCGGAGCGGTCGAGGAGTCGCTGCGAATGGAACCGGCGGCCACGCTGGTCGACCGCTACACGACGACCGACGCCGTGCTCGGCGGCGTGGCCATCCCGGCCGGCGACCTGGTCACCGTGTCGTTGGCCGGGGCCAACCGCGACCCGGAGGTGTTCGTCGATCCGGACCGCTACGACGCACGCCGGAACAACGCCCGCCTGCATCTGGCCTTCGTGAAGGGACCGCACGTCTGCCTGGGCCTGCACCTGGCCCGACTGCAGACCGTCGCCGCGGTCAACGCCGTGCTTGACCTGTTGCCGGGGGTGCATCTGGACCTGCTCCCCGGCGACGAGAGCTTCGAGCCCGCCCGGGGTCTGGTATTCCGCAAGCCTGCACATGTACCTGTGCGATGGGACGCCTGATGGCCGGGGTGATCGACCGACCGACTGACCGGCCAGCTGATCAACCGCAGCCCGCGCTCAGCGTGACGAACCGCAGCCCGGGCAGTGGGTGTCCGAACCGTCCAGCCACTCGTTGCAGGCATCGCAGTGCTTGCCGCCCCGGTTGCCTGAACCGCCGCCGGACGAACCATCGCCAGAGTCCCCGTCATTCCAGTCATCGCTCATGCCCGGAACGTACGCCGGCCGTGTGACAGGCCACCAGCGACCGGCCGCCGGTGACGAGCCGCCGGCTGTCACTGCCGATCCGTAGTTTTCCCCCATGGGCGAGGCACGACACTGCTGGCACTGCACCGAATGGCTCGGCTTCGGGGAGGACGTGTGCCCACGCTGCGGGTCGGTCGACCGCGTGTCGTGCAGCAGCGGCGCCTGCCCCGGCTACCTCGAGCCCGACGACGAGTTCTGCGGCTGGTGCGGCCGCGACCGCGACGACCCGGACGACTGACCGTCGACGGCCCGTTGCAGATCCCGGCTCAGGCCTTGGCGATCACCAGGTAGGCGTGGACGTAGTCCATGCCGTGGCCTTCCGGCTCGGCACGGACCCGGTCGGCATACCGGGCGTAGTAGTCCTCGATGATCCGTGCCCGCTCGTCGACCGGTCGCTCCCGGTGTAGGGCAGCGGCCCAGATGCTCTCGTTCCAGGTTCGGATCGTCGGGATGTAACCCTGTACGAAGCGCTCCACATCGCCGTGCTGCTCGAAATCCGCAGCGAACGGGCACCTCACCACCCGGGTCTCGACATGCTCTAGCCGAAGGCCCGCCTGGCACACGGGATCATCGGGATCGACAAGCGGCGCCGTGAACTCCTCGACGGTGTTGTAGTACTGCGGCAGCGTCATGGCCACGTATTCGTCCCGGTCGATCCGGCCCTCGGCGAGAAACTCGCTCCAGATCCGGGCGAATGTCTCGAACATGTCGATGCCGCCGGTGTTGCCCAGATGGCGACCATCGCCGTCGATGCAGAAGTTGACCAGCACGAGGCGCCCACCGGACACCAACTCGGCGGCCCGACACAACAGGATCTGCCGCCAGTCGTCATGGGCCCGGGCCCGGAAGGCCTCCAGCTCGGCACCCGAGGCGCCGACCATGTGCACGTGGTCGGAGATGTCCCCCGGCTTTCCGCTCAGCCAGTGCATGGCCGTGGCCGAAAATCCGAGGTGCACTGAACCGCTCGGCAGGGCCTGCCGGTAGAAGGACGTGCCCGACGCGATCGGAAAGACGTCGACCGCCCCGTCCAGGAAGCCGACGAACGGCCCGAGCCCGTGCACGTTGGCCATCAGGGCGTTGAAGTCGTTGCGCGGCTGGTCGGTCGATGCCACGGTCACCGGCACGCCGGGCACGCGGGAACGGACCCGTCCGATGACCCGACCGATGGCGTCCAGTGACGTCCCGCCGTCGGCACAACCCATGTCCGCAAGAGTGAAACCGGATGCGAACGACTCGGTCGGTATGGCGTCGACCGCTGCCTCCAGCAGTGGCATGGCCCCGTCGATGACGTCCTTGGCGCCGAGCGTGGCCAGGGAGTAGAGCCCACCTCCGCTCATCGTGATCCCTTCCGCCTGAGCCCCTTCATCAGCCATCACGCACCTCCTCCTGTCCATTCACCGCCGTCCGAACCGGGCCGGACGAACCGGCCAGACCGTAATGGGCCTCTGCCAGCCCCTACGGTGTTCCCGAGGCTCGAGCCGTCGGCCGGGCCCGCGAAGACGCACCGGAGACCGGGGCACACGACGAAGGGAACCCACCATGGGCGTAGACGGCACCTGGAACATGAGCATGAAGACCCCGCTGGGCGAACAGGCCGGCACCCTCACCCTGACCACCGACGGCGGCACGCTCACCGGCACCATGTCCGGACCTCAGGGCAGCATGGATCTCGAGGGCGGAACGGTCGACGGCAACTCGCTGGCCTGGACGGTCAACATGACCTCGCCCATGCCCATCAAGGTGGAGGCCACGGCCACCGTCGACGGCGACTCGATCTCCGGGGAAGCCAAGCTCGGCGCCTTCGGCACGGCCCCGTTCAGCGGCAGCCGCGCCTGAACTGCTCCCTCCGGTCGGCCCAGCCGGCCTCGGGGCAGGACCCGCCGGTCAGGTACGGCGCGAGGTGCTGCCCGTCCACCAGTCGCGGGGTCGTAGCCGGCGTCCATAACCCAGACGGTCGTGCAGCCAGGCCATCACCCGTCGCAATCGGGTGGCGGCCAGCCGCCGACCCAGCCGGTTGTGCCACTTCGAGAAGTCCTTGTTGTAGGGACAGACCCGGATGCAGATCATGCAGTCGCTGACGATCTGGGTCCAGTAGGAGAAACACTTCTCGCCGTCCGTCGTCCACTTCCGGACACCGCCGATGGCCGACCGGTTCAACTTCACCGAGGTCGGCGAACCACCAGTGATCGCTCCCGGCGGACACGCCTCGGTACACCGGCGGCACGACTCGCAGAACTCGGTCACCCCGAAGCTGATCGGCGAGTCAGGGTGAAGCGGGGCATCCGTGAAGATCTTCCCGAACCGGACACGCGGCCCGAACTCGGGCGTGATGACCAGGCCGTGGCGGCCGTATTCGCCCAACCCCGCCTGAATGGCCAACGGAATAGCCAACGCCGAATCGTTGAGGCTCGGCACCGCCCGGTACCCGAGGTTTCGCAACCACTGGGCGGTGGCCATGAGCACCAGCACGTCCTTGGAGTACCCCAGCCCGGTTGCCGCCCCGGACAGGGCCGAAGGCACCGTGTCGACCAGGTCATGGTCCATGGCCTGCCCGATGACGATGACGTTGTCCAGCCCCTCGCCGAGATTCAGCGGTCGACCCTCGTCGGCGTGCCTGGCGTACCGCTCGCTGTAGAGCCACCGGTCGTCGTTGGCACAGATCCCGATGAGATCAGCCCCGAAGACACCGGCCACCTGCTTCACCGTGGCTGACGCCTCCTCCGGTGGGCCCATGTCGAACTGCTCCTCCGGACCATCACGCAACTGGGTCAACGGGCTCAGGAAGCCGTCCCGAAGGTCGTCGCCGTCGTGCATTTCGGCGAACACGTCGACCACGTGCCAGGCCGCATTCCGGATGGCGTAGTCGCGTTGCCCGAAACCGGAGGCGGTGCGCCACTCGGTGAGCTGCTCCCGGTACGAGCCGAAGAAGCGCCGGGCCGCCTCGGTGGCGATCTCCGGGTCCCAGAAGGCCCGGTTGAAGACGTCGTCGACCTGACTGAACCGCTCGAAGTCGTCGAGCACCTCCCACGAAGGCCCCCGAGGCAGAGCCACCGGGACCTCGGATGGGCTCACTCGGGCTTCCAGAGCCCCTCGGCGATCAGGTCGGCCTGCACCTCGATGATCCCTTCGCGCAGGGTGTCGACCATCCAGTCGATCTGCTCGACGGTCAGCACCAACGGCGGCGACAACACGTTCAGGTGGGCGATGGGCCGCACGATGAGGCCCCGCTTCTCACACGCATCGGCCACCCGGTCGCCCACGTGGACCGACGGGTCGAAGAGTTCCTTCGTCTCCTTGTCGGCCACGTTCTCCACGCACTGCATGAAGTGGCTGCCCCGGACGTCGCCCACGATGCCGAGGTCGGACAGCGACGCCAGCCGCTCGCCGAAGTACGGGCCGACCCGCTGGACGTGCCCGCAGATGTCCTCCCGTTCGAGGATGGCGATGTTCTCCAGTGCCGCCGCGCAGCACACCGGGTGGCCCGAGTAGGTGAACCCGTGGGCGAACACCGATCCCTCGGCCTGGGGCACGCTGATCACGTCGTAGATCTCGTCGGAGATGATGGTGGCCGACAGCGGGGCGTACGCCGAGGTCAGGCCCTTGGCCGAGTTGATGATGTCGGGCACGACCCCGAAGGCGTCCTCCGAGGCGAACATGTGGCCGAGCCGCCCGAATGCGGTGACCACCTCATCGGACACGTACAGGATCCCATACTCGGTGCACGCCTCACGCATGCCGACCAGATAGCCGGGGGGCGGCATGAGGACGCCGCCGGCACCCATGATCGGCTCGGCGAAGAAGGCGGCCACGTTTTCCGGGCCCAGGCTCTCGACCTTGGCCCGAAACTCGGCCACCAACTGGGCGCCGTACTCCTGGGGCGTCGTGCCCTCGGGCCGCCGGTACAGGTCGGGGCCCGAGACCCGCTGGATCAGCGGCTCGCCGATGATGTCGAAACCGATGTGGTCGTACTCCACGCCGGTCAACGACATGGCCATGTAGGTCGACCCGTGGTACCCGTTGGTCCGGGTGATGAGCATCTTCTTGTCGGGCTTGCCCAACATGTTGAAGTAGTAGTGGACGAGACGCACCGTGGTGTCGTTGGCCATCGACCCGCCGGACCCGTACAGCACGTGGTTCAGGGGCGCCGGGGCGAGGCGGGCCAGCACGGCGGACAGCTCGGCCACCGGGATGGTCGTGTGGTGCCCGAAGGACGAGTAGTAGGTCATCTTGGTGGCCTGGTCGGCCATGGCCTGGGCGATCTCGGTGCGGCCGTAGCCGGTGTTGACGCACCACAGCCCGCCGATGCCGTCGAGGTAGCGCCGCCCGTCACTGTCGTAGATGTAGGCGCCCTCGGATTCAGCGACGACGAGCGACCCCTGCTCCTTGAAGGTGGAGAAGTCGGTCCACGGGTGGACGAAGTGGTCCTTGTCCTTCTGCCAGATGTCCTGCGTGTCGTAGGCGGCGAACCGGGCGGCCGTTTCGGCGTCGACGTCGGCCTCCAGATGGATGCTCGACGAGATCTCGCGTTCGATGGCCATGGTGTCTCCCTGTCGGAATGGATCGCCGCCGATGGTCCGCTCGAAACCTCGACGAGTGGATCGTGCCACGGATCAGGCGGCCCCGACGTGTCAGGATCCGGCGGCGACGAGCGTCGAGGAACGGGAGACATCTCCATGAGCCGATTCGGGACCGGGATGGTGGTGGCTGCCCAGCCGGAGGCAGTGGAGGCCGGGGTCGATGCACTCCGGGCCGGCGGCAACGCGGTGGACGCCGCGGTGGCCTGTGCCCTGGTGGCCGGCGTGGTCGACCCGCAGATGTGCGGCATCGCCGGCTTCGGCAGCGCCCAACTGTTCCTGCCCGGCGCGGGCACCGGGCACGACGAGACCGTCCACACGTGCGTCGACTTCCACGGGACATCGCCGGCCGCCGTGCGCCCCGACATGTGGGAGCACCTCCTCGTCGGTGAGACCCGTGACGGCTTCGGCTTCATCCTCGACGGCAACGTCAACGACGTCGGGTACCAGTCGGTCACCACTCCCGGCTCACTGCTGGCCTACCACGAGGCCCAGACCCGCTACGGCCGCCTCGACTGGGCTGACGTGGTCGCCCCGGCCATCGGCTGGGCCGCCAACGGATTCCCCATACGCCCCGGCGTGTACCACTGGTGGCAGGAGGGGGCGACTCTCGGCCGGGCCGGCAACGTGACCCGCCTGTCCCACACCCCGGCCGGGCGTCGCATCTACTTCCACGAGGACGGGTCGCTCCGCCGCATCGGTGAAACGCTCCGCAATCCCGATCTGGCCCGCACCCTGGAACGCATCGCCGATGGCGGGGCCGACGAGTTCTACCGGGGCTCGATCGCCGCGGAGATCGACGCCGACATGGCGGCCAACGGTGGGCTGCTGACCGCCTCGGACCTCGACGGCTAC
>JAAZXY010000023.1 GCA_014239855.1 Acidimicrobiales bacterium | reverse complement strand
GTGAGGTTACCGGCCCCCGACGGCGACCGGTTCGGTCATCAGCAGGGTTCGGAGAGGCTCGATGGCCTCAGCCGACCAACCGGTAGGCGATGATCCGGGCGAACTCGTCGGGGTCGAGCGATGCCCCTCCGACGAGCGCACCGTCGATGTCGGGCTGACGCATCAGGTCCGGAGCGTTGACCGGCTTGACCGACCCGCCGTACTGAATCCGCACCCCGTCAGCCGCCTCGGCTCCCCACTTGGAGCGCACCGCGTTTCGTACCGTGGCGCACATCTCCTGGGCGTCTTCCGGAGTAGCCGTCTTGCCGGTTCCGATGGCCCAGATCGGCTCGTAGGCAACCACGAGACCCGCCACCTGGTCGGCCTTCAGACCGGCGAGGCCCTCGAGGACCTGCCGTTCGACCTTGGCGCCCGCCTGGCCGGCCTCGCGCTCCTCGAGCGTCTCGCCGCAGCACATGATCGGCGTCATGCCGTTGGCCAGCACAGCCTTGACCTTCTTGTTGACGTCGTCGTCGGTCTCGCCGAACACCTCACGGCGTTCCGAGTGGCCGACGATCACCAACGACACGTTCAACTTGGCCAGCATCCCGGGAGCCACCTCCCCGGTGAACGCCCCCTTCTCCTCCCAGTGACAATGCTGGGCACCGAGAGCGATCGGAATCCCGTCGGACTCCAGAACCGTCTGGACCGACCGGAGGTCGGTGAACGGCGGGTGGATCGACACGTCCACCGCGTCGTGGTCGTTTGCCGACAGCACGTACGACAACTTCTGCACGGCCTGGATGGCCTCGAAGTGGTTGTGGTGCATCTTCCAGTTGCCGCTGATCAGCGGCCTGCGCTCGGTCATGTCGCTGTTCCTTCGCTCGTCACTACTCGTCGCCCATTGCCGGCCGCTCGCCTCGGAGCGCAGCCAGACCGGGCAGGTCGCCCTGTTCGATCAACTCCAGTGCCGCGCCACCACCGGTGGACACGTGGTCCATGCGGTCGTCCACGCCGAACTGGCGGGCCGCCGCCGCGCTGTCTCCCCCACCGACCACGGTGAATCCCCGACAATCGGCGACCGCGTCGGCCACCGTGCGGGTGCCCGCCGCGAACCTCGGGTCCTCGAAGACGCCCATCGGGCCGTTCCAGAGCACGGTGCGGGCCTCGGCGATCAGGTCGCAGAACTCCACGGCCGATCCCGGCCCGATGTCGAGCCCCATCCAGCCCTCGGGCATCGAGGTGCCGACCTGGCGAACCTCGCCGCCGGCCGACGGGTCCCCGATCTTTCCGCCCGGGCCGAGCGCCGTGATGTCCATCGGCAGCCGGATGGGCGCACCCGAATCCAACAGCCGGGCACACGTCTCGATCATGTCCTCCTCGAGAAGGGACGAACCGACGCGGGCACCCTTGGCGGCCAGGAAGGTGAAGCACATGCCGCCGCCCACGATGAGCTCATCGACCACGCCGAGGAGGGCCTCGATGACGCCGAGCTTGTCGCTGACCTTGGCCCCACCCATGATTCCCACGAACGGTCGGCGGGCCGACGATCGGAGGCCGCCCAGCACCTCGACCTCGCGGGCCAGCAGCCGGCCGGCCGCCGACGGCAGGTGCCGGGGCGGGCCGACCACCGAGGCGTGAGCCCGGTGCGACGCCCCGAAGGCGTCGTTGACGTAGGCGTCCTGACCTTCGATCAGGCGCTCGACGAACACCGGATCGTCGCTGGTCTCGCCCGGGTCGAACCGGAGGTTCTCCAACAGATCCACGCCGGGGGCCAGTTCAGCCAACCGGGCCCGGACCGGATCCATGGCGTAGGCCGGATCAGGCGAACCCTTCGGACGACCCAGGTGGGAGCACGCCGTGACGTGAGCCCCGGCATCGGTCAGATAACGGAGCGTGGGCACCGCGGCCCGGATCCGCAGATCGTCGGTGATGACCCCGTCGGCCAACGGCACGTTGAAGTCGCAACGCACAAGGACACGACGACCGTTCAGGTCCCCGAGGTCTTCGAGCTGTGGAACGTCCATGTCGAGTGGCCGTCTCGCCGTACCGGCCCTACTTGCGGGCAGCCGCCTTCTTGGCACCCTTCTTCGCCGCCTTCTTGGCGGGGGCCTTCTTGGAACGGCGCGTGCCCACGATCTTGGTGAGGTCGACCAGACGGGTCGAGTAGCCCATCTCGTTGTCGTACCAACCGAGGACCTTGACCATCGTGCCGGTGGCCATGGTGAGGCCCGAGTCGATGGTGCACGAGGCGGGGCGACCCACGATGTCGGCCGACACCAACGGGTCGGTGCTGTAGTCCAGCACCTTGGACAGCGGGCCGCTCTTGGCCGCGGCAGCGAAGGCCGCGTTGACCTGCTCGACGGTGGCCGGCTTCTTGAGCGTGCCCACGAAGTCGGTGACCGAACCGTCGGGGATCGGTACCCGCAGGGAGATGCCGTCCAGCTTCCCCTTCATCTTGGGCATGACCAGGCTGGTGGCCCGGGCCGCACCGGTCGAGGTGGGAACGATGTTGACCGCCGCTCCACGGGCCCGTCGCAGGTCGCTGTGCGGACCATCCACCAGGCTCTGGTCGCCGGTGTAGGCGTGGGTGGTGGTCATGAAGCCCTGCACCACGCCGAAGGCGTCGTCGAGCACCTTGATCATGGGCACGAAGCAGTTGGTGGTGCACGAGGCGTTCGAGATCACGTGGTGCTTGGCCGGGTTGTAATCGTCGTCGTTGACGCCGACCACGAACGTGGCGTCACAGTCACCCGAGGGTGCCGAGATGATGACCTTCTTGGCCCCGCCCGCCAGGTGCAGCGCCGCCTTGTCGCGGGACGTGAAGAAACCGGTCGACTCGATGACCACGTCGACGCCCAGCTCGCCCCACGGCAGGTTGGCGGGGTCACGCTCGGAGAGGACCCGGATCTTGTGGCCGTCGACCACGATGCTGTCCCTGGTGGTCCGGATCTTCGCGTCGAGTCGGCCGTGGACCGAATCGTTGCCGAGCAGGAACGCCATGGTGTCGATGGACCCCAGGTCGTTCACGGCGACGAACTCGATGTCCGCCCCCTGGGCCCTGGCGGCCCGGAAGAAGTTGCGGCCGATACGGCCAAATCCATTGATGCCCACACGGACGGTCATGGGAAGTGCTGCCTCCTGAGGCGGTGGTCCGCCTGATCTACGAGTCGGAGCCGGAGCCATCGTTCGATGGGATTCCGGACCCTGTATTGCTAGCCGATTCGGGAGGTCACGCGACGCCCACCGGTCAGGAAAACCGTCACATGTTCGCCAGGGCCGATCCCAGGAGAATCGGATCGTGGGTTCTTCCGTCGTGCCCAGCCAGGGGCGCCCGGATCACCTCGGGACCGATCGGTGGCGTTCGATCCGACCGGTCGTCCATCAACAGCACGTCGGGCTGCACGCCGTGTTCATCCAGCACACGAAGGTGGTCAGCCAGTTCGGCCGGGCCCTCCCGGTCCTGGACGAGGTTGGCCACCAGCACCAGCGGGCCGGTCCGGCGGGCCAGCGCGCCACGGACATCGGCCGACAACGTGGCCGCCAGAACGCTGGTGAAGAACGATCCGGGTCCCAACACGATCTGATCCGCGGCCTCGATGGCGGCCACCGTCTCGGTGGGCGCCGGGGCATCAACCGGCGAGAGCCGGAGGCCCACCACGCCGATCGCCCGATGGACCGCCACCTGGCCCTCCACTTCCCACTCGCCGGTGTCGGCCACCAGGTCCACCGGGACCGAGGTGGCCGGCAGGACCCGGCCCACCGCTCCGACCAGACGACCCACCTCGTCGAGTGCCGACACCAGGTCGTCGGATGCCGCCACCAGACCGGAAATGACCAGGTTGCCCAACGCATGCCCGGCCAGTTCACCGCCTTCGAAACGCCACCCCATCTCGGCGGTCAGCATGGAGGCGTCCCCGAGGGCCTCGAAGCACCGACGGAGGTCGCCGGGCGCCGGGCCGCCCATGATCGAACGGATCCGTCCACTGGAGCCGCCGTCGTCGGCAATGGACACCACCGCGGTGACCTCGCCCGCATAGCTCCGTACGGCTCGGAGGCTGGTGGCCAGGCCGTGGCCGCCACCCAGTGCGCAGACCCTGGTTGCCGCAGGGGGTCGTTCGGTCACCGTCCGATGTCGCGGTGGGCCACCACCGGATCGAAGCCCCTGCCCCTGAGCATCTCGGCCACCGTCTCGGCCACGGCGACCGAACGGTGGCGGCCACCGGTGCATCCCAGGGCGATCGACAGGTACGACTTGCCCTCGGCGATGTAGGCCGGCATCAACATGCCCAGCAGGTCCCCCAACTGGTCGAGGAACTCCTGGGTCACCTCGTGGCCCAGAACGTGTTCCTGGACCGGGCCGTCCAGGCCGGTCAGGGGCCGTAGTTCGGGGATCCAGTGCGGGTTGGAGAGGAACCGGCAGTCCAACACCAGGTCTGCGTCCCGGGGCAGGCCGTGCTTGTAGCCGAACGAGGTGATGGTCGTCCGCATCGGTCGATCGTCGGACTCGCCGTACAACCGGGCCACCCGATCCCGGAGTTCATGGACGTTGAGGTCCGAGGTGTCCAGCACGAGGTCGGCGGCGGCCCGGACCGGCTCCATGAGCACCCGTTCGGCCTCGATGGCGTCGGCCAGGCCGGCACCCGGCGACGGATGTGGTCGGCGACTGGACTCGTAGCGCCGAACCAGGGTCTCCGTCGAACAATCCAGGAAGACCACCCGGAGGCGCTCGCCGGAATCCCGGAGTTCAGAGACGGCCCGCAGAGTCTCGCCTCCGGTCACGTCGGCCCGGAGGGCGAAGGCCACCCGGTCCCAGGGAGCGGCCGGCCCGACGGCCAGATCGGCCACCTTGGTGGCGATGTCCGGGGGCAGGCGGTCGATGACGAACCAGCCCAGGTCCTCGAGGTCCTTGGCCACCTCGCTGCGGCCGGCACCCGACAGGCCGGTGATGACCAGGAGGTCGCTCATGGGGCGATGTTAGACGGGGCACATCCCGACCCACTGGCCGACCCACCGGCCCGACGGAAAGCCGTCAGCGCTGCTCCCGTTCGGCCACCAGGACCAGCAGACGCGGAATGGTCGCCGCCTCCCGGTATTCGGCGGCCCGTTCGAGGAAACCCTCGGGGGGCGCCGGTTCGTGCATCCGCCGCAGGACCAGACCGTGGTCGGCCATGGCGTTCACGTACCGGCTGACCGGGCGGTGGACGAACGGCAGGAAGACGTCCCTGGCCACCTCCTCGGACTCGATGGACTCCACGAGGTAGGGGCCGATCCGCCAGTACTGCTCCGGTGGCTCCATGATCTGGTCGTCCACCCAGCCGCTTCCCGGCGTCTGGATCAGCGGGTGGTTCAGGAAGAAGGCGAAGCGACCTCCGTCGACCAGCACCCGGGCCACCTCGGCCACCGCCTCGTCGACCGCCTCGATGTGCTCGAACACCAGGCAGGCCACCACCGCGTCGAACGAGGCATCGGCGAACGGCAGGCCGTCGGCCATGGACCGAAGGTAGGTGGGCCCTCCCCCACGGCGCGTCGCCTCGATGGTCTGGGCGTCGGTCGGATCCACGCCGACCACCATCGACGAACCACCCGCCGCGGCCAGTCGACTGACCTGCCCTTCGCCGGCGCCGACGTCCAGGATCCGGTCGTACCCGTCGAGCAGGGCGGCCGCCAGGGGCAGGATCTGCTCGACGTACTCGGCGTCGGCCCCGTCAGTGAACCCCTCCTGCCACCAGACGGCGTGCTGCTCCCACGGGTCCTGCGGGTGATCGACCTCGTCCACGCAGCCGAGCATCCCACGAGCCGCCGTACCCTCCCCGGATGGCCGCCTTCCTCGCCCTGTTCTCGTCGGCCCTGTTCGGCGCCGGCGACTTCCTCGGCGGCATGGCGTCGCGTCGGACGCATGTGTTCGTGGTGGTCGCCGCATCCCACGTGGTGGGCCTCACCCTGATCCTGGCGGTGGCCCCGTTCATGGCCGACACCGTGACCCTCCGGGACCTCGGCATCGGGGCGGCTGCCGGCCTCTCCGGCGTCGTGGGCATCGGATGCCTCTACCACTGCCTGGGGCGGGGGCCCATGGCGGCGGTCGCTCCGGTCACCGCGGTCACCAACGCCGCGGTTCCCGCGCTCTGGGGCATCTGCTTCGGCGAGCGCCTCGGCGTCCTCCAGGTGGGGGGCGTGCTCCTCGGCCTGGCCTCCATCGTGCTCGTTTCGAGGACTCCCGGTAGCGGACCGGACCGGACCCCGATCACCGCAGGCCTGCTCGGCGAGGCCCTCCTCGCCGGAGCGGGCTTCGGTGGCTTCTTCATCCTCATGGATATGACCGTCGAAGCCACCACCCCCTGGCCGCTGGTCAGCGCGCGGGTGGTGTCGGCCGGTCTGGCACTGGCCCTCCTGGCCCGGATCGGACGGTCGCCGGTCCCCCGTCGCGACGAAGCAGGGGTAGCCATCGTGGGCGCCGGCGTCCTCGACATGACGGCCAACCTGGCCATGGTGGTGGCCGTACACAACGGATTGCTCAGCCTGGTCGCCGTCCTCAGTTCGCTCTATCCGGCATCCACCGTGCTGCTGGCCCGGTATGTCCTCCACGAGCGGATGGCCCGGATCCAGGTGGTCGGTCTGGCGGTGGCCCTCGGGGCCATCGCCGCCATCGTCACCGGCTGACCGGTCTCGTCGGCCAGGCCCTGTTCAGGAAGGCCTGATCTTCAAGAAGGCCGGTGGGCCCGGTCGAAGACCGACTCGGCCACCTCGTCGGGGAGCCAACTGAGGGCCTGCAACTCCTCCAGCGACGCCCGCTGCACGGCCCGGACACCTCCGAAGGCCGACACCAGCCGCTTCTTCCGGGCGGGCCCCAGCCCGGTGATCCCGTCCAACACCGATCCGGTCATGCGCTTGGACCGCAACTGCCGGTGGTAGGCGATGGCGAACCGGTGGGACTCGTCACGGATCCGCTGCAGCAGGTACAACGCCTCGGACCCACGAGGAAGGCGTATCGCCTCGGACGACCCGGGCCGGAAGACCTCTTCGAACTGCTTGGCCAGTGATGCCACGGGTATCCGGTCGGTCAGGCCCAGGTCGGCCACCACCCGCTCGGCCACGCCCAACTGGCCCTTGCCGCCATCCACGAGCAGGAGTTGCGGCGGATAGGCGAACCGTCCCGGTCGTTCGTCGACCGGCATGGCCTGTTCCTCCAGGAAGGCCGTGAGGCGGCGGGTCAGCACCTCGGCCATCGCCGCGTAGTCGTCGTTGCCCTCCACGTGACGGATCCGGAAGCGCCGGTAGTCCGAGGTACGGGGCAGGCCATCCTCCAGGACCACCATCGAACCCACGTAGTCGGTTCCCTGCAGGTGGCTCATGTCGTAGCACTCGATCCGCAGGGGCGCCTCGGGCAACAACAGCGCCTCCTGGAGTTCGTTGAGCGCCCGGGCCCGACTGTTGTGGTCCGACGCCCGCTTGAGGCGATGGCGAACGAATTCCTCGTCGGCGTTCCGGGTCACCGTTTCCAGCAAAGCCCGCTTGTCGCCGCGCTGTGGGACCCGGATGGTGACCGGACCCTCCCGTTCCCCGGACAACCACTGCTCCAGCAGCGGCCCGTCGGACGCCTCGTCGGGCACCAGCACCTGACGGGGAATGCCCCGGGGCGGGTCGTCGCGGTAGTGGGCCGAGATGACCTCGGCCACCAGCCGTCCCCGGTCGAGGTCCTCGGCCCGCTCGACCACGAACCCCTTGCGACCCACCACGCGGCCCTTGCGCACATAGAACACCTGAGCGGCCGCCTCGAGGTCGTCGCCGGCCAGCCCGAAGACGTCCAGGTCCTCGCTGCGGGCTGCCACCATCTGCTGCTTCTCGAGCGCCCGCATCACGCTGGACAGGCGGTCCCGGTGACGGGCCGCCGCCTCGAACTCGAGGGCCGCCGACGACGCTTCCATCTCGGCCCGGAGCCGATCCACCACCTGATCGGTGTCGCCCTCGAGGAAGCCGATCAGTTCGCGGACGATCTCGTCGTAGTCCTCCCGGGACACCTCCCCCACGCACGGGCCACTGCACTTCTCGATGTGGAACAGCAGGCACGGCCGACCCTGCCGCTCGTGCTCCCTGAACTTGGTGTCCGGACACGTGCGGGCCGGGAAGGTGCGGAGCAGCAGGTCGAGGGTCTCACGGATGGCACCGGCGTGGCCGTAGGGGCCGAAATACCGGATTCCCCGACGACGCTTTCCCCTGGTGACCATGGGCCGGGGCCACTCCTCGCTGGTGGTGATGGCCAGGAACGGGTACGACTTGTCGTCCTTCAGATCGACGTTGAACCGGGGGCTGTGCTCCTGGATGAGGGTGTGCTCGAGCATCAACGCCTCGAGCTCGTTGGCCACCTGGATCCACTCCACGTCGGTGGCCTCGTCGAGCATCTGAGCCGTTCGACTGATCATGCGGTCACGACGGCCGAAGTAGCTGTTGAGGCGGTTGCGGAGGCTCTTGGCCTTGCCCACGTACAGCACCCGGCCCTCGGCATCACGGAACTGGTAGGAGCCGGGGGCATCGGGGATGGTGCCCGCTGGCGGACGCTCGACCATTTACGGAGGTTAGGGCTTCGGAGGTCAGGGCTCGTCCGGGGTCACGCCCGGGCTCTACACTGAACGTGCCGGCCTGGTGACCGGCGACATATCAGTACCCGAGGCCGACAACCCCGTGGTGTGGCGACCAGGCTGCCCCCACCGGCCGACAATCGGGAACTTCACGGCCCCTCCGGGCCACCAGACACCTGGCGGCCTCGGCCTCCGGGAACGAGGAATCCCACATGTTGCGACTCCAGGCGCCGCTGCCCGAGCGGTTCATTGACGACGATCCGGTCAACGCCGAACGCATCGCGGCGGCCAAGGCCACACTCGGTGACCGGGTGTTCATCCTCGGACACCACTACCAGCGCGACGAGGTCATTGCCTGGGCGGACGCCACCGGCGACTCGTTCCGCCTCTCCCAACAGGCGCAGTCCCACCCCGAGGCCGACCACATCGTGTTCTGCGGCGTGCACTTCATGGCCGAATCAGCCGACATCCTGACCGGCGACCACCAGCAGGTCATCCTTCCCGACCTCAACGCCGGCTGTTCCATGGCCGACATGGCCGATCTGGACGAGGTCGAGGAAGCCTGGGAGGCCATTGCCCGGGTGACCGACATCGACCGGGTGGTGCCCATCACCTACATGAACTCGTCGGCTGCCCTGAAGGCCTTCGTGGGTCGCCAGGGAGGTGCGGTGTGCACCTCCAGCAACGCCCGGGCCGTCCTGGACTGGTCCTTCGGTTCGGTGGGCGACGGGGGCCGGGACGGACGACAGGTGCTGTTCTTCCCCGATCAGCACCTCGGACGCAACACCGGCGTGGCCATGGGCCACTCCCTGGACGACATGGCCGTGTGGAATCCACGCAAGGCCGACGGGGGGCTCGACGAGGTCACCATCAAGGAGTCGACCTTCCTGCTGTGGAAGGGCCACTGCTCGGTCCACCAACGGTTCACCCCGGACCTCGTGGCGGCGTTCCGATCGGAGTTCCCCGACGGCGAGGTGATCGTCCATCCCGAGTGCTCGCACGAGACCGTCTCCCTGGCCGACCGGGTCGGTTCCACCGACTTCATCATCCGGGCCATCGAGGAGGCTCCGGCCGGCTCGACGTTCGGGATCGGCACCGAGATCCATCTGGTGAGCCGTCTCGCCCACCAGCACCCGGACAAGCGCATCGTCTCGCTGGATCCCATGGTCTGCCCGTGCTCCACCATGTTCCGCATCGACGCCGCCCACCTGGCGTGGGTGCTCGAAGGCCTCGTGGAGGGACGGGTCGAGAACCGGATCACCGTGGATCCCGAGACCGCGTCGTGGGCCAGGGTTGCCCTCGACCGGATGCTCGAGATCGTCTAGCGACCCAGCATCTGGGCCAGGAAACGGCCGGTATGACTGTCGGTCACCGTGGCCACGTGCTCCGGTGTGCCCTCGGCAATCAGGGCGCCGCCGCCACTACCGCCCTCCGGTCCGAGGTCGACCAGCCAGTCGGCGGTCTTGACCACGTCGAGGTTGTGCTCGATCACGATCACCGAGTTGCCCTGGTCGACGAGTCGGTTCAGGACCCCGAGAAGCTTTCGAACGTCCTCGAAATGCAGGCCGGTGGTCGGCTCGTCGAGGATGTAGACGGTGTGACCGGTGGGCCGCTTCGCCAGTTCGCTGGCCAGCTTGACCCGTTGAGCCTCGCCACCCGAGAGGGTGGGTGCCGACTGGCCGAGGCGCACGTACCCGAGCCCCACGTCGACGAGGGTCTGCATGTGTCGGGTGATGGAAGGCTGGTTCTCGAAGAAGGTCAGCGCCTCGCTGCACGGCATGTCCAGCACGTCGGCAATGGTGCGGCCCTTGAACCGGACGTCGAGGGTGTCGCGGTTGTAGCGCTGCCCCTTGCAGACCTCGCACGGCACGTAGACGTCGGGCAGGAAGTGCATCTCGATGCGGATCGTTCCGTCGCCGGCACACGCCTCGCACCGGCCGCCCTTCACGTTGAAGCTGAACCGGCCGGGCTGGTAGCCCCGGATCCGGGACTCCTCGGTCTTGGCGAACAGTTTCCGGACGTGGTCGAACACGCCGGTGTAGGTGGCGGCGTTGGACCGCGGGGTGCGCCCGATCGGGGTCTGGTCGATGTTGATGACCTTGTCGACCGCTTCGACGCCGTCCAGCGCGGTGTGGAGGCCGGGCGGCACCTTGGACCGGTACACCTTCTGCATGAGGCCCTTGTGCAGGATCTCGTTGACCAGGGTCGACTTGCCCGAGCCGGACACCCCGGTGACGGCCACGAAACAGCCCGTGGGGAAGGCGGCGTCCAGGTTCCGGAGGTTGTTCTCCCGGGCGCCCCGGACGATCAGGTGGCCGCCGTCTCCCGGTCGGCGCACCTCGGGGACGGCGATCTCCTTCTTCCCCGACAGGTACTGCCCGGTGAGCGAGGCCTTCGTGGCCAACAGGCCCTTGACCGAACCGGAATGGACGACCGCTCCCCCGTGTTCCCCGGCCCCGGGGCCGATGTCGACCACATGGTCGGCCGCCCGGATGGTCTCCTCGTCGTGCTCGACGACGATGACCGTGTTGCCGAGGTCGCGTAGGCGCACCAGGGTCTCGATGAGGCGCTGGTTGTCACGCTGGTGGAGACCGATCGACGGTTCGTCGAGCACGTAGAGCACCCCCACCAGACCGCTCCCGATCTGGGACGCCAGGCGGATCCGCTGGGCCTCGCCACCGGCCAGGGTGGCCGCCGAGCGGGACAGCGACAGGTAGTCGAGGCCCACGTCGAGCAGGAAGCCCAGCCGGGCGTTGATCTCCTTCTGGACCTGCTCGGCGATCATCGCCTCGCGGTCGGTCAACTCCAGGTCACGCAGGACCCGGGCCGCGTCGGCGATCGACAGGGCGCAGACCTCCGACAGTGAGTGGCCGTCGATGGTGACGGCCAGCGACAGCGGGTTGAGGCGGGCCCCGGCGCATTCAGGGCAGGCCACCTGGCGCATGTAGCCCTCGACGTGCTCCCGGGCCGAGTCGCTCTCGGCGTCACGGTGCCGGCGACGGAGGTAGGGCATGACGCCCTCGAAGTTGGCCGAATAGACCCGGGTGCGACCGAATCGGTTCTTGTAACGCACCTGGACCCGGCTCTTGAGCCCGCCGTCGAG
This sequence comes from Acidimicrobiales bacterium, assembly GCA_014239855.1. Taxonomy (GTDB): domain Bacteria; phylum Actinomycetota; class Acidimicrobiia; order Acidimicrobiales; family MedAcidi-G1; genus UBA9410. Next base: position 19,547 of record JAAZXY010000023.1, on the reverse strand, counting down.
GAACGTGGTCCTGACCTTCTTGGGCAGCTTGGACCACGGGGTTTCCGGGTCGACGCCCAGTTCCTCGGCCACGGCCTCGACGAGACGCCCGAAGTAGCGGTTGTTGCCGCCCGACCACGGGGCGATGGCACCCTCGCCCAGCCCGAGGTCAGGGTTGGGCACCACCAGGTCGGCATCCACCTGGAACACCGTGCCCAGCCCGTCACAGTGGTCGCACGCCCCATAGGGACTGTTGAACGAGAAGTTCCGGGGGGCCAGGTCCTCGAAGGAGCGGCCGTCGCTGGGGCGGGACAGGTGCTGGCTGAACACGATGGTTCGGGGCTCCACCGGTTCGCCGTCGTCGTCCACTTCCCCGTCCCGGGGCACCACCTGGACCTCGGCAATCCCCTCGGCGAGGGCCAGGGCGGTCTCCATGGACTCGGTGAGGCGGCGCTCGATCCCGTCCTTGAGCACCAGACGGTCCACGACCACCTGGATGGTGTGCATCTCGTAGCGGGCCAGGTCCAGGTCGCCCCGTTCCAGGTCGGCCAGTTCGTAGGGCTCACCGTCGACGATGGCCCGACTGAACCCCTGGCTGGCCAGGTCGCCCAACAGGGTGTCGTAGGTGCCCTTGCGGCCACGGACCACCGGGGCCAGCACCTGAAAGCGGGTGCCGGGTTCCATCTCGAGGATCCGGTCCACGATCTGCTGCGGGGTCTGCCGGACCAGGCGCTCGCCGGTCTCCGGATCATGCGGGATGCCGATCCGGGCGTACAGGAGACGCAGGTAGTCGTAGACCTCGGTGATGGTGCCGACCGTCGACCGGGGGTTACGTGAGGCGCTCTTCTGGTCGATGGAGATGGCCGGCGAGAGGCCCTCGATGAAGTCCACGTCGGGCTTGTCCATCTGGCCCAGGAACTGGCGGGCGTAGGCCGACAGCGATTCGACGTAGCGGCGCTGCCCCTCGGCGTAGATGGTGTCGAAGGCCAGGGACGACTTGCCGGAGCCGGAGATTCCGGTGAAGCAGATGAGCTGGTCCCGGGGGAGGTCCAGGTCGACGTCGCGAAGGTTGTGCTCGCGCGCACCCTTGACGATCAGCCGTTCAGACACCCGGGCGAGCCTAGAGCCCGGTCACGTTGCCTCGGCGAGGTCGCGAAGCTCCCGTTCGACCTCCCGGATCTCGTCGCGCAGGCGGGCTGCGTACTCGAAACGCAGGTCGGCGGCCGCCTCGCCCATTTCCTGCTCAAGGGTGAACAGCAGGCGCTGGAGGTCGTCGAGGCCCATCTCGGCGAAGTCCTCGATGAGGCGTTCGGCCCGACGCTTCTTTCCCTTCGGCGTGGGCGCCGTCCGGTCGGGGCGGATCATGGAGAGGATGTCGCTGACCGCCTTGCGAACCGTCTGCGGGTCGATCCCGTGCTCCTCGTTGTGGGCCTGCTGAAGGCCTCGCCGACGATGGGTCTCGGAGATGGCGCGCTGCATGGACGGGGTGACGGCATCGGCGTACATGACGACCTGGCCGTCCACGTTTCGGGCCGCCCGGCCAATGGTCTGAACCAACGAAGTCTCGCTACGGAGGAAGCCCTCCTTGTCGGCATCCAGGATGGCCACCAACGAGACCTCGGGCAGGTCGAGGCCCTCCCGCAGCAGGTTGATCCCGACCAGCACGTCGAACTCCCCCAGCCGCAGGTCACGCAGGATCTCGATGCGTTGCACGGTGTCGATGTCGGAATGCAGGTAGCGGACCCGCACCCCCTGTTCGAGCAGGTAGTCGGTGAGGTCCTCGGCCATCTTCTTGGTCAGGGTGGTCACCAGGACCCGCTGCTCGACCTCCACCCGCCCGGCGATCATCTCCAGGAGGTCGTCGATCTGGCCCTTGGTGGGCCGCACCACCACCTCCGGATCGACCAGGCCGGTAGGTCGCACGATCTGCTCGACCACGCTGCTGCTGGCCTCGATCTCCCAGTTTCCGGGGGTGGCCGAGAGGAACACCACCTGACCGACCCGTCCCGTGAACTCGTCGAAGGTGAGGGGTCGGTTGTCGGCGGCCGACGGCAACCGGAAGCCGTGTTCGATGAGGGTGGCCTTGCGGCTGCGGTCGCCGGCGTACTGGCCGTGCAACTTGGGCACGGCCACGTGGGACTCGTCGAGCACCACCAGGAAGTCGTCGGGGAAGTAGTCGAGGAGGGTGTAGGGACGGTCGCCGTAGGACCGGCCGTCGAGATGCATGGAGTAGTTCTCTACCCCGTTGCAGTAGCCCAGTTCGCCCAGCATCTCCAGGTCGTGTTCGGTGCGCATCCTCAGGCGCTGAGCCTCGAGGAGCTTCTGCTCGGCCTCGAAGGCCTGAAGCTGGGTGACCAGTTCGGCCTCGATTCCGCCGATGGCCCTGCGGATGTTCTCGGAATCGGCCATGTAGTGGGTGGCCGGGAAGATGACCAGGTCGTCGAGTTGGCGGAGGTGCTCACCGGTGAGGGGATCCACCTCGGTGATGGCCTCCACCTCGTCGCCGAACAGCGAGATCCGGAACGCCGTCTCCTCGTAGGCCGGGTGGATCTCCAAGGTGTCGCCCTTGACCCGGAACTTTCCCCGACCGAGCACCATGTCATTGCGTTCGTAGCGGAGGTCGACGAGGCGCCCCAGGGTGGCCCGGTGCTCGATGGTCTGGCCGACCTCCAGCACCAGGAGCTGGCCCTCGTAGTGCTCGGGCGATCCGAGTCCGTAGATGCACGAGACCGACGCCACCACAATGGTGTCCCGCCGGGTCAGCAACGACGAGGTGGCCGAATGTCGGAGCCGGTCGATCTCGTCGTTCACCGACGAGTCCTTCTCGATGAAGGTGTCCGACGTCGGGAGGTAGGCCTCGGGTTGGTAGTAGTCGTAGTAGGAGACGAAGTATTCGACCCGGTTGTCGGGGAAGAACTCCCGGAGTTCGTTGGCCAACTGGGCGGCCAGGGCCTTGTTGGGGGCGATGACCAGCGTGGGCCTCTGGACCTTCTCGATGGTCCAGGCAATGGTGGCGCTCTTGCCGCTCCCGGTGATCCCGAGCAGCGTCTGGAAACGTTCGCCGCCCTCGATGCCGTCGGCCAGTTCCTCGATGGCCCGGGGCTGGTCGCCGGCCGGCGAGAAGGGGGCGTGAACCTTGAAGGGCTGCCCGCGGGCCGGGCCCACGGTGCCGGTGGGCGCCTCGGGGGTGGCCTGCTGATCCATTCGTGGAGCGTAGCCAGCGGCCGTGACAGGCCTAGGAGCGGTCGGCGCGGCTCCCGATACGGGTCACGGCCCCGCCCGGCTCCGGACGCTCCAGACCCTCGATCCATGCCCAGACCCGGTCCACCTCGGCGGACAGGTCGGCCACCGTCCCGCTGTTGTCGACCACCAGGTCGGCCCGGGCCAGGCGGTCCTCCCGCGAGGCCTGCCGGGCGATCCGGCCCCGAGCGTCGTCCTCGGAGAACCCCCGGTGGGCCACCAACCGCTGCACAGCCACCTCGGGATCCACGTCGACCACGACGACGCCGGCAAGACCCTCGTGGCCCGATTCGACGAGGAGGGGAATGTCGAGGATCACCGTGGCATCGGTGTCGGCCAGCGCCTCACGACGCCGGGTCATCTCGTCGGCCACCGCCGGATGGACAATGGTATTCAGGGCGGCCAGTTCGTCGGCGTCCCCGAAGACCCGGTCGGCCACCGCCTGACGGTCCAACGCCCCGTCGGCGGCCACGATGCCGTCACCCCAGCGTTTCACCATGGCCACGAACACCGGCGTGCCCGGCTCCTGGAGTTCGCGCACGATGGCGTCAGCATCCAAAAGCACCGCACCGCGCTCCGTGAGGAGCGCGGCGACGGTGGACTTTCCGGAGCCGATGCCCCCGGTCAGACCGATTTCAAGCACGGGGAGCGAGCCCCCTCAGCCCAGAATCCGTTGGTTCAGACCTCGGTGGTCTCAGGTTCGGCAGTCTCAGGCTCAGCGGCCTCAGCCTCAGGCTCGGCTGCCACCTCGGCGACAGCTTCCTCCGCGGATACTGCCTCGACAACGGCTTCCTCGGTGGGTGCTTCCTCGACGGGAGCCTCCTCAGCGGCAGCCTCCTCAACGACAGCCGCCTCAGTGGGAGCGTCCCCGGCACCATCGTCCTCGGCAGGGGCCTCACCGTCGGCAACGGCCGACTCGTCGAACAGGTCGGCCCAGGCCTCCTGGCCCTCGGAGCTCTCGCCGCCGATGAAGTTGCCCTCTTCGTCGTAGGCGTGCTCGCCGAAGTGCTCCTGGTACTCGGCGGCCACGATGCCACCCTCAGCGGCCTGCTTGATCGACAGGCTGATCCGACGACGCTGGAGGTCGAGATCGATGATCTTGACCCACAGCTCCTCGCCGGGCGTCACGACCTGCTCGGGCAGATCCACGTGGTGGGCCGACATCTCCGAGATGTGGACCAGACCCTCGATCCCGTCGCCCACCTGGACGAACGAGCCGAACGGCACCAGCTTGGTGACCCGGCCGTACACCAGCTCGCCCACCTGGTGGGCGCCGGCGAACTCCTGCCACGGGTCCTGCTGGGTGGCCTTCAGCGAGAGGCTGATGCGCTCCCGGCCGAGATCGACCTCGAGAACCTGAACCTCGATCTCGTCTCCCACCGTGACCACCGAACCGGGGTGGTCGACGTGCTTCCACGACAGTTCCGAGACGTGCACGAGGCCGTCCATGCCGCCGAGATCGACGAAGGCGCCGAAGTTGACGACGCTGGACACGGTGCCCTTGCGAACCTCTCCGGGCCGCAGGTTGTGCAGGAACTCTTCGCGCTGTTCCTTCTGGGTCTCTTCGAGCCAGGCACGGCGGGACAGGACCACGTTGTTGCGGTTCTTGTCCAGCTCGATGATCTTGGCGTCGATCGTGGTGCCGATGTAGGGCTGCAGGTCACGGACCCGGCGGAGCTCCACCAGCGAGGCGGGGAGGAAGCCACGCAGGCCGATGTCGACGATCAGGCCGCCCTTGACGACCTCGATCACGGCGCCGGACACCATGCCGTCGCCTTCCTTGATCTCCTCGATCCGACCCCAGGCACGCTCGTACTGGGCCCGCTTCTTGGACAGGACCAGACGGCCGTCCTTGTCCTCACGCTGGAGGACGACGGCCTCGATCTTCTCGCCGACGGACACGATCTCGTTGGGATCCACGCCATTGCGGATCGAGAGCTCTCGGGGCGGAATGACGCCCTCGGACTTGTAGCCGATGTCGAGCAGGACCTCGTCCTTGTCGACCCGGACAACGGTGCCCTCGACAAGCTGGCCGTTCTCGACGTCGACCATGGTGGCCGAGTAGGCCTCGTCGAGCGTCAGGGAGCCGAGATCGTTCTCGGTGATGGCACGGGGGGTGTACTCCCCGCTCTCGTCGAAGGTCCCCATGGGCGGGGAGTCGAGGGCGGAGGGGATCAGAGTCAGTTCGGGCACGTGTTCTTCTCGTCGGATGGGAGTAGGTGGACAGGTCACGTCGTCCGCCATGACACTGGATGTGCACACGCGAAACAGACCCGGGGAGCCTACCGGCGCCCCGATGCCACCCCGTCGGGTCCCGCCACCCGGAAAATCGTCACCTGGAAATCACCACCCGGAAAATCACCGACCGCAACTCAGTGGGCACGCCGTCCGATCACCAGGAATTCGGGATGGTCCAGGTCCGGTGGGCGGGGGGCGTAGTCGCCGGGAGTCACCGAACGGACCTCGTCGACCATCAGTCCGGCCCGATCGGCCAGCAGGCGAAGCTCCCGTGGCGTGAAGCAGGTCGTCCAGAGTTCGGCGGGCGACTCGATCCCGTCGCCGTCCCGCAGCACCGTGTGTTCCCGGTTCACGCCGGTGCCGGCATCGAAATCGTCGGTCTCGGACATGAATCGGACCTGGAAGTAGGCCGAGAACGCACTCAGTACCACCCCTCCCCCGGGCCGCACGGCGGCCACGATCCGCTCCAGGATGGCTCCGTCGGGATCCAGCACACCGGTGTCGACACCGGGCCCACCGGCCAGGCCGAACGCCCCCTGGCAGAGCGAGATGGCGGCGTCGAACTCGGCGTCGAAAGCCATGGTCCGGGCGTCACCGTGGACGAAGGCGGCCCCCTCGGGGGCATCCCGGCGGGCCAGCTCCACGAAGGTCTCCGACACGTCGATGCCCACCACCTCGACACCCCGTCGGGCCAACTCGTGGCTGTGGCGCCCGGGGCCGCAACCGACGTCCAGCAGGCGCGAGCCCCCGGTCAGGCCCAGCACGTCGACCAGGACGTCGACCTCCCGGACGGTCCCGTAGGTGAACGAATACCGCAGATAGGCGTCGCCCAGGTGATCAGCGACCCCCTCGAACCAGTGGTCCATTCGCTCGGCCTCCGAACCCTCAGCCCTTGGCGTCAGCCCACGTGGCGCCGGTGGCCACCTCGACGGCCAACTCCACCCGCAGGTCGTAGGCCCCCGTCATCTCGGAGCGGACCATGGCCTCCACGTCGACCATCTCGTCGGGCGGCACCTCGAGGATCACCTCGTCGTGGACCTGGAGAACCAGGCGGGACGCCGACCCGTCGGACCGGAGTCGGTCGTCGATCCGGATGAGGGCCACCTTGAAGACGTCGGCGGCCAGTCCCTGGATGCCGGCGTTCATGGCCTGGCGTTCCCCGGCCTGACGCACGTTGAAGTTGGGCGACGAGAGCTCCGGGATCCGGCGGCGACGCCCGAACAGGGTCTCCGTGTAGCCCTTCTGACGTGCTTCATCGACCGTCCGGTCCATGTAGTCCCGCACCGATGGAAAGGCGGCGAAGTACGACTGCAGGATCTCGTTGGCCTCGTCGACCGACGATCCCAGCCGCTGGGACAGCCCGTAGGCCTCCATTCCGTAGGCCAGCCCGTAGGCCACCATCTTGGCCCGGTTCCGGATCTCGTAGGTCACCTCGGACGGGTCGATCCCCCATGTCCGGGCGGCCACCGCGGTGTGGATGTCGTCACCGGCCTCGAACGCGGCGATGAGGCCGGGATCGTCGGCCAGGTGGGCGATGACCCGTAGTTCGATCTGGTTGTAGTCGGCGACCAGCAGCGTGCAGCCGTCGGTCGGCACGAAGGCCCGCCGGAAGGCCCGACCGGCCTCGGTACGGACCGGGATGTTGTGGAGGTTCGGTGCGTCCGAGCTGAGTCGTCCCGTCCGGGCCACCGTCTGGTTGAACGTGGCCCGGATGCGGTCACCCGGTCCGGCCTCGGCCAACAGGCCCTCGCCGTACGTGGAACGGAGCTTTTCGACCTCCCGGTAGGCCAGCAGGTGGGCGACCACCGGATGGTCGTCCCGGAGGCGTTCCAGGGTGGCGGCGTCGGTCGAGAAGCCGGTCTTGGTCTTCTTGCCGGGGGTGAGGCCCAGCTTCTCGAAGAGGATCTCCCGGAGCTGCTTGGTGGAGTTCACGTTGAACTCCTCGCCGGCCGCCTCGTGGACCAGCGCCCGGAGGCGCTCACATTCGGCGGTCAACTCGTCACGGAGCCGGGTCAACTCGGCGACGTCCACGCCGACGCCCAACTCCTCCATGCGGGCCAGCACGGCAACGAGGGGAACCTCGATCTCGGCGTTCAGGGCGAGCAGCCCCTGGGCCTCCATGGCCGCCACCAACGGGTCCCTCAGGATCCGGACCGCGGCGGCCCGATGCCCGGCCTCCACCGACGGATCGGCCACTTCGCCGCTCAGGTCCAACTGGCCGTCAGGGGCCCCGGTCACCGGCAGCATCCGCCGGGCGTGGCGCTCCAGGAGCATCCCGAGGTCGTAGGTGGCGTCGGCCGGGTCCAGCAGGTAGCCGGCTAGCGCCGTATCCAGAACGAGGTTGACCTCGTCAATGCCCTGACGTTGCAGGGCCCGCAACATCGGCTTGGCGTCATGGGCCGCCACTCCCGGCCCGTCAGCACCCAGGAGCCCGACCAACGCAGCGGCAGCCGCCCCATCGACCAGGAGATCGACGGGAATCCACCAGGCCTGCTCTCCGTCGGACAGAGCCAGACCCGGCCCGAGGTCGGGGCCGGTGGGCCCTGACGGCGGTTCAGCCACCACGGACACACCCAGTGGGCTCGTGCCCGAGGTGGCGAGGGCCGCCCCGATGGCCACGATCCCGGCAGCGTCGACGATGCCTTCGACGGCCACCTCCAGTTCGCCGGAAGCCACCGTGGTGCCGACTCCTCCACCTGGTCCGTCGGGCCCATCGCCGCCGAAGTCGACCCCCAGCAGGGCGGACAGGCGCTCGCGGGCCCGGCTGAGTTCCAGGACGTCGAGCAGGCCACCGGCCCGTTCCACGTCGACGGGGCCCTGGTCCAGGTCGTCGGCGCTCAATCCGAGCGGCACGTCGCGCACCAGCACCATCATCTCCTCGTTCAGGCGCGCCAGATCCTCGCTGGCGTTGAGGTTCTCCCGAAGCTTGGGGGTCTGGTCGTCGGCCGCCGCGAAGATCCCGTCCAGCCCGCCGTAGGCGTTGATGAGCTTGGCCGCCGTCTTCTCCCCCACCCCGGGAACCCCGGGCAGGTTGTCGGACGGATCGCCCCGGAGCGCCGCGTAGGCCACGTAGTCGACGGGCCGCACGCCGGTGCGTTCGAGGATGCCCGCCTCGTCGTACAGGGCGTAGTCCGACACCCCGCGCTTGTTGTAGAGCACCCGGACGTGGGGGTCCTCGACCAACTGGTAGCTGTCCCGGTCGCCGGTCACCACGGTGACGTCACGGCCGGCGTCACGGGCCAGGGTGGCCAGGGTGGCCAGGACGTCGTCGGCCTCGAATCCCTCGGCGTCGACCACCCGCAGCCCCAGGGCGTCGACCAGTTCGCGCACCAGGTCGAGCTGCTGGTAGAGCGAATCCTCCTGCTTCTCCCGGTTGGCCTTGTACGACGGGAGGCGCTCGTGGCGGAACGTGCCCCCCGGCCGGTCGAAGGCCACGGCCACCCCGTCGGGCTCGTGGTCGCGCAGCAGCGACAGGAGCATCTGAGTGAAGCCGAAGACCGCGTTGGTCTCCTGCCCGGTGCGGGTGACCATGTCCCGGGGGATGGCGAAGAACGCCCGGTAGGTCAGTGAATTTCCGTCGAGGAGGAGAAGTCCGGGCACCGCGGCGACCCTAATCCGACAGGTATCCCGACCGGTATCCCGACCGGTATCCCGAGCAGCATCTCCACCGGTCACCAACCCGGTCGGAGGAGCGGCGGATCAGGAAGGTCGGAGGCCCTCGTCGATAACGGCCCGGGCCACGTCGGCCATGGTCTGTCGACCCGACATGGCCGAGGTCTGCAGGAAGCGGAAGGCGTCGTTCTCGGACAGGCCGAGTTCGTCGCTCAGGACGCCCTTCGCCCGATCGATCACCTTGCGGGCCTCCAGACGGTCGGCCAGAGTCTGGGCCTGATCGGTCAGGGCACGCATCTCCCGGTGGCGGGCCCGGGCCACCTCGACGGCCGGCACCAGTTCGGACCGCTGGAACGGCTTCACGAGGTAGGCCAACGCCCCCGCCTCGACGGCCCGATCGATCAGGTCCCGCTGGCTGAACGCAGTGAGGATCACCACCGCGGTGTCGTGCGACCCGGCAATCCGGGTCGCCGCTTCGATCCCGTCGAGGCCCGGCATCTTGATGTCCAGGATGACCACGTCGGGATCCAGTTCGGCGACCAGCTCCACGGCGTGGTCGCCCCGACCGGTGTCGCCCACCACGTCGTAGCCCTCGTCGATGAGGGTCTCCTTCAGGTCGAGACGGATGATGGCCTCGTCCTCGGCCAGGACCACCCTCACCGGCGGCACCCCCGACGCTGCAGGGGTCTCGGCGGGGTCAGTCACCGGAACCCATCCGATCCAGGAGGTCGTCCTGGGTGGCTTCCAGGCGGGCGATGTCGGCCACCACGTCGTCGCGGTGGCGTTCCATGGCCCGGGCGTGTCGCTCGGCATTGCGGTGCTCGCCCCCGGACTGGGCCGTCTCCGAGACCAGGGCCCGGACCCGGGCGTCGGTCGCGTCAGCGGACAGGTGGGCCAGCTGTTCCTCGGCCACCGCCAGATCAGATCGCAGCCGCTGGAGACGTTCGCCGACCTCGGTCAGACGTCGTTCGATCACCGGGCGTGCCATGGGACCAGCCAGTGTACGGATCCCCCACCAATCGGACGACCAACAGGCCGGAGCCCACCACGTCAGGGAGAAATCGCGTGCCCGGGGCGGGACTTGAACCCGCACGACCTTTCGGCCAGAGGATTTTGAGTCCTCCGCGTCTGCCAATTCCGCCACCCGGGCGAGCGGCCCGAGCCTACCGGTGGGCCCCTGACTGGAGGCCCGCCGCACGACCCCGGGGCAACCCGTGACCCGACGGTTGACGGGCCCCTACGATGGGCCGACGCAGCGGGCACAATGCCTCATCACCGAAGAAGCGGCCACCGACGGACCCGCCACCCTTTCCGCGTCCCCTCGAGGAGACCGATGATCGCCTTCACCTACTCCGGCCAGGGATCCCAACAGCCCGGCATGGGCGCACCCTGGTCCGACCACCCGTCCTGGGAACTGGTCGACGAGGCCTCCCATGCAGCGGGCCGGGACGTGGCCCACCTCCTGCTGGACGCCGACGCCGATGAACTCCGGGAGACCCGGAACGCCCAGTTGGCCACCTTCGTGACCAGCATGGTGATCCTCGACGCCGTGGAGCGCCTGGGCATCGACGCCGCAGGCCACGCCGGGCACAGCCTCGGCGAGTACAGCGCTCTGACCGCATCGGGCGCCCTGGACTTCGGTGACGCCGTGGCCCTGGTGGTCGAACGTGGCGAGGCCATGCAGGTGGCCATCCAGGAGCCCGAGGGCACCATGGCCGCCGTGCTGGGCCTCAACGACGCCGGCGTGGAGGAGGCGTGCGCGGCGGTCGACGGCGACGTCTGGGTGGCCAACTACAACGCTCCCGGGCAGGTGGTCATCGCCGGGGCCCCCGATGCCGTGGCCGCAGCGGGCCAGGAGGCCAAGGACCGGGGCGCCAAGCGGGCCACCACCCTGGAGGTGTCGGGTGCCTTCCACACCCCGTACATGTCGCCGGCCCGTGATCGCCTCAGCGAGGCCATCGACGCCACCGACATCCGGTCGCCGGAGGGAACCGTGGTGGCCAACGTGGATGCCACCGCCCACCAGAATCCGGCGACGTGGCGGGCCCTCATGAACGCCCAGTTGTGCAGCCCGGTGCGGTGGTACCAGAGTCTCGAGGCGCTGGACGCCGCAGGCTTCACCACGTTCGTGGAACTGGGCCCCGGAAATGTCCTGACCGGGCTGGTCAAGCGGACCGTCAAGGGCGCCATCCGACTCACCGTCAACACCCCGGACCACCTCGACGCGTTGCTCGACGCGTTGGCCGCCCCCACGGTGGCCGAGACCGACGGCCAAGCCGTCGAGGGCCAGGCCGTGGAGGGGGAACACCTCTTCGCCACCGACCGCATGGTGGTAAGCCCGGCCACCGGTGTCTTCACCCCGGTGGCCGACCTCGGCCCCGGCCAGGTGGTGGCGGCCGGTGCGCTACTGGGCCACGTCGGCACGACCGAGGTGCATTCCTCCTTTGCCGGTGAGTTCATGGGCTGGCTGGCCGTGGACACCGAACGGGTCAACGCATCCAAGCCCATTGCCTGGCTGCGGGCCCAGTAACCCCTCCAGAACCCGTCCCAGCCAGACCCACCTGAGCGATCCCCCCGAACCAGTCACCCGAACGAGCCAGTCAGGAACCCGGAGCGAACATGAGTGAACCAATCAGTCGAGTCGTGCTGGTGACCGGAGGAAACCGGGGCATCGGCCTGGCCTGCGCCAAGGCGTTCGCCGCTGATGGGCACCGGGTGGCCGTGACCTGCCGGGGCGAAGCACCAGCCGAGGTCACCGAGGCGGGCATCCTCGCCGTGCCGTGCGATGTCACCGACACCGATCAGGTCGACGCGGCGTTCACCGCCATCGAGGAGCAGCTGGGGCCCGTCGAGATCCTGGTGGCCAACGCCGGGATCACCCGGGACGGGCTGGTGCTTCGGATGTCCGACGACGACTTCACCGACGTGCTGGACGCCAACCTGACCGGAGCGTTCCGGGTCAGCCGTCGGGCCGTCAAGAAGATGATGAAGGGCCGTTGGGGCCGGATCGTGCTCGTGTCGTCGATCGCCGGCCGGGTCGGACAGACCGGTCAGGCCAACTACGCCGCGTCGAAGGCCGGCCTCGTCGGCCTGGGACGCTCGCTGGCCAAGGAGTTCGCCAGCCGGAACGTGACCGTCAACGTGGTGGCTCCCGGGCCCATCGTGACCGACATGCTGGCCGCCCTCCCCGACGATCAGCAGGCCGCCTACGCCGAGGCCGTACCGCTGGGTCGCCTCGGCGAGGTCTCCGAGATCGCCGCCGCGGTGACCTTCCTGGCGTCGGAGGAAGCCGGATACGTGACCGGAGCCGTCCTCCCCGTGGACGGTGGCCTGTTCATGGGCTGAAGCCCACGAAAGCGAGGGCCTCCGGCCCGCATGACGGGCCCGGGTGTCGTGGGCCACAATCCATTCCCCCGTGGGTCGCTCCGCCGTAGGGTGAAGCGGTTCACGATCACCAATGAGAACGGAGAATGACGGTGAGCGAAGAGAACTTCGAAAAGTTCCGGAAGTGTGCAGTGGAGGTCCTGTCGGTGGAAGCCGACCAGGTCACCATGGAGGCCTCGTTCGCCGATGACCTCGATGCCGACAGCCTTGATCTCGTCGAGCTGGTCATGGCCCTCGAAGAGGAATTCGGTGTAAACGTCGAGGAGGAGGAGCTCGAGAACATCACCACCATCGGCGGTGCCTACAAGCTCATCACCGGCAAGCTCTGATGACCCGTCGTCGGGTGGCCGTCACCGGCCTGGGCGTGGTTTCCACGTGCGGCGTCGGCACGGACGCGTTCTGGGACGGCCTGTGTGGTCCGGCCCCGGAAGGCGACCGTCTGGTCCCCGACTTCGACCCCTCCCCGTGGTTCGACAATCCGAAAGAGGTTCGTCGTAGCGACCGGTGCACGCAGTTCGCCCTTGCGGCAGCCGACATGGCTCTGGCCCAGGCCGGCGAACTGACCGCTGACCCGACCCGACGCGGCGTGTTCATCGGAACAGGCATCGGGGGCATCCAGACCCTCGAGGACCAGATCCTCGTGATGAGCGAGAAGGGCGCCCGGCGGGTGTCCCCGTTCCTCATCCCCATGATGATGCCCAACGCCGCTCCGGCCGCCGTGTCGATGAAGCACGGCTTCCAGGGTCCGGCGGAGAACACGTGCACGGCCTGCGCCGCCGGTACCCACGCGTTGGCCAACGCCGCCCGTCTGATCGCCCACGGGCGTTGTGACGTCGTGCTGGCCGGCGGAAGCGAGGCCCCGTTCGTGGATGCGGCGGTGGCCGGATTCACCAACATGACGGCCTTCTCGTCGGCCGGGATCTCCCGACCGTTCGATGCCGAGCGGGACGGCTTCGTCATGGGCGAAGGCGCCGGCGTGCTGGTGCTCGAGGACTGGGAGACCGCTGAGGCTCGTGGAGCGACGATCCTGGCGGAGATTCTGGGCGGGGCCAGCACGGCCGACGCCCACCACATCACCGCTCCGTCGCCCGGCGGGGTCGGCGCCATCAACTGCATGCGCCTGGCCCTCGAAGAAGCCGGCGTGGACGCCTCCGATGTGGTCCACGTCAACGCCCACGGCACCTCGACCCCGTTGAACGACATGGCCGAGGCCTTCGCCATGCACGAGGTGTTCGGCGAGAACGGCCCCCAGGTCACCTCGACCAAGGGAATCACCGGCCACGCCCTCGGCGCGGCCGGAGCCATCGAGGCCGTCGCCGTGGTCCTGGCCATGCAGAAGGGCCTGATCCCTCCCACCTCGGGCTATGCCACGCCCGATCCGGAGATGCCGGCCATCAACATCGTCGCCGGCGAGCCGTCACCATGGACGCCCGGCGTCTCCATGTCGAACTCGTTCGGGTTCGGCGGCCACAACGGCAGTCTGGTCATCGGCCCCGCCTGAGCCCCTCGGACCCGCTCAGGCGGCGTCCACGAAGACGAACATCAGCTCACAGCGGCAGGCCTCCTGGCCATCCACCGACGCCCGACCCGTGCCCTTTCCGGCTCTGGCCGACACGCGCCCCAGGTCGACCTCCAGGTCGAGACGTTCGCCGGGCACCACCTGACGTCGGAACCGCACCCCGTCCAGGCCTCCGAACAGGGCCAGACGCCCGACGAAATCCGGGCGGGTAAGGAGCGCATAGGCCCCCAGTTGGGCGATCGACTCGCACATGAGGACCCCGGGCAGCGTCGGACGGCCCGGAAAGTGCCCGGCGAAGAAGGGTTCGTCACCGGTCAGGTCCCAGTGGCCCACAGCCCGTTCCCCCACGGTCACCTCGGTGACCTCGGTCAGTAGAAGGAAGGGATCACGGTGCGGGATGACCGCCTCGGGCGGTAGCAGGATCTCGGACACGATGGATGTTCCTTCCGGTCAGGTTCGGAATGAGGACAGGGGACGGAAACGCCCGAGGCCGGGGCGTCGCCACCCCGGCCTCGGCCAATACCTCAGATCGTGTCAAGCCGTGATGAACGGCCCGAAGGGATTACCAGGAGGAGGCGGGTGCCTCGGCTGCCGGGGCACCCCCACTGTTGGCGGCCGCCTTCAGCTTCGAGCCGACCGACACCTTGCAGGCGTTGCGGGCCGCCACCTGGACAGGCTCGCCGGTCTGCGGGTTGCGGGCCGTACGAGCGGCCCGGTGGACCTGCTCGAAGGAGAGCCAACCGGGAATCGACACCTTGTCGCCCCCGGCGGCCACCGCATCGGCCACCACATCGAAGAACGCATCCAGGCACGCACCGGCGTCCTTATTGGACGTCCCGGCCCGCTCCGCCATTGCTGCGATCACATCGCTCTTGTTCATCGACCATCTCCTTTGGGTATCGGGATGGGTATGCCCACCTCGTGGTCAAATGACATCCGACTACCTCCAGCACCCAATGTCAAGCATTTCCGATCCCGGAGGCCTTTCGTTGCAACGATCCGGAGCCGGGCTCGAAGGTCATCGGGAATCACAACGCCTCGATCGGACCGGGCTACCGAACCGACGGCGGTGCTCTGGGTGGCACCGCCGGATCAGTCGGGTGCGTTCACCAGGTGCTCTGCCGCGTTCAGGAAGTAGTCCATCACGGCCAATTCGGCGGACCGCGTGAGACCACCGCCAGCCACCGCAGCCGACATGCAGGCCAGCCAGGCATCGCGTTGGAGCGAGGCGATGGCGTACGGCGCATGACGCATCCGCAGACGGGGGTGTCCCCGCTCTGCGCTGTAGTCGGCAGGGCCGCCCCAGTACTGGCGCAGGAAGCCGGCCAGCCGACCGATCGGACCGGTGAGGTCATCGGGGTACAACGGCCGCAGCACGGGATCCCCGGCCACGCCCTCGTAGAAGCGGCGGGCCAGATCGTCGAACCACTCCGGACCCACCAGCTCGAAGAGCGTGTCGGCCACCACCTCCGTGCCATCGGGACCGATCCGCACCCAGGGCTGCTGACGCCCCATGGGAACGTTCTGAGTGGTCATGAGAAGCAGGTCACTGGCAGCAGGTCACGGCTAACCGGTCAGGAGCCGTCGAGGGCGGCACGGAACTCGGCCACCAACTCGGCGACACCCTCCGGACCGGCCCGGTCCACCATGCGTTGCACCACGGCCGAACCGACCACCACACCGTCGCCGTGGCGGGAGGCCTCCACAGCCTGATCGGGGGTTCCGATGCCCACGCCCACCAGCACGGGCACGTCGGTGATCGGCTTCAGTCTCGAGGCGATCTCCACCGCGCTGGCCGCCAACTCGGACCGCACGCCGGTCACACCCAGCAGGCCCACGCCGTACACGAAACCCCTGGTTCGCTCGCAGATCCGGGGCAGCCGCTCATCGGGCGCGGTCGGGGCCGCCAGCAGGATCGGCTCGACACCCGCACCGGCGGCCACGTCCAACCAGGGACCAGCCTCCTCGAGGGGTAGGTCGGGCAGGATGCAACCGGACACCCCAGCGGCCGTCAGCGACTGGGCGAAGCGTTCCAGGCCCATGCGGTAGGCGATGTTGTAATAGGTCATCACGGCCAGCGGAACGCCCACATCGGCACCCCGTAGGGCGTCGAGGATGCTCACCGGTGTCGCCCCGCCGGCCAACGCCACGTCGTTGGCCGCCTGGATCGTCGGACCGTCCATGACCGGATCCGAGAACGGCACCCCGATCTCGATCACATCGGCACCCGCCGCGGCCACCGCCCGGGCCGTGTCCAGCCAGTCGTCGCCCAGACCTCCGGTGACGTACACGACGAGACACTTTCCCCCGCCGTCCCGTCGGGCCCGCAGGGCCGCTTCGACCGGACCGATCACCCTCGACCAGCCATCTCCCGTCGGTGCATTCACGCCAGGATGTCCATCATCTGGGCCACGTCCTTGTCGCCACGTCCCGACAGGTTCACCACGACCGATTTCCCGGCCAGCGACACCCGCTCCCTGGACACCCAGGCCAGGGCATGGGCCGGCTCGAGCGCCGGAATGATGCCCTCCGACCGGCTCAGCAACTGGAAGGCCTCCACCACCTCGTCATCGGTGACCGCCTCGTAGCGGGCCCGGCCAATGGAGGCCAGATGGCTGTGCTCGGGACCTACTCCCGGATAGTCCAGTCCGGCGCTGATCGACTCGGCCTCCAGCACCTGGCCGAACTCGTCCTGCATGAGGTAGGAGTCCATGCCGTGGACCACCCCGGGCACTCCACGCCCCACGGCCGCACCACCTGCCGGCTCGACGCCGACCAGTTCAGTGGCCGCGTCGGCGAATCCCGAGAAGATGCCGATGGCGTTGGAGCCTCCGCCCACGCAGGCCACGACCACGTCGGGCGGACCGCCCAGCAACGCCTCGCTCTGTTCACGGGCCTCTCGGCCCAGTACCTCGTGGAAGGTGCGGACCATCCACGGATAGGGATGGGGGCCCATGACCGAACCGAGGCAGTAGTGGGACTCGGTCACCGTGGCCACCCAGTCCCTCATGGCCTCGTTGACCGCGTCCTTGAGCGTGCGGCTCCCCGACATGGCCGTACGGACCTCGGCGCCCAGCAGGCGCATCCGGAAGACGTTCAGTTCCTGGCGTTTGACGTCGACCTCGCCCATGTACACGCAGCACTCCATGCCCAACAGGGCCGCCGCGGTGGCCGAGGCCACGCCGTGCTGGCCGGCGCCGGTCTCGGCCAGCAGACGGGTCTTGCCCATCCGCTGGGCCAGCAGGGCCTGGCCGAGCACGTTGTTGATCTTGTGGGAGCCGGTGTGGTTGAGGTCCTCACGCTTCAGGAACAGGCGACACCCCAGTTCCTCAGACAGGTTGTGGCACTCGGTCATCGGGGACGGTCGCCCCGCGTAGTCCGACAGGAGTGCGTCCAGATCGGCCCGGAAGGTCGGATCGGCCCACGCCTTCCGAAACTCCACCTCCAACTCGAGGACGGCCGGAATCAGCGTCTCGGGTACGAACCGGCCGCCGAACTCGCCGAACCTCCCGTCCGGTGTGGGCTCCTGCAATGTCATGGCCTCTGAAACCTCGTCATGTTCTCCGGGACCTCCCGGTTCCTCCGGGACCTCATGGTCGGTCCGTCCCTCGATCTGCTTCACCGGTGGGCCCGGCTTCGTCCTGTTGCCAGTCGAAGGGGCGATTCGTCGGGTCACCCCGGTAGCCCTCGACCCTCGTTGGTCGGGCCGCCCGGGCATTGGTCATGAACGCCCGCAACAGACGGGGGTCCTTTCGCCCGGGAGCAGCCTCCACGCCGCTGGCCACGTCGACACCGTAGGGGTCGACCCGCTCAATGGCCTCACCCACGTTGTCCGGTGTGAGACCACCGGCCAGCAGCATCGGTCGGATCGACGACGGCCCATCGGCCATGGCCCAGTCGAACACCTTCCCCGCTCCGGGGATCGGGGCGTCCAGGAGCAGCAGGTCGGCGCCGAACTCGTCGAAGCGGTCCACGTCGGGCGAACCAGCCGGTAGTGCCCGGATGGTCACCGGCACCCGATCGGCCACCCATTTCGTGGTGGCCGGCGACTCGTCGCCGTGCAGTTGGGCGGCCCGCAGACCGATCCGGTTCACCGTCTCGACCACCCGGGCCCGGCCGGTGTTGCGGAACACCCCCACGGTCATCACGTCGGGCGGCAGCTGGCCCACGATGTCCCGAACCACCCGCTCGGACACCTGACGGCGCGACGGGGCGAAGATGAAGCCGAGGGCGTCAGCACCCAGCGCGGTGGCCAACAACGCATCCTCGGCGCACGTGATGCCACAGATCTTGATGAACACCGTCGAATCATCCCCCATTTCAGGACCCGTCGGGGGCCCCTCGTAGGGCTCGTACGGCGCCCGCCCGGTCACCGGAGGTCACCACCGATTCGCCGACCAGCAGGGCGTGGTAACCGGCGTCCACCAGGGTGCGGGCATCCTCGGGGCCCCGGATGCCTGATTCGGCCACCCGGACCACCCCGTCGGGCATGAGGGGCGCCATGCGAACGGCCCGGGCCGTGTCGACCTCGAAGGTAACCAGGTCGCGCTGGTTGACGCCGATGAGCCGGGCGCCGACGGCCAGGGCCCGCTCCAGTTCGGCCTCGTCGTGGATCTCCACCAGGGCATCGAGGCCCACCTCGCCAGCCAGGGCGTGGAAGTCGGACAGTTCGGCGTCGTCGAGTGCCGCGGCGATGAGCAGTACGGCGTCGGCCCCCATGAGACGGGCATCGCAGACGTCGCGGGCGTCGACGGTGAAGTCCTTCCGTAGCACCGGGACCTCCACGGCGGCCCGGGCGACTGCCAGGTCATCGGGGGATCCACCGAAGTGGTCGACGTCGGTCAGCACGGAGAGGCAGGCCGCTCCCCCGTCGACGTACGCCGACGCGGTGGCTGCCGGATCCAGATCGGCGGCCAGATCGCCCTTCGACGGCGAACGGCGTTTCACCTCGGCGATGACCGCCGCCTCACCATCGGGCACGGCCACCAGTGCCGCGGCGAAGCCCCGGGCATCGGGCAGGGCCAGCGTCGCGTCGACCAGCGTTTCCGTCGTCCGGCCGTCGTCGGCGGCGGCCTCACGATGTGCGGCGAGGATCCGATCGAGATAGGTGGCCACGACCGGAGGCTACCGACACCCCCGTGACGCACCGGGGCCGATTCCCTCACGCGACCCTCATCTTCCGCGAAGGGCTTCTGCACGTCGACCGTGCGACGATGGGGATGTGACAGGCGATCCGGGCGAATCGACGCGGACCGACGGCGCCGTGGTCCTGGTCGTCGAGGATGATCCGAACATTGCCGACCTCCTCGACCTGTACCTGCGTCGCGACGGGCACCGCCCCTATCTGGCCGCTGACGGTGAGCGGGCGTTGGCGTTGTTCGCCGAACGGTCACCGTCTCTGGTGTTGTTGGACCTCGGCCTCCCGGGCGGTATCGACGGGCTGGAGGTCTGCCGCCGGATCCGAGCCACCTCCGGTGTGCCGATCATCATGGTGACCGCCCGAGACGACGAGGTCGACCGGATTGTCGGCTTCG
This sequence comes from Acidimicrobiales bacterium, assembly GCA_014239855.1. Taxonomy (GTDB): domain Bacteria; phylum Actinomycetota; class Acidimicrobiia; order Acidimicrobiales; family MedAcidi-G1; genus UBA9410. The sequence continues at coordinate 41 of JAAZXY010000023.1, read as the reverse complement.
AACTGGGGACCGACGACTACGTGGTCAAGCCGTTCAGCCCC
>JAAZXY010000022.1 GCA_014239855.1 Acidimicrobiales bacterium | reverse complement strand
CGCCGGTAGCCTCGCCCGATGCCGACCGATTCTTCCCACGATGCCCTGAAGGCACGGGTCGAGGAGTTGTGGACGGGCCGTGAGGGCCTGACCCACGACGACACCGAGGCCGTCGCCACCATCCACGCCGCCATCGACCTGCTCGACACCGGAGCGGCCCGGGTGGCCGAACCCGACGGTGCGGGGGGCGTGGTCGTCAACGAATGGTTGAAGTTGGCCATCCTGCTGCTCTTCCGGGTCTCCCAGATGGAGACCATCGAGATGGGGCCGTTCGAGTTCGCCGACAAGATCCCGCTCAAGACCGACTGGATGGCCCGCCAGGTGCGCGTGGTGCCCGGAGCGCAGGCCCGATGGGGCAGCTACCAGGGCCCCGGCGTGGTGATGATGCCGAGCTACACCAACATCGGCGCCTACGTGGGTGACAACACGATGGTCGACACGTGGGCCACCGTCGGTTCGTGCGCCCAGATCGGCCGGAACGTCCACCTCTCGGGCGGCGTCGGCATCGGCGGTGTGCTGGAACCGGCCAACGCCGTGCCGGTGGTGATCGGCGATGACTGCCTGATCGGGAGCCGCTGCATCGTGGCCGAGGGCGCCCGGGTGGGCGACGGCGTGGTGCTGGGTGCCGGTGCCGTGCTGACCGGGTCGATCCCGGTCATCGACGCGGCCACTGGTGATGAACTGGGCCGTGGCGTCGTTCCCGACTGGTGCGTGGCCGTCCAGGCCACCCGACCCCGGACGTTCGACGGGGGCGAGTTCGGCCTGCCGTGCGTGCTCGTCCTCAAGCATCTCGAGCCGGGGGAGCGGCACGACAAGTCGGCGCTGAACGACGTCCTGCGCACCCACGGCGTCAGCACCTGAGTCGGATCGACTCCGGACCGAAGGACCGTCCCGTGACCGATCTCCTGGCCCTCACCGCGGAGCTGGTCGACATCCCGTCGGTCAGCTTCGACGAAGCGGACCTCGTCGCGCACCTGGAGGCCGAACTACGTGCCGTTCCGGGCCTGACCGTGGACCGGATCGGCGACAACCTGGTGGCCCGCACGAACCTCGGTCGCCATCACCGCCTGGTGCTCGGTGGACACACCGACACCGTTCCCGGCGACACCTCCGGCTCCCGTCTGGACGGCGACACGCTGTGGGGCCTCGGAACCGCCGACATGAAGAGCGGCCTCGCCGTGATGCTGGAGCTGGCCCGCACGGTGACCGAACCGGCGGTCGACGTGACCTGGGTGTTCTACGCACGTGAAGAGGTGGCCATTGCCCATAACGGCCTCCGGGAGTTGTTCGCCGAGGCACCCGACCTGCTGGTCGGCGACGTGGCCATCCTCGGCGAGCCCACCGACGGAGCGGTCGAGGCCGGTTGCCAGGGAACGATGCGCTTCGAGGTCACCCTGGCCGGCGCCCGGGCCCACACGGCTCGCCCCTGGATGGGCCGCAACGCCATCCACCGTCTGGGTGCCCTGCTGACGGCGCTCGAGGCCTACGAACACCGCGAGCCGGTGGTCGAGGGTTGCCGCTACCGCGAGGCCCTGCAGGCCGTCCACGTGGAAGGTGGCGTGGCCGGCAACGTGGTGCCCGATCGCTCCATGGTCCGGATCAACCACCGCTACGCGCCGGACCGCACGGGCGATGAGGCCGAGGCCCATGTCCGCTCCGTGCTGGCGCCGTTCCTGGATGAGGGCGACGAGGTGTTGCTGGTCGACCACTCGCCGGCCGCCGCTCCGGGGATGTCCCATCCGCTGTTGCAGCGTCTGGCCACCGATGGCGGCCTGGAGGTCAGGGCAAAGCTGGGTTGGACCGACGTGGCGTTCTTCTCCGAGCACGGGGTGCCCGCGGTGAACCTGGGGCCCGGTGAGCCGACGTTGGCCCACACCGCCGACGAGCGGGTGGAGCGCTCCGCGGTGGAGTCCTGTTACGCGGTGCTCCGCGACCTGCTCCTGAACCCCTCTTGAAGGGTGCCTGAACCAGACCCCGGTGGGCCCGGCTGGATCAGATCCGGCGGAGGACGGTGACCACCCGTCCGTAGATGGTGACCTCGTCGGCTGACCGACGGATCTCCTCGAAGCTCGGGTTGGACGGCACCAGGACGATGGTGGAGCCGTCACGCTGGAAGTGCTTGACGGTGGCCTGCTCGCCGTCGATGCCGGCCACCACCAGGTCGCCCGCTTCGGCGGTCTGCTGGACCCGGGCCACCACGTGGTCGCCGTCGAGGATGCCGGCGTCGATCATCGACTCGCCCCGCACCCGCAGCATGAACAGGTCTCCGTCGCCGGTGAACTCGGCCGGGAGGGGGAGGGATTCCTCGACGTTCTCCGCGGCGATGACACCGGTGCCGGCGGCCACGTCGCCCAGCAGGGGCACGTGGCGCACGGCGCCCCGGTCGACGGCTGCGCCGCTCACCGGGTCGAGGCGGACCTCGATGGCCCGCGGCTTGCTCGGGTCACGTCGGATGAAGCCCCGGTCCTGGAGGGTGGCCAGGTGGGAGTGCACGGTCGAGGGGGAGGTGAGGCCGACCGCGTCACCGATCTCGCGGACGGACGGCGGGTAGCCGCGGTCGTTGATCTGGACGTCGATGAACTCGAGGATCTCCTGCTGGCGAGGGGTCAGTCCCGTGGCGCTCATGTCGGGTTTCCTTCTCTCTGCACGCTGGCTCTCGTCGTGCGGTCTGGTCGTGCGGTGTCGATGACGGACTTCTTCGGCATCTCTTGACACCGAACACCTGTTCGATACACTACATCTCGTGATCGAACACGTGTACGTCGAAATCATGTTCGTCGAACGGACGTTCCGTGTCAAGTACCCCCTTTCGGGGGACTGTCACACCCGATCGAAAGGATGGTCCACATGAACACCGCCACCGTTTCCCAACTCCCCCTCGAGTTCCCCCGGTACCCGGAGGTCGCCGCCCCGACCTTCCTCCGGGCCGTGCCGCCTGTGCTGAGCGGCACCGTCGAGAGCGGCACCGTCGAGAGCGGTACCGGTGAGCGGCTGGCCACCGTCCATCGACTGGTCACCGACGTCCTGGCCGCCGAGCCCGCCGTGGTGGGCGCCGTCCGCCGGCAGTACATCGACGCTGACCGGTCCGTTCCCCTGATTTCGTCGGCCGTCTCGCTGCCTGTCTCGCCAGTGGTCTACCGGCGGCGCCGATTCATGGCAGCCGTGGTCCTCGGTCTGCTCGTCTCGGCTCTCTCCCTGCTGGGCGGCGAACTGATCGGCCGGGTCACCGGCACGACGGGGGCGCCGATGGTGGCTGCGGTGGGCGAGCCGGTCGTCCACGTGGTCCAGCCGGGCGACACCCTCTGGTCGATTGCCGGATCGATCAACCCGGACGGTCGGGACCTGAGGGCCACCGTCGATCGACTGGTCGACGCAGCCGGGGGTTCGGTCCTCCAGCCGGGCCAACGCATCGTCCTCCCCGTCGGCTAGGAAACCAGATAGCGGCAGAAGAGAAAGCCGTCCTCGGTCAGGACACGGTCCAACGTCAGGCCGATGGCCGCAGAGAGCGGTGGGCCGGCCATCAGGCTCCGGCCGTCCCCACCGACGCCGCCGACCAGGTTCGGCGAGACGCTGATACAGAGCTCATCGACCAGTCCGGCGGCGAACAGTTGGTGGTTGAGGTCCGGTCCGCCTTCGCACAGGACGGTGCGGGCCCCGACATCGTCCAGCACGGCCAATAGGCCGGTCAGGTCCACCCGGGTCTCACCGCAGGCCACGAGTTCGGCCACCGGTTCCAGACCGGCTCGCCGATCAGCGGGTGCCGTGGCGACGGTGGCCACGATGGGCGGCGGATCCGCCGGATCACGGTCGGCGAACAGTGGTGCCGTCGGGTCCAGATCCAGGCTGGCCGACACGACCACCAGACGGGGTCTCGGCGCTCGCCCGGCGGCCGCCCGGTCAGCCACCACCGTGTCCTCGGGGGAGCGGGGCGGCCGGTAGCCCTCGGCCCGCACGGTCCCCGCCCCGACCAGGATCATGTCGGCACAGCCCCGTAGGGCCCGAAATACCTGTCGGTCGGCTGGCCCGCCGAGCCCGCCGGATCGTCCGGCCACCGCGGTGGCGCCGTCCACCGAGGCCACCATGTTGACCATCACCCAGGGGCGCCCCGGTGGAGCGGGTCGGTCATCGCCGAGGTAAAGGTCGACCGGATCGACAGTTCTTTCTGGGTCGGGGCTCTCCGGTTGGGGGCTCTCCGGTTGGGGGCTTTCCGGTTCGGGGTGGATTCGTCGCACGTGATGACCGTAGCCCTCGTCCGTACCGGGCCGACCTCCGAAGGCGACCGGAGCCGAGCGGAGCCGTCCTGTGGAGAACCGCTGCGTCATCCACCGGGAAATCCCCAGCTCCTCCCCCTATCCGTCCACAGGGAGCCGTCCCTAACGTCGGCTCTTGTGGCCGGCGGCGGTCGGCCCGGCTGAAACCCGTGGTGCCGGTTCGTCCGGTACGGCGTTGGGTCTGACAGGTCGGACTCCTCCGGGAGGCCCGACGGTTCGTCCTCGACCTGGGCCTTCCGCCGCCGGCCACGCTCCATCGGGTCCTGTCCGGCCCTGTCCAGTGCTGGTCGACCGGTGACTGTCACTGGTCGGTCGTACGGTTCGGATACGGGCAGGCGGACCGGACACTCCGGTCAGCGGGCCCGAGTCCGAACAGATGGCTGAACAGATGGCTGAACAGGCGAGGGTGGTACACGATGTCGATGGCACCGGAGCGGGGGATCCTGGGGATCCGCCGCCGATTCACACGTGACGGAGCCGATCCCTATGACGACGTCGAATGGGAGGTTCGCACCTCCCGTCTGATCGACCACCGGGACGGCTCGGTGGCCTTCGAACAGGAAGACGTCGAGGTTCCCGCCGACTGGTCGGTCAACGCCACCAACATCCTCGCCCAGAAGTACTTCCGCGGGGCGATGGATGCCCCCGACAGGGAATCCTCCCTTCGCCAGGTGGCCGACCGGGTGGCCGGCACCATTGCCGACTGGGGCCTGCGTGACGGGTACTTCGTCGATGCCGACGAGGCCACCGCCTTCGCCGACGAGCTGCGTCATCTGGTGATCACCCAGCGGGCCGCCTTCAACTCGCCGGTGTGGTTCAACATCGGCGTCCCCGACGTGCCGCAGCAGGCGTCGGCCTGCTTCATCCTCTCGGTCGACGACCAGATGTCGTCGATCCTCAACTGGTATGTGGAGGAGGGCACGATCTTCAAGGGAGGTTCGGGCGCCGGTGTGAACCTGAGTGCCATCCGATCCTCCAGGGAGGCGCTGCGGGGCGGCGGCCAGGCCAGCGGGCCGGTCAGCTTCATGCGGGGCGCCGACGCCTCGGCCGGCACCATCAAGAGCGGAGGCACCACCCGCCGGGCCGCCAAGATGGTCGTCCTCGACGTGGCCCACCCGGACGTGGAGGAGTTCGTCTGGTGCAAGGCCCGGGAGGAACGCAAGGTCCGCGTCCTGGAACAGGCCGGCTTCGACGTCGGGTTCGACGGCGCCGACAGCCACTCGATCATGTACCAGAACGCCAACAACTCGGTTCGGGTGACCGACGAGTTCATGGCGGCCGTCGAGGCCGACGGCCAGTGGGACCTCAAGGCCGTCACCGACGGATCGGTGCTCGACACGGTCGGTGCCCGCGACCTGTTCCGGCAGATGTCCGAGGCGGCGTGGGAATGCGCTGATCCCGGCATCCAGTTCGACACCACGATCAACCGCTGGCACACCGCCTCCAACACCGGCCGGATCACCGCCAGCAATCCATGCTTCACCGGCGACGCACTGGTCCACACCGACCGGGGCCTCGTCCGCTTCGACCATCTGGTCGACCGGATCAACCGGGGCGAGGAGTTCCGCGTCTGGACCCACGACGCCACCAGCAACGACCAGCCCCGCGAGGAGGTCGTCCTCTCCTCGCCAGCCGCGGTGATGATCACCGGCGTCAACCCGGTGGTCCGGCTCCGATTCGACACCGGCCACGAGGTGCGTTGCACCCCCGACCACCGGTTCTTCACGGCCAACCGAGGTTGGGTCGAGGCCCACGACCTGTCCGATGACGACGAGGTCCGCCTGCTGGACCGGGTCGCCCCGGCCGAGGAAGCCGACATGGCCATGCCCGTGTCGTCGGATCCCGACGACCATCGCCGCAAGGGCGACCACGCCGGTGAACTGCGGTTCCCCGACGAGTGGAGCACCCTGTTCGGCCACTACCTGGGCTGGCTGGTGGGTGACGGCTCCACGTCCGGGACGACCACGTCCACCATCTACGGCTCAGCCGAGGATCGCGACGAGATCCTTCCCCGTCATCACGTCCTCCTGGAATGGATCAACGGTGACCGGCCCCTGAAGCCGTCCGAGCAGTCCAACGGCACCGTGCAGCTCCGGTTGTCCCGTCGACCGTTCAAGCGGTTCCTCGAGGCGCTGGGGGTCCGTTCGGTGACCGGCGCCCACAAGGTCGTGCCGTGGTCGATCGAGCAGGCACCGCCGGAGATCGCCGCGGCGTTCCTGCGAGGCCTCTTCGACGCCGACGGCTGCGTGTACCGGTCCGAGTCGCACGGTTCCTACGTGGGCCTCGGTTCGATCTCCCGTGACCTCCTGGTCGGTGCCCAGCGGCTGCTCCAGACCCTCGGCATCAACTCGCGGATCCACCCGATCCACGATGGTGGACCGTCACCCTTCCGGTACGTCCGCAAGGACGGCACCGAGGCGGCCTACCAGCGGAGCGCCAGCTGGGACCTACGGATCACCGGCCGGTCGGTCGACGCCTTCGCCGCCCAGGTCGGCTTCGAGCTGGATCGCAAGCACCGGCTGCTCGTCGAGTTGCTGGACGCCCGTGAGCGGGCCGGTAACCGCACGGCCACGACCGCCCGTCTCGTCTCGAGGACCGACGAGGGCGACGAGCTCACGTACGACATCACCGAGGGTCGGAACCACTCGTTCATCGTGAACGGGCTGGTGGTCTCGAACTGCTCGGAGTACGTCCACCTCGATGACTCGGCCTGCAATCTGGCCAGCCTCAACCTGCTGACCTTCCTCGGCTCGTCGGACGACGACACCGAGGCCATTGGCGGGTTCGACGTCGAGGGGTTCCGCCACGCCGTCGAGGTGGTGTTCACCGCCCAGGAGATCCTGGTCGGCAACGCCGACTACCCGACCGAGGCCATCGGCGAGACGACCCGGGCCTTCCGCCAGCTCGGCCTGGGCTACGCCAACCTCGGTGCGCTGCTCATGGCCCTGGGCCTGCCCTACGACAGCGACGAGGGCCGGTCGGTGGCCGCGGCGATCACCTCGCTCATGACCGGCCACGCCTACCGCACCTCGGCCCGTCTGGCCGACCGGATGGGGCCGTTCGACGGCTTCGAGCACAACCGTGAGCCGATGCTCGGCGTGCTGGAGATGCACCGGGAGGCCGCCGAGTTGCTCGACGACGCCGTGGCACCCGAGCTGGTCACCGCGGGTCGCAGCGCATGGTTCGAGGCATGTGCGCTGGCCCAGCGGGTGGGTGTACGAAACAGCCAGGCCACCGTGCTGGCCCCCACCGGCACCATCGGTCTGATGATGGACTGCGACACCACCGGCATCGAACCCGACCTCAGCCTGGTCAAGCACAAGCGCCTGGTGGGTGGTGGCACCATGTCGATCGTCAACCGGACGGTGCCCCGGGCCCTGCAGCGCCTCGGCTACGACGAGGCCGCCATCACGGCCGTCCTGGCATGGATCGACGAGCACCAGACGGTGATCGGTTGTCCCGAGGTCAGGGCGGAGCACATGGCCGTGTTCGCCACCTCGATGGGCGACAACCCGATCCACCACATGGGGCACATCCGGATGATGGGTGCCGTCCAGCCGTTCCTGTCGGGCGCCATCTCCAAGACCTGCAACATGCCCGAGGAGGTCTCCGTCGACGACGTCGAGGAGCTCTACCTCGAGGCGTGGCGGCTCGGGCTCAAGGCGGTGGCCATCTACCGCGACAACTGCAAGGTGGCCCAGCCCCTCACGGTGGGCGACGCCTCTTCGACGTCGGTTGACGGGCCGGCCGACGTGGCGGCCCGGGTGGCTGAACAGGTTGCTGAGCAGGTGGCCGCCGAGCTCGCCGAACCGGTGCGCCGTCGATTGCCCCGTACCCGAGCGTCGCGCACCTTCGAGTTCCGGGTGGCCGACTGCAAGGGTTTCGTGACGGTCGGCGAATACGAGGACGGCCGTCCCGGCGAGGTCTTCGTGCGGGTCTCCAAGCAGGGCTCGACCATGGCCGGGATCATGGATGCCTTCGCCATCTCCCTCAGCCACGGGCTGCAGTACGGGGTGCCGCTGCGGGCCTTCGTGGATGCCTTCACCGGCATGCGTTTCGAACCGGCCGGCATGACCGACGACCCGGATCTCCGGATCGCCACCAGCCTCATCGACTACCTGTTCCGCCGTCTGGCCGTGGAGTACCTCAGCCCCGAGGAACGGGCCGAACTGAACATCCTCACGACAAGCGAGCGCACCCAGCCGACGCTTCCCGGGGTCGAGGAATCGGTCACCGAGACCCGCCAGGGCCACGACGTCCCGGCAGATCCACCGACCGTCCCGTCGGCGTCGCAGTTCGCGGCCCAACTCTCCCTGGCCGAGGCGGCCCCGGTTCGATCGTCGGCTGACGCCCCCTTGTGCATGCAGTGCGGCGTGGCCATGCAGCGGGCCGGGTCGTGCTACGTGTGCACCGACTGTGGTGCGACCAGCGGGTGTTCGTGACCATGTTCGCCCTCCGGGGTCGTTGCTGATGGCAATCCTTCGCTTCTCCTTCGGGACGATGGGATCGGGCAAGAGCACGCTGGCCCTGCAGATCCACCACAATCTTCGCCAGCGGGGCCTCCAGGGGATCCTGTGCAGCCAGTTGGACCGGGCGGACGGTCGGGTGTCCAGCGCCCTCGGGGTGTCGGCCGACGCCGTCGAGGTCGGTCCCCGTCTCGACCTGTTCGAGATGGCCCTGGCGGTGGCGTCCCGGCGGGGGCGGATCGACTATCTGGTCTGCGACGAAGCCCAGTTCTATCTCCCGGCCCAGATCGACCAGTTGGCTCGCATCGTCGACGACCTGGGTGCCGACGTCTTCGCCTTCGGACTGCTCACCAGCTTCCAGGGTGAGTTGTTCGACGGCACCCGCCGGCTCCTCGAGGTGGCCGACGAGCGGGTCGAGGTCCAGGTGGAGGCCCGCTGCTGGTGCGGCGAACGGGCCACTCACAACGCCCGCCTCGTGGACGGGGTCCAGGTCTACGACGGCGCCCTGTTCGTGGTCGACGATCCGGACGACCACGTCGTGACCTACGAACTGCGGTGCCGTCGACACTGGACGGCCGGCGACTCCGGTGAGCGGAACCAGACGGGGATCCAGGCGGGAATTACGTCGGATTCAGGCGCCGAGCCGGCCCATGAGGTGGCTTGAGAGGTCTCCGGTCAGGTCCATCAGGTAGGCCCGCTCGGCGAACCGCCACACGCCGTCGACCGACTCGAACCGGTCGTGGTAGCGCCCGGTGATGATCGGTTGCAGGGGCCCGTCGCCGACCTGCTGGAACACCGTGTAGGTGCTCCGACACGTTGCCGTCGCCCCGTCAGCGGCCACCTCGATGATCGGCGTGGCCACCAGATGACGGGTCCGTGGGGTTCCGTCCTCGTGGAGTCGGACCATCGACTGCCAGACGGCGGCCAGGCCATCACGGTCGACCACCGGGGTGTGCTCATCGGCCGGGTCTCCCAGCAGCACGCGCGCATGGGTGAACAGGTCGACGCACTCGTCGAGGCGACCGGCGTCCATCAACTCGGCGTACCGGTACAGGAGGTTGGCAATGGCGGTCGGGGCGTCGGTCATGTCGCGGACGGTAGCCGCGCCGGTCGAAGGTGGGTCTGGTCGGAAATCGGCCCGCTCGGTTCGGCCCACTCGAATCGGCCCGCTCGAATCGGAGAGGTGACCGGGCGGTAGGTTCACGACCATGAGTGACTACCGGCCGCCGTTGGACGACATCCGCCTCGTACTGGCCGAGATCAGCGATCTCGCTGCGATCTGCGATCTCCCGGGCTACGAACACGTCGACCCCGAGACGATCGACGGGATGCTCGACGAGTTGGGCCGATTCGTGGCCGAGGTGGTGGCCCCGGTCAACCGGATCGGCGACGAAGAGGGCTGCTCGGTGGCTGACGGGGTGGTCACCGCGCCGGAGGCCTTCGGTACGGCGTGGGACAAGTTCGTGGAGTCCGGATGGGGGGCCATCTCCCAGGACCCGGACTACGGCGGCGGTGGCTTTCCCGGCACCGTGCAGACGGTCCTGACCGAACTGCTGGCTACTGCCTCCCGGGCCTGGTCCATGGGCCCCATGCTGACCGTCGGGGCGCTCGACGCCCTGCATTCGTTCGCCGACGAGGAACAGAAGGAGACCTACCTCCCGAAAATGGTGACCGCCGAGTGGTCGGGGACCATGAACCTGACCGAGCCCCAGGCCGGATCCGACGTCGGAGCGCTGACGTCGCGGGCCGTCCCTGCCGACGACGGGTCGTACCGGATCTTCGGAACCAAGATCTTCATCACCTTCGGCGAGCACGAGATGACCGAGAACATCATCCAACTGGTGCTGGCCCGGACGCCCGACAGCCCGCCGGGAACCAAGGGGATCTCGCTGTTCATCGTCCCCAAGTACCTGGTGAACGACGACGGCAGCCTCGGCGAGCGCAACGACTACAAGTGCCTTTCCGTCGAGCACAAGCTGGGTCTGCACGCCAGCCCGACCTGCGTCCTGTCGTTCGGTGACGCCGGTGACGGTGCCGTCGGCTTCCTCATCGGCGAGGAACACCACGGCATGCGTTACATGTTCAAGATGATGAACAACGCACGCCTCGGGGTGGGCGTCGAAGGCCTGGCCGTCACCGAACGGGCCCTCCAGCAGGCCGCCGACTACGCCATCGACCGCCGGCAGGGTCGGGCCATTGGTGCACCGGCCGGCGAGCAGTCGGCCATTGTCGACCATGCCGACGTGCGTCGCATGCTGCTCACCATGCGGGCCTACACCGACGCCATGCGTTGCCTGCTGTACCTCAACGCGGCATCGCTGGACGTGGCCGCCCGCCACCCCGACGCCGACGTCCGCCAGGCGGCCTCGGACCGTGCCGAACTGCTCACGCCGATCTCCAAGGCCTGGTGCACCGACGTGGGCGTCGAGATGTCGTCGCTGGGCATCCAGGTCCACGGCGGCTACGGCTACATCGAGGAGACCGGGGCGGCCCAGCATTGGCGTGACTCGCGGATCTCGCCGATCTACGAGGGCACCAACGGAATCCAGGCCATGGATCTGGTGGGTCGCAAGCTGGCCATGAACGGGGGAGCGGTCATGGCCGACCTGCTGGCCGAGATCGCCGGCCTCGACGCCGACCTGGCCGCCGCCGGCGATTCGTTCGCCTCGATCCGCGCGGGACTGGCCGACGCCCGGGCCGCCACCGGCGAAGCCACCGAGTGGCTGATGACCAACGGGCTGAACGACCCCAACGACGCCATGGCCGGGGCCTCGCCCTACCTCCGGATGTTCGGACAACTGGTGGGCGGATGGCTGCTGGCCCGCCTGGCCCTCGGCGCGCAGCGTCGGATCGACGCCGGCGAGGGCGACGCAACCCACCTGGCCACCAAGGTGGTGGCGGCCCGCTTCTACGCCGAACAGCTCCTGCCGATCGTCAGGGCCCAACTGGGAGCGGTGAAGGCCGGTAAGGCCGACCTGTTCGAAATTCCCGCTGACGCGTTCTCCGCCTGACCGGAGGACCGTACGTGTTCGCCTCGATCCCCAGCCCGGGCGGCAACGCCCTGTCGATCGGGCCGCTGGAACTGCGGGCCTACGGGCTGATGATCGCCCTCGGGGCGTTCGTCGCCGTGACCTGGAGCCAACGCCGGCATGCGGCCCGTGGCGGTGACGCCGAGGTCATCGCCTCGATCTCGATGTGGGCCATTCCGGCGGGCCTCATCGGGTCCCGGCTGTACCACGTGGCCACCGACTGGCGGTCGTTCCGTGGCCGCTGGGAGGACGTTCCGGCTCTCTGGCAGGGCGGTCTGGGAATCCCCGGCGGGCTGATGGCCGGCGTACTCGTCGGAACGCTGGTGGCCCGACGGCGGGGGCTGACCATGGCCGCAGCGATGGACGTGATGGTGCCCACCATCCCGTTGGCCCAGGCCATCGGTCGTTTCGGCAACTGGTTCAACCAGGAGGTCTTCGGCCGCCCCACCGACCTCCCGTGGGCGCTCGAGATCGATGCCGCGCACCGACCGGCCCAGTACGCGGCGTCGCCGACCTTCCATCCGACCTTCCTCTACGAGGGCCTGTGGAACGTGGTCCTCGCCGTGGTGCTGGTCCGGGTCGAACGTCGTGGGGTGCTCCGGCCGGGGTACGTGACCGGTCTCTGGGTGTGTGGCTACGGACTGGGCCGCCTCTGGGTGGAGACGCTGCGCAGCGATGCCGCCTCGCTGGTGGCCGGGGTCAGGATCAACGTCTGGATGGCCCTCGCCGCCATCGTCATCGGTGGCCTGGTGGCCTGGCGGGGTCGGGTTCCGTCCAGAGGACTCTCCGTGGAGGTGGGGGATCGATGACCGGGGAGATGATCCGACGGCCCATCAAGCGGATCGACCGTACGTTCTCGTTCCTCGACCTGTGCGACTTCACGGCCTTCACCGACCGGGAGGGTGACGTCGCGGCCTTCGACGTGGTGACCGCTTTTCGGGCGGTCGTGCGGCAGGTGGCGTCCGAGCGGGGGGTGCGTCTGGCCAAGTGGCTGGGCGACGGGGTCATGATGGTCGGCGTCGAGCCGGAGGACCTGGTGGAGGCCGTGGTCGACATCGAGGGCCTGATCGACGAGGCGGATTCTCCGTTGCCCATGAGAGCCGGCATCGCCCGGGGACCGGTCATGCTCATCGACGGCGACGACTACATCGGTCCGGCGGTCAATCTGGCTTCCCGGCTCTGTGACCTGGCGCAGGCCCATCAGGTGCTGGCCCAGAAGGGAACCGTCACCCCGTTGATGACCAACGTCGAGGAGCAGGCGTTCGCCAGGCAGCAGGTCAAGGGGTTCGAGAAGGGGATCGACGTGGTTCGGCTGGCGCCGCTGGGTGGCGACACCCACGGATCCCGTGGCGGTCCGTACTGATCTCCTCGGAGCAACCCGGTTCCATGACCCCGTTCGAGACCCCATGACTCCGTTCGAGACTGACGTGGCCGCCGTCCTCGACGCGTTGCGACCCGGGGAGGTGGTCTCCTATGGCGAGGTGGCCGCCGAGGCCGGACACCCCGGCGCCCATCGGGCCGTGGGTCGATTCCTACGGGACCACGGGGGGCACCACTGGTGGCGTGTCGTGACCTCGACCGGTCGGCTGGTGCCCGGCAACGAGGTCGAACAGGCCCGTCGCCTGATCGCCGAAGGCGTGGACGTCCACGACGGTCGGGTCCGTCCCACCTGAGCAACAGGTCCAACTGGCATGTCTGACCAACTTCGGGTGTCGACCCGAACCTCAGGGTCGGAGAGCGGCGCCGGTAGGCTGCCGCTACCCGTTGGGGTCCGTCGGCCGCTTGTACGCCGACCCCTGACGGCCTCGTCACCCGGGAAGAGCGGTGGCGGACCCGCCGAGGCGCGGGTGACGACACGGTGGCATGGCCGCCGGGAAGCACAGGAACACCATGACGACGACCCAGTTCGCCGATCTGGGCATCGACCAGGATCTGGTCGACGCCCTCTCTGAACGGGGAATCACCTCCCCGTTCGACATCCAGGCGCTCACCATCCCCGATGGCCTGGCTGGCCGCGACGTGTGCGGCAAGGCCAAGACCGGTTCGGGCAAGACGCTGGCCTTCGGCATTCCGCTGATCCAGCGCCTTCCCCGGGGCACCCCGAAGCGGCCCACCGGCCTGGCCCTCGTGCCGACCCGTGAGCTGGCCGTACAGGTCTGCAAGGAGCTCGAGCCGCTGGCCGAGGTCCGTGGTCTGCGAATCGAAGCCATCTACGGCGGAACCCCGATCGAGAAGCAGATCGCCGCACTGACCAGCGGCGTCGACTTCGTGGTCGCCACCCCCGGCCGCATGATCGACCTCATCCAGCAGGAGGAGCTCTCGGTGGCTGACCTGGCCGGTGTGGTCATCGACGAGGCCGACCGGATGGCTGACATGGGGTTCATGCCCCAGGTCGAGTGGATCCTCCGCCGGACGGAGAAGGAGCACCAGACGTTGCTCTTCTCGGCGACTCTGGACGGGATGGTCGGTGCCCTCATCAGCCGCTACCAGAGCGACCCGGTGACCCACGAGGTGGCGTCCCGCGACGTCACGGTGTCCGAGATGGAGCACCGCTTCCTGGCCGTCCACGAGATGGACCGGGTCCGGGTGGCGGCGCGCATCATCAACGCCTCGAACCGGACGATCGTGTTCTCCCGCACCAAGTGGGGGGCCGACAAGCTGGCCGGCAAGTTGGTGGACGAGGGCGTCAAGGCTGCGCCCATCCACGGCGACCTGCGTCAGGCCCAGCGTGAGAAGGCCCTGTCCGACTTCATGGATGGGAAGGTCAAGTGCCTGGTGGCCACCGACGTGGCCGCCCGGGGCATCCACGTGGACGACGTCGACGTGGTCATCCACTACGACCCGCCGTCCGACGCCAAGACGTACCTCCACCGTTCAGGGCGTACCGCCCGGGCCGGCGAGTCCGGCGTGGTGGTCAGCCTGGTGCTCTGGAACGAGGAACTGGAGATCCGCAAGCTGCTCCGTCGCCTCGGTATGAAGCAGCCCATTGTCGAGGTGTACTCCAACGACACCCGGCTCGATGACCTGATGGCGTGGGATCCGGCCGCCGAGGCCGCCTGACCTCCGACGAGGTCGATGATCTGGCTGCCGTTCTGGCGGCCGACCTGCAGCGGGTCGACGACCGTCGCCAGCGTGGCGCCTTCTTCACGCCCCCGGACGTCGCCGAACGCCTGACCGCACTGGCGGTTCTCCCAGCGAGCGCCCCCACGGACGATTCGACGGCGGGCACCGTGGTCGACCCGGCGTGTGGGGCCGGGGTGTTCCTGCTGGCCGCCGGGCGACTCCTCGTGGATCGCGGGGTCGCCGACCCGGCGACGGTGGCCCGATCCCATCTCTTCGGCGCCGATGTCGATCGGGCGTCGGTGGACGCCACCCGTCGCCTCCTGGCCACGTGGGCCGACATCGAACCCGACGAGGTCGTCGGGGTGGTGGTCGGTGATCCGCTCCATGACGGTCGTGACGTCTGGGCCGGATGTCCCGACGGTGGACCCCCGGCCGGGTTCGATGCGGTGGTCGGGAACCCGCCCTTCCTGGGCCAGTTGCGGGCCTCGACGGTGGTGTCGGCCACCGATCGGGAACGGCTCCGGCGTCGACATCCGGGGCTGGTCGCCGCCTACACCGACGTGGCCTGGCTGTTCCTGGCCGTCGGTCTGGACCTGCTGGCCGACGGAGGGCGGATGGTGCTGATCCAGCCCCAGTCGGTGTTGGCCGCCCGCGACGCCGGTCCGGTCCGTGATCTGGTGACGTCGACGGCCCGGCTGGCCGGGCTCTGGTGGGACCGGACGGAGGTGTTCGCCGGCCATGCCGAGGTCTGCGCCCCGGTCGTCGAGCGGTTGCCGGGCGGAGGCCAGCCGAGGGCAGAGAGGCTCGTGGAGGTGTTCGTGGATCGGGAGGTGGTGGCCGCCGGGCAGGCGCCGGAACCGGTCGTGGGGGAGACGTGGGGCGCGGTGCTGGCCGAAGTGCTCGGCATCCCCCCGGGAGTGACGCTGGGCGACCGGGAGACCACCCGCGGTTCTGTCGGCACACTGGCCGCGGTGACCGCTGGCTTCCGCCAGCACTTCTACGGTCTGGTGGCGGGCGTCGTCGAGCGGACCGGTCCCGATGACCAACGCCCGCCGATGGTGACCACGGGGTCGGTGGATCCCCTGCACCTTCGATGGGGAGAACGGCCCTGTCGCTTTGACGGCCGACGTTGGCATGCGCCGGTGGTCGACCTCGAGGACGTCAGCGCCGGCGATCCCGAGGTCGGACGGTGGTTCGCCGAAAGGCGCCGACCGAAGCTGTTGGTGGCTTCCCAGACCGCGGTGGTCGAGGTAGTGGTCGATCTCACCGGGGATCTGGCACCCGTCACCCCGCTGATCGTCGTCGAGCCGACCGGGACCGGTGAGATGGACCGGGGGCAGGATCTTGATGTGCTGTGGCGTCTGGCGGCTGCGTTGTCGGCACCGCCGATCACCGCGCTGGCCGTCCGGCGGTCCCTCGGGGCGGCCCGGTCGTCCGGTCGGCTCCGGCTCTCGGCGTCCCAGGTGGCGGACCTGCCACTGCCGGTCGACGTCGGTGCATGGGACGAGGGGGCGGCCCTGGCCCGGTTACTGCATGGTTCGTCCGGTGGGCCCGCAGCGGCCGACCAGTGGCAGGCGTTCGGCCGGGTCATGTCGGCGGCCTACGGCGTCGTCGCCCCTGAGGAGGTGGCCACGCTGGTGGCCTGGTGGTGGTCCCGCCACCCGGCGAGCCGCTGAACCAACGGCCGCAACCATCGGGCTGGAGTCAATGGATTGGAGCCCCGGCGCGCCGCTCCGCCTACACTGGTACGACGACATCACGAGTGGCCCGGTTCGCCGGGTCCGGCAACCTGGGACGGACACCCAAGGTGCTCGCCTGCCGGAGACGGTGGGGATGTGGCCCCGAAAGGGGCAACGAAGTGTCCGCCGGTTGGCTTTCGGGCCATGCCGTCGGCGCCGAGCGCGTGGCAGGTCCTGTGGGAGAACAGACCATGACGGACGAACCGAGGAGCACCGACGGACACCCCGTCGACCCGTCCGTCCCGCCTGTGCATCCGCGCGCCTATTCGGCCGGGCTTCCGGTGACCGGAGCGTGGCGACACGGTGACCCGGTGGGTGGACGGAAGTTCACCTCGGTCGGCGGCGGCCGACCCCTCTCGTTGGAGAGCGGTGAAGCCCTGTCCGAGATCGAGGTCGCCTACGAGACGTGGGGCGAACTGTCGCCGAACGCAGACAACGCCATCCTCATCTGCCACGCCCTGACCGGCGACAGTCACGCCCATGGCGCATCGGGCGGCGGCCACGCCACCGAGGGGTGGTGGAACGGCGTCATCGGCCCGGGCTGCGGCATCGACACCGACCGCCATTTCGTGGTGTGCATGAACTCCCTCGGCGGCTGTCAGGGATCGACCGGTCCAGCCTCGACCGACCCGTCGTCCGGCCGTCCCTATGGGTCGGCGTTTCCCACGGTCACCACCCGCGACATCGTGCGATGTCAGGCCGCAGTGGCCGACGACCTGGGGGTCGACCGCTGGCTGGCCGTGGTCGGCGGCTCCATGGGCGGCATGCAGGTCCTCGAGTGGGGCGTGATGTACCCGGACCGGGTCCGGGCCCTTTCGCCGATCGCCACTGCGTTGGCCGCCGGCGCCCAGCAGGTGGCGTGGAGCGCGGTCGGCCGCACGGCCCTCGCCCTCGATCCCCGGTTCCGCGGCGGCGACTACTACGACGCCGAGCCCGGCGACGGGCCCTTCGCCGGCCTGGCCATCGCCCGGTCGGTGGCCCAGATCACGTACCGGAGCAACGAGGTGTTCGACGACCGGTTCTCCCGGGACCTCGTCAACCCGCGTTCGCTGTTCGGCCGCTGGGACCGTTTCCAGGTCGAGTCCTACCTTGACTACCACGGCGAGAAGTTGGTGCGACGCTTCGACGCCAACAGCTACCTCGTGCTGAACCGGGCCATGGATCTCCACGACCTGGCCCGAGACCGTGGCGGCATGGACCGCGCCGTGGGGCGTCTGGCCCACCTTCCGACGTTGACCCTCAGCATCAGTTCCGACACCCTGTATCCGACCGGTCAGCAGACGGTCATCCGTGACGCCATCCGGGCGGCCGGTGGGCGCTGCGACCACCATGTGATCCAGAGTCCCGACGGCCACGATGGTTTCCTGCTGGCCAGCCGACAGGTCGGATCGCTGCTCGACACATTCCTCCGGGAGGTGGAATCAACATGACCGATACCCCTGACCAGGGACAGGAACCGACCCCTGAAGAGGCGGTGCATCCCGAGACGGCGGCCGTGCTGGGTGGCCGGGCCGACGGTGAGCTGTCCCTTGCTCCGGTGCTCTATCCGACGTCCACCTTCGCATTCGACAGCGTCGACGAGGGGCGCCGCCTGGCCACCAGCATGGCTCCGGATCGCTTCTACAGCCGCTACGGGAACCCCACCATCAACGCCTTCGAGGCGACCATCGCCGACCTCGAGGGGGCCGAGGCCGCACGGGCGTTCGCCTCGGGCATGGGGGCGGTCAGCGCCGTCGTGCTCGGCATCTGCTCGTCGGGTGACCACGTGGTTGCCCAACGTCAGCTTTATGCCGGGACACAGCTCTTCCTGCAGACGGTGTGTCCCCGCATGGGCATCGACGTCACGTTCGTGGACGGCACCACGCCCGGCGCCTTCGCCGAGGCCGTCGTGCCCGGCCGCACCATGCTGGTGATCGCCGAGACCCCGGCCAACCCCCGCCTCGACCTGGTCGACCTCGATGACCTCGGGTCGATCGCCAACGCCCTGACCGTGGTGGATTCCACGTTCGCCACGCCGCTCGGTCAACGGCCGCTGGACCATGGGGTCGACCTGGTGCTGCACTCGGCCACCAAGGGCATTGCCGGGCACAACGACGCCACCCTCGGGGTGATCGCCGGATCCCAGGACCTCATCTCGTGGTTGTGGGGGTTCGCCACCCTCCAGGGGGCCAACGCCTCGCCGTACGACGCCTACAACGCCCACCGGGGCGTACGGACCCTCGGCGCCCGGCTCCGCCAGCAGTCTGAGACGGCGCTGCTTCTGGCCGGGTTTCTCGAGGGCCGACCCGAGGTGGCCGACGTCCGCTATCCGGGACTCGCCTCCCATCCGCAGCATGAGCTGGCCGTGCGTCAGATGCGGTCCATGGGTGGCCTGCTCACCTTCGATCTGGCGCGGGGCATCGATGCGGGCCGTCGGTTCGTGGAGGCCACGTCCATTGCCCGTCAGGCCACGTCGTTGGGAGGACCGGAAACCCTGGTCTGCCATTCGGCGACCACCACGCACGTGAGCCTCACGCCCGACGAGCTCGAGGCGTCGGGGATCGGCGAGGGGACGGTCCGGGTGTCGTGTGGGCTGGAACACGTCGACGATCTGGTGGCCGACTTCGGCCGAGGGCTCGACGCGGCGGGCGTCTGAGCCGTAGGTAGAACGGCCGGTAGCCCGGTCAGGCGGGAGGAGGCGTGCCGGAGATCCTGGAGGTCGAGGCGTACCGACGTCTGGCCGAACGGGTCGTCGGGCGGACCATCGACCACGTCGAAGCCCCCGACGAGTGGTTCCTCAAGGGAGGGGTGACGCCGGCGGGGATGGCTGATGCCCTGACCGGGCGTCGGATCACCGACGTTCGCCGGCACGGCAAGGTCCTCCTGCTGGATTCCGGTGGCCCCACGTTGGGCCTGCGGTTCGGAATGACCGGGCGGCTGCTGGTCGACGGCACGGCGGCCATCGAGTACCTGGAATGGGGAGGGCGGCGATCAGACCCCGCGTGGGAGCGGTTCGGCCTGCGGTTCCGTGGGGGAGGGCGGTTGTGGATCGACGATCCCCGACGGCTCGGGGGCGCCGAGCTGGAACCCGACCTCGGTTCGCTCGGTCCTGATGCGTGGTCGCTGGGCGTCGTCCAGTTGCGGGCTGCTCTGGCCGGTGGGCGAGGGCCGCTGAAGGCCAGGTTGCTGGACCAGGGACGGGTAGCCGGCCTCGGGAACCTGCTGGTCGACGAGGTCCTGTGGCGGGCCGGGTTGTCGCCGCTCAGAGCGTCAGGTGGCCTGGACGCCGATGAGGCCCGTGGTCTTCATCGGGTCATCCGACGCACATTGGACCAGATGGACCGTCGGGGCGGGAGCCACACCGGGGACCTGTTCGAGCATCGCCGGCCCGGCGGAATGTGTCCCCGTGACGGGGAGCCGATGCGACGGGACGCGGCGGGTGGTCGGACCACCTGGTGGTGCCCCGGGCACCAGCGCTGAACCGCCGCCGCCGGGCATCGGAAGTACGATTCCGGTATGCGGAGCAGGGGCCTGATCGTGGCGCGTCGACGCGCCCGCGTCCCGGGGCTGGTGTTGGTGGCCGGTCTGTGGATGGGGGCATTCGCCCTGCCTGCGGATGCCCAGGTCACGACCATCGAGACCGTGCCACCCGACGTCGACGATGAGGGTCGCACGGCCGGCGAACGCATTGACCAGGTGGTGGTCATGCTGCGGATTCTCGGAGTGATCGTGGTGGTGTCGACCGCTGCCTACTGGTGGCGCACCCGCCCCGGTGGAAACGGTGCCCCCGACGAGCTCCGGGCCGAGGGCCCGGTTCAGTCAGAAGATGAGGAGGTGGTCCGATGACCGAGCCGATGCTGGACGTCGAGGCGATGCTGCAGCGATTTCGGGAACGGGCGGCCGCCGTGCGGACCCGCACCCTGCCCCCGGTTGGAGGTGAGGAGCGGCAGCGGTTCATCGACCAGGCCCAGAATGATCTGATGGACTTCGGCATCGTGGGTGATGCCGATGCCGCGCTTGACGACGGCGTGTTGACCCTCCGGATCGATCTCCGACCGGCGGATTGACTCCAGGCGGAGGCCTTCGTCGGCCGCCCATGGGGCGCCAAAGCGGTGCGTGACCGCTATCGTTCCGTTCTGACGCGGACGTAGCTCAGCTGGTAGAGCATCACCTTGCCAAGGTGAGGGTCGCGGGTTCGAATCTCGTCGTCCGCTCCACTCAGAACCCCCTGCATCGCAGGGGGTTCTGCCGTTTTCGGTTGCCGTGGTTCGCCCGTCGGGCCTGTGGAATGCTGCAGACGTGATCAGGGCGCGGATGAGTACGGCGGTTCTCCTCATCGCGGTGGCGTGCGGCGGTTCCGCCATCCCCGTCGCGGACTCCGCTCCGGAACCGGCGGTGGGAGCGGTCGGTACGACATCATCGGTGATCGATGAACCGTCCCTGGAGGTGACTCCGGCAGATGCCACGGCCTCCGACACGCCTGATCCTGGAACGTCGACCTCGACCTCGACCTCGACGTCGACTTCGACGACCACGTTGACGACCAACTCGACGACAACGGTCCCCGAGGCCATTGTCACCACCACCACGATGCCGCTGACCGATCGATTCGAGTTGACGAGGGAGGCGGTGCTGGCCGGCAACGAGGAACTCTTCGCCTGCGCCCTCGAGGTGTTCGGCATGGACCGGATGCTTGAGTTCCAATCGGGTGCAGAGCCGACCGAAGCGGAACTGGTCCTCAGCGAACCATGCCTCCTCGAAGGCGATGGAACCCGCAGGATCGACTCGACCGCTGGTGGTGGGCCGATGGACGACTCCTGGTTCGACGTGTGGACCCCGGTGGAAATGGTCGAGGGCATCGAGTGCCCGGCCCCCACCGTCAACCATGCCGAGGCTGGATCCTTCTCCTGGCAACGGCGCCCCATGCGTTCGGGGGAGGTGGCCAACTTCGTCGTCTCGCCGTCGTCGCCGAATGTCGTGTACATGGGCATCGAGGAGAATGCCCATTCTGTGCAACGGTCTGACGACTTCGGTGAGACCTGGACGGTGCTCCACCGGTTCGACCACGCGAAGGACACCGCGGTCCACCCGACGGATCCGAACATCGCCTTCCATGCCGACTCCACCGGAATCTGGAGGACCACGACCGGTGGCCCCGAGAGCTATTCGCAGGTGCTTCGGGGAGGAAGCATCGGTCCTCCCCAGACGTCGTTTCCGACGATCGTGGTCAGTCCGTCGGACCCGACGGTCGTCTACACCGCGCAGAAGGGTGATGACGACGTGAACGGTGTCCTGTTCGGGGGCATTGTCTACCGATCTGATGACGGGGGTAGGACCTACAGCACGGTCAGCAGGCGGACTCCGGTGGTCAACGTGCTGGCCGTTGATCCCACCGATGCCGACCGTGTCCTGTTGGGGAGTTCCGAAGGGGTCCATGAATCGCTCGACGGTGGCAGGACCTGGTCCGCCATCGTCAGTACATCGGGTTTCGGCAAGGTCATCGACATCAAGACCGTGGATGGCGACCGGTGGTTCGCCGCCACGCCGGACGGTGTGGCCCGGTCCGAGGATGCAGGACGGACATGGCGGGTTTCGTCGGCGGGATTGCCGGGGTCGCTGGTTCAGAGGGTCGGAGTCGTCGGGGCTGCGTCGCAGGTCGTGTGGGCGACGACCCGCTCCGGAGTGGCCCGGTCGACCGATGGGGGCCGGACGTTCGACGACGTGACGGGTTTCGGGTCCGGTGGAGGACTGCCGGCGGTCAATCTCCAGGCGCTGGCCGTGTGGCCCGATGATCCGTTGATGGCGCTGGTGGGAACGAGTTCGCTCGTCTTCTCCTCGCGCAGCGAGATCGACGTGGAGGTGCAGGGACAACTGTTCGGGCAGGGGGTGTTCAAGACCACGGACGGCGGTCGGTCCTGGCGTCAGGTGGCGCTCGACGTGGTGGAGAACACGTTGATCGAACTTCAGATCAACCCGGTTCGACCGGCAGAGGTGTGGGCCGGCCAGCCCGCAGGCCGAGGTGCGTTCAGGTCGCGCGATGCGGGCCAGTCGTGGTCTCAGTCGAACACCCTTCTGACGCACTACCCGATGAAGATGGCCTTTGTGCCGGGTTATCCCGACAGCCTCGTCTTCACGTCCAGTCATCCGAACGAGTCGATCGGTGTGACGGTGGATTCGGGCGTCTCCTGGTCGACGCGAAGCGAGCAGGCGTTCTTCAGCGTCATCGACGACGGTGCGTCCCTCTTCGATGCGACTGCCGGCTCGAGCGGAGCCATCCACCTCCACGGCATGGCCGTTGCCCCGGACGACCCGAACCTCATCATCGTCGGATCGGTGAATGATCCGAGTGGTTTCGCCAATCGGGCGCTGAGGGGTTCGCACATCTACCGATCAGAGGACGGTGGTGGGACCTGGGCCGAGTCGATGGATGGCTACGACTTCACCGCGGCATCGTCGATCCACGACATCGTCTTCGACCCGGCGGACCCCGATCGGGTCTACCTCGGAGCGACCGCGCAGGAATCGGAGACCGGAAACGGGGTCTGGCGGTCTGAGGACCGCGGCCGGACCTGGGAGCGACTCGATGACTGGACCGGGCCGTCGTCGGAGGTCAACGAGGTGGTCGTCCACCCGACGGATGGCCGCTCCGTGATCGCAGCGACGGGCGGAGGCCTCTACGTCTCGATTGACCGGGGAGAGTCCTGGGAACGGACCGATGAGTCGTACGCGTGGGATGCCGACGTCGATGTCTCGCGCCCGGGAGTCGTGTACGCCGGAACCGTGGAAGGTGTGCTCGTCTCGCTGGACTTCGGCCGGACCTGGGAGGACATCAGCCCACCATGGTTCGATCGGACCAGACCGGGGTGGGGTCTGGCCAACGTCGATCGTGCGACGGGAGCGACGGTGGTCGGGGTCTCGTGCGATGGGGGCATCGTCTATGCCGGCTTCGCCGATGTGGGTGTGGCGGTGTCGGTCGCCCCCGGGTACCGGGCGATTCCCGAAGATCCGGACCAGGTCACGAGGATGAGCGGACGTGGGATCGCCGCGCTCTATGACGAACAGTTGGTCCGATCCCAGATCGAGACCGCTGCCTCTTCGGGACACTCCCACTCGACTGAGGAGACCGATGAGGCCTCCGACGGCCCGCGGGGCCTACTCGACGGCCTCATGGACTACGTCGCCGACTGTGCGAGGGAGCGCCTCGGCGATGCCTGGGGCGAGTTGGAGGCCGGCCGCACGGCGACGACCGAGGAGGAGGACATCGTGACGGCCTGTCAGAGGTCGGGTGGTGACCCTGACCGGATGGGTGATCCGGGTACCGCCGGAGATCAGGGTCCGGGGACGGAGGGAGTACCGAACAGCGGGGAGGGCCGGTTGCGGGTGCTTTCCGAGGACGTGAAGAACTGCATCCGGGCCGGATTGGCGCCCGGCGTCTGGGACGAGATCTGGAACCAGCGTTCGGCGACCGAGGAGGAGCATGGTCTGATCGGCCGGTGCGAGGGCTCAGGTGGGGTCACCGGGTCCGATGCCGGGGGTGGTTCGGCCGGCGGGGAGCGTCGGCTACGGGGTCTGTCGGAGGAGGTGAAGAACTGTGTCCGGGCCGGGTTGGATCCCGGCGTCTGGGGTGAGATCTGGGACCAGCGTTCGGCGACCGACGAGGAGCATGGTCTGATCGGCCGGTGTGAGAACCCGGGAGGGGCATCTGGCTGATCTCGTCGTCCGCTCCACGGGAACCCCCTGCATCGCAGGGGGTTCTGCCGTTTTCGGGCCGGACCGGGGTCAAAGGTCCCTTTCCGGCCGTCCCACTGATCGCCGATATGGACGGCGAGATACTCCTGCGTTGAGTCAGTCGGTCCAGGATGGGGGGCGCTTCTCGAGGAAGGCCCGCATGCCCTCCCTGGCCTCGTCGGACCGGAAGATCGACGACGAGAGCTCGGCGGTCCAGGCGAAGGCCTCGTCCACGGACAAGGTGGGAACCCGGGTCAGGAGTTGCTTGGTGGCCGCCAGTGCACCCGGCCCACCGGCCAGCAGGTCGGCCACGAACGAATCGACGGCGGCATCCATCTCAGCAGCCGGGACGGCACGGTTCACGAGGCCGAGGCGGGCCGCGTCGGACCCGGTCATCCGATTGCCCAGCAGCATGGCTTCGGCGGCATCGGTGGGGCGCATCTTCGGAAGGCAGAGCACCGAGATCATCGCCGGGGCAATGCCCCGCCTCACCTCGGTGAAGCCGAACTTCGCCGCCTCATCGGCAACCGTGAGGTCCATGGCGGCGGCCAGACCCATGCCGCCGGCCACGCAGTGGCCGGCGATCCGACCCACGTAGATCTTGGGTGACTGCCGGAAGCGCGAGAACAGCGCCGCCGGGTCCACCGCCTTCGGGGGAGGTCCACCGTCGGGCGTGCCACCCTTCGAGCGCTCGGACAGGTCGGCGCCGGCACAGAAGACCCGACCCTGGTTGGTCAGCACCACCACCCGGACCGCGGGGTCGCCGTCGGCGGCGTCCAGAGCCTCGGTCAGCTCGGCCACCAACGCGGCGCTCAGGGCGTTGCGGTTCTCCTCGTCGGCCAGGGTGACGGTGACGACGCCCGCATGGTCACCGTGACCGCGTGTCGTCTCGACCAGTGCCATCAGAAACTCCCCGCGTCGGGTCCGTCGGATGGCGGGCCGGCGAACGCCTGGGCCCGCACCATCCAGTCGTGGGCGGCGTCGCCGAGAAGTTCCAGCGACGTGTCGTCGGCGTGTCGCCGCTGGGTGACCACCAGGCAGAAGTCCTCGGCCGGCCCCCGGACAGCCTCGGAGGCGTCGCCGGGCCCCCACGTCCAGGTGGCGCCCGACGGCGCCTCGAGCACCACGTCGACGGCCACCTCGGGCACCTCCATGTGGCGGTTGGCGTACGACCACCCCCGGGTGATGACCCCCAGCTGGGCGATGTGGCGGAGGCGGTCCGTCGGCACCCGGCTGGCCCCGACGGCGTCCACCACGTCCTGACCGTGGGCCCACGCCTCCATGAGGCGGGCGGTCAGAAACGACTTGCCGCCCATCGACGGCCCGTACCACGGCACCCGGGCATCTTCGGCCAGCGTGGCCGCCGCATCGGCCAGCTTCCGACGACCGTCGCGCCATGAGGCCAGCCGCTGAGGTGGCGCCAGCCGGCGGTGGGCGCCCAGGGTCAGGTCGTCGATCGCGCCTTCTCCGCCTGAAGCAACGCCCATCAGGGCATCGACAGCCGACCGGAAGCCGTCGGGGTCGATGATGGCCAGCGTGGCGGTCTCGTCGAAGTAGGTCAGGTGCCCGATCTGGTCGCCGACCGTCCAGCGGGGGCTGGGGGTGGCCGTCTCCCAGGCGTCCTCGCCGAGGGGCGCCACGATCTCGTCGAGCGCCCGCTGCTCGTCGGCCAGTTCGGCAGCCAGGACGGCCACGGTGACCGGGGTCGGGGCGGAGTTGGTCATGGGGTGGCCTCCAGCCCCCGGAGGATGACGTCGACCATGGCGTTGGCGGCCTCCCGGGGCGTCGAGTCGATGGCTTCGATGTGTTCGGGAAGGGCGAACATGGCTCCCAGGCCGGCGACCACGTGGGCCACTGCCGCGGTGTCGATCAGCGTGCCGTCCCGGTTGCCGAGCTCGCCGCGTTCCACGGCCAGGTCCAGCAGGGCCCGGGTGACGGCCACCAGGTAGTCGGAGTGGGCGGTGGCCAGACGGTGGGTGGCCGGGGTGGCCGCCTGATCGCGGGCAAAGGCCGGGGTGGTCGACGCCACGGCCTGATTGGCGGCTCTGAGGTAGGCCCGGATGGCGTCCAGGGGTGCCATCTCGGGATCCAGGGCACCCACGGCGGCCCGTCCGACCCGACGCAGGTTGCGGTCGATGACGGTCAGCACCAGTTCGTCGCGACTGGGGGCCAGGTCGTAGAGGGTCCGCAGGGAACAGCCCACCCGGGCGGCGATCTCGGCCATCGTCAACTCGACGAAGCCGTCGGCGAACATGTCCACCAGCTGGTCGAGGACCTCGCGCTGGCGATCGGTGAGCTGGGCTTGCCGCTCACGGTCCAGGACAGGCCGGGGAGCCGGTACGGCCCGTAGCCGACGAGCCAGTTCCGTGGTTTCCAGAACGGTCCCGGTGGCCATCAGCTCGAGGTGCCGTCGGAATGCCCAGCGGGCAGCAGCGAAGCGGGCATGTCCACGTGGCGTGCTCGGACCCACTCGCCGAGACTCTTGGCCTGGCCGTCCTGTCGGGACGATGCGGCGACGCCCTCGCCCAGCAGGCCCCGGATCATGAAGTTGAGCGACCGGATGGCCGGCAATCGGTGGCGCTCGATGGTCAGCTCGGCGGCCTCGGGAAGCAGGGCGCGCAGGCGGTCCACGGTGAGGTGATCGTCCAGCCATGCCCAGGCGGCGTCGTCACGGACGAACAGGCCGAGGTTGGCGTCGCCTCCCTTGTCGCCCGATCGGGCTCCGGCGATCAGACCGAGGGGTGCGGCCACCGTGGGGCCATCGGGGATGGCCGCGTCGGGCCCTGATGGCGGTTCGATCGACGGGTCGCCGTCAGGAGCGACGGACTCCACGACGGTCCGTGAGACGACCTTGCCCCCGTTCAGGACCACCACGTCCTGGGGGACGAGGTCGGCGGGAATGACCCCCGCCCGATGCACGCCGAAGGGCTTCGATGAGCTGCTCCGGACCGAGAAGAAGCCCGGGATGGTGGCCAGGGCCATTTCGGTCATGGCGTTGAACACGCTTCGCCCGACCTTGCGTTCGTCGGCGTCCTTGAGGGTGAGGCACCACTGGGCGGTCGCCTCCTCGTTGGATGCCGGGTCCACCTTGTCGGTGCGAACGACCCGGGACTCCACCGACTCGAAGTCATCGGGTCCGTAGGGCATGGAGACCCAGAAGGCCTCTTCGGCCAACGCCGCCTTGGCCTCGACGTCCAGTCCGGTGAGGGCGAGGGCCAGGTCGGCACGGTGGCCGGCCATGGCATTCATGGAGACCTTCAGCGTCGGTGGGGGTGGCTCGCCCTGCACGCCGTGAATCTGCACCCGGTCCGGACCGACCTCGTCGAGCTGGATGGTGTCGAACCGTGCCGTCACGTCGGGCCCCAGGTAGGCCGGTGAACCGATCTCGTACAGCAACTGGGAGGTCACGGTGCCGATGGATACCTGGCCGCCGGTGCCGTCGTGCTTGCCGATGACCGACGAGCCGTCGGCGGCCACCTCGGCCCACGGGAAGCCCACCCGGGCCATGCCCGGCACCTCGGTGAAGAACGAGTAGTTGCCGCCGGTGGCCTGGGTGCCGCACTCGATGACGTGTCCAGCCACTACGCCGCCAGCCATCGCATCCCAGTCGTCCCGGGCCCAGCCGTGGTGCCATGCCGCCGGGCCACAGACGATGGCCGCGTCGGTGGCCCGCCCGGTCACCACGATGTCGGCTCCCCGATCCAGCGCGTCGACGATGCCCCAACAGCCCAGGTAGGCGTTGGCACTCACGAAACGGTCCGGATCGGTCAACGGTTCTCCGGTCACCAGATCGGGGAGGTCGACGCCGGCCGCCAGCAGGTCGTCGAGGCGGCCCAGCAGGTCGTCGCCGGCCACGTAGGCAATGGTGGGCGACAGCCCCAGACGATCGGCCACCTCGGCGAGTGCCTCGGCGCAGCCCGCCGGGTCGAGGCCGCCGGCGTTGCTGACCACCTTGATGCCCTTGTCGAGGCAGGTGCCCATGACCTGCTCCATCTGCTTCACGAAGCTGCCGGCGTACCCGCCGCCCGGCCGCTTGGCCTTGGAGCGGGCCAGGATCAGCATGGTCAACTCGGCCAGCCAGTCCCCGGTCAGGACGTCGATGTGGCCACCCTCGACCATTTCGGCGGCCGCCGAGAGGCGATCGCCGTAGAAGCCCGAGCAGTTGGCGATGCGGAGCGGATCAGCCATCGGCGTCGGCGCTCTCTTCGGGGCCGGAGTCGGGATCGATGACCATCAGGATCGCACCATTGTCGACCTGGTCGCCGGACGCCACCCGCACCTCGACCACCGTGCCGTCGAAGGGAGCGGTCATGCGGTGTTCCATCTTCATGGCCTCCAGCACGATCATGGACTGACCGACGGCCACCCGGTCACCGGCGGCCGCCTGCACCTCGAGCACCCGGCCGGGCATGGGGGCCGTCAGGCCACCTGTCGGAGCCTCGGTTCCGGGCAGGGTGAAGTGGGGGAGCGCTTCGAGCGTGGTGGTGGTGCCGGCCATGGTCACGTGGAGGACCTCGCCCCGGCCCGCCAGTTCGTCGGCCGGCACGCTGGTGATCCGTGCCGTGGACCGCAGGCCGTCGACGGCCAGGTCGATACCTTCGGTCGTCCAGTGGTGGACGACGGCCTGATGGTCGATCGGGTCGGCCCCGGATCGGACGACGGCCATCGAGAAGGTGCCGTCCCGCTCCGAGCGGTACCGGACCGTGGCCTCGTCGCCGTCGGGTCCGGCCAGGGTGACCTCCTGATCGGGAAGGCGGGCGTTGCGCCAGCCGCTGGGAGCGGCGCCCTGGACGAGAGCCTCGGCCCGGTTGCGTCCCTGCAGCCAGAGGACGGCCGTCGTGGCCACCCGGTCAGCCGTCGGGCCGTCATGAGCCATGGTGGTCGCCGGGGCGTGCCGCCCGATGAAGTTGGTGGTGGTGTCGCCGGCCAGGAAGGCCTCGTGGCGCAACGTGGCGGCCAGGAAGTCCCGGTTGGTGGTCACCCCACCGAGGTGCATGCGTTCCAGCGCCAGCGCCAGGCGTCCGGCGGCCTCTCGTCGGGTGGGGCCGTGGGCCACCACCTTGGCCAGCATGGGGTCGAAGTCGACACCGACCACGCTGCCCGTGGTCACGCCGGAGTCCCAACGCACGACCGGTTCATCGGCGGGCTCCCAGGCTTGGAGGGTTCCGGTGGCCGGGAGGAAACCGGCCGCCGGGTCCTCGGCGTACAGCCGGACCTCGATGGCGTGGCCGTTGAAGGTCACGTCGTCCTGTCCGTAACCCAGCGGCTCGCCGTCGGCGATTCGCAGCTGTTCGCGGACCAGGTCGATGCCGGTGACCTCCTCGGTCACCGGGTGTTCGACCTGCAGGCGGGTGTTGACCTCCAGGAAGAAGAACTCACCGCTGGCGTCGTCGACCAGGAACTCCACCGTCCCGGCTGACCGGTACCCGATGCCGTCAGCCAGTTGCAGTGCGGCGGCCCCCATGGTGGCCCTGCCTTCCGGTCCGAGCGTGGCGGCCGGCGATTCCTCCACCACCTTCTGATGGCGGCGCTGGATGGAACACTCCCGCTCGCCGAGGTGCACGAGGCCACCGTGGGCGTCGCCCAGGATCTGGATCTCGACATGGCGGGAGTGGGCCACGTACCGCTCCAGGAAGACCCGGTCGTCGCCGAACGACGCCGCGGCCTCCCGCTGGGCGGTGGCCACCGCACCGGCCAGATCCTCGGGCCGCTCCACCAGGTGCATGCCCTTGCCGCCGCCGCCCGCCGCCGCCTTGACCAGCAGCGGGTAGCCCACGACATCGCCGCTCGACGGGTCGTCCGACGACGGGAGGGTGGGCACGCCGGCAGCCACCGCGGCGGCCTTGGCGGAGATCTTGTCGCCCATCAAGGCGATCACGTCGGGGGTGGGGCCGATCCAGGTCAGCCCGGCATCGGCCACCGCTACGGCGAAGGCGGCGTTCTCGGCCAGGAACCCGTAACCGGGGTGGACAGCATCGGCGCCGGCGGCCTGAGCGGCAGCCACCAGGGCGTCGCTGTCGAGGTAGCCCCCGTCGTCGAGGCGGACGGCCACGTCGGCTTCGTCCACGTAGGGCGCGTCGGCGTCGGCGTCGACGTACACGGCGACGCAACGCAGGCCCATGGTGCGGGCGGTCCGGAACACCCGTCGGGCGATCTCGCCGCGGTTGGCCACGAGGACCGCCGTGATGGGCGAGGTCGTGTCACCGGCACTGCTGATGCTGTTCACAGTCTGAACACTCCATAGTTCTCGGCGCCTTCGACGGGCGCCGTCCTCACCGCCGAGAGGCACAGGCCGAGCACCGTGCGGGTGTCGCGTGGATCGATGATCCCGTCGTCGCTGACCGCCCCGGTGGCCTCGAGCGCCAGTGACCCCTGCTCCTGGGCGGCCTCGACCAGGCGGACGATCTCGGCGTCGGCTTCCTCGTCGAACTCGATGCCCTTGCGTGCCGCCTGACCCCGCCGCACGATCGACATGACGCCGGCGATCTGCTTGGGGCCCATGACGGCGATCTTGGCCATCGGCCACAGGAAGGTGAACCGGTTCTCGTAGCCCCGTCCCGACATGGCGTAGGTGCCCGCCCCGTAGGAGGCGCCGATGATCACGGTGAGGTGGGGGACGGTGGAGTTGGTCAGGGCGTTGATCATCTGGGAGCCCTTCTTGATGATTCCGGCTTCCTCGAAGTCGGTGCCCACCATGAACCCGGTGATGTTCTGCAGGAACACCAGCGGGGTGTCCTGCCGGTTGCAGAGTTGGATGAAGTGGGCGGCCTTCTCGGCGGCCTCCGGGTAGATGACCCCGTTGTTCCCGAGGATTCCCACCGGGTAGCCGTGGATGGTGGCGAACCCGCAGACCATGGTCGGTCCGTAGCGGGGCTTGAACTCCTCGAACCGGGAGCCGTCGGCCACCCGGCCGATGATCTCCTTGACGTCGACGGGCTGCTTGAGGTCCTTGGACACCATGCCCATGAGGCCCTCGACGTCGTGGAGCGGCTCGGCTGCCTCGTAGGAGCGGTCAGGACCGGCCTTGCGCCAGTCGAGGTGGGACACCACTTCGCGGCACATTCGGAGGGCGTCCATCTCGTCGTCAGCCAGGTAGTCGGCCAGGCCGGACTTCTCGGCATGCATGGTCCCGCCGCCGAGGGTCTCGTCGTCGGTGTCCTCGCCGGTGGCCATCTTGACCAGCGGGGGTCCGGCCAGGAAGACCTTGGACTGTTCCTTGATGAAGATCGTGTAGTCCGACATGCCGGGCTGGTAGGCGCCACCGGCCGTCGACGAACCGAACACCACGCAGACCGTGGGGATGGCCAGTTTGGAGAGCTCGATCATCTCGTAGAAGAAGCGGCCGGTCTCGGCGAAGTGGTCGGTCTTGGACCGACGTTTGCCGGAGCCGTCGCCGGTCTGGACCCGAAGGTCGGCGCCGGCCGATTCCACGAAGCTGACGTAGGGGATCCGGTTGTGGCGGGCGATCTCGATGGCCCGCATCCACTTCTTGGACATGTAGGGCGTCATGGCGCCGCCCAGGACGGTGGGATCGTTGCCGCAGATCACGCACTCGACGCCGGCGATGACGCCGATGCCGACCACGAAGCCGCCCCCCATGGCGTACGAGGATTCGTATCCGGCCAGCGGGCTGATCTCGAGGAACGGGCTGTCGGGGTCGAGTACGTGGGCGATGCGTTCCCGGATGGGCATCTTGTCCCGGGACCGGAGGCGGGCCATCGACTCGGGGCCACCGCCGGCATCGGCTTCGTCGAGGAGTTCTTCGATGACGGCAAGGTGCTCTTCCATGTCGGCACGGTTCTGGGCGAAGGCCTCGGTGCGGGTGTCCAGCGTGGACGGAAGGGGAGGTGCGAGGAGCTGACGGAGCATGCGGTGGACCCTAGGTGAGTAAGAATATGAGTGCAACATTACCGATCTGGTTACCCGTGAAGTGCTTGCCAGCTCTCGGTGTTCGTTCCCGGTGGGATGATCGTGGCGTGACGACCCGAGACGAACCTGCCGGCACCGGTCTCGCCCCCATCGTTGGCGCCTCGGAGGTGGCGGCCATATCGGGCGTCGTTCCCTGTGACGTCCGGTGGTATCTGGATGGACGGTCGGGGCGTGACGCCTACGACGCCGGCCACCTCCCGGGGGCCGTGTTCGTCGACCTCGACCAGCACCTGACCTCGACGCTGGAACCTGAGATGGGCCCCGAAGCGGGCCGCCACCCGTTGCCCGCGCCCGAGGCGTTCGCCCGGTCGATGGGAGCACTCGGCATCGGGCCCGAGGACCCGGTGGTGGCCTACGACGACGCTGGCGGGATGGCCGCTGGACGTCTGGTGTGGATGCTGCGTGTCCTGGGACGGCCGGCGGCGTTGCTCGACGGGGGCATCGCCGCCTGGAACGGACCGCTGGAGACCTCGCCGACCGTCCGATCGCCGATCGTGGTCCCGACCCAACCGTGGCCGTCGGGAGAGGTGGCTTCCATCGAGGAGGTGGCCGAAGTGGCGGCGACCGGTAGGGCCGGTGAACTGGTTCTGGACGCCCGGGGAGCCGACCGCTACCGGGGCGAGACCGAACCGGTGGACCCCCGGGCCGGGCACGTACCGGGCGCCCGCAATGCTCCGTTCGCCGGGAACCTCGAAGCCGATGGCCCCCGAGCCGGTGGTTTCCGGTCACCCGACGAACTGGCGGCCCGCTACGAGGACCTCGGGGTGGTTGATGCCGCCGACGTCATCGCCTACTGCGGATCCGGGGTGAGTGCATGCCACAACCTCCTGGCCATGGAGCACGCCGGCCTGGGGCGGGGGCGTCTGTTCGTCGGCTCGTGGTCCCAGTGGAGCCACACCGATCGACCGGCTGCCCTCGGGGCGGAACCGGGCTGACCGCTGGACTGCTGCCAGACTTCGGCGATGCGAGCCACCCGGGTCCTCTTCGTCACCGCGCTGCTGGCCGCGTGCTCGGGCTCGACCGACGGGTCCGCCGGGGGTGCCCCGGTCAGTCCGTCGTCGACGGCGCCGCCGACGACCGTCGCCGTCGACACGACGTCTCCGTCGGCGGCCGACGACGTCGCCTCGGCGGCAACGACCGTCGTGCCGTCGACGACCGAGGCCTCCGAGGACGTGGCGACCACCACTACGGATGCGGCGACCCCGACGACCACGGCGGTGGACGTGCCGGGGGACAACACAAGCGAGGAGGTCACCACGGATACCGAGGCGTGGGAGCCCGAGCCGGAACAGGACGACGAGCCGGCG
>JAAZXY010000021.1 GCA_014239855.1 Acidimicrobiales bacterium | reverse complement strand
GAGGCGCTGCGAGACGACCTGCGCCATGTACTCGGCGCCACCCTCGGACCACCACATCGGACCCATCAGGGCCCTCCGCGTGTCGCGGTCCTTGCTCCAGATGTGGGCGTGCTGGACGGCGTGGAAATACTCGTGGAACGCCGTCTTCTGCTCATCGGCGTACGGACAGAAGTTCCGGTCGTCGAAGCAGATCAAGTACGACGAACTGAACAGGTGAATCCCCCAGTCGCGGTTGCCGTTGCGGCCCGCTGAGCCGCCGGCCCGGCCGGCCGCCACCCGTTCCGCTGACAGGGCCGCCTGCTCCACCAGGAACTTCGCGGTGTGCTGGTTCTCCAGGCAATCGGCCTTCGGCATCTCATCCCGGTCGTCACGACGTTGGCAGTACTGGTCGGCAAGCTCCTCGGCAGCCGGCACGTCCAGACCCGCCACCCAGTACTCCAGGGGTCCGTAGTTCCTCCACTCGACGGTGGCGGCCACGATGGCCTCCTCGAGCAGCTCCCGGATCCGACTCGGAACGTCCGAGGCGTAGATGAACTCGGGGGGCGTGTCGATCCGCTTGCCCCAGGTGTCGGCGGCCAGCCGGGCCTCGTAATCGTCGACGCATCCCTCGAGGCTGGTCAGTTCGGCGCCGGTCGGGTCCACCGACGAATCGTTCAGCCTGATGGCCGTGCCGATGCCCACCGTGTTGATCACACAACTACCGAACTCCCCGTCTCCGGCCAGGAAGCCGAGCCGGGCGACCCGGAAGCGGGCCAGCAGGATCGGATCCGGAGCGGACGGAGCCGTCGTCGTGGTGGCCGGAGCGGCGGTCGTGGTCGCCGGCGCGATGGTCGTCGTCACCGGGGCGACCGTGGTGGCCGGCGCGACCGTCGTGGTGGCCTCGACAACCGTGGTGGCCAGAGCAGCGGTAGTCGTCGGAGCCGGAGCAGCGGTCGCGGGGGCCGGTGCCTCAGTGGTGGTCGAGGTGGCGGTCTCCGCGACAGTCGTCGCCGGCACCTTCGACGTGGTGGCGGCAGCCACTTCTGCCGGAGCCGTCACACTTCCACCACATGCGGTCATCAGGACCGCGAACATTCCCGTGATGAAGATCCTTCGCATACCAGACCCTGCTCTCCACCCCCGCCAGAGGGCCTCGTGAGTCGGCGAACCTAGCGGGACCCGACCGAAGCGCGGTGTATCGGAGACGCCTGTCAGGCGATGCGATCTGGTGCGGGATCAGACGACGATGTTGACCAGTTTCGGGGGCCGGGCGATCACCTTGCGGGGTTCGCCGCCGTCCAGCGCCGCCACGACCTTTTCGCAGGCGAGCGCCAGGTCCTTGGCACCCTCCTCGTCGATGTCGGACGGCACGTCGATCCGGTCTCGGACCTTGCCATTGACCTGGACGACCATGGTGACGGTGTCGTCGACCAGCTTGGCCGGGTCTGCGATCGGCCATGCCTCGACGTGCACATGGCCGCCGTTGCGCTGCTCCCAGAGCTCGGCGCAAAGGTGTGGGGCGGCGGGGGCCATGACCCGCAGGAGGGCATCCACGGCCGCGGCCACCGTCTCGGCGTGCGGCCCCTCGTCGGTCTGGACGTAGCGGTAGAGGGTGTTGGTGAACTCCATGAACCCGGCAATGGCCGTGTTGTAGGACCACCGGTCGTACTCGTCGGTGATGCGGGCCACCAGTCGGTGGGTGGCCCGGTCGATCTCGGCATCGGCCTCGGTTGGGTCTCCGACGCGGGCGTCGGTGATGAGGTCCGATCCGGGCACGGCGAGCCGCCATACCCGCTGAAGGAACTTGGCGCATCCGTCGATGCCGAAGTCCTCCCAGTCGACATCTTCCTGCGGGGGCTTCACCTGGAGGTGGGCCAGGCGGAGGGCATCGGCGCCCTGGGCATCGAGGATGGCCTCTGGGGCCACGAGGTTGCCCTTGGACTTGGACATCTTCGTACCGTCGAGCCGGATCATCCCCTGGGTGAAGAGCCGCTGGAACGGCTCACGGAGCCCCTTGGGTGCCACGCCCAGGTCGGCCAGCGCCTTGGTGAAGAACCGGGCGTACATGAGATGGAGGATGGCGTGCTCGACACCGCCGATGTACTGGTCGACGGGGAGCCATCGCTCTGCCGCGTCGGACGAGAACGGCGCGTCCTCGTTCCACGGGTCGGTGAACCGCAGGAAGTACCACGACGAGTCCACGAAGGTGTCCATGGTGTCGGTCTCTCGGCGGGCCGGGCCGGCACACGACGGGCAGGTGGCGGTCAGGAAGCCCTGATGGTCGGTCAGCGGCGAGCGACCGGTGGGCACGAATTCGACGTCGTCGGGAGCTTCGACCGGGAGTTGGTCGAAGGACACCGGCTGTTCGCCGCAGGTGTCGCAGTAGACGATGGGGATCGGGCAGCCCCAGAAGCGTTGGCGTGAGAGCAGCCAGTCGCGGAGTCGGTAGTTGACCTTGCCGGCACCAATACCGCCATCGGCCAGCCACTCGATGGCTCTGGCCTTGGCTTCGGCGACGCCCATCCCGTCGAGGAAGTCCGAGTTGATGGCCGGACCCTCGCCGACATACGCCTCGCCGTCGAAGTCGTCGGGCGGCTGGACGGTGCGGATGATGTCGCAGCCGTGGGCGGTGGCGAAGTCCCAGTCGCGTTGGTCCTGGCCGGGCACGGCCATGATGGCCCCGGTGCCGTAGGTCATGAGGACGTAGTCGGCCAGGAAGACCGGGATGGCCTGGCCGGTGAACGGGTTCACGACCCGGCCGCCGGTGGCCACGCCCCGTTTGTCCAGCGAGCCCTCGGTGGACTGCCGTTCGATGTCGCTTCGGCCGGCCACCGAAGCCCGGAAGGCGTCGACGGCGGCCCGCTGATCGTCGGTGGTCAACTCGTCGACCCGGGGATGTTCGGGCGAGATGACGGCGAACGTCATGCCGAACGAGGTGTCGGGCCGGGTGGTGAAGACGGCCAGGGGCTCGACATCGGTTCGGGCGTTGCCCTCGGCGTCGGCGATGGGCAGGCCGAACTCGGATCCCTCGGAGCGGCCGATCCAGTGGCGCTGCATGATCTTGACCTTCTCGGGCCAGTCCACGGTGTCGAGGTCGTCCAGGAGCTGCTGGGCGTAGTCGGTGATCCGGTAGAACCACTGCTCCATGTCACGGCGTTCGACGAGGTCGCCGGAGCGTTCACAGGTGCCGTCGCCCAGCACCTGTTCGTTGGCCAGCACGGTCTGGCAGCCCGGGCACCAGTTGACCGGGGCGTTGTCGCGGTACACGAGGCCCGCTTCGTAGAACTTGAGGAAGATCCACTGGGTCCAACGGATGTAGGACGGGTCGTGGCTCTTGACGACCCGACGCCAGTCGTAGACGGCGCCGATGCGGCGCAGCGAGGCCGAGAGCAGTTCGATGTTCTTCTCGGTGTTGATCCTCGGGTGGGTGCCGGTCTTGATGGCCGCGTTCTCAGCTGGGAGGCCGAACGAGTCGAAGCCGATGGGTGACAGCACGCCGTCGCCCCGCATGGTGCGGTAGCGCACCAGAAGGTCGCCCATGGTGTAGTTCCGGACGTGGCCCATGTGCGCCGGCCCACTCGGGTACGGGTACATGGAGAGCACGTAGAACCGTGGGCGGGGGTCGTCGTTTTCGACCTGGTAGGTGCCCTCGTCGAGCCAGTGCTGCTGCCAGCGCGCCTCGATGCTCTGAGGGTCGTAGCGCTCGGACATCGTCGTGAGGCTACCGAGGCGTCGGGATGCCGCAGGCCCCGGGAATCACCAGTCAGCCGGGTCGTGTCCCCGATGGTCGCTGGTAGATTGTCGGCTCCTCGGGGCTATAGCTCAGTTGGGAGAGCGCTTCCATGGCATGGAAGAGGTCGAGGGTTCAATTCCCTCTAGCTCCACATTTCGGTCCCGGGCTCCGGCCCGGGATCGTTTCGTTTTCGTAGGGACCTGGCCTTAAAGCTCGATGACCTGAGAACCCGGGCCCGCTCATCAAGGACACGGTCATATCAGGTCTGGAGTTGCGTCCGAGCCGAATCAGACCACACCGAGGATCCGGTCGGGGCTTACGAGGATGGCCACTCGACGTTCGTCGGCCATGGCCCGGTCGTACTCGTCGTAGTCATCGTGTTGTCCGCCCGCCGACCGGAACACCTCACGGAGCAGGAGCCGGAGGCCTTCGGCGTCCATCTCGCCGGAAAGGTCGTCGGGCCCGAGGATCTCGGCGTCGCCGCTGACCGACACCCAACGCCACCCACGCCTGACGGCGATCGTGACCGGAGAGCCGCGCCGTACGTGGGCCACCCTGGCTGCCGTTCCAATCGACACGAGAGCGACACGGACATCCCCGGTGAGGGGTTGGGCCAGGACCCCGCAGTTGACCACGGTCGACAGGATCTGGCCGTCGGACTGGACGGTGCTGACCACCGCCAGGCCGCTCTCCTCGGCCAGAAAGGTTCGGACGTCATCGATGTCGGGCATGTGGGTGCTCCTCTTGTCGGTGCGGCCTGTTTGTCGGTACGGCCTGTTCAGGTCCTCGAAGCCCGACCAGCGAATCGGCGGAGGCGGAGCGAGTTGGTGACCACGAAGACCGACGAGAAGGCCATGGTGCCCGCGGCGATCATCGGGTCGAGTACGCCGACGGCTGCGAGGGGTACGGCGGCCACGTTGTAGGCGAAGGCCCAGAAGAGGTTGCCCCGGATGGTGGCCAGGGTGCGCCTCGACAGCCCGATGGCGTCGACCACGGCCCGCAGATCGCCGGCCACGATGGTCAGGTCGGCGGCCTCCATGGCCACGTCGGTGCCGGTACCCATGGCGATCCCCAGGTCGGCGCGGGCCAGCGCCGGGGCATCGTTGATGCCGTCGCCCACCATGGCCACCACGTGACCCGCTTCCTTCAGCCATCGGATCTCGGCGTCTTTGCCGTCGGGCAGCACACCGGCCACCACGTGGTCGATCCCCACCGTGGCGGCCACCGAGCGGGCCGTCCGCTCGTCGTCTCCGGTGAGCAGCGTCACGTCGAGGCCCAGATGCCGAAACCCGGCCACCGCCTCGGCACTGGTCGGCCGGACCTCGTCGGCCACCACCAGCACGGCCCGGGCCTCGCCGTCCCAGCCCACGACCACCGCGGTGCGGCCGGCGTCGGCCGCCTCGGCCACCGCAGCAGCGAGAGCTAGCGGCAGGTCCGTGAACATCGTCGGCCGGCCCACCGTGGCCTCCACCCCGCTGACGATTCCCTGCACGCCCATACCCGGCAGGTTGGTGAAGTCACGGACGGGCAGGGGCCGCTCCACGGCACCGGCGATGGCTGCCGCGATGGGGTGCTCGGACAGGGACTCCAACGAGGCGGCGATCCGTAGTGCCGAATCAGCGTCCACGCCATCGGCAGGGATCACCGCCGCCAGGGTCATCCGTCCCGCTGTCACGGTTCCCGTCTTGTCCAGGACCACGTGGTCGATCTTCCGAGTGGACTCCAGCACCTCGCCACCACGGATGAGCACTCCCAACTGGGCCCCCCGGCCGGTGCCCACCATGATCGCCGTGGGCGTGGCGAGGCCCAGGGCGCACGGGCAGGCGATGATGAGTACGGCCACCGCCGCGGTGAAGGCGTCGGCCGTGGGCTGACCGGTGACCAGCCAGGCCAGCAGGGTCACCGCCGACACGCCGAGCACAACCGGCACGAAGACCGCCGAGATCCGGTCGACCAGACGCTGCACGGGGGCGGTGTCGGCCTGGGCGTCGTCGACGAGACGCATGATCCGGGCCAACGTCGTGTCGGCGCCCACCCGGACGGCCTCCACGACCAGAGCACCGTTGCCGTTGATGGTCGCCCCGGTCACCGTGTCGCCCACCCCGACGGTTACCGGCAGGGGTTCGCCGGTCAACATCGACTCGTCCACGGTCGACGAGCCCTCCACGACCCGACCGTCGACCGGCACCTTCTCGCCGGGACGCACCAGCAACTGCATGCCCACCTGCACGTCGGCGATCGGAATCGTCGTGCCGTCAGCCAGCGTGGCATCGCGCACGGAGAGGCCGGCCAGCGCCCGAATGGCGTCGCCGGACCGGCGTCGTGCCCGTTGCTCGAGCCAACGCCCGAACAGCACGAGGGTCACGATCACCGCCGCCGTCTCGAAGTACACGTGCCCCTCACCAGAGGCCACGGCAACCACCGACCACACCCAGGCCGAGGCGGTTCCCAGCGAGACCAGCGTGTCCATCGACGTCGCCCGGTGGCGAAGGTTGCGCCACGCCACCCGGTGGAAGGACCAGCCGCTCCCCCACACCACCGGCGTGGCCAGGAACCCGACGACCCATTCCCACCCGGTGAACTCCAGACCGTGGACCATCGAGATCAGCACCACCGGCAGGGTGAGCAGCCCGGTGGAGATCAGCCGCACCGTCGACCCGTCGAGCTGTCGGCCGTCACCTGCGTCTTCCGGCCCGTCTCCCGTGGCACCGACGCCCAACTGCTCGCCACCCGGAGACCTGTCGCCCGACGTGGGCACCACCCGGTAGCCGAGCGATTCGACAGTGGCCCCGAACGTGGATGGGTCGACCACCGTCGGATCGAAGGAGACCCGGGCCCTTTCGGTGGCCAGGTTGACGGTGGCGGATTCGACGCCGTCGACATCGGACAGACCCCGGCCCACCCGGGTAGCACAGGCTCCGCACGTCATCCCGCCGATGGGGAGTTCAACGGTCTCGTTCACACGTCAAGTATACCCCCTCCCCCTATCTCGCGCGACGTACACTGCGTCCATGGCCCACGGTTACGCCCCCACCAAGGACGACGTCCTCCTCCGACTCCGACGCATCGAGGGCCAGGTCCGCGGCCTGCAACGCCTGGTCGACGAGGACACCTACTGCATCGACGTCCTGACCCAGATCTCGTCGGTCACCAAGGCACTGCAGGGTGTCGGCGTGGGCCTCCTGGACGATCACATCAGCCACTGCGTCCGCGAGGCCGTCCAGCAGGATGAGGCCACCGACCGCAGCGCTGGTGACGAGAAGATCGAAGAGGTGGTCACCGCCATCCGCCGCCTCCTTCGCACATGACCACCCTCGATCGCAACATCGCCCACCCCGGCTACTGGCCGTCGTCCTGGCCGGTGGAGTGCGGAGGTAACCGCCGACAGAAGGCTGCCGTGGGTCGGCTCGACGCGGCCATCGGCACCGCCACGGTGACCACGGTGCGAAATGGCCGCTGGAACGTCATGGCCATCGAACGCCAGTCCGGCCAGTGGTACGTCGGGGGAACCATGGCCGCCTTCACCGGACCTCCCCCGTTCGGCTGGGTGCAGCGCATCGACCCCGACACGCTCGAACCGCTGGCCACCTCGCCCGACCTGCCGTGCGGTGACCACGTGTGGTGCGGGGCGGTCCTGGCCCATGCCGACGGGTCGATCCTCTCGGTCAACGGTTCCTACCTGCATCGACTCGATCCCGACGACCTGTCGGTGCTGGCCGAGCGACGGCTACCCGTTGATCGCAGCCACAACGGCCTGCTGGCCCTCGCCGACGGCACCCTCATCACCAAGGACCTCCGACTCGAGGGCCAGGGCGGCACCACCATCACCCGCCTGGCCCCCGGCACACTCGAGCTGGTCGGCGAGCCGCTCGTCCTGACCGAGGGTTCCATGGGTCGGATCGCCGGCGACCTCCGGCCCGACGGCACCGAGCACGTGTACGTCCCGGGGACCGAGCACCTGTGGCGCCTCGTGGTGGACGGTGACCAACTGGTCGTCGACGGTTGGCGCCCCCGCTACCGCACAGCCGGTGGCCCCCAGGGGCTGGCCTGGGACGCCTGCCTGTCCGACGGCGCCTGCTGGGTCATGGACTGCGGCGACATCGACTCGGTGCGGGCCATCCACACCACCGAACCCAACGGGCGGTGGGACCAGCCCCCCGACCTGTCGTGGCGACGCCCGGCCCCGTGGTCCGGCCCACAGCGTCTGTTGCGGATCGACCTCGACGACCCGACCGACGTACGCGAGGTGGCACCCTTCGGCACCCCCGGCGGCGGGATCATCGCTCCCCCGGTCCACGTCCCCGGTCCGGTGCCCGGGCATACAGCCGACGCCGCCGGCATCGCCGTTGCCTGGGACTCGATCAACGGCGGGCTGGCCGGCATCGACGACGACTCCATGGAACCGCTCTGGCACCTCGAGGTCCGCCCCAGCATGCAACCGGTGGTCTTCCCCGAATCCGGCGAACTGGTCATCAACGACTTCACCGATGAGGGAACCGACGACCTGATCGTGGTCGACGTGGCCACCGGGGACCTCCTGGCCCGTGTCGCCACCGGGTCACGAATCGCCAACGGCATGTTCCTGTCGGCCGGCGGTCACCGGGACGTCTGGTACTGCACCACCCTCGCCCTGTCTCGCATCACCTGGTCCTGACCCCCACCATCAGATCCGGTTTCCAGCTATTGACGCCTTCGGCGGAAGCGTTGACGGCACGATGCGCAGTTGGTCGCCACCTTCCCCGTTCCCCGATAGGTGTACTCAAATGCCGCGAGCGGGAACCGCTGCTGACAGGTGTGGCAGAGATAGGTGCCGGTCTCCTCGCTGTACTCGTTGAGGCGACGCTCGTCCTCTTCCTCGTTGGATCTCGGCTCAAGAGGAGTCGGATCGAACGAGAACCCATCGACATCAGGCAGCCGGTCCTCGTCTTCCGTATCCCGTCGGTACTCCTCGTCGATACGTCGGAGTTCGGCGGGTATCGCACTTGGATCCGCCAGATCCTCCAGCCCGACGATCGGGCCACCAGCAGATCCCCCTGACAGCCTCGGTTCTCGGGGATTCCACGTGGACGACCCATCATCGGACTCGCCTCGTATGCCCAGTTCCTCGCGAGCCGCACGAAGCGAATCGACAAGCTTGGGATACACCCCGACGACCTGATCCACGATCTCATCTGGATAGTGGCAGAGGGCCGCGGCCTTCTCATTGGCCCGAAACCGTTCCTTCAGGTCCCCGGTCAACTCGCCGTGATACTGCTGCCACAGAGTGAGCAGCCGTTCAAGCTCCACGACCGGTCTTGTACCGCCGGGCCGTGACAACGATCCGCCCCACCCTTGGATAGCTACACTGCCGGCACGGTCGGGAGACCGAAGTCCGGTGTGAATCCGGCGCTGTCCCGCAGCGGTGATGGTCTGTTGCTCGTAGTTCGAGCAGCGGGTCCGAGTCCGAACCAGCTCCCGGTCGTACGAACCAGACACCCTCGAGGCAAGGGCATCGGTTGGGCCGGCAGGCAACGTGCCGATCGAGCGGAGACTCCTCGACGACAGGAGGTACTCCGATGATCCACCGACTCCCCCGCCTGCTGCTGGCCGCCCTCGTGGCCACGCTGTTGGCCACCGCCTGCGGCGGTGCCGACTCTTCGATCGCCATGTCGGGTTCACCCGGCGTCGACCACGGCACAGCCACCCAGGACACCAACGCCCACGACGGTCCGGCCCGCATCGTGTCCATCTCGACGGTGGCCACCGAGATGCTGTTCGCCATCGGGGCCGGCGACCGCGTCGTCGCCGTCGACTCCATGTCCAACTTCCCGGCCGACGCTCCGGTCACCGACCTCAGCGGTTTCGAACCGAACGTCGAGGCCATCCTCGGCTTCGCTCCCGACCTGGTGATCCTCTCCTACGACCCGGGTGACGTGGTGGCCAGCCTCAACGCGGCCGGTGTCGAGTCCCTCCTCCAGGGCGCCGCCTACACCATTGCCGACACCTACGCGCAGATCGAAGCCCTCGGCACGGTGACCGGCGACGAAGACGCCGCAGCAGCCCTGATCGCCGACATGCAGACCGAGATGGCGACACTCGCCGATTCGGTCCAGCCACGTGATGAACCCCTCAGCTACTACCACGAGCTCGACGACACCCTCTACACCATCACCTCTTCGACTTTCATCGGCGAGGTGTACGCCATGGCCGGACTCGTGAACGCCGCCGATCCGGCAGACGCCGACGGCTCGGCGTGGGGCTACCCGCAGGTCTCCGCCGAATACCTCCTGGACGCCGACCCGGACCTCATCTTCCTGGCCGACACGAAGTGCTGCGCCCAGAACGCTGACACCATCGCCGAGCGCCCCGGCTGGACGAACCTGTCCGCCGTGTCCAGCGGCCGGATCGTGGAACTCGACGACGACGTGGCGTCC
The DNA here is from genome assembly GCA_014239855.1 of Acidimicrobiales bacterium. GTDB lineage: Bacteria > Actinomycetota > Acidimicrobiia > Acidimicrobiales > MedAcidi-G1 > UBA9410. The sequence goes on along the minus strand of JAAZXY010000021.1, from coordinate 25,851 downwards.
CGATGGGGACCCCGGATCGTGGACTTCCTGCGGTCCATCGTCGAGGCCGTCAACGCCATCGACTGACCATGGTGACCACCCGCAGATGACCGAGAAACGGCAACCGATGCCCTCCGGATCGCGACTCGGGGCCCCGTGGCTCCTGGCCGGGGTCGGGGCGGTGCTGCTGGCAGGCGTCGTCGGGGTGGCCACCGGTCCGGTCTCCATCCCCATTGGCCAGGTGGTTCGGGAACTGCTGGACCGCCTGCCACTCATCTCCATGGACTCGTCGCTGTCAGCGACCGAGCAGGCCATCGTCTGGGACATCCGGGCCCCGCGGGTGGTACTCGGACTCCTGGTCGGCGCCCTCCTGGCCGGCTCCGGCGCCGCCTACCAGGGAGTGTTCCGCAACCCCCTGGCCGACCCCTACCTGCTCGGGATCGCCGCCGGTGCCGGCCTGGGAGCCACCATCGCCATCGTCACCGAACTCCGGGAGGTGATCGGCTTCATCGACCCGGTGCCGTTCGCCGCCTTCGCCGGAGCCCTGCTGGCCGTCACCGCCGCGGGAACCCTCAGCGTGCGACGGGGCCGGATCGGTTCACCGGCCACCCTCATCCTGGCCGGCGTGGCGGTGGCCAACTTCTTCACCGCCATCCAGACCTTCGTCCAGCAGCAGAACGCCGAGACCCTCCAGCAGGTGTTCGCCTGGATCCTCGGACGGCTCTCCACCGCCGGATGGGGCGAGGTTCGCCTCCTCCTCCCGTACGCCGTGATCTGTTCCATCGGCATGCTGCTGTCGGTCGGAGCCCTGGACGTCCTGGCCGTGGGCGATGAGGAGGCATCCACCCTTGGTCTCAATCCTCGGGCCACCAGACGGATCGTCCTCGTCGTGGCGTCTCTGGCCGCCGCTGCGGCCGTGGCCGTCAGCGGCCTCATCGGCTTCGTCGGCCTGGTCGTTCCCCATGCCGTACGCATGGTCGCCGGAGCCAGCCATCGCCGGGTGCTACCGCTCTCACTCCTTTTCGGCGCCGCCTTCCTGGCCCTGGCCGACGTGGCCGCCCGAACCGTCCAGGCTCCGGCCGAGCTACCCATCGGGGTGATCACCGCCTTCATCGGTGCACCGTTCTTCCTGATCATCCTCCGCCGGCAGTTGACATCGTGAGCACCCCGACCGGCCTCCCCGCAGACATCCATCCGGTGCCGCTCGATATCCGCTGGACCGGCGTGTCGGTGGACCTCGGTGGGCGCCACGTCGTGGAGGATCTGGACCTCTTCGTCGAAGGAGGCTCGTGGACGACGATCATCGGGCCCAACGGCGCCGGCAAGACCACGCTCCTCCGGGCTCTCACCGGAACGGTCCCCCACCGCGGCACCGTCACCATCGGGACTGACGACGGTGCCGTCCTCGCACGACGGGAACGGGCCCGGCGACTGGCCGTCGTGCCCCAGCATCCGGTCATTCCTCCGGGGCTCGGCGTGTTCGACTACGCGCTGCTCGGACGTTCTCCCCATCAGGGCATGCGTTTCGCGGCATCGGCCGACGACCGCCGACGAACCTCAGAGGTCCTCGATCGTCTCGACCTGACCGGTTTCGCCGACCGATTCGTCGAGTCGCTCTCCGGCGGCGAGCGTCAGCGGGTGGTCGTGGCCCGTTCCCTCGTCCAGGACGCACCGGTACTGGTCCTGGACGAACCCACGTCGTTCCTCGACCTCGGCCACCAGATGGACGTCCTCGAGTTGATCGCCGAACTCCGTTCAGAGCGGTCCCTCACCGTGGTCTGCACCCTCCACGACCTGACCGTGGTGGGTCAGTTCGCCGACAAGATCGCCGTACTGGACGGTGGTCGCCTCGTCGAACACGGCACACCGGGAGAGGTCCTGACCCCCGAGGTCATCGCACGCCACTGGGGAGTGGAGGTCCACACCGAGCGCCACGACGACCACTCGGTCAGCGTGTCGGTCCGCCGGCGCGGGCGGTGACACCTCTGGCCGGATTCAGGTCAGGACGGGTCCCAGTCGACCTTCGGGCAGTCGTTCCAGAGCCGCTCGAGGTCGTAGAACGACCGTGACTCGGCGTCCAACACGTGAACCACGAAGCCTCCGAAGTCCATGAGCACCCAGCGGTAGTCGTCCCGACCCTCGACCCGGACCGGCTTCGGCCCATCGAGGATGGTCAGCTGCTCCTCGACCTCATCGGCAATGGCCCGGACCTGGCGGGAGTTGCTCCCGCTGGTGATCACGAAGTAGTCGGTCACCGAGATGACGTCGCCCACGTCGATGATGATCGTCTCGCTTCCCAACTTGTCGTCCGCGGCGCGCGCCGCGGCACGGGCCCAGTCGGTCCACTGATTGGCGGGCGCCGTCGAGGTCGGGTCGCCGGTGGTGGTCTGATCGCTCACAGCGGCTGAACGCTAACCCCGGAGGAGAAAATCGGCGCCGATGACCACCGTGAGGTCGGTCACCGGGCTGAGGTACTGGTCGAACAGCACGCCGCCACCGATCGCCGCAGCCAACGCCTCGGCGGCAGCCTCCAGCGCCGGGTCCCGATGGATCACCCGGGTCTGGATGACCCCGTCGTTGCGGTAGTTGCCCACCACGGCCAGCTCCACGCCGGCCCTCAGGACCGCCTCACGGGACGGACGATCGACCGACGGGTCGCCGGTGCCGTTCAGGAGTCGGACCGACGGCCGGAGCCCGGGCACCCGTGGAATCGGGAAGGGGAACATCTCGACCACCAGGTCGGTGAGCCGCGCCGTGTCGGCCACCAGCGCACCGCCCTCGACCACCCATGGTGCGGGCAGCACCCGTACCTGCCCGCCGGACATGGTGGCCAGCAGATCGATCACGTCCAACTCGAGGTTCGGCAACCGCTCGCGCGGATCTCCTCCGGCCAGTGCATCCATCCATCCACCCCACCAGCGTTGCTGGCGGGCCAACCGCTCCAGTCCATCGGCCGCCGCGGCGTCGACGCCCGGAAAGCCGAAGAGATCCACCACGTCGGTGGCCGACACCGGAGCCGATCCGGCCGGAAACCGGACCACCGAGGTGCCATCGGCGGCCGTGGCCACCAGATCGTCACCCAGCATCACCGACACGGGTTCCACCGCCCCGGCGAGGCTCTCCCACCGCGCCGGGGTCAACAGCGTCGCCCCGGTCACCTGCACGTCGAGGATCGAAGCCGTTCCCGCCCGGACCGCGTCCAGACCCCCGTCGCGATGGCGGTCCACCAGCCGACAGGCCGTCTCACAGCCCTCCGAACCATTCGTGCCGGGAATGCTCGCTTCCACCGGGATGAGCAGTACCGAGCCTCCACCTCCGGAGCGATCGGCCGCCGCCACGACGGCCACCTGCACCAGATCGCCCGAGGCGTCCTCCGTGGCCACCAGCATCGACCAGGTCTGTTCGACGAAAGCCTCGAAGCCGGCGGCCGACGGGTCGGTGACCGCCTCACGGGTCTCTCCCCGACGGCTGTCCAGAACTGTGGTCAGACCTCCCGTCAGGAGGACGGCACCCCAGATGGCCAGCAGGGCAGCCAGGACAGGGAAGCCCCACTTCCACCCGTTGGGTAGCGGCGGGTTCGGACGACGTCGGCCTACGGCGCTCATGGGTGCGCCCCGTACAGGCCATGTTCGACAATGAGGGCGAGTACGGGGCCGGGCACCGCACCGGCCGCGCTCCCCCCGGCCTGCAGCAGGGCACGCACCTCGGTCCCGGCCAGGTCCGGGAACATGCCGTCCAGCACCACGTGATCCCACCCGGCCGGAGGTCGGGCCCCCACGTGCCCCGGTCGATCCATCACCACGATCGTCGCACGCGCACGCACCTCATCGGGGCGCGCCCATCGATCCAGTCCCGGGGCGATGTCACTTCCCACGAGGACGAAAAGATCGTCCTCAGGACCGGCATCGACGTACGCCTCGAGGGTGTCGGCCGTGTAGGACGGGCCACCTCGCCGGATCTCCAGGTCGTCCACCTCCATCCCGTCGAGCCCCTCGGCTGCGGCGCGCACCATGGCCAGACGAGTGTCCGCCGGGGTGACGTGCTGGCCACCGGCCGTCTTCTGCCACGGGTCGTTGGCCACCACCAGGACCACCACGTCGAGACCCAGGAGCTCCGATGCCGCTTGCGCGGCCTCCAGATGCCCGTTGTGGGGCGGGTCGAACGTCCCCCCGAGGATCCCGATCCGACGAGAGCCGGACACCGGTCCAGACGGGAGTTGGGCGCCGGTCACCCCCCGATGCTACCGGTAGGCCCGTGGCACGACGGGTGGCCCACCGCTGTCACAGTCGATCCGTACATCCCTTCTGACCTGCACAGACGCAGAATTTCACGAGGGCGGGGCGGTTTATGCAATCTTCGTATGACAGAGGTCACCGGAACATGGCTGTACAGCGCGCGCGCTGTGTGGTTGACTTTCTGTCAGACGAGATCGCCGGAAACATCCATTGACTGCTCCGGACGCCCGTCTCCCCCCTGAAATCATCCCCACCTCGGCGCGCGTCACACGACCGTGCGAGGCCAAGACAAGCGAGTGAGAAGCATATGAGTGATTCCGTTGGTCAGTACCTGAACGAGATCGGCATGGTCCCCCTCCTGAACGCCCAGGAAGAGCGGGAGCTGTCCCAGATCATCGAAGCCGGCGCCGCAGCGCGCGAGCGCAAGGAGAACGGCGAGACCGGTCGTGAGATCGAGCGTCCCATCCGGGCCGCCGCCCGCGCCAAGGACCGGTTCATCCGCTCCAACCTCCGCCTCGTGGTCAGCGTGGCCCGCCGCTACCCCCTGCCTCCCGGCATGGAGCTGCTCGACCTCATCCAGGAGGGCAACCTGGGCCTCGAGCACGCCGTCGACAAGTTCGACTGGCGCAAGGGCTTCAAGTTCTCCACCTACGCCACCTTCTGGATCCGTCAGGCCATCGGCCGGGCGCTCGACCAGAAGGCCAGCCTGGTCCGCCTTCCCGGCGACCGTTCGGCCAGCCTCCGGGCCGCCCTGCGGGCCGTGTCGGGCAACGGCGACGAGCTCGACGAGGAGCACGCCCGCCTGCACCGTCTGACCACCCCCACGTCGCTGGACCGCACCATTGGTGACGACGACAGCAACGAGCTGGTCGACCTGCTCCCCGACTCCACCCCGGGCCCCGAGCTCCAGGTGATGGCCATGGCCGAGAACGACATGGCCACCAGCCTCCTGGACGTGCTCGACAACCGTGCCCGCTACGCCGTCGAGCAGCGCTTCGGCCTCACCGATGGCCGCAAGCGGAGCTACCGCGAGGTCGGCGAGGACCTGGGCGTCACCGCCGAGGCCGCCCGTCGTCTGGTCAAGCGCGCCGTCACCACGGTGCGGGACCGGGCCAGCGAGTACAGCGACGTCGCCTGAGTCTCCGGCGGTCGGGACCACCCCGGCCGCCCAGAGATTTCAACCAGCCAGGGATTTCCACCAGATGGTCGCCAGACCGGAAACCCCCTGCGGTGCCGCGAACCGGCACCCGTAGGCTGACCCACCGTGACCACCACCGACACCGCCTGGACCCCGCATTCCTGGCGGGACCACACCGCCCTCCAGCAGCCCCAGTGGCCCGATGGCGACGCCCACGAGGCCGTCCTCGAGCAGCTCTCGTCGTTCCCCCCGCTGGTGTTCGCCGGCGAGGCCCGCGAACTGACCGACCGTCTGGCCGACGTGGCCGACGGACGGGCCTTCCTGCTCCAGGCCGGCGACTGCGCCGAGTCCTTCGACACCTCGGCGGACTCCATCCGGGACCGCCTCCGGGTCATCCTCCAGATGGCCGTCGTGCTGACGTACTACACGGGCGTTCCCGTGGTGAAGGTCGGTCGGATCGCCGGCCAGTTCGCCAAGCCCCGCTCCAGCGACACCGAGACCATCGACGGTGTGGAACTCCCCTCGTTCCGGGGGCACATCGTCAACGACGTCGGCTTCACCGCCGGTGAGCGCACGGCCGACCCCGAACGACTCCTGACCGCCTACAACCGGGCGGCCGCCACGTTGAACCTGCTGCGGGCCTTCACCAAAGGCGGGTTCGCCGACCTGTCGAGGGTCCACCAGTGGAACCGCGAGTTCGTGGCCGCCAGCCCCGCCGGCCAACGCTACGAAGCCATTGCCGAGGAGATTGAACGCGCCGTGCAGTTCATGTCGGCGTGCGGCATCAGCAGCGAGACGCTGACCGACCTCCGTCAGGTCGACTTCTACACCAGCCACGAGGCCCTCCTGCTGGACTACGAAGAGGCCCTCACCCGCCGCGACTCGCTCACCGGCGACTGGGTGGACTGCTCGGCCCACATGCTCTGGATCGGCGAGCGGACCCGACAGTTGGACGGAGCCCACGTGGAGTTCCTGCGTGGCGTGGCCAACCCTCTGGGTTGCAAGGTCGGCCCCACGGCGACCGCCGAGGACGTCATCGCCCTCTGCGAGGCACTCAACCCCGATCGGATTCCCGGACGCCTCACCCTGGTCACCCGCATGGGTGCCACCAAGGTCGTCGACGGCCTGCCACCGCTGCTGACCGCCGTCAAGGACTCGGGCCATCCCGTGGTCTGGGTGTGCGACCCCATGCACGGCAATACCTTCACCGCCGACGACGGACGCAAGACCCGCCACTTCGAGGACGTGCTGGCCGAGGTGTCGGGCTTCTTCGCCGCCCACCGCTTCGCCGGGACCCACCCGGGTGGCGTGCACCTGGAACTCACCGGCGACGACGTCACCGAGTGCCTGGGTGGCGGCGCCGAGGTGGTCACCGCCGATCTGGCCAACCGTTACGAGACGATGTGCGACCCCCGTCTGAACGGCAGCCAGAGCGTGGACCTGGCCTTCCGGGTCGCCGAGCTGCTCCGCAACGGCACACACTGAATCGTTTCCTTACGGCCGTCGATCGGACACGGTCCGACCCGGGCGGCGGCTCAGACCAGATTCTCGACGAACCCCTCTAACTGGCGCAGGTTCCGAACCTCGTGCACGCTCTCACACCAGGTGCCGTACTCCCCCACGATCGAATCGCCGGTGTCCCAGTAGGCCCGTGGTTCGGGGTTCAGCCAGAAGACCTTGCGGGCCCGGTGCTTGAGTTCCTTGATGATCCACGACTGCGAGGCGTGGTAGTTGTTCCGGGCGTCGCCGAGGATCAACACGGTGGTCTTGGGGCCGACCTCCTTGCCGTACTTCTCCCAGAACACCCCGAAGGCGTGGCCGTAGTCCGAGTGGCCGTCGACCCACACCACGTCGGCCTCGGTGTTGACCCGGTGGACGGCTTCGCCGATGTCCTCCACCCCGTCGAAGAACCGGGTCACCTCGTCGAGCCCGTCGATGAACACGAACGAGCGGACCTTGGAGAACTGGCCGCTGATGGCGTAGACGAGGTGCAGGGTGAAGCGGGCGAAGGCGGCCACCGAACCTGAGATGTCGGCCACCACCATGATCTCCGGCTTGGCCGGACGGGGGAACTTGAACTTCGGCTCGGCCGGCACGCCGCCGTAACTCAGCGAGTGGCGCATGGTGTTCCGGAAGTCCAGCGGGCCCTTTCGGCCGTGGCGCCGCTTGCGGGCCAGGCGCACGGCCAGCTTCCGGGTCAGCGGGTAGATGGCCTTGCGGAGGTTGGCCATCTCCTCGCGTGAGGCGTGCATGAAGTCGACGTCCTCGGGCAACGGCTTGCGAAGCGTCTTGGCCATGGCCTCCACACCCCGGTCGGCCACCAGACGCCGGCGGATCTCCGCCTCGATCTCCTGCTTGAGATGGTTCATCCGGTCGTTGAACTCGTCTCGCTCGAGGCGTTCCTCCAGCGGAGTCAGGTCCTCGGGCGCATCCTCCCGGGCCGCCTCCATGAGACGGTCCAACATTCCGTCGAGGTCCAGATTTCGCAGCGTCCGGTACAGGTAGTAGGTACCGCCCACCGGCCGGCCGGGTTCCATCCCGGCGAAGCGCATGACCGACTGTCGGGCCAACGCACGGAGCATGGCGTCGTCACCCTGCATGAGCGCCTTGAACAGCATCTCGGCCAACTGCTCGGGAGTGAGCGCCGACATGCCGCCGCCACCACCGCCTCCGGCCTGGCCCTCGCCGGGCATCTGGAGCTGGTCGTCGTCACCTTCTGCGCCATCGGCCGAGGAATCGCCGTCCACGATCTCGTACTCCGGCCCACGGAGTGAGAAGTAGACCTCGAACACCACCTCGAAGGCCCGCCAGTGGCTGTGGTTCTTGACCAGCGTCGCCCCCAGGGCGTACTTGAACGCCTCCCGGTCCTCGATCGGGATGTGGGTGACGGCCTCCATGGCGTCGAGGTTCTCGGTCAGGCTGACCGGCAGCCCGGCGTTCCGGAGTTCCTCGATGAACCCGCTGAGCAGGTCCAGAAGCGGTCGATCGCGTTCTGCGACGGCGTCACCCGCCAGGGGCGGGTCGGTGACTGTCATGGGAGACGGGTCATGGGAGGGGACTCCCCCGATCAGCTCGCCGGCCCGGCCAGCTCGTCGGGATTGTCGGCGAACTCCTTGACGGCCTTCTCGATGTCGGTCCGGTACTTCAACAACACGTTGGCCGTCTCGGTGGCCACCGCAGCGTCGATCTGCTCCACGCCGAGCAGCACCAGGGTGCGGGCCCAGTCCAGGGTCTCCGACACCGACGGGTCCTTCTTCAGGTCGAGCTGCCGGATGGACCGCACGATGCGGGCCACCTGATCAGCCAGGTTGGCGTCGATCCCCGGCACCTTGGCCGTGACGATCTGACGCTCGCGATCCAGGTCCGGATAGTCGATGTAGAGGTACAGGCAACGCCGCTTCAGCGCCTCGGAGAGTTCACGGGTGCCGTTCGACGTCAGGAAGACCATGGGGATCTGCGTGGCCTGCACGGTGCCCAGCTCGGGAATCGACACCTGGTACTCCGACAGGATCTCCAACAGCAGGGCTTCGGTCTCCACCTCGACCCGATCCACCTCGTCGATCAGGAGCACCACGCGGTCCTCGGCCCGGATGGCCTCCAGCAGCGGCCTGGTCAGGAGGAAGTCCTCGGAGAACAGGTCGTCCTCGACGTCGTTCCATGCAGCGTCCGTGCCTTCGGTCTGGATGCGTAGGAGCTGCTTCTTGTAGTTCCATTCGTACAGGGCCTTGGACTCGTCGAGCCCCTCGTAGCACTGCAGACGGATCAGGCGGGAGCCGGTGATCTCGGCCACGCTCTTGGCCAGCTGGGTCTTGCCGGTACCTGCCGGGCCCTCCACGAGGATGGGCTTACCCAGCCGTTCGGCCAGGTAGACGATGCCGGCAATGCCAGCGTCGGCCAGGTAGTCGGCGTCGGCCAGGGCATCTCGCACCCCGTCCAGATCGGCGAATTGCACGTCGGAGTCGGTCATTCCCGGAGGCTACCGAGCGGTCACTTTCGCCCCGTCATCCGGCCTCCGGTTGGCGGGAGCGGTCCCGCTGGCTCAGCGGGCGGAGGCCATTCGGTACTGGAGTTGAACCATGCCGCTGCCACCATCGTGCACTCCGACCAACTCCAACTGATGCCGCCCGACCGTGGTGTCGAACAACCCCGTCCCCCCACCGAGGACCACCGGAATCACGGTAAGGATCACCTCGTCCACCAGGCCCGCACGGAGCCCCTGTCGGGCCAGGTCGCCGCCATCCAGATACACGCCTTGTCCGCCAGCCACCGAGCGCGCCTCGGCCACCAGATCAGCGATCGGTCCGGACACCGCCCGCGCCTGGCCGTGGCCTCCCTCGAGTTCCCGATTCGTGGCCACCAGCACGGGTAGATCGCCATAGGGCCACACGGGGCCGGCCAGACCGTCCGGACCCAGCACCACATCCCAGGTGCGCCGCCCCATCAGGATGACTCCCATGGCGGCCAGGTGCTCATCGAAGCCCATCGCCCCACCGGCCTGAAGACCACCGGCATCCTCTTCACCGGGCAGCCATGACAGGTCGTCACCGGGTCCGGCGATGAAACCGTCCACCGAACTGGCGAGGTAGATACGGACTACTGACTTCTCATCGTCCAGAGACCCGGTCAACGGTTCAGCCTCGGATCTGGCCGCTGCCGCGGACGACGTACTTCTCGGTGGTGAGCTGCTCGAGTCCCATGGGCCCCCGGGCGTGGAGCTTCTGGGTGCTGATCCCGATCTCGGCGCCGAATCCGAACTCCTCGCCGTCCACGAAGCGGGTCGAGGCGTTCACCAGCACCGCCGCCGCGTCGACCTCGGTGGTGAAGCGGGCCGCCGCGGACTCGCTGGCCGTCACGATGGCCTCGCTGTGACCCGAACCCGTCTCGTTGATGTGGGCAATCGCCTCATCGAGGTCGTCGACGATCCGGACCGACAACTTCAGGTCGCCGTACTCCGTCGACCAGTCGGCCTCGGAGGCCTCGCCGATCGACGGCACCACGAGCCGGGCCCGCTCGTCGCCCACCAGCTCCACGCCGGCCAGTGCGTCCACGGCCATGGGCAGGAAGCGGTCGGCCACTGCGGCGTGCACCACCAGGCTCTCGGCTGCATTGCACACCGAGGGACGCTGGACCTTGGCATTCACGATGATGTCGGTGGCCATGGCCATGTCGGCTGTCTGGTCCACGTAGACGTGGCAGTTGCCGTCACCGTCGATCACGTAGGGCACTGTGGCGTTGTCCAGGATCGATCGGATCAGCGACGGCCCACCCCGGGGAATCAGGCAGTCCACGAAACCCCGTTGCTGCATGAACTCCACGGCTGCCTCGCGGCTGCCGTCCTCCACGAGCACCAGGACATCAGCGGGCAGACCCACGTCGACCAGTGCCGCACGGATGCTCGTGGCGATAGCCCGATTCGATGACAGCGCCCCCGACGACCCACGCAGGAAGGCCACGTTGCCCGACTTGAGGCACAGGCCGAAGGCATCGCTGGTCACGTTGGGGCGATTCTCGTAGATGATGGCCACCACCCCCAGCGGCACCCGCACCCTGGACATGTGCAGCCCGTTGGGTCGGGTCCATTCGGCCGTGACCCGGCCCACCGGATCCTCCAGATCGGCCACCTGACGGAGGCCCGAGGCCATGGCGGCCACCCGGCCCTCGTCGAGTCGTAGGCGATCCACCACGCCGGCAGCCATTCCCTCGGACTCTCCGCGGGCCACGTCCTCCGCGTTGGCGGCCAACAGGTCCGCCACATCGGCTTCGAGCCGGTCGGCGGCGGCCAACAGCGCGGCATTCTTGGTGGACGTGTCCGTGACGGCCATGGTCGGTGCGGCCGACTTGGCCCTACGGGCCAGGCCACCAATGGCGGAGACGGTCTGGGGCGACTCAGCGTGGCGTGCGCTCTGCATCCGGTGGAGGCTAGCCATCCCCTACCGTGCACTGGATGGCCGTGGACGAAGTGGGGCACCCGGAGAGCGGGGGATCATCGTCCGCGGTGGCCGCGGGCATCCTCCTCTCTCGGCTGGCCGGCCTGGCCCGCGAGTCGCTGCTGCGTTCCGTGCTGGCCCTCGGACCGGCAGCCGACGCCTTCGCCGCAGCCCTCCGGATACCCAACCTGCTCCAGAACCTGCTGGGCGAGGGCTCCCTGTCCGCCTCGTTCATTCCCGTCTACAGCCGCCTGCTCGGCGAGGGCCGTCGCGACGAGGCCGGGAAGGTGGCCGCCGCGGTGGCCGGGCTGCTCACCGCGCTGGCCGGCGGACTGGTCGTGGTGGCCATCGTGGCCGCCCGCCCGCTGGCCACCGTGCTGGCCCCCGGATTCGACGGCGCCCGCCTCGACCTCACCGTGGACCTCCTGCGAATCACCACCGGCGGACTCGGCCTCCTGGTGCTGTCGGCCTGGTGCCTCGGGATCCTGAACAGCCACGGTCGGTTCTTCCTTCCGTACGTGGCCCCCGTGCTCTGGAACGTGGCCCAGATCGCCGTCCTGATCGCCGCCCTGACCGGCGACTGGTCACCGACCCGGGCGGCCACCGGGCTGGCATGGGGCCTGGTGGTCGGCGGTGCCCTCCAGTTCGGCGTGCAGGCCGTGGCCGTGCGACGTCTGGCCCCGGAACTGCGACCGTGGATCGGCCGGACGGTCGGTCGCGGCGATCCGTCGGTGGCCGACGTGCGGCGGCGTTTCGGCCCGGCGGTACTGGGTCGGGGCGTCCTCCAGCTCTCCGGCTACCTGGACCTGATGCTGGCCTCGCTGCTGGCCACCGGAGCAGTGGCCGGCCTCTTGTCCGCCCAGATGCTCTACAGCCTTCCGGTGGCGCTGTTCGCCACCAGCGTGGCCGCCGCCGCACTTCCCGGGATGTCCCGATCACCGACCTCCGATCTGGCCGCCATCTCCCTGCAGGCTCGTCGCCGTACCGCGTTCTTCGTGGCCTTCTCGACGGTGGCCTTCCTGGTCCTCGGTGAATCCATCGTGGGAGCCTTGTTCGGCTGGGGGGCGTTCGACGGCGACGACGCCCGCGCCGTGTCGATGGTGCTGGGCGCCTACGCCCTCGGACTGCCCGCCGTCGCCTCGTCGCGCATCCACCAGAACACCCTCTACGCCATGGGCGATACCGCCGGTCCGGCCCGTGTCGCGGCGGTCCGCGTCGGCCTGGCGGCCGTCATCGGTCTGGCCCTCATGTTTCCCATGGACCGCATCACCGTTCATGCCGGCGAGCTCCTGACCCTCGGCGATCAGGGCTGGTTCGGCCCCCTCGGCCGGGGTGTCCGCTCCGGGTCGCCCGACCCGCACCTCGGTGCGGTCGGCCTGGCCCTCGGCTCGGCGGTGGCCGCCTGGACCGAGTTGGTCCTTCTCTCCCGACGCACCCGAAGGTCCGTCGGCGCTCCGACCGGTCCGGCGTCGGTCATGGGCCCGCTGGCCTCACCGGTCGCCGCTGCCGTGGTGATCGCCGTGGTGGCCCGGTGGGCCACCGACGGATTGCCCGACCTGGCGGCCGCTCCGATCAGCCTGGCGGTCGCCGGCTTCGCCTACGTCGTCGTGGCCGCCGGCACCGGCGTCACCGAGGCCCAACAGATCGTCAGCAATCTCAGGGCAGGCAACCTCAGGGCAGGACGACGAGATCGTCGGCGTGGATGACCTCATGGGCCATGCCGTCGGGCAGGTCGCCGGTCCGTCGACCGACATGGGCCCGCAGCATGGCCGAATCGTGGCGCACGATGCCCTTGGCAAAGATCGATCCCGACGGATCACAGACCTCCACGGCCGATCCCGCCTCGTAGGTACCGTCCACGGCCACCACCCCGGCCGGTAGCAGCGAGACCCGACGTTCCTCCAGCGCCCGTCGGGCACCGACGTCGACGGTGACCCGGCCCGACGAGCCGACAGCGAAGGCGATCCACAGTCGTCGGGCACCCAGGCTGGCTTCCCGGGGGCGCACCACCGTGCCCACACCGGGCGTTCCGTCACAGGCATCGAGCATCACGCCATCACGGGCTGCGTCGGCGATGACCGTCCGTACGCCCGACCAGCTGGCGATCTTGGCGGCCGCCAACTTCGACGCCATGCCGCCGCTCCCCCGCACCGACCCGCTGGTTCCGGCCAGGCCCTCCATCTCGTGGTCGATCTCCACGATCTCCTCGATGAGCGAGGCCTCGGCATCCAGACGCGGATCAGCGGTCAACAGGCCCGGCGTGTCGGTCAGCAGCACCAGGGTCGATGCGCCGACCAGATGGGCTACCAGGGCGGCGATCCGATCGTTGTCGCCGAACCGGATCTCGTCATCGGCAATGGCGTCGTTCTCGTTCACCACGGGCACCACGCCCAACTCGAGCAGTCGGGTGAGCGTGCCCCGGGCGTGCAGGTACTGGGCCCGCACGAAGAAGTCGAGGGGGGCCAGCAGGACCTGACCGGCAATCAGGTCGTGTCGACCCAGTTCCTCACGGTAGGTGCGGATCAGCCCGCCCTGCCCGACAGCTGAAACGGCCTGCAGGGTGACCGAGTCCCGGGGGCGGCGCTCGCCGCCCAGCCCCAACTCGGGCAGCCCGGCGGCGATGGCGCCCGAGGTGACCACGACGACGCGCCGACCCGACTCACGCAGCGCGGCCACGCCATCGCACAGCCTCCCCACCGATGCGCGGTCGATCACTCCCTCGCCGTCGGTGATCGACGAGGTGCCGATCTTGACGACCACGGTGTCGATTCGTCCCGCCATCCACTCAGTCCTGTTCGTAGGTGAACTCGAGACGCCCGATGCGAACCGGTTCGCCGTCGCGCACCCCGGCCCTCGAGAGCGCCCGATTCACGCCCATCCGCTTGAGGCGGTCGTGGAGATAGTCCAGCGCATCGGGGTTCGTCAGGTCGTTCAGGTTTGCCACCCGGGCCACACCCCGGTCCAGGACCTCCCAGGTGCCGTCCTCGCCCCGCTCCACGGCCACATCCTCGGTGGGCGGTCGGTGCACGACCATGGAGGGACGCTCGGTCGGCGCCTGTCGGGCCTCCACCACCAGATCGGCCATGGCGTGGACGAGTCCCTCGAGACCCTCCCCGGTCATGGCCGAAATACACGAGTCGGCATCGTCAGGCAGCGCTTCGATGGCCGACCGGTCAGCCACGTCGATCCGCGATCCCACCACCAGACGGGGCCGGTCCAACAGGTCCGGACGGTAGGCCCCCAGTTCATGCAACAGCACATCGAGTTGACGCTGAGGCGTGTCCATGGCGGTGGGCGCGAGGTCCAAAAGCACCAGTAGTACGCGGGCCCGCTCGATGTGCCGGAGGAACTGGTGGCCCAGGCCCCGTCCCTCACTGGCCCCCTCGATCAGGCCGGGGATGTCGGCCACCACGAACTCCGGACGGCCGTCGGGGCGGACCACACCGAGGTTGGGCTCCAGGGTGGTGAAGGGATAGTCGGCGATACGGGGCTTGGCCGCCGAGATCCTCGAAATCAGGGTGCTCTTGCCAACGTTGGGGAACCCGACGAGCGCCACGTCGGCCATGAGACGCAGTTCGAGGCTCAGCCACCGCTCCTCGCCCTCTTCGCCCTGCTCGGCGAACGCCGGCGCCCGACGACGGTTGCTCAGGAACTTGGCGTTGCCCCGTCCGCCGTGGCCGGCCTCGGCGCTCAACCATCGGTCACCGTGCTGGACGAGGTCGGCCAGGACCTCGCCCGAGTAGAGGTCGTGAACCGTCGTGCCCTCGGGAACCTTCACCACCAGGTCACCAGCGGCCTTCCCGTGCCGCTTGCCGCCCGACCCGTGCGTTCCGCTCCCGGCCCGCCGGTGGGGATGGTCACGGAAGGAGAGCAGCGAGGCCACGTTGTGATCGGCCTCCAGCCACACGCTTCCCCCGTCGCCACCGTCACCGCCGTCAGGGCCGCCCTTGGGGACGTGGGCTTCGCGGCGGAACGACACCGCGCCTGCCCCGCCATCGCCGCCCTGGACGTTCAGCCCACATTCGTCAACGAACTGTGACCCACCGCTCCGGGCGGACCTGTTCTCAGACACGGGCATTCTCAGACATGGTGGTTCTCGGACACGGCACTCTCGGACATGGGCCGGAGCCTACTGAGGGCTACCTGACGCCACGGGCCCGTGACCGGGCTCCGTAGGGTGGCCCGATGACCGATCAGGACGCCACGGAACGGGCCCGCACCTGGGCCTCGACCATGGACGGGCACGCCACGCCGGGAGCCGTGGACGTCCGGACCGCCCACCACGACAGCCACGCCTCCATCGGAACGGTCGACGAACTCGCCCGTCCGGGAAGAGATGCCGGCCACGAACTCCCCCTGACCGATGGCGCCACCCGGGCCGACGGTGGAGGCGACCGTTCCGTCGAGGAAGCCCCGGACGACTTCCGGACCTGTTTCGAACGGGACCGCGACCGGATCCTGCACGCCACGGCGTTCCGTCGACTGGCCGGCAAGACCCAGGTCTTCGTGTTTCCCGAGGACCATCAGCGATCCCGACTCACCCACGCCCTCGAGGTGGCCCAGGTCGCACGGGCCATCGCCACCCGGCTCGGGCTCAACGTCGCTCTGGCCGAAGCCATCGCCCTGGGTCACGACTGCGGACACGGACCGGGAGGCCACGCCAGCGAGGACGCCCTCTCCCCCTACGTGGACGGCGGCTACGACCACGCCCAGTGGGGTGCCGACGTCACGTTGGCGCCCCTCAACCTGTGCGCCCAGACCCTCGACGGCATCCGGAACCACTCCTGGTCACGACCGGCGCCGGGCACCCCGGAGGGTGAGGTCGTGAGTTGGGCCGACCGGATCGCCTACGTCTGTCACGACTTCGAGGACGCCGTCCACACCGGCCTCGTGTCGGCCACCGACCTGCCGGACGACATCGTCGAACGCTGTGGCACCTCGCGCCGGGATCAGTTGGCCACGTTCATCGGCGGCGTCGTCACCGCCTCGGCCACCTCGGGCCGAATCGGCATGGACCCCGACACCGCCGATGCCCTGGCCGCCTTCCGCAGCTTCGACTACGAGCGGATCTACCTGCGCCCCGCCTCCGTCGAGCAGGCCGGACGGGTCATCGACCTCCTCCGGGCCCTGGTCGACCACCTGGTCGACCACCCCGGTGCCCTGCCCGCCGATGCCCTCGAAGGCGGTGCCGACGATGCAGGCAGTCCGGCGGTGATCCACGCCGCGGTGCGTTACGTCGGCGGCATGACCGACCGGTTCGCCTGCCGGTCCGGCGTCCGCCTCCTCGGCTGGTCCGAGGATCGGCTTCCCGTCGGGCTGGGTCTGGACTGAAAACGAGAACGACGCACCGCCGAAACGGTGCGTCGTCGAGGAACCGCCCGAAGGCGATCCGTATGCGAATCAGTCAGTCGACGATGATGTCGACCAGCTTGCGGCCACCGCGGCGGCCGAACTTGACCCGACCGTCGGCGGTGGCGAAGAGGGTGTCGTCGCCCCCGCGGCCCACGTTCTCGCCCGGGTGAAACTTGGTGCCCCGCTGGCGCATGATGATGCTTCCGGCAGTGACCTCGCCCCCGTCGTAGACCTTCACGCCCAGTCGCTGTGCGTTGGAGTCACGGCCGTTTCGGGTCGAGCCTCCGCCCTTGGTCTTTGACATGTCGTCAGCCCCTCGTGATTCCGGTGATCTCGATCTCGGCCAGGTGCTGGCGGTGACCCCACCGCCGACGCTGGTTGCTCTTGTTCTTGTAAGTGAAGCCTCGGATCTTCGGACCCTTGGCATCACCGATGATGCGGGCGGACACGCTCGCACCGGAGAGGGCTGCGGGGGTGGCCAGCACGTCGTCTCCGTCGACCACCATCACCGGCGTCAACTCGACTTCGCTGTCCACTGCTCCCAGCCGCTCGACGAGGACTCGCTGGCCCTCTTCGACCCGGTACTGCTTTCCGCCGGTGGCGATGACTGCGTACATAGTGGACACAGGTTACCGGTGGCCGACGGGGGCCCCACCGGCCACCGAATGACATCGGTGTGACGGTTGCCCCCCATGCACGAACGTCGACCGGAGGTTCATCGGCGACCCGCCCGCCCGGAACCGGCCAGCAACTCGTCGTCGAGGTGCACGCCACGCCCACCACAGTCGGCGCACGCGTTGGCGAACGACTCCAGGAGTCCCTCGCCGATGCGTTTACGGGTCATCTCCACCAGACCCAGGTCGGAGATGTCGAACACCTGGGTCCGGGTCTTGTCCCGGGCCAGGGCATCACGCAACGTGGTGGCCACGGCCTCCCGGTTGGCCCGGACCTCCATGTCCACGAAGTCGATCACGATGATCCCGCCGATGTCGCGGAGGCGGAGCTGGCGTGCCAGCTCTTCGGCCGCTTCGAGGTTGTTGCGGAACACCGTCTCCTCGAGGCTGGACCGCCCCACGTTCTTGCCGGTGTTCACGTCGACGACCGTCAGGGCCTCGGTGTGCTCGATGATGAGCGAGCCGCCCGACGGCAACCAGACCTTGCGGTCCAGTGCCTTGCGCAACTGCTCGTGCACGTGGTGGCGTTCGAACAGGGGCAACGTCTCGGTCTCGGGGTCGTGGTACGAGATGCGATCCACCAGCGCCGGGTTGACGCTCTCCACGTAGGTCCGCACCCGCTCGAACATGTCGGGATCGTCGATGATCACGCCACGGAAGTCCTTGTTGAACTCCTCACGGATGAACCGGAAGGCCATCTCGGGCTCGCGGTACAGCAGGCTCGGGGCCTGGGAGCGTTCGGCGAGCTTCTCGATCTCTTCCCACTGGTTGAGGAGCCGACGCACGTCGCGCTCGATCTCCTCCTTGGTGATGTTCTCGGACGCCGTCCGGACGATGATCCCGTGCTGCTTGGGCTTCACCCGGTCCAGGATGTTCCTCAGGCGCTTTCGCTCGGACTCCGGCAGGCGCTTGGAGATGCCGTAGGTGGTGCTGTTGGGCACCAGCACCACGAACCGCCCGGGCAGCGAGAC
The DNA here is from genome assembly GCA_014239855.1 of Acidimicrobiales bacterium. GTDB lineage: Bacteria > Actinomycetota > Acidimicrobiia > Acidimicrobiales > MedAcidi-G1 > UBA9410. The sequence goes on along the minus strand of JAAZXY010000021.1, from coordinate 7,575 downwards.
CTCCTGGGTCAGGCGGGCACCCTTGTGGGCGATCGGGTTCTTGGTGACCTGAGCCAGGATCGTCTGACGGGACCTGAGCACCTGCTCGATCCGGGGACGACCCTTCCCGTCGAACTCCTTGTCGTCGTACTGCAGGTCGCCCCGGTAGATCACCGCGTTCTTCGGGGTCCCGATGTCGACGAAGGCCGCTTCCATTCCCGGCAGGACGTTCTGGACCTTGGCCAGGTACACGTTGCCGTGGATCTCGGTCACGTCGTCGGCCGGACGGGAGAGGTAGTGCTCGATGAGCTGGCGTCCCTCGAAAACGGCGATCTGGGTGATCCCACCGCTCACGCTCACGCACATCGTGTAGCGACCAATGGGCTTGCCCCGACGCTCACGACCACGGCGGCTCCGGAGGGTGTCCTCGTCGAGCTCCACCGGCGCATCGTCGGTGACCGCCTCCACGGGACGGTTGCCGCCACGCTGACGACCACCACCCTGCCGCTGACCCTGCTGCTGGCCCTGCTGGTTCTGACCGCCGCCGTCCTGTCCTCCGCCCTGGTTGGCGCCTCCCTGACCGCGGCCACGGCCGCCACGACGACGACGTCGACGACGTCCCGAGCCGGAGCCCGGCTCGCCGCCGCCTCCCTGATTGCCACCCTGGTTGCCATTGCCGCCATCACCGGATGGACCGGCGCCGGGCGCCGGACGGCTGTCGCCGATCTGGGGCCTGCGTACGCCCTCACCGCTACCGGTGGGTGCGGGACGGCTGTCCCCGATCTGCGGCTTGGTCTCCACGGCACGACTCTCGTCGCCCCGCTGACCGGAATCAGTCGATCCGGCGTCTCCGGACCCGTCGATGCGGGTCCCTTCCTCGTTCTCGCTCATTGCTGTATTCCCTTCTCATCACGCCGGCATTCGTGCCGGCGGGGCAGGGCTGACCGGGGCCGTCAACGGCTCCTCGCGGTCGGCTCCCTGCGACGTCCATTGGTTCATCCTGCACACAGTCCGGGCCGTCAACGGCGGATCCACCGCAGTCAACAGCTCTGACGGCCTGAGTGCGCGGGGCTGGGTCCCGAGGTCGGCCAACAGCCGAACCCCGGTCTCCGTGGTCCCGGTGACGTCGAGCGCGTGCACGTGGGGTCGCAGGTCCTCGATGACCGGCTTCCCCTTGCGTTCGCGTTCGACGACGATCTCGGCGCGGGACAGCACGTCGGCCACCCACGCTTCGGCATCCGCCCGGTCGATGTCGTCGACATCCATCGACCACGTGCAGGCCACGACGGCCTGCTGCAGCGAATCACCCTTCACGATGGGCGCCACGACCACCACGTCGATTCCGACGGGCAGTACGGCGCTCAACGACTCCACCAGTTCGGCTCCCAGGGCCACGCCACGGTCGTCGGCCCAGGCCTCCTCGTCGCAGAAGCGGTCATCAACCACGTCCACGTCGAGAAACTCCGCTTCGGACTCGTGACCTGTCGACAGGGCCAGTCCGAACGACAACTTCTGCCGGGGGGAGAAACCCTGGCTGTAGGCCACGGCGATCCCGGCACGACGAAAGGCCCGTTCCCAGATCCGGGCGACGTCCCGGTGACTGGTGAAGCGAATCTTCCCCTTCTTGTGGAACCGGATCCGGATACGCATCACGCGCCCCCCACCGGCGCCGGTACGGGCGTATCTGGACGGCTGGTGTCTGGACGGCTGGTGAGCATCACCGGCACCTCACCGCCCGCCGTAAGGTCCTGTCCGGTCCCCTGGCTCCCGCCAGCCGGCGGCACCGCCGAGGCCACCACGTGCTCGATGCCGTAGCCGGTGCAGGCCCCGCAGTCGTAACAGGGGGTCCAACGGCAGTCCTCGAGGCCCACGGCCTCCAGGGCGTCCCGCCAGTCCTGCCAGAGGAAGTCCCGGTGGAGACCCGCCGAGAGGTGGTCCCAGGCGAACGCCTCGTCCTCGGTTCGATGGCGGTACACCATCTCCTCGAGAGTGAGTCCCTGTCGTTCGAGAGCATCGGTCCAGAGTTCGAGGTTGAAGTGTTCGCTCCACTCCTGGAACACGCCGCCGGCACGCCAGACGTCTTCCACCACGGGGCCCAGACGGCGGTCACCGCGGCTCAGGAGACCCTCGATGGCCGTGGCCCGCGGGTCGTGCCACTTGAGCTGCACACCCCGGTAGCCCTTGGTGTCCCGCTTCAACTCGTCGCGCAGCAAGCCCACCTTGCGCCGCAGTTCGGTCTCGGTGTTCTGCCCGAACCACTGGAACGGCGTGAACGGCTTGGGCACGAACCCGCCCACCGACACCGTCACCGACGGGTTCCGGATGTGCTGGCGACCCACCTCGACGCATCGGCGGGCCATATTGAGGATGCCCAGCGTGTCCTCGTCGGTCTCGGTGGGCAGACCGGTCAGGAAGTAGAGCTTCACCCGGCGCCAGCCCTGCGAGTAGGCCGACTCGACGGCCGCGTAGAGATCCTCCTCGCGGATGAGCTTGTTGATGACCTGGCGCATCCGCCAGGACCCCGCCTCGGGGGCGAAGGTCAGCCCGGTGCGACGGGCCTTCTGGATCTCGGCGGCGATGCCCACCGTGAAGGCGTCGACCCGCAGGCTCGGCAGGGACACCGAGACCTGCCCGCAGGCGTCGTCGGCCACCGTCTCGGCCACCACCTGTTCGATGCCGCTGAAGTCGGCGGTGGACAGCGAGGTGAGAGCCACCTCGTCGTAGCCGGTCCGGCGCAGACCCTCGGACACCATGGTCCGGACCTGGTCCGCCGGTCGCTCACGCACCGGACGGGTGATCATCCCCGCCTGACAGAATCGACAGCCCCGGGTGCAGCCCCGGAAGACCTCCACATTGAGGCGGTCATGGACCACCTCGGTCACCGGCACCAGCTGCTGCTTGGGGTAGGGCCAGTCAGCCAGGTCGGCCACCGTGCGCTTCTCGACCACGTCGACCGCTTCAACGGCTTCGGGTACCGGTCGAACGCCCTGCAGGCGCCCGTCGGCGAACGTCGCCTGGTACAGCGACGGGACATAAACGCCGGTCACCGTGGCCAGACGTCGGTGCAGTTCGGCCCGGGGCCCACCGCCGGCGGCCTTCCAGGCGGCAACCACCTCGGTGATCTCGCCGACCACCTCCTCGCCATCGCCCAGCACCGCGGCATCGACGTAGTCGGCCAGCGGCTCGGGGTTGTAGGCGCAGTGGCCACCCACCAGCACCAGCGGATCATCGTCGGCACGCTCCGCGGTCCGGATCGGGATGCCGGCCAGGTCGACGCACTCCAACACGTTGGTGTACACCAGCTCGGCCGACAGGTTGAAGGCCAGGATGTCGAAGTCACGGGCCGGCCGGTGGGTGTCCACCGAGAACAAGGGCAGACCCTCGCGGCGGAGCACCTCGGCCAGGTCGGTCCACGGCGCGTAGCTACGCTCGGCCACCGCATCGGGCCGTTCGTTGAGGATTTCGTACAGGATCTGAAGACCCTGGTTGGGAAGGCCGACTTCGTAGGTGTCCGGGTAGAGCAGGAGCCAGGCCGCTGCGTCGGGGTGGTGGTCGGGAACGGTCATCCCGTCCTCGCAGCCGATGTAGCGGGCCGGCTTCTGGACCTCGCCGAGAACACGCTCGAGTTCGGACCAGAGCGAACTCATGATCCCGCCATCGTACCGATCAGGCGCGCTGGCCCCGCCTCGGGGGTTCGACTCGTCGCCCCAGGGCCTCATGGCGGCGCATGTGCACGCTCTGGACCAGTCCGAGGGCCAGGCAGGTGGCCAGCATGGAGGATCCGCCGTAGCTGACCAGCGGAAACGGGATGCCGGTGATGGGCATGATCCCGGTCGACATCCCCACGCTCTGGAACACCTGGAAGGCCACCATCGTGAACACGCCGGCCGACAGCAACATGCCGAACCGGTCGTCGGCCATCTGCCCGATCCGGAGGATCCTCAGGAGAAGGAGCCCGACGAGGCCCAGGAGCAGCGCTCCGCCCACGAATCCGGTCTCCTCAGCCACCACGGTGAAGATGAAGTCCGTCTGCTGCTCGGGCACCAACGCCGAGTTGTTCTGCGTCCCCTGGAACAGCCCCCGACCGGTGAGTCCTCCGTTGCCGATGGCCACCTCGGCCTGTTCGAGGTTGTAGCTGGCCGCGGTGTCGGTCTCCTCGTCGACGAACACCAGGAGACGACGGATCTGGTAGTCCTCGAGCACTTCGGACTGCAGGACGGCGACCACCCCACTGACCAGCAGGAGGCCCAGAATCAACAGGTGACGGGCCTTCACCCCGGCCACGAAAACCATGCCCGTGGCGATCGCCCCGTAGACGAGCACCGTCCCCAGGTCGGGCTGCAGCACGATCAGGCCCACCGGTCCGACAACCAGGAACACGGCCACGGCCACCCGGGGGGCCGAAGGGACCTCGGTCCGACCAAGCCAGGCGGCCAGCACCACGATGAGCGCCACCTTGCCCAGTTCCGACGGTTGGATCTGGGTGGTCCCGATCTGGAACCACGCCCTGGACCCCTTCACCTCGGTCCCCACGGCCAGTACGGCCACCAGGACGCCCAGCGTCACTCCGTGGACCAACCACGACATCCGCTGGAGACGACGGTGTCCGAACCAGGCCGCCAGCACCATGGCGCCCGCCCCCACACCCACCATGCGGGCCTGACGCCCCAGGAAGAACGTCTCGGCGGGACGCAGGTCGGTGGCTGGTCCACGGGTCGCCGAATAGACCATGAGCACCCCGATGGCCGCAGTGGCCAACGCCAGGGCGGGAAGCAGCAGGTCCACGTGTCGCAGAACCCTCGGGGTGTCGTAGTCGGGGCGTCGCAGGTCGACCATCAGCCCGAACCGTCCTCGGAACCGCTGGCCGGTCCCTCGTCGAACACGTCCAGGACCTCCTCGATCAGGTCCTCGCAGTCGACTCTGATGCCCCGGACGATGACCCGGCCCGACGCGTCCAGCACGGGCCCACCGGCCTCCCCCGAAGAGGGATCGGCCTCCTCCAGTCGATCCAGGGTGTCGCCGGTGCGCCAACGATGCCAGGCCACGCACAACGGGAGGGCTGCTGACCGGGCGTACCGCTCGGCAGCCAGGGGTGCCTCGGGCACCGTGTCCTCCAGCACCTGTTCCAGTACCCGGGCCACCAGCGGGGCGGCCACACTGGACCCGAACCCGGACTCCTCCAGAATGGCCACCATGGTGTGGGTGGGCGCATCGGCCGGCCCGAAGGCGGCGAAGATCGACGTATCGGCCTTGCCCCGCACCTCGGCCGTGCCCGTCTTGGCGGCGATCGGGAACTCGTCGAGCGGGAAGTACACGCCATCGGTGGCCTCCGAGTTGAACGCCCAGTAGGCCGTTCCCTCCTCGTCGCCGGTCACCCCGCGGAGACCTTCCAGAACCCTGGCCCGGAAGCCGGGCTGGATGTCCACCGTGGACAACGCCCGGGGCCCGAAGGTCCGGACCGTCGAACCGTCACGACCCACCACCCGGTCGACCACGTTCGGAGCGAAACGCACCCCGCCGTTGGCAAACGTGGCGAACGCGTTGGCCAGCTGCAGGGGCGTGACCAGCACCTCGCCCTGACCGATGGCCGTGATCACGTTGTCGCCCGTCGACCAGCCCCACTCCGGGAAGGCCACCGGATTCCCCTCGTGGCGGAGCCGGCGGTTGGCCGGCGTGGGGAGGTAGCCGTCCTGCTCGAAGGGCAGGGTGATTCCCGACTCGAGGCCCAGGCCGTATTCGGTCGCCGCGTCCTGGATGGCCGTGTCCGGGTGCCCGGGGTTGGTGTAGATCGATTCGCCGATCCGGTAGTAGTAGACGTCGCTGGACACCGTGAGGCTCCGCTCCAGGTCCACCCGCTCGTATCGCTTCTCGCCGGCGTTCCGGTACCGGCAACCGGGGGGCGGGTCGGTCGGGTCGACGTCGCCGCAGGCTCGCAGCACGTAGGCACCGGGGTCGTCCCACGGCTCATCGGCCCTCGGCACGGCGCCCACCCCGAAGACCTCCTCGTGCCAGGCGGCGTGGGCGGTGAACAACTTGAAGGTGGATCCCGGGGCGTACTCGCCCTGGATGGCCCGGTTGAACATCGGCAGGTCGTTGGCCGGGTCGTTCAGCGCCGTCCACTGTTCGAGGGAAAACCCACCGATCGAGTCGTTGGGGTCGTAGGAGGGATAGGAGGCCATGGCCACCACCGATCCGACCATCGGATCAAGGAGGACGACCGCTCCACCCGGGGCATCGAAGGTGGGCAGGAGGCGGCTCGGATCGTCCGGATGCTGATCGGGTTCACGACTCCTGGCCAGGTGGATGGACCGCTCGAGCTCTCGCTCCACCAGGTACTGGACGTCGACGTCCAGCGAGAGGACGATGTCGTCTCCGGGGACGGGGGGCACGAAGAGGTCGGCGCGCTCACGCACGATCTCACCGAGTCGGTCGACCTCCACCACCTTGCGCCCGGCCACCCCGCGGAGGTCGTTCTCGAACATGAGCTCCACGCCGGCCTTCCCGATGCGGTCCCGCAGGCGGTACTCCTTGCCGGTCGGCGGTCGACGCTGACGGAGTTCCACGTCGTTGACCGGCCCGACCCACCCCAGGACGTGGCTGGCCAGGTCGCCGTACAGGTAGGAACGCACCGTACTCTCGGCCACCCGGACGCCGGGAAAGCGATCCGGCCGCTCACCGAAGAACACCAGAAGCTCGCCACCCACGTCGTGGGCGATGGGCACGTCGTCGTAGCGGCCGTAGGACGGATCGCGCAGGGAGCGCTCCACGTCGGCGACCTTCATGAGCTGGCCGGACCGGTTGATCTCGACGGCGACCTCGGTGAGCATGGCTCGGGTCTCGTCGTCGTTGAACCCGGCCTCGTCGAGTTCGTGGCGGTTCATGGTCAGCACGGTGGTGGTCCGGTTTCCCACCATCACCCGGCCGTCCACGTCGAGGATCCGGCCACGGGGCGCGGGAACAGGGATGACCCGGGTGATGTTGCTGCGGGCCGTGGCCACGGCCTGCTCGCTCACCATGACCTGGAGGTACCAGAGCCTGGCCGCCAGTGCCGCGAACATGGACAGGCCGATGATGGCCAGCACCCGCATCCGATAACGACTGACGTCATTCACCGGTCGGCGGAGCCCTCGGTGAGGGAGATGTCGACCGGGAGGCCGCCGGTGACGGCCCATCGCACGACCCGGCTCGTCGGGCCAGCCACCACCACGGTGGACAACGACGCGATGACCGCGGTCGTCGCCAGGTCAACGCCACTCACCGGGTGCAGTCCGAACAGTGCGCCGATCCCCGCCGCGGCGGTCACCCCGACCATGACCGCGGCGGCCAGCCCGGCCAGGGCGAGCAGTCGGGCCCCGTCGACGAGACGTACCGAGAGGTGACCAGCCAGGGCGGCCATCGGTGCATAGACCAACGCGTGGACGCCCAGCGGCGTGGAGCCCACCGAGTCGTGGAGCAGCCCGGCCAGAAAGGCCACCGTGGCGCCCCGCTCCGGGCCTCCGTGGAACCCGGCCAGCACCGACACCAGCAGCAGGTATTCGACCGACACCCCGTCGATCCGAATCTCGTCGAACACCGTCGCCTGGAGGACCGCGGCTG
>JAAZXY010000020.1:298-36934 GCA_014239855.1 Acidimicrobiales bacterium | reverse complement strand
CTCCGGGAGTGGATGGGCGAGCAGCCCGTGACCCACTCCGAGGTCGGCTAACAGCGTTTCCGGTCTGGGGCCTGACCGGCCCCGGACGGTCAGGCTTTCGCCGGCTCCCGGCGCCAGAGTTCCGGATAGAGATCGCAGGTGATGCGGTCGCCGTGGCCCAGCCCGGCGGCCTCCATCACCTCACGGTGGTCGGGGTCCATGCCCTCCGGGCGGAAGGCCACCCGGACGTCATCGCCCAGCCACTGGGTGTTGAACACCTTCAGGTCCCGCTCGGGCGCCAGGTTGCCCGACCCGCCGTGGATCATCCGGGCGTTGAACACCGCCACGTCGCCCGGCTCCATGTCCCAGCCCAGGATCTCGTAGGCGCCACGGTCACCCTCGATGTCGGGAAACGGAACCCGGGCGTCGATGTCCTCGTACCGGACCTGGTCACGGTCGTCGCCGGTCAGGGCCCCGAAGTTCTCCTGCCGGTACCGCTGGTTCCATCGGTGCGAACCCCGGACGAACTCCAACGCACTCTCCCGGGCCACCGGCACCAGCGGCGTCCACACCGAGCAGGTGTCGAACCCGTCGACCGACCAGTACGGCTCGTCCTGGTGGAACGGGGTGCGGAACCGGACCCCGGCGGTTCGCACGAACACCGCGTCGAAGAAGAAGTTGACCGCCGACGCACCCAGTAGGCGACCGGCGATCTCGGCCATCGACGAGCGTTCGACGAAGTCCCGGTACTCCGGCACGTGCAACCAACTCTGGTTGTCATAGGTCGTCGTCCCGCCCCGGTCGTCGGCGTTCCAGATTCGGCGGCGCTCCGATGGCCCGGCCAGTGCCCGGTCCATGCCACGCCTCAGCACCTCGATCCAGTCAGGCCCGATGGCCCCCCGGAGACACACCACGCCGTCGTCGGCGAACGCCCGGATCTGCTCGTCGGTGACCAACGTGTGGACCATGGGATCGCCCATGGCCGCGGAGACTAGATGCGGGACTGGTGGCCCGCCCAGTATTCGTCCTTGAGGAGGCGCTTGTAGAGCTTGCCGGTGGGATGGCGGGGCAGTTCGTCACGGAAGTCCACGCTTCGTGGGCACTTCACGTCGGCCAACTGCGACCGGCAGAAGGCCACCAGTTCGGCGGCCAGCTCCGGCCCGGCGGCCGACGGTTCGACCGCCTGGACGACCGCCTTGACCTCCTCGCCGAAGTCTTCGTTGGGCACGCCGATGACGGCCACGTCGAACACCGCCGGATGCATGGTCAGGATGTTCTCGGCCTCCTGGGGATAGATGTTCACCCCGCCGGAGATGATCATGTACGCCTTGCGATCGGTCAGGTAGAGGAAGCCGTCCTCGTCGAGTCGACCCACGTCGCCCAGCGTGCTCGTGTCGGGGCGCAGCTTGGCGTCGGCGGTCTTGTCCGGATCGTTGTGGTACTCGAAGTCCGAGTTGCCCCGGAAGTAGACGCCGCCCTCCTCGCCGGTCGGCACCTCGTTGCCGTCGTCGTCGAGGATCAGCACCTCACCCAACAACGCCCTGCCGACCGTGCCGGGGTGGGCCAGCCAGTCCACCGAGTTGGTGTACGTCAGCCCGTTGCCTTCGGTGCCCGCGTAGTACTCGTGCAGCACCGGACCCCACCATTCGATCATCCGGTTCTTCACGTCGACCGGACACGGCGCCGCGGCATGGATCGCCGAGCCCAGCGTCGACACGTCGTAGGCGGCCCGCACCTCCTCGGGGAGCTTGAGCATCCGGACGAACATGGTGGGCACCCACTGGCTCCAGGTGACGCCGTGATCCTGAATGGCGGCCAGCGCCCCCTCGGCATCGAAGCGCTCCATGACCACCACCGTGCAGCCCAGTCGGTGGGCACCCAGGCAGAAGCGGAGCGGGGCGGCGTGGTACAGCGGCGCCGGCGACAGGTACACCGATCCGGGCGTGGCCCCGAAGAGGCCCTCGGCCATCATGGTGATCGAGTTGGCCTGACCCAGCGACGCTCCTGAGAGCGGCGACTTCACGCCCTTGGGGCGGCCCGTGGTACCCGAGGAATAGAGCATGTCCTGGCCCTCGGTGCGATCGGGCAGCGGCTCGGACGCCTGGGCGGCCACCGCGTCCTCGAACGAAGCGTGGCCCTCGACCGGACCGCCGATCGAGAAGCGAGCCTCGACGTTGGGCGTGGCCGCGGTGATCTCAGCCACGTCGTCGGTCTTGTACGGCGAGGTCACGAAGGCCCGGGCGCCACAGTCGTCGACGATGAAGGCGATCTCGTCGGCGGTCAGGCGCGACGAGATGGCCGTGTAGTAACAGCCGGCGTAGTGGGCGCCCCAGGTCAGGGCCAGGAACTCGATGCGGTTCTCCAGGCAGAACGCCACGTGGTCGCCGGGACCGATGCCCAGGCCGTGGAAGACCCGTGAGATGCGGTTGGCCTCGGCATCCAACTCGGCGAACGTCATGGTCTCCCCGGAGCCGGCCATGACGATGGCCGAACGGTCGGGAGCCTCGGCAGCCCACCGGCCGGGGTACTGGAGGTCTTGTTCGGCGTCGTCGCTCATGGCGCCGGAACCTACCGGTCGGGCGTGTTTGTAAAGGAAGTGGGCCCCGGGGAACCGGCCCGAAAACCGGTCCGGAACGTCGACAGGGCCGGCGGCTGTCACAGGCCACCCCTAGGTTGCCTGCACGATGACGACGAAACTCCTGCGGGCGAGGTACGGGCGACCGACGACGACGGCCCTGGCCACGGCGATTGCCGATGCCAAGGGCGGCGACCCTCTCGCCCCGGTGACCGTGGTCGTACCTGACCACGCACTCGGACTGACGCTGCGACGACGGCTGGCCGCCTCCAGTGCCACCGGTCTGGCGGCCGTCGACTTCGTCACCCTCCTCGACCTGGCCCGCACGCTCTCGGCCGGCTCGCCGAGGATCACCGCGCGGCGCGCCGTCAGTGACGCGGTGGTGCTGGCCGCCACCCGGCGCCTGCTGGCTGAATGCCCCGGCGTCTTCGAACCGGTCGCCGACCATCCGTCGGTCGAACGAACCGTGGTGGCTGCCCATCGGAACCTCCGTGAGGTCCACCCCGACGCTCTCGACCGTCTGGCGGCCCTGGGTGGTCCGCTGTCCGACCTGGTCAGACTCCACCGGGCACTCGTGGAACACCTCGAACCGACGTTCCACGACGAACACGAACGGGCCATCGTCGCCGCCGCCCGCATCACCGACGGTTCGATCGACCTTCCACCCGTCATCCTTCACCTCCCCGGCACGCTCGTGACCTCCGAGAGGCGACTGATCGGTGCTCTGGCTGGGGCGGCCGACCTCACGGCGATCGTCGGCGACGCCGATGGCCCCGACAGGTCGGTGTCGGCCGACCCCCACCTCGAAGCTCTCGCCGAGACCCTCGGCGTCGCGGTGCCTGAAGCCGGGCCCGCCGGGTCACGGGTCTCCTGCCTCGTGGCATCCACCCCGGAACAGGACGAGGCCGTCCGCTACGCCATCCGCCGGATCATGGAGGCGGCACGGGCCGGCACCCCACTGGACCGCATCATCCTCATCCACCCGTCCACAACCGATGACGCCCGGCTCGTCCAGGAACGACTCGCCGCAGCGGACATCGAATTCCACGCCAGCGGCGTCCATCGACTGGACGAGACGATTGCCGGCCGCTTTCTGGTCGGACTCCTCGACCTCCCCGACCGGGAGATCCGTCGTGCTGACCTTGATGCCCTCATGGCCGACGTGCCCCTCTGGGACCCCGATCACGACCTCGTCCCTGCACGAGCCTGGGGGCGGCTGGCCACTCAGGCCGGCGTGGTCGGCGGCATCGACGACTGGACCGACCGTCTGGCCCGCCTGGCCGCCGAACTCGAGGCCGGGGCCAAGGCTGAAGCGGCCGACGAAGCCCGGATCTGGCTGGCCGATCGCCTCGCAGCCGAAGCCACTCGGGCCCGCCAACTGGCCGCCTTCGTCCAGCGGCTCGACGGATCCCTGAGAGACCTGACCGTCGAGAGTTCGTGGTCCGGTCGATGCCAGCGCATCCGGGACCTCCTCCGTCGGTACCTCGGCGGCACCAGCGCCCATGAGACCTGGTCGTCCGACGAACTACTGGCCCTCGACGAGGTGGGAGCGATCCTCGACGCCCTGTCCGAACTGGACGACATCGAGCCCCGCCCACCCTTCCGCAGCGTTCGGGGCGCACTGACCGCCGAACTCCGCCGCCCACTGGGGCGGGCCGGACGCACCGGAATCGGCGTCCAGGTCACCGGCATCGACCGGGCCGTCGGACTCGACGCCGACCTGGTGATCGTGGTCGGGCTCGCCGAGGGATCCATGCCTACCCGCCCTCCAGCCGACCCGCTGCTGTCGGACAGCCACCGCACCGCGGCCCGCACCGGCCTTCCCACCCGCCATGAGCACGCCGCCCGTCAACACCACGCCTTCCTCGCCGCCCTCACCGGAGCCGCAGAACGCATCGTCCTGGTTCAGCCGCGTGGCGACCTGCGACGCTCCGGCGACCGCCCGATGTCCCGTCTGCTCCTCGCCGAGTTCGAGGCACTGGCCGGGCACCGGCCCGAACCCGACGACCTCGACCGGTTCACCGCCCCCTGGTTCGACCACGTGGCGTCGTTCACCGATGCCCTCGACCGCGACGATCCGGCCACCGTGCAGGAATACGACCTGGCCACCGCGGTTCGCGACGGTCGCCCGGCCATCGCCCGACTCCGTGGCGATGACGCGGTCATCGACCGGGGCATCGAGCTTCTCGACAAGCGGGCCGGCACGTCGTTCACGCGGTTCGACGGAAACCTGTCCGGCGTCGAGATCCCCGTGCTCGACGGTGAGCTGTCGGCTACCCGCCTCGAGAAGTGGGTGGACTGCCCATTCGCCTTCTTCGCCGAGTACGTCCTCGGCGTCCGACCGCTCGAAGAGCCGTCGGAGCGGACCGACCTTTCCCCCCTGATCCGAGGCTCGATCGTTCACCGGGTTCTTGACCGACTGGTCACCGACGGCCTCGACGATGGCTCCCTTCCCGGACACGGCGAGCCCTGGTCCTCCGCGCACCGGACCCATGCCGCGGCGCTCCTGAACGAGGAGTGCGACCATGCCCAGGCACGAGGAGAGGCCGCCCACCCACGGTTCTGGCCGACCATCCGCACCCGACTGGCAGCTGACCTGGATGACTTCCTCGTCCTCGACTCGGCTTTTCGGGCCACGTTCGGTAGCCGCCCCGTGGCTGCCGAGCAACGATTCGGCGGCCGCGACGCGCTCGTCGTCACCCTCGCCGACGGTCGAACCCTTCGATTCCGTGGTTCGATCGACCGGGTGGACCAGACCATTGGCGACCAACTCGTGGTGGTCGATGCCAAGACCGGTCGGCCCGACCGGTACCAGGGGATTCCACACGACTACTTCCCCGGCGGATCATTCCTGCAGCTCCCCATCTACGCGCTGGCCGCGGCCACTGAAGGCCGAACCACCCGGCATGCCACCTACGCCTTCCTCGGCGAGGTGGCCGACGACGCCCGACACCTCGGCTACGAGGTTGACGACGAGGTCGTTGCCGCCTTCCAGCGGGTGCTCTCCTCCATTGTCCGGGGGATCGACGGCGGTTCGTTTCCCCACCATCCGCCCGAGAGTGACCGGCCGGAAGCCCACCGGTGCCCCCACTGTTCTCCCGACGGGCTCGATGCCCGCCGGGTTCGTACGGCCCGCGATCGAAAGGTCGGCCATCCGGTGCTGGCCCTCCACGAGGACCACGTCACCACCGATTTCCTCAACGGCGAGCCGATAGCCGCCGCGACCGCGGGCGACGACCCGGAGACCGGTCGATGACTGCTTCGATGCCCGGCGACCAGACGGACCGTGACCGGATCGGTCACGCTCTGGACGAGAACCTCTTCGTCGAAGCCGGCGCCGGCACCGGAAAGACGACGGCGTTGGTCGGTCGGATGATCGCCCTGGTGATCGACGAGGGCGTCGCGGTCGAAAAGATCGCCGCCATCACGTTCACCGAACGGGCGGCCGCCGAACTCGGAGACCGCTTCCGCCGCGGCCTCGAGGATGTGGCCCGCCACGATGCCGACCCGATTCGGCGGGAACGGGCAGATACCGCCCTCACCGATGTCGATCTGGCGTCCCTGTCGACACTCCACGGCTTCGCCCGACGGATCCTGACCGAGCACCCACTGGAGGCCGGCCTACCGACCGGGTTCGACCTACTGGACGAGGTCTCGAGCCAGCTCGGTTTCGATGGCCGGTGGGACGATCTCCAGCGGAGCCTTCTGACCGACGATGACCTGGCGCGGACGATCCTCCTGGCCGATGCCCTCGGCGTTCGTCTCTCCCATCTCCGAGACCTGGCTCGCGAACTCGATGACCGCTGGGACCTCCTCGATGTCGTGCCTCTTCCGACTGAGCCCGAACCGGTGGACGCCGAGGCGATCATCGATCTCATGGGTCAGGCCATTGCCATGGACCGTCAGGACCTCGACGAGGACGACAAGCTCCGCCGCCGCCTGGTGGCCATCCGCGTCGCTCGTGATGCGCTGTCCGGAGCGGTCGACGAAGTCGACCTGGTTCGCCTCCTGTCCGTCCGAGATTTCCGCAACACGCTCAGCGCCGGAAACTCGGGTCGGAAGGCCGACTGGGGCGACGACAAGGAAACCATCCTGGACTTCGCCCACGAAGCCCGGGACCTGTGGGACGCAATGGTGCGGTCCGTCGCCGGCGGCGTCTTGCGTCGGATTCTCGCCGAGTTGGTCGACGCCACCCTTCGAGCCGCCGAGGAACGTCGTCGATCGGGTTCGCTGACGTTCCACGACCTTCTGGTCATTGCCCACGACCTGCTGGCCGAACCCGAGACGGGACCGTCGATCCGGGCGGCGTTGCATGAGCGCTTCCGATTCGTTCTCCTCGACGAGTTCCAGGACACCGACCCCGTCCAACTCGAGTTGGCCCTGTTGCTGACCGACCCGGCGGCCACCCCCGATGCCGAGATCAACAATTTCTCACCGGTACCGGGGGCCCTCTTCCTGGTCGGTGACCCCAAGCAGTCCATCTACCGGTTTCGGCGGGCCGACATCTCCCTCTATCTCCTGGCCCGCCAGTCGCTGGATACCTCCGATGTTTCACTGACCGAGAACTTCCGTACCACCGTGCCGATCATCGACTGGGTCAACGCCGTGTTCGGCCGCCTCATCGGACCCGACCCACCGTCCACCGGTTCCTCCTCGGATGCCGGGCCGACTCGGGCCGAACTGGTGCAGCCCGGCTACACCGCGCTGGTGGGCCGTCGCCCCGCGGCGACCGTCGGACCAGCGGTCACCATTCTCGGGAGGGACGCCCACGGCGGCGATGTGGACGCCGCCGACCTCCGGGAACTCGAGGCAAGCGACGTGGCCGCTGCCATCACCACCGCGGTGGTCGAAGAATGGACCGTCGAAGACCACGACGGTCACCAACGACCGTGCCGGTTCAGCGACATCGCCATCCTTCTCCCGACCCGAACCTCGTTGTCCGATCTCGAGACCGCCCTGAACGCCTCTGGCATTCCCTACCGGGCCGAGTCCAGCTCGCTGCTCTTCGCCACACCTCAGATCCGCGACCTGCTGATGGTGCTGCGGGCCATCGACGACCCGACCGATGACCTGGCCGTGGTGGCGGCACTTCGTACACCGCACTTCGGCTGCGGAGACGACGACCTGGCCCGCTGGCGGGTACATCACGGCGGTTCCTGGAATCATCAGGCTGGCGAACTCACCAACGGCAGCCAGAGCGGCCCCGTGGCCACCGGCCTCGCCTGGCTGGGCGAGATGCACCGGTGCCGCCACCTTCTCGGCCCATCAGGGGTATTCGAACGCCTGATCGTGGACCGCCGGGTGCTTCAGGTTGCCTTTGGTGAGGTCCGACCACGCGACGTCTGGCGTCGGGTACGACTCCTCTCCGACCGCGCCCGAGCCTTCGCGGAGGCTGGAGGTGGCTCACTACGTGGCTTCGTCGACTGGTGCCTCGCTCAGGCCGACGAGAAGGGTCGGGTGGCCGAGACCGTTCTCCCGGAGGTCGACGACGCCGCTGTCCGGATCCTGACCATCCACAGCGCCAAGGGCCTCGAGTTCCCGATCACCGTCCTCTCGGGTCTGTCGACCGCCTACGCGAGGTCCGACCGGGGTGTCCAGCTCCTCGTCGACTCCGACCGGACCATCGAGGTCGGCATCCGATCCGGCATCGAGACTCCAGGATTCCGGGCCGCCCACGAGGTCGATCTCCGCTTCCAGGACGCTGAGACCATCCGACTTCTGTACGTGGCCGCAACCCGTGCCCGCGACCACCTCATCGTGTCAACCCACCGGGCCGCCGACGTCGATGACGACAAGCCCGGCCGGCCCGGACCGGGCCGTCTTCTGGCCCGGGCGATCAACGGTGCCGGCCGTGCCGCTCAAGGCGTTGACCTGTCCCCCACCACCGACTCCCTTCCCGAACCGGTAGCGCCGTCGGGCCGCGCGCTTCCCGACCGCCGGACGTGGCTCGACAGGCAGCGCGATGCGATGGACCGCGCCGGTAGGCCCAGCACCGTGTCGGCCACCGCCATCGCCACCCACGTGGCGGCCGGGGCCGCCGCCGCGGCACCCGCCGATTCCGACGAGGACCGGGCCAGACCGGGCGAGGTGGGACGTCACGGCACCGGTGTGGGGCGGGCCGTCCACGGAGCTCTGGAACTCCTCGACTTCGACACCACCGATCCCGAGTCGACCATCCGGGAACAGGCGGTCGCCGAGGGCCTCCTGGGTGACCTCCGGACCATCGACGCTCTCGTCCGTGCCGGTCTGGGGGCAGAGGTCGTCCGACTCGCCGCGGGCTCACGCCACTGGCGGGAGCTCTACGTGGCCGCCCCGGTCGACGACGACCCCGGCGCCCCGGTCGTCGAGGGCTATATCGACCTCGCCGTTCTGGATGACCGAGGCGACACCCCCGGCCTCGTGATCGTGGACTACAAGACCGACGCAGTTGCCGACGATGCCGAACGGGCCAGCAAGGCCGACCGGTACCGCCTCCAGGGCGCCACCTACGCGCTGGCCGCCGAGCGGGCCACCGGTCATCCGGTCCGACGGGTCGTACTCTGCTTCCTGGCCGCCGACGGCGCCACCGAGGTCGAGGTCGCCGATCTGGCCGGGGCCATGAACGAGGTCCGAGCAGCCGCCCGGGAACTGGCCGGGTCCTGATCGGGCCCTGCCCCGGGCCGGTCGGTAGCGTCGGCCCCATGGCCACCGGATCCGACCCGTCGACGGACTTCACTCTCCGAAGCCTCCTGTTCGCTCCCGGAAACCGGGCAGAGGTACTGGCCAAACTTCCCCGGTCGGCTCCCAGCGCAGCGGTCATCGACCTCGAGGACGCCGTTCCCCCCGACCGCAAGGCCGAGGCCCGCGCCATTGCCCACGAGGTCGGACCCGACCTGGTCGACGAGGTTCGCCTGTTCGTGCGAATCAACGCCGCCGACACCGAGCACTTCGCAGCCGACGTGTCCGATGGGCTTCCCTCTGGCCTGACCGGCGTGGTCGTCCCCAAACTCGAGTCGGCAGCGGCCGTCGACGCCGTGGGCGCCGCCCTCGACGCAGCGGGTCACGCCGGTCTCCCCATCGTCGCCGGCCTCGAGACGGTGGCCGGCGTGGTCGACGCCCGCACCGTGACCACCCACCCACGGGTCCGGTGGTGCTACTTCGGCGCCGAGGACTACATCGCCGACCTGGGTGGCGTCCGCACGCCGGGCAACCACGAGGTAGCCGTTGCCCGCGCCCAGGTCGCCCAGGCGGCCCACCTCGGTGGGATCCAGGCTGTCGACATGGTGGTGGCCGACTTCGGCGACGACGACCGGTTCCGCCGTGAGGCGACCGAGGCCCGCGCCCTCGGCTTCCGCGGAAAGCTCTGCATCCACCCCGCACAGGTGCCACTCGCCGCC
Organism: Acidimicrobiales bacterium; assembly: GCA_014239855.1. Taxonomy (GTDB): domain Bacteria; phylum Actinomycetota; class Acidimicrobiia; order Acidimicrobiales; family MedAcidi-G1; genus UBA9410. The sequence continues at coordinate 27,004 of JAAZXY010000020.1, read as the reverse complement.
GAGGCCTTCCGGCCGAGCGCCGACGAACTGGTCTGGGCCGCCGCGGTGGCCGAGGCCTACGACGCCGCACTCGCCAGGGGCGACGCCTCGATCGCCGTGAACGGCGAAATGGTCGACGAGCCGGTGGCCCGTCGGGCCCGGGCCCTGCTGGCCGACGCCACCGACTGACCCGCCCGCCCCCGGAACCAGCCCCAGCGACCGCCACCCAGGAGACCACCACCCATGGCCAGCATCACCCCCGAAGGCGGAGCCCTCTACGGCATCCAGCTCCCCATCCAGACCCTCACCCGGACGCTGGCCGATCCCTGGGAGGACGACGCCACACCAGCCGACCTCCTCCGTGTCGCCCAGGCCGCCGAAGCCGCCGGCCTCGACTTCGTCGGGGTGTGCGACCACGTGGCCGTCCCCGACGACGACTACGCGTCCGGCATGCGGACCACCTGGTACGACCCGGTGGCCACGCTGGCCTGGCTGGGTGCCCGGACCGAATCCATCCGGCTCCTCTCGGTCGTGCTCATCGCCGCCTACCGGCACCCCCTCCTGACGGCCAGCTCCTTCGGGACCCTGGCCCACCTCACCGACGAGCGGGTCATCCTCGGGGTGGGCGCCGGCCACGTGGAAGGCGAGTTCGCCGCCCTCGGCATCGACTACCACCGCCGCGGGAAGCTCCTCGACGAATGCATCGACGCCGTCCGTGGGGCATTCGCCGACACCTACGTCAGTCACGACGGCCCCGAGTACTCCTACCGGGACGTCGGGGTGGGACCCGCCCCGGCATCGGGCGACCTCCCCATCTGGGTGGGCGGATCCGGCTCCGCCGCCTGGAAGCGGACCGGCCGTCGCGGCGACGGCTACATCCCCATGGGCGCCTCCCGTGACCAGTACCCGGAGATCATCGACACCATCCGGACGGCCGCCGACGAAGCCGGTCGGTCGGACGCCACCTTCGACATCGGGATCATGCCCGGCTGGGCCTACATCGGAGATCCCCCCGACGACCTACCACCGGCCTGGCTGACCGGCGGCCCTGAACACATCGCCGCCGAGCTCCGAGCCGACCGCGCCGCGGGCGCCAACGTCTTTCACCTCAAGTTCCGGGGACGCACCATCGAGGAGTACCTGGACCAGTTGGCCGCCTTCGGCGAGCAGGTCCGGCCCCTCCTCTGAACAGCGCCAATGGGCTGTTCGACATGAGAAACCGACATTGAGGGTGTGACTGGCCCGCGGATCAGCGATCATGGGGCACCTGATCCTCGAGGCCCATTCATGGAGGCACGATGAAGGTCGACGACGACACCCAGAAGGCGCTGCTGCTGTTCAACCGGCGCGCCGAGGCCGCGGAGGCCGCCAAGACCGCCGAGCGGCGGCTGACCAAGGCCGCCAAGGCCAAGGACGAGGCCGCCGAGGCGCTCAAGCGCGCCCAGAACGGTCGCGGCGGAGCCGAGGCGGTCACCGAGGCCGAGTCGACGTGGCGCGAGGCCGTCGACCTCTGGCAGCGCCTGCGCGACGGCGAGGAGGTCCCCGATCCGGAGGCCGCCCCGACCGACGAGGCGCCGAACAACGAGGCCCCAAACGACGAGGCACCGGCCGACGAGGCGCCCGAGGCGACCAGCGACGAAGCACCGGCTGAAGAAGCAACGGCTGAGGAAGCAACGGAAGAGGAAGCAACGGAAGAGGCGCCCAGCGAGGAAGCCCCAGCTGAGGAATCCGCTGCCGTCTCCGACGACGAGGACGCTCCGGCTGCCGCTCCCGACGAGGAGGAATAGACCGGGGCCCAGTTCCTGGTCGGGCCGCATGTCGGTCCCCACCTCCGACCCGCTCCGGCCGGTCACCGCCGACGAGGTGGACGCCTTCGCCCGTGACGGCGTCGTCCACCTCCCGGCCATCCTCCCCACCGACTGGCTCGACCTCCTCGTCGACCCGGTGGAGGCCACCATTGCCGACCCGGCGGTCACCACCGACATGACGGCGCTCCGGACTGCGGTGGCCGGCGTGTCACCCGATTCCGCTGGAACGGGCCGATTCCTCTCGGGCGTCGACCACTGGCTCCACGATCCGGTCTTCGCCGCCTTCGCCACCGCCTCACCACTTCCGGCCATCGCCGCCGCCCTGATGGATGCCGACCGCATCCACCTCTACGAGGACTCGGTGCTGGTCAAGGAGCCCGGGACCGCCGAGGTCACGGCCCTCCACCAGGACCTCGGCTACTTCCACCTCGACGGCGACCGCATCTGCACCACCTGGGTTCCCCTCGACCCGGTGACCGTCGAGACGGGCGCCGTGGCCTACCTCCGTGGCTCACACCGTTCGGGCCTCGTCCACCGTCCCAACTGGTTCGTGTCCGACGAACCTCTCCCCGGCACCGCTGGCACACCGGTCCCGGCCATTGCCGATGACGACCCCCGCCTCGTGCGCTTCGCCGTCCAACCGGGCGACGTCGTCGTCCACCACGCCGCCACCCTCCACGGTGCCGGCCCCAACCGCTCGGACACGGCCCGCCGGCGGGCCGTGTCGGTCCGGTACTGCGGCGACGGTGTCCGCTACGAACTTCGCCCCGGAGCACCCACCAAGGCCCACCATCACGAGGTCCGGTCCGGCGACCCGGTGGTCGACCATCCCGGGTGTCCGCTGGTCTGGAGCCGGACCCTAGGGTCGGCCCGGTGAGCGCACCCTGGTCGACCATTCCCCAACTGGTCGACGACGCGGCAGACCGCTTCGGCGAGCGGGAGGCCTTCGTCGACGAGGACCGTCGCTGGACCTTCGTCGAGTACCGCGACCGGATCCACGCGGCGGCCCGGGCGTTCATGGCCCACGACATCCAGCCCGGTGACCGGATCGCCGTGTGGGCCCCCAACCTCGCTGAATGGGCCGTCGCCGCCCTGGGCGCCCACTGCGTCGGCGCCGTCCTGGTCCCCGTAAACACCCGCTTCAAGGGTCGCGAGGCGGTCGATCTGCTGGCCCGGTCCTCAGCCCGGATCCTGTTCACCGTCACCGACTTCCTCGACACCGACTATGTGGCCCTGCTCAATGAGGTGGCCCTGCTGAACGAGGTCGTCGAGGGATCCTCCGAATCCGGCGAACTGCTCCCCCATCTCGACGAGGTGGTCGTGCTCCGTGGCGAGGTGCCCGAGTGCAGCACCGCCTGGGACGACTTCCTGGCCGCCGGCGACACCGTCGAGGACGCCGACCGCGCCACCCGGTCCGCGGCGGTCAGCGCCGACGACCTCTGCCACATCATGTTCACCTCGGGCACCACCGGAGCCCCCAAGGGGGCCATGCTCCGCCACGAGGCCATCTGCCGGGCGTTCCTGTCGTGGAGCGACGTCATCGGCCTCGAGGAAGGCGACCGCTACCTGGTCGTCAACCCGTTCTTCCACGCCTTCGGCCTCAACTCGGGGATCCTGGCCTGCCTCATGAAGGGCGTCACCCTCGTGCCCCACCTGGTGTTCGACGTCCCGTCGGTCATGCGCCGGGTGGCCGAGGAGCGGATCACCATGCTCCCGGGACCACCCGCCATCTACCAGACGATCCTCAGCCATCCCGACGCCGAAGCCCTCGACCTCTCCTCGCTGCGACTGGCCGTGACCGGTGCGGCGGCCATCCCCGTCCAGATGATCCACGACATGCGCGACCGCCTCGGTTTCGAGAAGGTGGTCACCGGCTACGGCCTGACCGAGGCGTCGGGCATCGCCACCATGTGCCGACACGACGACGACCCGGCCATCATCGCCGGCACCTCCGGTCGGGCCATCGACGATGTCGAGGTCCGGATCGTGAATGCCGACGGGACCGAATGTCCACCCGGGTCACCCGGCGAGGTGGTCGTCCGGGGCTACAACGTGATGGTCGGCTACCTTGACGCCCCCGATCAGACCGCCGAGGCCATCGACGCCGACGGTTGGCTCCACACCGGTGACATCGGGGTCATGGACGCCGACGGCTACCTCGACATCACCGACCGGGTGAAGGACATGTTCATCAACGGCGGGTTCAACGTGTACCCCGCCGAGGTCGAGCACCTGATGCTGGACCATCCGGCCATTGCACGGGTCGCCGTGGTCGGCGTGCCCGACGAACGCATGGGCGAGGTCGGAGCGGCCTTCGTGGTCGCCGTGCCAGACGCCGGTTCGGGTGGCGCACCCGATCCCGACGAGTTGATGGCCTGGTGTCGTGACGCCATGGCCAACTACAAGGTCCCCCGCCTGGTGGTGGTGGTCGACGACCTGCCCATGAACGCCAGCGGCAAGGTCCTCAAGTTCGAACTCCGGGATCAGGCCACCGCCCTACGGGATCACTGAACCACCGTCGTCCCGCCCCGGGGCCCGACGGCCCGGGACCGCGCCGGTAGCCTTCGCCCGGTCATGAGCGACTCCCCCTACCCAGAAGTGGGCCGGCCCGACTTCCCGGCCATCGAGGACGGCGTGCTGGCCCGCTGGGCCGCCGACGGAACCTTCCAGGCCTCGGTCGACGCCCGACCGGCCGAGTCGGAGTACGTCTTCTACGACGGTCCCCCGTTCGCCAACGGCCTACCCCACCACGGGCACCTGCTGACCGGCTACGTCAAGGACGTCGTCCCCCGCTACCAGACCATGCGGGGCCACCGGGTCGACCGCCGCTTCGGTTGGGACTGCCACGGCCTGCCCGCCGAGATGGAGGCCGAGAAGGAACTCCCGGTCTCCGGACGGGCCGACATCATCGAGTACGGCATCGACCGGTTCAACGCCCAGTGCCGCAAGTCGGTCCTGCGGTACACCGGCGAGTGGGAGAAGACGGTCACCCGCCAGGCCCGTTGGGTCGACTTCGAGGACGACTACAAGACCATGGACCCCGACTACATGGAGTCGGTCATGTGGGCGTTCAAGCAGCTCTGGGACAAGGGCCTCGTCTACGAGGCGTTCAAGGTCATGCCCTACTCGTGGGGCGCTGAGACCCCGCTGTCCAACTTCGAGATCCGTCTCGACGACGCCACCCGACCCCGACAGGATCCGGCCGTCACCGTGGCCTTCGACCTGGAGCCGGCCGACGGCGACCCGGGCCCTATGCGGATCCTGGCCTGGACGACCACCCCGTGGACCCTTCCGTCGAACCTGGCCCTCGCCGTGGGCCCCGACGTCGGGTACTCGCTCCGACAGGACGCCGACGGCACCGTCCTGGTCGTCGGCACCGGCGCCGTCGAGCGTTACGCCGCCCAGCTCGAAGGCACCACCGAGGTCGGCACCTGCACGGGCCGTGACCTGGTCGGTCGCACCTACACCCCGTTGTTCGACTTCTTCGCCGAGCGCACCGACGCCTTCCGGGTTCTGGCCGCCGACTTCGTGGATGCCGGCGACGGCACCGGCGTGGTCCACATGGCCCCCGGATTCGGCGAGGACGACCAGACGACGTGCGAGGCCGCCGGCATCCCCATCGGACGGGTCGTGCCCGTCGACGACCAGGGTCGCTTCACCGACGACGTGGCCCCGTGGGCCGGCCAGAACGTCTTCGAGGCCAACCCGGACATCATCCGCCACCTCAAGGAGGCGGGCCGGGTCGTCCGCCACGACACCTACGAGCACAACTACCCGCACTGCTGGCGCACCGACACGCCGATCATCTACAAGGCCATCTCGTCGTGGTACGTGAAGGTGACCGACCTGCGGGAACGGATGCTGGCCACCAACGCCCAGATCAACTGGGTCCCCGGCCACATCCGCGACGGCCGCTTCGGCATGTGGCTGGACGGCGCCCGCGACTGGTCGATCAGCCGGAACCGCTTCTGGGGTTCACCCATCCCGGTGTGGCGCAGCGACGATCCCGAGTACCCACGCATTGACGTGTACGGCAGCATCGACGAGATCGAGCAGGACTTCGGGGTGCGACCCGACGACCTGCACCGCCCGTTCATCGACGACCTGACCCGGCCCAACCCCGACGACCCGACGGGCCGCTCGACCATGCGCCGGGTGCCCGAGGTGCTCGACTGCTGGTTCGAGTCGGGCTCCATGCCCTTCGCCCAGCTCCACTACCCGTTCGAGAACCGGGAACGCTTCGAGGAGCACTTCCCGGCCGACTTCATTGTCGAGTACATCAACCAGACGCGAGGTTGGTTCTACACACTGCACGTGCTGGCCACCGCCCTGTTCGACCGGCCGGCCTTCCAGAACGTCATCTGCCACGGGATCCTGCTGGCCGAGGACGGCACCAAGCTGTCCAAGAAACTCCGGAACTACACCGAACCGTCGGTCATCTTCGAGGCTCAGGGCGCCGACGCTCTCCGCTGGTACCTGATGTCGTCCAACATCGTCCGGGGTGGCGACCTGCGCATCGCCGACGGCGGGATCGACGACGTGGTCCGCCAGGTCCTGCTACCCGTCTGGAACGCCTACTCGTTCTTCACGCTGTACGCGAACGTCGACGGCCACCGGGCCACCATGCGGACCGACTCCACCCAGCTGCTCGACCGGTACCTACTGGCCAAGACCCGGCGCCTCGTCGAGTCGGTCCAGGAGCGGATGGACGCCTACGACCTGCCGGGCGCCACCGCCGAGATCCAGGGATTCCTCGACGCCCTCAACAACTGGTACATCCGCCGCAGCCGCGACCGCTTCTGGGCCCGGGCCGTACCTGACCCGACTGGTGACCCGACTGGCGACACCGCCGAGGCCACCGACAAACGCGACGCCCACGACACCCTCTACACGGTGCTCGTCACCCTCTGTCGGGTGGCCGCCCCGTTCCTGCCCATGGTGGCCGAGGAGATCCACCACGGCCTTACGGGCGACTCATCCGACGGGTCATCGGATGGCGCCAGCGTGCACCTGCAGGACTGGCCCGACGCCGACGACCTGCCCGCCGATCCCGACCTGGTGGACCGGATGGACCGCCTACGCGATGTGGCGTCCACCGCCCTCCGGCTCCGCGAGGACCACGGCCTCCGGGTGCGCCTTCCCCTCTCGTCGTTGACGGTGGCCGGCACGGACAGCGAGACCCTCGCCGAGCTCCTGGACCTGCTGCTCGACGAGGTGAACGTGAAGGCCGTCCACCTGACCGACGATCTGGAGGCCCATGCCCGGTTCGTGCTCCGTCCCGACGGACGGGCCCTCGGACCGCGCCTGGGCGGCGACGTCCAGACGGTGTTCGCCGGCGCCCGGTCAGGCGACTACGTCCGCAATGACGACGGAACGGTGACGGTGGCCGGCCACGTGCTGTCCGACGACGAGTTCGAACTCGGGGTGGAGTCACCCGAGGGCGTCACGGCCGGGGCGTTGGGCAGTGGCGACGCGGTGGTCGTGCTCGACACCGAGGTGACTGACGAACTGGCCCGCGAGGGCCTGGCCCGCGACGTGGTCCGCCACGTCCAACAGGCCCGACGCGACGCCGACCTGGTGGTCACCGACCGCATCCACCTGGTGGTCGCCGGCGACGAGGCGGTGCTCGACGCGATCCGCACCCATGAGGCCCACGTGTCCGGCCAGGTACTGGCCACCGACATCACCTACGCGGAGCCCGGCGACACCGCTACGACGGTGACCGTCGAGGGTGCAAGCCTCCGGTTCTCCCTCACCGTCGCCTGAACGGCGAACCGCCGGGAAGCGGGCCAGCCCCCAGTTCAAGCCCCCAGTTCAAGCCCCCAGTTCAGGCCCTCAGTCCAGGCGCCGACCCGACTCCACCAGGTTGATCTCCCAGATCACCTGTTCCAGCCGGTCCGATGCGGTGATCGTCGGATAACGCAACGGATTCTCCGGCGTCACACACGTCGGGATGGGCGCCAGCATCGTCCACGGGGTGGGGTGGCAGAACTGCACCACCGAATGACGCTCACCCGGACCGTCGGCCACCACCCGGTGGATACCCGGTGGGATCACCCCGTTGGTCAGGTGGTCCAGCATGATCCCGGTGTTGACGATGACGTGGCCGTCCGGCGGCGAGGCGTCCACCCAGGACCCGTCCACCTTGACCTGGAGGCCGGGAGCCGTGGCCCGCGGCAGCGCGGTGATGAGGTTGATGTCGCCGTGCTCGGCCGCCCACACGTGCTCGTCACCGGGGGCGGCGTCCATGGACGGGTAGTGGAGCGCCCGGGTGAGGGCCGCACCGTCGCTCAGCATCACGTCGAAGTAGCTCTCGTGCACGCCCAGACCCATGGCCAGGATCCGAAGGACCCGGCGCTGCAACCCGAGGGTCGCCTCGTGGAAGGCCATGAGCAGTTCGGTGGTGCCTGGCAGATCCTCGTCGGGCAACGTCGGGTCGCCGTACCGGTGGGGGAATCGCTTCCTCAGCGGATGCCCCTCGGGAACCGGCGCACTCCAGTTCAGCATCTCCTTCCAGTCCGGCACGTCGGAGATGGCCGCCGTCTCGACCAGCAGGCCCGTGTACCCGGTCTGTCCGTTGGCGCCCGGCACCGTGTAGCGGTCCTTGCGTTCCCGGGGCAGGGCGAAGAACTCGGCCAGCCGACCGTAGGCGTCGTCCAGGAGGTCCTCGGAGAGGTCGTGGCGCACGTAGACGAAGCCGGTGGCCAGACTCCGCATCGTCCCGTCCACCACCGCCCGTCGGGCAGCTTCATCGCCGTTCTCGAAGGCCACCAGATCGACATCGAGAATGGGGGTGGGTTCGCTCACGGACCTCACGCTAGGCCGTGTCACCGGTCGGGGGCCGGGTCGTAGGTCCCGATCTTCGTGACCACTCGGCGCGCGAATCAGCCGGATCTGGGACCTTCCACGACCACCCGTGGCGCGACTCTCGAGAAATCCCGGCCGGGCCGCACGAATCACTTGACATGGTTGTAGTTACATGCGTGCAATTCAAGTCCCGGGAGGCAGTACCCGGCCCACCCATCGACCGACCCGATCATCCGGGACGGCCACGCGATGGGAGGCCGCGCTCCGCACCCGGACAACGAGGGGACCGGTCGCCGACAGTGGCGGGTGGTCCGAAGGGCGACCGGCGGGAACCGGGGGAAAGGGACACGAGATGGCACTCACCGAGGAGCGAATCGGCGACACGAACGTCGAATCGACCGAGAACGACAACACCACCATGCGGGTGCGAAAGCGCAACGGCGACCTCGAAGCGGTCGACGTCAACAAGATCGTGCGGGCCGTCCAACGCTGCGCCGACGGCCTTCCGGGCGTGGATCCGATGCGGGTGGCCACCAGGACCATCTCGGGCCTGTGCGACGGCGCCACCACCGAGGAGCTCGACGAACTGTCCATCCGGACCTCGGCGGCCTTCATTGTCGAGGAGCCCAACTACTCCCGTCTTGCCGCTCGCCTGCTGGCCACGGTGGTCGACAAGGAGGTCCGCAACCAGGACATCCACTCCTTCTCGCAGTCGGTGGCCATGGGCGTCGAACAGGGCCTCATCGGCCCCGAGGTGGCCGAGTTCGTCGCCACCAACGCCCGCAAGCTGAACGACACCATCGAGGATGAGCGCGACCACCTGTTCGAGTTCTTCGGCCTTCGCACCGTCTACGACCGGTACCTCCTGCGCCATCCCGAGAACCGCATGGTCGTCGAGACCCCGCAGTACTTCTTCCTGCGGGTGGCCTGCGGCCTGTCGACCTGCCCCGACGAGGCCATCCGCTTCTACCGCCTCATCTCCTCGCTGGAGTACCTGCCCTCCAGCCCGACGCTGTTCAACTCGGGTACCAGCCACCCGCAGATGTCCAGCTGCTACCTGCTGGACTCGCCCGAGGACAGCCTCGACGGCATCTACAAGCGGTACACCGACATCGCCAAGCTCTCGAAGTTCGCCGGCGGCATCGGCGTGGCGTGGCACCGCATCCGGGCCAAGGGCTCGCTGATCCGGGGCACCAACGGTCTGTCCAACGGCATCGTCCCGTGGCTCAAGACCCTCGACAGCTCGGTGGCCGCGGTCAACCAGGGCGGTCGCCGCAAGGGTGCGGCCTGCGTCTACCTCGAGTCCTGGCACTCCGACATCGAGGACTTCCTCGACCTCAAGGAGAACACCGGCGACCCGCAGCGCCGGACCCACAACCTGAACCTGGCCAACTGGATTCCCGACCTGTTCATGGAGCGGGTCGAGAAGGACTGGCAGTGGTCCCTGTTCGATCCGGCGAAGGTCCCGCACCTCACCGACCTGTTCGGCCCCGAGTTCGAGTCCGCCTACCTCAAGGCCGAGGAAGAGGGCATCTACGAGCGCCAGATCCCGGCCCGTGAGCTCTACAGCCGGATGATGCGTTCGCTGGCCCAGACGGGCAACGGCTGGATGACCTTCAAGGACGCCTCCAACCTGAAGTGCAACCAGACCGGCACCGAGGGCCGAGTGGTCCACCTGTCGAACCTGTGCACCGAGATCCTCGAGGTCACCGACCAGGACGAGACCGCGGTGTGCAACCTCGGCTCGGTCAACCTGGGCGCCCTGGTCACCGACGGAGTGTTCGACTTCGATCGCCTGTCCGAGGTGGTGCGCCTGGCCGTGCCGTTCCTGGACCGGGTCATCGACATCAACTACTACCCCACCCCGGAAGCCTCCACGTCGAACTCGGCGTGGCGACCGGTCGGCATGGGCCTCATGGGCCTCCAGGACGTCTTCTTCAAGCTCGGCCTGCCGTTCGACTCCGACGAGGCCCGCGACCTGTCGTCCCGGATCTCCGAGGAGATCTACTTCAACGCCCTGTGGGCGTCGACCGAACTGGCCGAGGCCTCCGGTTCGCACACCAACTACGGGCTGACCCGGGCCGCCAAGGGCGACCTCCAGTTCGACCTGTGGGGCGTCGCTCCGTCCGACACCGCCCGCTGGGACACCCTCCGGGCCCGGATCGCCGAGCACGGCCTTCGCAACTCGCTTCTCATCGCCATTGCCCCGACAGCCACCATTGCCTCGATCGCCGGCTGCTGCGAGTGCATCGAACCCCAGGTATCCAACCTGTTCAAGCGCGAGACGCTGTCGGGCGAGTTCATGCAGATCAACCGCTACCTGGTGCGCGAGCTCCAGCAGCGGGGCCTGTGGAACGAGACCATGGCCAACCGGGTGAAGATGGCCGAGGGCTCCATCCAGGACGTCGAGGACATGCCCGAGGACCTCAAGGACGTGTACCGCACCGCCTGGGAGGTGCCCATGCGATCCCTGATCGACATGGCTGCGGCCCGGGGCGCCTACATCGACCAGAGCCAGTCGCTGAACCTGTTCATGGAGTCGCCGACCATCGGCAAGCTCAGTTCCATGTACCTCCACGCCTGGAAGTCCGGCGTGAAGACCACCTACTACCTGCGCTCCCGACCGGCCACCCGGATCAACAAGACGACCACCGGTGGGCCTTCCGGCCCGACCGGGGGTGGCGAACCGGTGGAGAAGCCCACCTTCTCCGACGAGGAGGCCGTGGCCTGTTCGTTGGAGAACCCCGAGTCGTGTGAGGCGTGCAACTGATGGCTCTCGCAGAGGTTCCCTTCGACTCGGCCGCCGATGCCGTCGAGACCCCGGCGGCCGCTCCGGCGACCAACCGGGCCAACATCCTGGACCCCGGCTTCGACCTGACGCTGCGGCCCATGCGTTACCCGGTGTTCTACGAGATGTACCGGGACGCCATCAAGAACACGTGGACGGTCGAGGAGATCGACTTCTCCGATGACATCCCGGACCTGGACCGCAAGCTCGTCCCGGCCGAGAAGCACCTCATCAACCGGCTGGTGGCCTTCTTCGCCACGGGCGACTCGATCGTCTCCAACAACCTGGTGCTCAACCTGTACCAGCACATCAATGCCCCCGAGGCCCGGATGTACCTGTCGCGCCAGCTCTACGAAGAGGCGCTGCACGTCCAGTTCTACCTGACCCTGTTGGACAACTACATCCCCGACATGGCCGAACGGGAGGCCGCCTTCTCGGCGATCCACAACATCCCGTCGATCGCCCAGAAGGGCGAGTTCTGCTTCAAGTGGATGAACGCGGCGGAGAACCTCGGCGACCTGGACACCGACGAGAAGCGCAAGACGTTCCTGCTGAACCTCATCTGCTTCGCCACGTGCATCGAGGGGCTGTTCTTCTTCGCCGCCTTCGCCTACGTGTACTTCCTGCGTTCCAAGGGGCTGCTCAACGGTCTGGCCGCCGGCACCAACTGGGTGTTCCGCGACGAGAGCTGCCACATGAACTTCGCCTTCGAGGTCATCAACACGGTGCGCCGCGAGCAGCCGGAGTTGTTCGACGAGGACCTCAGCAACCGGATCTACGAGATGCTCGACGAGGCCATCGAGTGCGAGTTCCAGTTCGCCGAGGACCTCCTCGGTCAGGGCGTGCCCGGCATGTCGACCGCTGACACCCGGCAGTACCTGCAGTTCGTGGCCGACCAGCGCCTCGCCCAGTTGGGTCTGGAGCGTCGCTACAACACCACCAACCCGTTCGGGTTCATGGAACTCCAGGACGTGCAGGAACTCACCAACTTCTTCGAACGCACCGTGGCCGCCTACCAGGTGGGCGTCGAGGGCGACGTGGCGTTCGACGAGGAGTTCTAGGACCCGTTCCCGTCCCGCCGCCTACGTAGGGCGACGGCACCGCCGAGGGCCAGCAACGCCGCCCCCAGGCCCACCGGCCCCACGGGTCGGCCAGCCGAATCCGCAGATGGGGCGTTCGCCCCGTCCGGTGTCGCTGCCGCCCCGGAATCAATGCCGTCGGCGGGGTTCGCCACCGTGGTCGATGGGGCCGCCGTGGTCGCCGGAGCCGAGCCGTCGGTTCCCGAAGGGACGCCCGTGGTCGACGTGGCGCCCGCCACGCTGCCCGGCACGGTGACCGCTCCTGTGTCATGCGAACCGGCCGGGACCGGTGCCATCGGTCGGAACGGTCCGCTGATCTCGTAGGTCACGCCGACGTGCCGACCCTCCACCCCCGCACCCCAGTCCAGGTCGGGCACCACGTCGCGGACCAGCGCCCCACCCCGCCCTCGCAGCGAGCTGACGTACATCCGGGTGCCCGACGGATCGAAGCACGGTCCGGTCACCGCCGAGAGCCGGTGGGCGTTGCCGACCATCCGGCAGAACGGCGCCACCTCCCCGGACGGCGTGATCATGACCACCTCCATGTCGCCCCGGTCCTCGGCCACGAACAGGTCGCCCGAAGGGGCCACCGTCAGGTCGCCGATGCCGTGCAGATCGCTACGGCGGCCCGAGCCGTCCCACACCACCGAGTGGTGCCCGGCTGACAGGTCCACCGCGTGGACCCGATCGTCGAGGCCCGTGGTGAACACCAGGACGCCGTCGTGGATCTGGATACCGCCCCCCATCGGGGCGACGAAGCCGTCGAGGGCCTGGAACCGTGTCGGGATGAACGACCCGGAGGGGTCGGATACCGACAGCCACCGGATCCCGTCGTCAAGCCCCACGGCCAGGGCCTCCATCCGGCCGGACTCGTCACCCGCTCCACTCAGGGGGTCGTCGGTCGTCGACAGGGCCACCCGGTAGAGGCGGCCGTCCCGGTGGGCCTCGGTCAGGTAGGCGTACCCGCCGTGAACGTCCACCACCACCGATCCGTGGGTCCGGCGTCCCAGGACCGGTCGGGCCACCGCGGGTCGCCCGCCGGTCGGGTCGCACTCCCAGACCAGGCCGGGCCCGTCGCTCCCTGCCGTGCCGAACGCCTCCTGACAGGACAACCATGTTCCCCACGGGGTGACCGCTCCGCGACTGTTGGAGTGGCTCCCGGAGAGCACCGACCGGGCACCGGTGATGGAGCCGTCCGGAGCGAAGCCGATGGCCGAGGCTCCCCCCAGTGGTCCGCTCGGGGTCTGGAAGTCGAACAGCTCGTGGTTGCAGACCAGCAGCCAGCCCCCGTCGTCGGTGGGAAGCGTGCCCTTGCCGTCGGGGAAGAGTGGCCACACCAGATCGGTCCCGGCCACCGGTGCCCCGCCCTCGGCCACCACCCGGGCGGTGAAGCCCTCGGGCAGGATCAGGCCGTGGGCGTCCGGCGCCCGGCTATCGAGCGACCCGTACGGTCCGGGGGCCGCCGCTGAACCCTTTCCGGCAACTGGTCCGCTGGCCACCGCACCCGGAAGACCTGTCCCCCACACACCGGCGGCCACACCGAGTGCCGCACCGGCACGGAGGCCGTCCCGCAGGAACGCCCGCCGTTCCATGTCCGCCAGAATCCGGGGGCTCGTCAGGTGCCGAAGGCGTCGAGTAGACGAACGGCGGCCGCCGACGGCGAGGACCGTCCATCCAGCACGTCGGACTCCACGACGGCCAGGAGGTCCAGCACCGACGGATCGGCCCGGAGGTCGGCCAGCAGACGGTCCTCGACCATCGACCACATCCAGGCCAGGCCCTGTGCCCGACGCCGGTCCGCCCACTCGCCCGAGTCGGTCAACGCCACACGATGGGCTTCAACCTGCTCCCAGACCTCGTCCAGTCCGTCGCCCGACAGTCCCGCACACGTCACCACCGGCGGGGTCCACGTCGGGCTGGTCGGGTGGGTGAGGCGCAGGGCGGCCGAGTAGTCCCGGGCCGCCGTGCGGGCCGCCGGAGCGTTGTCGCCGTCGGCCTTGTTCACGGCGATCATGTCGGCCAGCTCCAGCACGCCCTTCTTGATCCCCTGGAGTTCGTCACCGGCCCCCGGCAGCATCAACACCAGGAAGAAGTCGACCATGGCGGCCACCACGGTCTCGGACTGGCCGACACCCACCGTCTCGACGAGCACCACGTCGTAGCCGGCGGCCTCCAGCACCACCATCGACTCACGGGTCGTGCGGGTCACCCCGCCGAGCGTCCCGGCACTGGGTGAGGGCCGCACGAACGCCGCCGGGTCGTTGGCCAGGTGGAGCATGCGGGTCTTGTCGCCCAGGATGCTGCCCCCGGTCACCGTGCTCGTCGGATCCACGGCCAGCACGGCCACCCGTCGACCGGCGGCGGTGAGCCGGCCACCCAGCGACTCGATGAAGGTCGACTTGCCCACGCCCGGCACCCCGGTGATGCCGACACGGTGGGAATCCGAGGCGTGGGGCGAGAGAGCGTCGAGTAGCGCGGTGGCCTCGGCGCGGTGCCCCCGGTGGTTGGACTCGACCAGCGTCAGGGCCCGACCGATGGAGGCCCGATCACCGGCCAGTACGCCGTCGACGAGTTCCGGGACGGCCACCGGTCGCCTAACCGGCGGCCGGGCCGGACGCCAGGGCGTCGAGCAGGTCGACGGCCGCCGTGGCCACCACCGTGCCCGGCGGGAACACCGCTGCGGCACCGGCAGCAAGCAGGGCATCGTGGTCGTCGGGTGGGATGACCCCGCCGACCACAATGGCGATGTCGGTCCGCCCGTGGGCGGCCAGGGCGTCGCGGAGTTCGGGGACCAGCGTCAGGTGCCCGGCAGCCAGAGAACTCACACCCACCACGTGGACGTCGTTCTCGACGGCCTGACGGGCCACCTCGTCCGGTGTCGAGAAGAGCGGCCCGATGTCGACGTCGAAACCCAGATCGGCAAACGCCGTGGCGATGACCTTCTGGCCGCGGTCGTGGCCGTCCTGGCCCATCTTGGCCACCAGGATCCGGGGTCGCCGGCCGGCGTCGGCCTCGAAGGCCACCACCCGGGCACGGGCCGAGGCCACCGCCTCGCCGTTGCCGACCTCGCTGTTGAAGACTCCGGAGATGGTGCGGACCTCCGCCACGTGGCGCCCGTAGACCTGTTCGAGGGCGTCGCTGATCTCCCCGACCGTAGCCCTCGCCCGGGCCGCGTCGATGGCCAGCGCCAGCAGGTTGCCCTCGCCCGATGACGCGCTGGCTGTGAGGGCGTCGAGCGCCGTGGCACAGGCCTGCGGGTCGCGTTCGGCCCGAAGCCGTGCCAACTTGGCCAACTGGTCGGCTCGGACCTGGGCATTGTCGACCCGGCGAACGTCGATCGGGTCCTCCTGGTCCAGGCGGTAGCGGTTCACCCCGACCACCGACTGGCGACCGGAATCGATGCGGGCCTGGGTGCGGGCCGCCGCCTCCTCGATTCGCAGCTTGGGGATCCCGGCCTCGATGGCCCGGGCCATGCCCCCGGACTCCTCGACCTCGCCCATGTGGGCCAGGGCCCGTACGGCGAGGTCCCGGGTGAGGCGCTCCACGTGGTGGCTGCCGCCCCACGGGTCGGCCACCCGACAGGTACCGCTCTCCTGCTGGAGGAACAGCTGGGTGTTGCGGGCGATGCGGGCCGAGAAGTCGGTGGGCAGTGCCAGGGCCTCGTCCAGACCGTTGGTGTGCAGCGACTGGGTGTGGCCCTGGGTGGCGGCCATGGCCTCCACACACGTCCGGACCACGTTGTTGTAGACGTCCTGCGCGGTGAGGCTCCAGCCCGACGTCTGGGAGTGGGTACGCAACGACGACGACCGCGGATCGGTCGGATTGAACTGGCGCATCAGGTCGGCCCACAGCAGGCGGGCCGCCCGGAGCTTGGCCACCTCCATGAAGAAGTCCATGCCGATGGCCCAGAAGAAGCTCAAGCGGGGGGCGAAGGCATCGACGTCCAGCCCAGCGGCGATCCCGGCCCGCACGTACTCCACGCCATCGGCCAACGTGTAGGCCAACTCCAGGTCGGCCGTCGCCCCGGCTTCCTGCATGTGGTAGCCGGAGATGGAGATGGAGTTGAACCGGGGCATCTCGGCGCTGGTGAAGGCGAAGATGTCCGACACGATCCGCATGGACGGGCCCGGCGGATAGATGTAGGTGTTCCGGACCATGAACTCCTTGAGGATGTCGTTCTGGATGGTCCCGGCCAGTTGGTCCGGCGACACCCCCTGCTCCTCGCCGGCCACCACGTACAGGGCCAGGATGGGCAGCACCGCCCCGTTCATGGTCATCGACACGCTCATGCGGTCCAACGGGATCCCGTCGAACAGGGTCTGCATGTCGTAGATGGAGTCGATGGCCACGCCGGCCATGCCCACGTCACCCGACACCCGGGGGTGGTCGCTGTCGTAGCCCCGATGGGTGGCCAGGTCGAAGGCCACGCTGAGGCCCTTCTGGCCGGCGGCCAGGTTGCGGCGGTAGAAGGCGTTGCTCTCCTCGGCGGTGGAGTACCCGGCGTACTGGCGCACCGTCCACGGCTGATTGGCGTACATCGTCGGGTACGGCCCTCGCAGGTACGGGGCCACGCCCGGCCAGGCGTCGGCGAATCCCGTCTCCGGGGACCCGTCGGCAGCCGTGGACAGGATGGGCACCCGGATCTGCTCGGGGGTATCGCGGGCCAGATCGTCGGGCGTCTGCCCGGTTTCGGCCAGTACCCGGTCAGCCCACGCACCCGGGTCGATGAAAGGCTTGGCGGAAGGCTCGTCGGGCGTCAGGGAGACCGTCGTGAAGTCGGGGATCATGCCGACCCCCCTTCGGCGTCCCTCGCCATCCGGACACCAAGGTCAGCCAGCGTCCGTTCCAGCAGGTCGACCACGTCGGAACCGGCGTGCACGAACTCCTCGACGCCCGCGGCGGTCAGGTCGCTCACCAGACCGTCGTCCAGGCGGTCGGCCCGGGCCGCCAGGTGGATGCGTGCCACGCCCTCGGCCCGGAGGGCGGCCACCACGTCGACCCCCTCGGCGGCGTAGCCACCGTCCGATCCGCACACCACGGCCACCAGTGAGCCGGTGCCCGAGCCGCCTGCCGAACCGGATGCGGGCAGCGCTCGGATTCCGGCCACTGCGTAGAGGTTGACGGCAAACGTGGCCCGTGCCGAGTGATCGGACAGGTCGCCCACCGTGACCAGACGCACGGTGGGAGTCGACGCAACCTCGTCGACCGCGTCACGGAGGGATTCGAAGGCTTCGGATCGACGCCGGAGGGGCAGCGGGCCCGACGGATCCGACGGGCCCGGCGATCGTTCGGGCAGATCCTCGTCGAGGTCGGGGAACTCCGACACACCGGTGACGGCTTCGGCCCGGGTGGCCAGCCGCGCCCGGCGAGCCTCCCAGCAGGCGTCAGTCTCTTCAGCGATCAGCCCGGAGGCCACCGCAGCAGCCAGGCCGCCCGCCGCCTCGACGTCACGGAACCGGTCCCAGGCCACCTCGGCCATGCGCGACGTCAGGTCCTCGACGTACCACGACCCGCCCGCCGGGTCGACCACCGAGGCCAGTGCGCTCTCCTCGAGCAGGAGCATCTGGGTGTTGCGGGCCGTGCGCCGTCCGAAGGCGTCGGAACGACCGAGGCCCGAGTCGAAGGGTCGGACGGTCACCGCATCGGCGCCACCGACCCCTGCCGCGAAGGCGGCCACCGTGCCCCGCAGGAGGTTGCCCCACGGATCCCGTCGGGTCATGTCCACGGCCGATCCCATGGCGTGCTGCACCTGACCACGGTGGCCGTCGGAGGCCCCACTGACCTCGGCCACCCGGGCCCACAGGCGTCGGGCGGCCCGCAGACGACAGATGGTGCGGAACTGGTCGGCATCGGCCGACCACGTGAAGGCAATCTGATCGAGGGCCTCGTCGATGGTCATCCCGTGGTCGACCAGAGCCCGCAGCACGGCCACCCCGCCGGCCGTGGTCCAGCCCAGTTCCCGGGCGTCGCTCGCCCCGGCATCGGCGAACACCGTGCCGTCCACCGTGAACGTCCGCACCCCGGGCAGGTCCCGGGCACGATCCACCACGGTCAGGACGGAGTCATTCACAACCGGGCCCACGGCGGGGTCCCCACCGTGTCGGGCCGCCACACCAACCGGGTCCAGGCCCAGCAGGCCGGTCCGGCCATCGGGCGGCGTGCCCCGGCGTTCCCAGAGGTCGAGCAGCCATCCGGCGGCCACCGCCCCATCCGGGCCGGGCAGCAGCGCCACGGTGGCCATCTCGAGGTGCACGTCGGCCAGTACGGCGTCGAGGTCGTCCAGTGACCGGATGCCGATCGCGTCGGCGTCCAGCAATACCGACGTGGAACCGCGCAGAAGTTCGTCGAGCACCGTGGCGTTGGCCGCCGTCACGCCGTCATCAGTCACCAGGGCCCGTACGTCCCAGCCGTTGACCGTCCGCCCCGCAGCTGAGGATCCACGGGTCCGGTCGCCTGTACCGGGCAGGTCGGGTCTGGCAACGGTTCCTGCGGCGGGGGTCGGGCCGTAGACGGGGGCGATCTGGATGCCGTCGGCCGTCGTGGTGGTGAGCGAGGCAAGCGTGCAGCCCCGCAGACCGGCCTCGGCAATGGCCTCCCACTCGGAGCGGTCCACCGAGGCGAAGCCGTCGATCGACAGGGAAGGGGCGTCCATGCCCTGATGGTAGGTGACGGTCCGTCAGGTCCTCGGAGCCATGTGACTCATGACCTGCCCCCCGATCGGCCACCCGCCTGTCCCCGAGCAGGCGAGGCTGGAAGGCTCGTGGGATGTCCGAACACACCCCGACCACCGTTCCCCTCGAGGAGACCGGCCACCCCCGACGGTGGCTGATCCTCAGCATCCTCACCCTCTCGCTGGTCCAGGTGGTGGCCAGCGTCAGCTCCATGAACCTGGCCCTGCCGGCCATCCAGGGAGCGTTGGATGCCTCGGCATCCGAGCTGGTCTGGATCAACGCCGCCTACGCCCTGGTGCTGGCGGCCATCCTCCTGCCGGCCGGCGCCCTCGGTGACCGCTTCGGCCGCAAGGGAGCCCTGCTCATCGGCCTCGGAATCATCCTCGTCGGCGCCCTGGCCGGTGCGTCGTCCGGTTCAGCCGGCCAGATCGTGCTCTGGCGCTGCATCATGGGCATCGGCGCCGGGCTCGTCATGCCGGCCACCCTGTCCATCCTCACCACGGTCTTCCCGGCCCATGAACGGAGCCGGGCCATCGCCATCTGGGCGGGCTTCGCCGGTGCCGGCGGTGCGCTGGGGATCCTGTCGGCCGGGCTGCTCCTCGAGTACTTCTGGTGGGGCTCGATCTTCTTCGTGAACGTGCCCATCGCCGTCCTGCTGTTCGTTCTCGTGGTGACGGTGGTCCCCACGTCGCGCGACACCCTCGGCCATCCGCTGGATCCGGTGGGAAGCGTCCTGTCGGCCGCCGCCCTCGGGTCGCTGGTCTTCGGCCTCATCCAGGGGCCCGAATACGGGTGGTCCCACGGCGGCATCATCGCCGCCTTCGTGGCCGCGGCGATCCTGGGCGTGGCCTGGGTCCGATTCGAGAACCGGCAGGAGCACCCGATGCTCGACCCGGGCCTGTTCCGCATCCGCCGATTCGGCCTGGGCAGCCTCGGCATCGGCGTGGCCTTCGCGGTGATGTTCGGCATGTTCTTCGGCCTGGCTCAGTACATGCAGTTCGTCCTCGGGTACTCGGCGCTGGAAACCGCCCTCCGCACACTGCCCTTCGCGGCGTCCATGGTCTTCATCTCACCGACCGGACCGAAGCTGGCCGCCCGGTTCGGGGTCCGGACGGTCATCGGCGGCGGCCTGATGGTCACCGCCACGGGCATGGTCGGCCTGGCCCTGTTGGACGGCTCGAGCGGCTACGTCCACGTGGTGTCCAGCCTCTGCGTGGCATCGGCCGGCATGGCACTGGCCTTCCCGGCAGCCACCGAGGCCATCGTGACGTCGCTTCCCCAGGACAAGGCCGGCGTGGCCTCGGCGGTCAACGACACCACCCGGGAGGTCGGCGCGGCGGTCGGCATCGCCCTGCTGGGCAGCCTCCTCACCTCGGGCTACCGGGACAGCATCGGTGACGGCTTCGACGCCCTGCCCCCGCAGGCCGCCGAGGCGGCCCGGGACTCGATGGGTGCCGCACTCCACGTGGCCGCATCGGCCCCCGAGGCACTCCGGCCCGGCCTGGTGGCCGTGGCCCGGGGTGCGTTCGCCGACGGCTACTCGCTGGCCATGCTGGTCGGCGCCGCCATGCTCGTCACGGTCTCGGCCGTGGTCATCCGCTGGTTTCCCCGCGGTTAGTACCTCGGAGACGGGTCGCGTCTGCGAGGCTCGGCACCATGCGAATCTCCACCAGCCTCAACTACGCCACCGACCCCCAGACTGCGGCCGTCCAGGCCCGGGAACTCGAAGCGGCGGGCGTCGACCGCATCTGGATCCCCGAGGCCTACGGCTTCGACGCCGTGAGCCTGCTGGGGTACCTGGCGGCCAGCACATCGACCGTCGAGCTGGGCAGCGGCATCCTCAACACGTACAGCCGGACCCCGGCCCTGCTGGCCCAGACGGCCGCCGGTCTGGATGCCCTGTCTGAGGGTCGCTTCGTCCTGGGCCTCGGCGCCTCGGGCCCCCAGGTCATCGAAGGTTTCCACGGCATGCCGTACGCCAAGCCGCTCACCCGGATCAAGGAGATCGTCCAGATCTGTCGTTCGGCGTGGCGCCGCGAGCCCCTCGTGCATGACGGCGACGTGTTCACCCTGCCGCTGCCCCCCGATCAGGGCACCGGCCTCGGCAAGCCGCTGAAGATCATCAACCACCTGAAGCGGGCCGAGATCCCGATCTACATCGCCGCCCTCGGTCAGAAGAGCGTCGAGGAGACCGCGGCGTCGTGCGACGGCTGGTTGCCGTTCCTCGTCTACCCGGAGCGCATGGACATGGTGTGGGGTGATGCGGTGACCGCCGGTCTGGCCCGGCGCGACGCCACCCTCGGCGACTTCGACGTGGTGGCCGGCGGCCTGGTGGCCATTGGCGACGATGCCAGCCGCTACCGCGATCTCGGTCGACCCATGGCCGCCCTGTACATCGGTGGCATGGGCGCCCGCGGGAAGAACTTCTACAACGACGTGTGTCGCCAGTACGGCTTCGCCGACGAGGCGGCCGCCGTGCAGGACGCCTATCTGGACGGGCGCAAGGAAGAGGCCGCCGGCCTGCTCCCCGACGAACTCATCGAGAACACGTCGCTGTGTGGCGACGAGGCCTACGTGGTCGACCGTCTGGCCGCCTACAAGGAGGCCGGTGTCACCTCGCTGAACGTCACGCCGGTCGGTGGCGAAGCCGCCACCGTGCTGGGACGCCTGCGCGAACTCGCCGAGCACGCCTGATCAGGGCCGGGTGTCGGTCGGATCGAGGCGAACCCCGGCCAGCAGGGCACCGGTCATCCGGTTCGCCCCCTCGGCCAACAGGAAGTTGCCCATGAGGCGCCGTGGCGTCCGGACGTGGCGGGTACCGCGTCGGGTGGCCGCCACCACCTTGCCGGCCAGCCGGTCCGGGTCGGCAATGGGGAGCATCCGGACGGCGTTCATCCGGTCCAGCACCTTCTGGCCACTGGGCGAGGTGCCTTCCACGGCCTCCCACATGCGGGTGGCCACCGGCCCCGGCGCCACCGTGGTCGTACCGACCGACGTGGCCTTCAACTCGAGGGTGAGGGCCCGGACGAAGTTGGACACCCCCGCCTTGGTGGCGCAGTAGGTGGCCATGCTCGGGAACCCGGCCGTGCCGGCAATCGACGACAGGTACACCAGGTGTCCCCGACCACGCCCCAGCATCAGGGGGAGGACGTGGCGGGTCAGGACCATGGGTGCTTCGAGGTTCAGCCTGGTGGTGGCCCGGATGACCGCCGGGTCGATGACCGCCGCCATGTCGGTGGTCACCATGCCGGCGTTGCTGACCAGCACGTCGATCGGTCCGAGGTCGGCTTCCACACCGGGCACCAGGGCCTCGACGGCCACCGCGTCAGTCAGGTCGACGGCTACCGCGTGCCCGCCCACCTCGGCGGCCACCACCTCCAACTCGGCTGACGCCCGGGCGACCACCACCACGTCGGCACCGGCCGCCGCGTAGGCCCGGGCCAGCGAGGCCCCGATCCCCTTCGATCCACCGGTCACCAGTACCCGTGCGCCGTTCAACTCCATGTTCCCCATCTCCTGTTCCCCATCGAACGGGAAGTCCCGACCTCGGCCCCTCCCAACGGTAGCGCTCGCCTGCTTCCGGCTTCCCAGTGGACCACCGGGCACGGGTACGGTCACCCGATGCCCACCGAGGACGATTCTGCGGCGTTTCAACCCTTCACCGTGTCGGTGCCCGACGAGGCCATTACCGACCTGAAGCGCCGCCTGGCCGACACCCGGTGGTCCGACCAGATCCCCGACACCGGCTGGGAATACGGGTGCAACCAGGAGTGGTTGCGCGACCTGGCCGGCTACTGGGCCGACGGGTTCGACTGGCGGGCCGCCGAGGCCCGGATCAACGCCTTCGATCAGGTCGTCACCACCATCGACGGCCAACGCATCCACGCCATCCACCAGCGTTCCCCCGAACCCGATGCCCGTCCCCTGCTGCTGTCGCACGGGTGGCCCGGCTCGATCACGAAGTTCCTCGAGGTGCTGGGTCCGCTCACCGACCCGGCGGCCCACGGCGGTGATCCGGCCGACGCCTTCCACGTGGTCGCCCCGTCGCTGCCCGGCTACGGCTGGTCGGGCCCCACCACCGAGCGGGGCTGGGGCCCCGACCGCACCGGCCGGGCCTTCGCCACCCTCATGGCCCGTCTGGGCTACGACCGCTACGGCGTCCAGGGCGGCGACTGGGGATCGATCATCTCCCAGCACGTGGCCGGCCACGCCCCGGACCACGTGACGGGCTGCCACGTGAACATGATTCCCGCCTTCCCTCCGGGACGCGACGACGACATGGCCGACATCACCCCGGCCGAGCAGCAGCACCTCGACCGGTCGGCCTGGTACCAGCAGGACGACCGGGGCTACTTCGAGATCCAGCGCACCCGCCCCCAGACGGTGGGCGCCGGCCTGCACGACTCGCCGGTCGGACTGCTGGCCTACATCGGCGAGAAGTTCCACGGCTGGACCGACCATGACGGCGATGTGCTCGACGTCGTGGAGCGCGACCACCTGCTGACCAACGTGGCCACCTACTGGTTCACCGGCACCATCACCTCGTCGACCCGCTTCTACTTCGAGTTCGGACAGGACCTGGCCGCCGGGAAACTGCCACCGGCCAACCCCGACGTGCCGTTCGGCGTCTCGGCCTTCCCCATGGAGCTCATGGTGGGCCGCCGCCGCTGGGTGGAGGCCGACCGCAACGTCACCTTCTGGCGAGAGCACGACCGGGGCGGCCACTTCCCCGCCATGGAGCGGCCCGACGTACTGGTCACCGACGTCCGCGAATTCTTCCGAGGTCTCCAATGAGCACTGAGTCCGTGATGGTCACCGCCCCCGACGGGGTCTCGATCGCCGTCGGGAATTCCGGTGAGAACGGTTCCACGGCCGGGCCTCCCATCGTGGCCACCCATGGCTGGGCCAACGACCGTGGCGTCTGGGGCCCGCTGGTCGACGACCTGTCGGCGGACCACCGGGTGGTGACCTGGGACCTCCGGGGCCACGGGGAGAGCGACGCCCCACCCCCGGGGAACTATTCGAGGACCCATGCCCTGGCTGACCTGGCCGCGGTTCGCCAGTACGCCGTCCACCCCGACGGCGGCCCGGCGGTGCTCATGGGCCACAGCCTCGGCGGCTTCCTGTGCCTGGCCCACGCCGTGGACCATCCCGAGGAGGTGGCCGGACTGGTGCTGGTGGCCACCGGACCGGGCTTCCGCAAGCCCGAGGCCCGCCAGCAGTGGAACGAGTCGGTACGCGAGTCCGCGGTGAAGATCGGGGTGCCGCCGGGATCCGAGGAGATCTCCATGCACCACGACTCCTACGTGATGGACCACCTGGCCGAGATCCGGGTGCCCGTGCTGGTCCTGCTGGGCGAACGGGACAAGCGCTTCGCCGCCTCGGCCAGCCTCTTCGAACGCGACCTCGACGTGCGCGAATCGGTGGTGGTGCCCGACCAGGGGCACATGGTGCACGTCAAGGCGCCCGCCGAGTGCGCGGCGGCCGTGCGCCGGTTCATCGCCAACCTGGCCTGACCATGGTGGCCACCGACCGTCGGATCGACCTCCCCGGAGGCACCTTCCTCATGGGCAACGAGGAGGGCGCCTACCCGTCCGACGGCGAGGGCCCGGTCCGCCCCGTCCACCTCTCCCCGTTCGCCATCTCGGCCACCGCGGTGACCACCGACGAGTTCGCCGCCTTCGTGGACACCACCGGCCACCGGACCATCGCCGAACTCGAGGGATGGTCGTTCGTGTTCGCCGGCCACCTTCCCGACGACTTCGACGAGACCCGCGGCGTGGTGGGTGCCGAGTGGTGGCGCCAGGTGTTCGGTGCCGACTGGCGCCATCCCGAGGGCCCCCGGAGCGACCTGGCCGACCGGGGCGACCATCCGGTGGTCCACGTGTCGTGGTTCGATGCCATGGCCTACGCCGAGTGGGCCGGGGCCCGGCTCCCCACCGAAGCCGAGTGGGAGTACGCGGCCCGGGGTGGGCTCGAGCAGAAGCGCCTGCCGTGGGGCGACGAGAACCAGCCCGACGGGCCCGACGACCACCGGTTCAACATCTTCACCGGCACGTTCTGGAGCCACGACGACGCAGCCGACGGCTGGGCGGGAACCTGTCCCGTGGACGCCTTCGAACCCAACGGCCACGGGCTCTACAACTGCTCGGGCAACGTCTGGGAGTGGACGGCCGACTGGTTCACGGCCAGCCACCGGCCCGGCCCGTCCTCGGATCCCCCGGTCGATCCGGACGGTCCGCCCATGGGCGTCAACCGGGTCCTCAAGGGTGGCTCCTTCCTCTGCCACGACAGCTACTGCCACCGCTACCGTCTGGCGGCCCGGGCATCCAGCACCCCGGACAGCACCACCGGCCACCAGGGCTTCCGGATCGCCACCTGATCCGGCCCGTAGCCTCATGGGCATGGGCCTGCGATCCGAGGTGAACGAGCACGTCGAGCCGGCCGCCGCCGGCGAGTTCGGCGTACCCCGGATCGGTCCGCTCGAGGTCTGGCCTCCCGTCGTGCTGGCCCCCATGGCCGGCGTCACCAACGCACCCTTCCGTTCGTTGTGTCGTGAGTTCGGCGCCGGCCTCTACGTCAGCGAGATGATCACCGCCCGCGGCCTGGTCGACGGGCACCTCAAGACATCACGACTGGCCCACTTCGATCCCGACGAGACGCCCCGCAGCATCCAGCTCTACGGCACCGAACCCGAGAGCATCGGGCGGGCCACCGGGATGCTGGCCGGCGAGGGTCGGGTCGACCACATCGACATGAACTTCGGCTGCCCCATGCCCAAGGTGACCCGCAAGGGTGGTGGGGCGGCCATCCCGCTGAAGCCCCGGTTGTTCGAGTCCATCGTGCGGGCCGCCGTCGACCATGCGGGCGACGTGCCGGTCACCGTGAAGTTCCGCAAGGGCACCGACGACGACCATCTGACCTTCCTCGAAGCGGGCCGCATCGCCGAGGCGGTCGGCGCCTCGGCGGTCTCGCTGCACGCCCGGACGGCCGAGCAGTTGTACTCCGGCGAGGCCGACTGGGCGGCGGTCGCCGCGCTGAAGGCCGCCGTCACCTCCATTCCGGTGTTCGGCAACGGTGACGTGTGGGAGCCGTGGGACGCCCTGCGACTCATGCGTTCCACGGGCTGTGACGGTGTGGTCGTGGGCCGGGGTTGCCTCGGTCGGCCGTGGCTGTTCGGCGACCTGGCTGCCGTGTTCGGGCCCACGCCGGCGTCCGGCGGATCCGAGCCCGGTGAACCACCTCCGCTGGGTGACGTGGCCCGGGCCATGGCCCGCCACGCCCGCCTGCTCGTGGACTGGGCCGGCCCCCACGGCATCAAGGACTTCCGCAAGCACACCTCGTGGTACCTCAAGGGCTACGCCACCGGCCCGGCCGTCCGCCACGCCCTCCAGTCGATCACCGACGTCGACCACCTCGACGCCCTGTTGGCCGACCTGCTGGCCGAGGTGGACCCGGGAATGACCCTGGATCCGGCCGCGCTGCGTGTCCCCCGGAGCCACCGCAACGGGCCGAAGGCGGTGGTGCTGCCCGAGGGATGGCTGGACGACCCCGAGGACGCCACCCCGCCGCCC
>JAAZXY010000020.1:0-288 GCA_014239855.1 Acidimicrobiales bacterium | reverse complement strand
CCGCCCGACCAGCCCATGCCCCCTCCGAGCCCGGTCCCACCGTTGGAGCCGATCCTGGTGCTGGCCTCGGCCTCGCCTCGCCGCCTCGACCTGTTACGGGCTGTCGGTCTGGATCCCGAGGTGCGGATCCCCGACGTGGACGAGTCGCCACTTCCCGACGAGGACCCGGCGGCCATGGTGGAGCGTCTGGCGTGCACCAAGCGCGACGCCGTGCTGGCCGCGGTCGATGCGACGGCCGATGGTGAGGACCGGCGGGTGGTGGCCGCCGACACGGTGGTCGTGCTCGCC
>JAAZXY010000001.1 GCA_014239855.1 Acidimicrobiales bacterium | reverse complement strand
ACGTTGGTGCCCCGGATGACCTTCCCGGCCAGCGGGGGCATATCGCCGGTCAGGAGTCGTACCAGGGTGGTCTTGCCGGCGCCGTTCGGACCGACCAGAGCCACCTTGCGGCCCCGCTCCACGTCGAAGGTGACGTTCCGCAGGATGATCTCATTTTCTGGCTGGTCGCCTGATTCGTCGCCTGATTCGTCGCCTGATCCTTCGCCTGATCCTTCGCCTGATCCTTCGCCTGATCCCTCATCGGCCCCTTCGCCGGCGCTCTCCGATGCCGGGTAGCCGGCGGTCACGTCATGGAGTTCGGCCACCAGACGCGACGACCGTCGCGGCTTGGGGAATCCGAACCGGCTGGCCGGGTCGTCGGGTTCATCGACCACCATCCGGTCCAGCTTCTCGAGGGCCTTGACCCGGCTCTGGACCTGACGGGCCTTGGTGGCCTTGTAGCGGAAGCGTTCGATGAACTTCTCGGTCTGGGCCACCTGACGGTTCTGCTGGGCGGCGATGGCCCGCTGGGCGGCCAACTTCTCCTCACGGGCCACCACGAACTCGGCGAACCCGCCCACGTACTCGGTGATCCGGGTGCCCGACAGTTCCAGGATCCGGTTGGCCACCGCGTCGATGAAGTCCCGGTCGTGGCTGACGAACAGCAGGCCGCCGGACCAGCCGGCGAGGTGCTGTTCCAGCCACGCCACGCTGTCCACGTCGAGGTGGTTGGTGGGCTCATCCATGATGAGCAGGTCGGGAGCCGACAACAGCAGGCGGGCCAGGGCGATCCGCATGCGCCAGCCGCCGGACATCTCGTCCATGGGGCGGTCGTGGTCGGCCGGGTCGAAGCCGAGGCCCGAGAGGATGCGGTGGGCGTCGGCCTCCACGGCGTAGCCGCCGATCTGTTCGAAGCGGGACTGGGCGTCACCGAACTCGGTCAGCAGCCGGTCCTGTTCGTCGCCGGAGGCGGCGCCGATCCGCACGCCGAGGTCCTCGATACGGGCCGCCAACTCGGTGACCGGCCCGGCGCCCAGCATGACCTGCTCGAACACCGATCGTCCGGTCTCGACCGGGAGTTCCTGCGGGAGGTAGCCGATCCGCAGGTCCCGTGGACGATGGACCTCGCCGCTGTCGGCTTCCTGGAGGCCGACGATGGTCTCGATCAGGGTCGTCTTGCCCGTGCCGTTGCCGCCCACCAGGGCCACCCGTCGACCGGCGCCCAGCTGCAGGGCCACGTCACGGAACAGCAGGCGCGGGCCGAAGGCACGCGAGAGTCCGGTGGCGGTGAGCATGGTCGGGAAGAGGGGCGGAGCGGCTCAGGCGCCGGGTGGATCCCAGCGGACCACGGCGGCCGCCGAGGACATGCCAGCGCCGAATCCGACCATCAGCACCAGGTCGCCGGGGTTGACGCGACCCTTGTCGAGGGCATCCACGAAGGCCAGGGGGATGGAGGCGGCCGACGTGTTGCCGGTGTGCTCGAGCACCATGGCGGCCTTCTCGATGGGAATGCCGAGCCGCTTCAGGGCGGCGTCGATGATCCGGATGTTGGCCTGGTGGGGGACGACCAGGGTGATGTCGTCCATGGACACGCCGGCCCGCTCCAGGGCGTTGGTGGCTGCCGCCTCGATGGCCAGGACGGCGCGACGGAAGACCTCCTTGCCGTTCATGAAGATCTTCCCGCCGTGCTCACACGTCAGGATGGAGGCGGCCGAGCCGTCCGACATGAGGTCCCAGCCCAGCAGGGTCGGTGCCTCGGCCGAGCGTTGGATGACCACGGCGCCCGCCCCGTCGCCGAACAGGACGCAGGTGCCCCGGTCGGTCCAGTCGGTGATGCCGCTGAGGGCGTCGCTGCCGATCAGCAGGATGGTCTCCATGCCGCCCTCGGCGAACTGCATCGCCGTGACCAGGCCGTAGACGAAGCCCGAACAGGCGGCGTTCATGTCGATGGCGCCACAGGACATGCCCAACTCGTGCTGAACCACCGAGGCGCTGGCCGGGAACTGCTGGTCGCTGCTACAGGTGGCCAGGAGGAGCAGGTCCACGTCGGCCGGATCCACGCCGGCCATGGCCAGGGCATCGCGCCCGGCCTCCACCGACATCTCGGTGACCCGGCCGTCCACGTGGCGGGCCCCGATGCCGCTGCGCTCACGGATCCACTCGTCGGTGGTGTCCACGATCTCGGCGAGGTCGTGGTTGGTGAGTCGGCGCTCGGGAAGATGGGTCGCCCAACCGGTGATGCGGCCGTGGGCCATGGGGTGCTCCGATGTATACGGGTGGGGCCGGTCAGCCCCGGGGGAAAGGGTAGCCACCGGCAGGGGTTCCGGCGGTTGGTGGCTAATGTCGCCCGGCAATGGAGGATCACGAACTGGCCGGGCTGCTGGCTCAGGAGGCCGGTGACGTGCTCCTCGGCGTCCTGGCCGAGGGTCGGGCCGCCGGTTGGACCCCCTGGCAGCTCCAGGACCAGGGCGATCGGCGGGCCCATGAGCATCTGGCGGCCCGTCTGGCTGATCTCCGGCCCGACGACGCGGTGCTGTCCGAAGAGGGCAGCGACGACAGGGCACGACTGGGTAGCGACCGGGTGTGGATCATCGACCCGCTGGACGGCACCAGCGACTTTCCCCGTCCGGGCAGCGTGGAATGGGCGGTGCACGTGGCTCTCGTGGAGGACGGTGTGCCGACCGCGGCAGCCGTCTCCCTGCCGCCCAGCGGCGGCCTGTACGGCACCGGGATCTCGGTGGTCGACCGGGGGTCGGATCGGGACCGCCCGATCGTCATCACCAGCCGGTCCCAGTGGGGCGAGGCCGAGGAGGTGGCGGCGGCCATCGGCGGGGTGGTCCGGTCGTGCGGCTCCGCCGGCGTGAAGGCCATGGCCGTGGTGTCCGGAGCGGCCGACGTCTACGTGCACCCGTCGGGGCTCTACGAGTGGGATGCCTGTGCGCCTGCCGGGGTGGCCGCGGCTTCCGGTCTGGACGTGTCGGGCATCGACGGGTCCCGGTTGGTGTTCAACAAGCCCCGACCGGTGGTTCCGGGGCTGGTCGTCAGTCGTCCGGAGTACACCGAACGGGTGCTGGGCGCTCTTCACTGGTAGCCGGGTCGCTGGTGAGTGGGTCACTGGTGAGCAGGCGGTGCAACCGGTCGACCTCAGCGGCCAGTTCGGCCTCGTCGCCGTTGTTGACCACCACGTGGTCGGCCACCGCCCGTCGGTCGGCGTCGCCGGCCTGGGCGTCCATGCGGGCCGATGCGTCGGCGGCGGTCATACCCCGACCGGCCAGACGCTCCAGACGCACCTCACGGTCGGCCTCCACGACCACCACCTCGCGATAGCCCCGTCCGTCGGGGAGTCGACCCAGGTCGCTCTCCACCAGGACCGCCATGTCCAGAACCACCAGATGGTCGTCGGCCGGTCCGGTCCGGTCCCTCAGCCTGGTCAGGCGCCGATCCAGTTCCCGGTTGATGGCCGGGTGGCTGATGGCCTCCAGGTCGGCGAGGCGGCTCCCGGTGGCGTTCCTGTCGAGATGGGGGGCTCCGGCGAACACCTCGGCGGCCAGCGACCCCCGGTCGATCGAACCGTCGTCGGCCAGCACGCCATCGCCGAACTCGGCCACCACGGCGGCACGCACGTCATCTTCGGTGAGGACGTGACGGCCCAGGGCGTCCACGTCGATCACCGTGGCCCCCCGTTCGGCCAGCAGGGCGGCCACCGTGGACTTGCCGGCACCGATGCCGCCGCAGAGACCCACGACCCGGATCGGGCGGCTCACCGGGCGAACGGGCAGAGGTGTGTTGGGCTGGTCAGACGGCGGGTGTGATGAGGCCGTAGTGGCCGTCGAAGCGTCGGTAGAGCACCTGACCGCGATCCGAACCGGGCTCGGCGAAGAACACGAACGGCTCGTCGCCCTCGTCGAGCAGCATGGCCGCCTCCTCCATCGGGAGGTGGTTGAGCACGAGCGAGGCGGGGTGGATGGGGGGTCGGGTGTCGCCGGGGAGCTCCTCGCCGTCCACCGACGGCACGACGTGGATGAGCCCGTCACCGTTGTGGTACACGACCCGGTCGATGTCGTGGTCGGCGTCCACGTAGAGGTAGAAGCCGTGGTCCAGGAGGTCCATCTCGTCGACGGCCTCCTCGGCCGACATGGGCGCCATGGCCAGGGTCTTGTGGCGGACCACCTCGCGGTCGTCGGCGGGTACCTCGGCGTAACCGGGGTGGGCACGTCCGGGATCCGGATCGGCATCGTGGCGGCGGTCCTCCAGGCGCTTGCGGTGGCGTCGGAGTCGACGGGTGAGACGGTCGTCGAGTTCGTCGATGGCCTCGGTCAAGGTGTTGGCCGAGGCGTGCGCCCGGATGGGCACGCCGTTGAGGTCCAGCGTGGCTTCGGCGATGGCAGCCAGCGAGTCCATTGAATGGTCTCGTATGTGCAGCTTGACCACCGCGGACAGCACCGGTTCGTGACCGACCTCGCACATGGCCCGGATCTTGGTTGAGGCCAGGGTCCGGTCGGCTGATCGCACCGGTCCCTTCGTGAGCAACTCCACCTCGCAGACGGCATGTGTCCTGGTCAAGCTCGAACCTCCGGTTGTCGGGGTCGGACCTGTGTCACCGGGGTGGGTGCAGGACCGACGGTGTGCGTCTGTCCATCATGGCGCGTCGTGGGCCGTATGTCAGGTCTGGCTGTCAGGTCCCGATCGGCGACGGATCGGAGCGGAGACGGGCGAGACTCCCTCCATGGCATTCCGACTGGCCACACTCGCTGAAGGACGTGCCGTCCTCCTGGACGCCGGACTGGTGGATCCGCCCGGGGGTGACGAGACGTCGACGGCCGGGGCCACCGCGAGGTGGTGGGATCTGGGTCGGCTCACCGACGGCCGTCTGGCCGACCCTATGGCCGCCCTGTCGGACAGCGACGTGCTCCACACGCTGACCGACGAGCAGGGGATCCCCGCGGGGGAGCCCGACGGGACCGTGGGCCTCACTGGTCTCGGCCCACCGGTGCCCCGCCCCCAGAAGGTGTTCGGCATCGGCATGAACTACCTGGCCCACATTGACGAGATGGACCGGGCGCCGTCGACCGCACCGGTGATCTTCACCAAGTTCCCGTCCTGCCTGGTCGGTCCGGCGGCCGACGTCCGCATCGTGGGCGACCGCACCGACTACGAAGTGGAGCTGGTCGCCGTGGTCGGTCGCACCTGTCGGGATCTCGACGAGTCCGAGGTGTGGGACGCCCTGGCCGGGGTGACCGTCGGTCAGGACATCTCCGAACGGGCGTTGCAGAACGCCTCGGCCCCCGCCCAGTTCAGCCTCGGCAAGAGCTACGACACCTTCGGGCCCACCGGTCCGGCCGTGGTGTCCGCCGATCTGCTCGACGAGCAGTACGACCTGCTCCTCACCTGTGCGGTCGACGGCGAGGTCCGCCAGGACAGTCGGACCAGTCGCATGATCGTGGGCGTCAAGCAGTTGGTGGCCTACCTGTCGGCTGTCTGCACGCTCGAGCCCGGTGATCTGGTGTTCACCGGTACGCCGGCCGGGGTCGGCGACGCTCAGGGACGTTGCCTCGAGGTGGGACAGCGGATCGATTCACACATCGTGGGTGTGGGCCACATGGTCAACCACTGCGTCTGACACCCACCGGTCCAGACTGGACGTTCCCGGACCGGGAGCGGCCTCAGCCCAGAGCGACCGGTGTCGACACCTCGTCGAAGAAGTCGCCGCCCTTGTCGTCGACCACCACGAAGGCCGGGAAGTCCTCGACCTCGATGCGCCACACGGCCTCCATGCCCAGTTCGGGGTACTCCAGCACCTCGACCTTGCGGATGGAGTCCAGGGCCAGCCGGGCCGCCGGGCCGCCGATCGACCCGAGATAGAAGCCGCCGTGACGGGCGCATGCCTCGGTGACCTGTCGTGAACGGTTGCCCTTGGCCAACATGACGAGGCTTCCGCCGGCCGCCTGGAAGCGATCCACGTAGGCGTCCATGCGTCCGGCCGTGGTGGGGCCGAACGATCCCGACGCGTAGCCCTCGGGGGTCTTGGCCGGACCGGCGTAGTAGACGGGATGGTCCCGGAGGTAGTCCGGCATGGGTTGGCCGGCGTCCAGCAGTTCGGCGATCTTGGCGTGGGCGATGTCGCGGGCCACCACGAGGGTGCCGGTGAGGGCCAGTCGGGTCTTGACCGGATGCTTCGACAGCTCGGATCGGATGGCGTCCATGGGCTGGTCCAGGTCGATGGGCACCACGTCGGCCGACAGGTCGTCGTCGGTCACCTCGGGGAGGTACCGGGCGGGGTCCTCCTCCAACTGCTCCAGGAACACGCCCTCGGCGGTGATCTTGCCCAGGGCCTGACGGTCGGCTGAGCAGGACACGGCGATGCCCACCGGGTTGGACGCCCCGTGGCGGGGCAGGCGAACCACCCGGACGTCGTGACAGAAGTACTTGCCGCCGAACTGGGCGCCGATCCCGAACTCCCGGGTCATCTCCAGGATGCGTTGTTCCCAATCCAGGTCTCGGAAGCCGTGGCCCGACTCGCTGCCCTCGGTGGGCAGGTGGTCGAGGTAGTGGGCCGAGGCGTACTTGGCCGTCCGCAGGGTGTGTTCGCCGGACGTGCCGCCGATGACCACGGCCAGGTGGTATGGCGGACACGCCGAGGTCCCCAGGCTGCGGAGCTTCTCGTCGAGGAAGCGGCTGAGGCCCTCCGGGTTGAGCAGCGCCTTGGTCTCCTGGAACAGGAAGCTCTTGTTGGCCGAACCGCCGCCCTTGGCCATGAAGAGGAACTTGTAGGCGCCGCCCGCCGTGGCCTCGATCTCGATCTGGGCCGGCAGGTTCGTCCCGGTGTTGCGCTCGGTGAACATGTCCAGCGGGGCCAGCTGCGAGTAGCGCAGGTTCGAGGTGAGGTAGGTGTCCTGCACGCCGAGCGAGATGGCTTCCCGGTCGTCGCCGCCGGTCAGGACCAGCTCGCCCTTCTTGGCCGACACGATGGCCGTGCCCGTGTCCTGACACGAGGGCAGTACGCCACCCGCGGCAATGCACGCGTTCTGGAGGAGTTCGGTGGCCACGAAGCGGTCGTTGGGTGACGCCTCGGGGTCGTCCAGGATGGCCGCCACCTGGGCGAGGTGGTCGGGACGCAGCAGGTGGGCGATGTCGCGCATGGCGGTCGCCGTCAGCAGCCGGATGGCCTCGGGGTCGACCTCCAGGAAGGTCCGGCCACCGGGTCCCTCGACGGTGGTGACGCCGTCGGTGGTCAGGTGCCGGTATGTGGTGGTGGCGTACGGGTCCTCGGTGAGCGGTAGCAGGTCGACCGCCATGGGGAACTCGGACATGGGTACCTCGGACATGCCCCAAACCTACCGGTCAGGCCCGGGTCGCTCGGGAGGGGAATCGGCTCAGGAGCGGGAGAGGTCGGCGATGATCGGTTCCCAGAACTCGGCGTCACCATCGCCACCCTGGGTATAGAAGCTCAATCGGTCGACGCAGTCGCCGTAGCGGTCTCGGAAGCCGGCGGCCACCGCGTCCTGCTCGCCGACCACCGCGAAGGCCTCCAGCACGTCATCGTCGATGAGCTCGCCCATCTCCTGCCACTGGCCCCGCTTGGACATGCGGTTCAGCTCGTCCTGGAGGTCGCCCCAGCCGTGGGTTTCGAGCACCGGTCGGTAGGCCGGAGTCGAGCCGTAGAAGGCGATCTGCTGGCGGACCCCGGTGGCTGCCCTGGCCATGGCCTCCTCGGTGCTGCCGGTGACCACGAATCCCGGTCCCACGATCTCGAAGTCGTCCATGGTGCGGCCCGACGTGGCCAGGCCCCGCTCGATGGCCGGGATGGTGACCTCCCGGAGGTACTGCTCGGTGCTGAAGGCGTGGCAGATCAGGCCGTCGCAGACCTCGCCGGCCACCTCGGACATGAGCGGCCCGACCGCCGCGATGAACACCTTGGGGGGTCCGCACTCGTTGGGGCCCGGATCGAAGAAGGGAGTCATCAGGGTGTGGGTGTAGAAGTCGCCACGGAAGGCCAGCTTCTCGCCGTCGTTCCACGAGGCCCAGATGGCCCGCATGGCGCTGATCATCTCCCGCATGCGGGCCGCCGGCTTCGACCATTCCATGGAGAACCGCTTGGTGATGTGGGGCCTGATCTGGGTGCCCAGGCCCATGATGAAGCGACCGTTGCTGTAGCGCTGCAGGTCGTGGCCCAGGTTGGCCAGCAGCATCGGGTTGCGGGCGAAGGCCACGGCGATCGACGTGCCCAACTCGATCCGCTCGGTGTGCTCGGCGGCCACCATGTGGGGCAGGAACGGGTCGTGGCTGGTCTCGGCCGTCCATGCCCCGGCGTAGCCCGCCTCCTCGAGTCGGCGGGCCGCCTCGCCAATGGCACCAATGCCACTCGGGTTGCTGAGCCCGGTGAGTCCTCCGTCGATCTTCATGGCGCCGAAGGTAGTGG
This sequence comes from Acidimicrobiales bacterium, assembly GCA_014239855.1. Lineage (GTDB taxonomy): Bacteria > Actinomycetota > Acidimicrobiia > Acidimicrobiales > MedAcidi-G1 > UBA9410. The sequence continues at coordinate 175,799 of JAAZXY010000001.1, read as the reverse complement.
GGACCGGTAACGCCGCTACTGTCCGCCGGTCATGGAACTCCTCCTGATCCGCCACGGTCTCCCGGTCACCGTCGACAACCGGGAAACCGGGATGGAGGCCGATCCGGTGCTGTCCGACCTGGGCCTCCGCCAGGCCGAGGCGCTGGCCGACTGGTTCGCCGATTCGCCGACCGCCGAGCGGATCGACGCCGTGTACGCCAGCCCCAAGGCCCGGGCCCAGCAGACGGTGGCCCCGCTGGCCGGTCGCCTGGGCCTCGAGCTGCTCATCGAGCCACTGGTCAATGAGTACGACCAGGGTGAGCCGGAGTACATCCCCATCGAGCACCTCAAGGCCACCGATGATCCCCGGTGGGCGGCCATGGTGGCCGGCGACGACCTGACCGACCCTGAGGCCTTCCAGACCCAGGTGGTCGACGGAATGGACCGGATCATCGCCGCCAACCCGGGACGCACCGTCGCCGTGGGTTGTCACGGCGGGGTGGTGTCGGCCTACCTGTCCCACCTGCTGGGCATCGAGCGGGTCATGTTCTACGAGGCCCGCTACACGTCGGTGGCCCGGGTGGCCGCCTCGTCGGCCGGGCATCGGACCGTGCGCTCGATGAACGAACTGGGCCACCTGCAGGTGGCCGGGGTGCCGCTCAGCGACCTGTAGTCAGGTCAGCGACCGGCAGCCGGCTCGGGGTCACGGTGAGAGTTCGGACAGGTCCCGGAAGTGATCGAGGGTCCCGGGGTTGGCCAGTGCCTCCACGTTGGTGACCGGTCGGCCCTCCACGACGGCCCGCACGGCCAACTCCACGAGCTTGCCCGACCGGGTGCGTGGCATCTCGGGCACCTCGATGATGACCGCCGGTACGTGGCGGGGTGACGCCCCCGAGCGGACGTCGGTCCGGATCCGGTCCCGGAGGGCGTCGTCGAGGACCACGCCGTCGGCCGTCACCACGAACAGGACCACCCGGACGTCGCCCTGCCAGGGCTGGCCGATGACCAGCGCCTCGATGATCTCGTCGAGCTGCTCGACCCTCCGGTAGATCTCGGCGGTGCCGATGCGGACCCCACCGGGGTTGAGGGTGGCGTCGGACCGGCCGTGGATGACGAAGCCGCCCTCGGGGGTGCGTTCGGCGAAGTCGCCCTGGTGCCAGAGCCCGTCGAACCGTTCGAAGTAGGCCGCCCGGTACCGCTCGTCATCGGGGTCGTCCCAGAAGCCCAGCGGCATGGACGGGAACGCCGTCCGGCACACCAGCTCACCGCGCACCCCGGGGCCGGCCGTGGTGCCGTCCTCGTCCACGACGTCCATGTCCATGCCCAGCACCGGGCCCTGGATCTGCCCGGCGTGGACCGGCCCGGCGGGATGGCCAGCCACCAGGCAGCCGCACAGGTCGGTACCGCCGGAGATCGACGCCAGATGCACGTCGGGCGACCAGTCGGCGTACACGTGGGCGAACCCCTCGTGGCTGAGCGGGCTGCCGGTGGAGCAGATCGTCCGGAGGTTGGCCAGTGCATGGGTCTCGACGGGGCGGAGACCGGCGGTGGCCACCGAGTCGATGAACTTGGCCGACACCCCCAGAAAGGTGAGATCGCACTCGTCGGCCAGGTCGAAGATCCGGTTGCCGTCGGGTTCGAAGGGCGAGCCGTCGTAGAGGACCACGGTGGCCTCGGCGGCCAGCCCGGAGACCAACCAGTTCCACATCATCCATCCGGCCGTCGTGAAGTAGAAGACCCGGTCGTCGGCTCGCACATCGCACTGGAGGCGATGCTCGACCAGGTGCTTGAGGAGGATGCCGCCCGCCCGGTGGACGATGCACTTGGGCTTGCCGGTCGTGCCCGACGAGTACAGGACGTACAGCGGGTGGTCGAAGGGGAGGTCCAGGAAGCGGACCACGTCGGCCCCGTGGGGGTCGAGGAAGGCCTCCAGCGTCACGGCGCCGTCGGGCAGCGTGCCGACCGGACCGGCCGACGGGTCCTCGGGAACCACGACGAGGCGCCTCAGGTCGGGGAGCGCCCCGGCCACCTCGGCCAGGCGGCCGGTGACGTCGTGGCGCCGTCCGCCGTAGCGGTAGCCGTCGGCGGCGAACAGGAGCACCGGCCGGATCTGGCCGAACCGGTCGATCACCCCGGAGGCGCCGAAGTCCGGCGAGGTCGACGAGAACGTGGCGCCGATGGACGCGGCGGCCAGCATCACCGCGCAGGTCTCGGGCACGTTGGGCATCCAGGCGGCCACCCGGTCGCCGGGCTCCACCCCGAGGTCCAGCATGGCCTGTTGGAGGCGGGACACCAGATGGTGGAGGTCCCGCCGGGTCAGGGTGCGGCGGGCGCCCGGCACCTCCGGGTCCTCGCCACGGAACACCAGGGCCGGACGGTCGTCAGCGGTTCCCAGGAGGTTCTCGGCGAAGTTCAGGTGCCCGTCGGGGAAGAAGCGGGTGCCGGTCAGGTGGCCGGATCCGTCGGAGGCCAGCGCGGTGGATCCGGGATCGCCGACCACGTCGAGGTGGTCCCAGGCGGCCCGCCAGAAGTCGGCTGGATGGTCGACCGACCAGCGGTGCAGGTCGGGGTAGCCGCCGTCGACGCCCACCGCCTGACGAAACCGGTCGATCAGGGTGTCGGCCACCCGGGCGGCGTCGGGAGTCCAGAGGGGCTGGTTCACGACTGCTGAAACTAGCCAGTGGCCGGTTGCCAGTTGCCGGTTGCCAGTTGCCGGTTGCCTGACGGGTCAGACTGCCGGACATGGACGAGAACGCGGACCGGGAAAACGTGAGCCGGGAACTGGTCGACGGTGCTTCGGGCCGTTGGTTCGAGGACCTGCCGGTGGGGCTGGTGGTTCGCCACGCCCTGACCCGCACGATCACCGAGGCCGACAACCTCCAGTTCTGCCTCATGACCCACAATCCGCAACCCCTGCACCTGGACGCCGAGTTCGCGGCGGGCACCGAGTTCGGCGAGCGCCTGGTGAACAGCCTGCTGACGTTGGGCCTGGTGGTCGGGGTGAGCGTGGGCGACACCACGTTGGGGACCACGGTGGCCAACCTGGGCTTCGAGGAGACGACCTTCCCGGCGCCCGTGTTCATTGGCGACACGCTCCGGTTCGAGACCGAGGTGGTGGCGGCCCGGGCTTCGGGCTCGCGGCCCGAGGCGGGGATCGTGACGTTCGAGCACCGGGCCCACAACTCGCGGGACCAGTTGGTGTGTCGTGCCCGCCGGAACGCCCTCATGCGGAGGCGCCCGATCTGAGGTGCCCGATCTGGGGTGGCAGGCCTGAGGCTGGTGGTCTCGGCGTTCCCACTGATTCCCGACAAGGAAATGGGTCCTAGGATCGCCGGCGTGTCAGATTCTCCGCGCGGCGCCACCGACGGTCATCGCCATGTGGTCGACGACCTGCACGTGGTCGTCGGTCGTCGACTCCGGGCGGCCGGGATGCGCTACAGCCGATCGCGCTACGCGGTGGTCCAGGTGCTGGCCGCCGCCGGACGTCCACTCACCCTTCCCGAGATCCTCGACGGGGAACCCGACGCGGGTCGGGTCCTGGCCCAGAGTTCCGCCTACCGGAACCTCGGCGAACTGGTCGACGCCGCGGTGGTCCGCCGGGTCGACTCGGGCGACGACCACGCCCGGTTCGAACTGCACGAGTCCCTGACCGGCCATCACCATCATCTGGTGTGCGATGCCTGCGGTCGGATCGACGACTTCGAGGTGTCCGACGAGTTCGAGCAGCGGGTGGCCGACCTGGCCGACCTGGCCGCCGAGCGGGGTTTCCGGGTGGACGCCCACCGCTTCGACATGGTCGGCCGTTGCGCCGACTGCCGCTGACCGTGTCTTCCCGCAGGGTTCCTCCGTCGTGTTCCTGAAGAGACCGGCGGCCCGGGTCGTCCTGTTGGACCGCGAGGGCCGGATCTTCCTCGTGAACGCCGAGGATCCGTTGGATCCCTACAAGCCGGCCTGGTGGGAGATCCCCGGTGGCGGCATCGACCGGAACGAGGACAGCGCCACCGCGGCGGCCCGCGAGCTCTACGAGGAGACGGGCATCGAGAACGTGGAGATGGGCCCGGTCATCTGGACTCAGCACGTCCAGTTCACCTTCGGCGGGTATTTCTTCGACAGCTACGAGAAGATTCACGTGGCGTGGTGCGACGGTGGCGACTACCGGCCCCGACACCTCGAGGCGCTGGAGGCCGCAGCGTTCATGGGTGCCCGGTGGTGGGCCCTCGACGAGCTGCTGGCGTCCGACGAGCCGGTGCTGCCGACGCTGTTGCGCGAACACCTCGGCCCGATCGTGGCCGGCGACCTCCCAGCCGAACCGATCGACATCTCGCCGGTTCCCCTGGACTGACCGCCATCCCGCGGTCAGCGGTTCAGATCAGCGATTCGACGCCACCCCACGCCAGTCGAGCGGCCAGGGCGGCCATCTCGTCGGCCGGACGGGCCCGTCCCTCGTGCATCCAGTGGCGGATCATCCCCTCGGACAGGCCGTTCATGCCGGCCGCCAGGGCCAGCGCCTCGTCGTGGTCGCGATTGCCCATCAGGCCGCTCAGGTGTTCGGCGAACGTGTCGCGGACCCGACGGGCGTCACTGCGGAACTCGGGGTCGGTGGCCAGGCTCGACCCGTAGAGCACGGCGAACGCCGACGGCTGGGCCTCGAAGAAGTGGAAGAAGGCCCGGAAACCGGCCTCCACGCGGCGACGGGGGGTGTCCTCGACCGCCGCGGCCTCGATGGCCTTGAGGAGGTGGTCACCCGTCTCGGCCAGCAACAGCTCGAACAACTCGTGCTTGGAGGCGAAGTGCTGGTACAGGACGGGCTTGGTGACGCCGGCCTCGCGGGCAATGGCGTTCATCGATGTGTCGTGGTAGCCGGCCCGGGCGAACACCTCCATGGCCACGTCAAGGATCTGGCGACGCCGTTCAGCGGCGGGCATGCGGGTGGCCGTCGTTCGTCGACCGGTCCGTAGGGCGGATCTGCCGTCGTCCGCGGCGACCTCGGTGGTCAGCGTCTCGTTCACCATGGTGTGACGGTAGGCACAGGTCGGTGCCCGGCGACCAACCGGACGGGGAATCCCTGTGGACAGCTACTCGGTTTCCCGGCCCTCAGCCTGGTCATCAGCCTGGTCATCAGCCTGGTCATCAGCCTGGTCATCAGCCTGGTCATGGGTGATGGCGGCGCGCACGGCGTGGTGCAGCACGATGGCTGGAGCCAGCACGAACGAGCCGGCCACCAGCAGCACCACCAGTGTGGTGGCGTAGGCGTCGGTGAAACCGGTGCTCAGGCCCACGGCGAACACGACAATGGCCACCAGATAGGCGAGGTACCCCAGCCGCTGGCCGAGGCTGGCCAGTCGGGCGAAGCGGGCCCGTCGCACGAGGATCGGATCGGTCACGGCGTCCAGCCTGCCTCGTCAATGAGCGTTTCCAGTTCGACGGTCATGCGTTCCGTGGACAGCTCGGTGGTCGCCACCCGCTGGTTGTGGTCCAGCAATTCGGCCTGTTCGTCGGCCGGTGCGGCCAGCCAGTCATCGAGCGGACCGGGATCTCCGGCGTCGAACCAGCGGAAGCCGAGGTCCCGCAGTTCGCCGGCCACCGGGTAGGTCCCGATGGCCGCTGGTCGGCGGGCCAGGGCGGCTTCCACCGGCGGGTTGCCGAAGCCCTCCCAGGTCGAGGGAAAGGCCACCACGTCGGCCGCCGCGTAGAGATCGGCCCGGGACGTGGCCGGGTGGCGGATCACCGGGCATCGGGCGGCGGCCAGCAGGTCGACCAGTTCGGGGCCGTAGCCGTCCTCGGCCGGACCGGGCAGCCAGTAGGTGGCCGGCCGGCTACTGGCCGACTGGCTGCGGGACGACCGGTCCCTTCCCAGAGCTTCGGTGAGGGCGATGGCCTGGTCGACTGCCTTTCGGGGGATGGCCCGGACGGGATGTACGACCAGCAGGTCGTCAGGGTGGAGCCCGAGGCGGTCCCGGCTGCTCTCGCGGTCACCGATCGGCGGCTGGGGATCGAATCCGTTGCGGATGGTCACCGCGGTGAGACCCCGGTCGGCCATCTGTCCGCGGGTCAGGTCGTTGATCGTCACGTGACGCCACGCCGGGTCGTCGGGTGGAAGGTCGGTGACGTGGGCGAACCGCTCGCGCTGCCACGGGGGATCGTGGTGGTGGAGGACGGCCGGTCGACCCCGCAGTGCGCCGGCCACCACGTGGGAGGCCGTGGGGTTCAGCGGGATGGTGCAGAGGTTCTCCACCACCACCAGGTCGCTTCCGGCCAGAGCATCGGCCACCTCGGCGGCCAGGGGGCCGGAGTCGGGGGGTTCCGGGTGGTCGATACCGAGGCCGTTTACGATCCGGACCGGTCGGGGATCGTCCCAACCGGGTTCGATCCCGCCGGCCAGCCAGTCCACGTCGAAGCCGATTCCGGCCAGGGCGTCGGCCCACATCCGAGCCACCACCGAGACACCGTCGGTGGGTCCGAAGCGAAAGGAGACAATGGTGCAGCGAGCCATGGTCCTCCCGGGTCCGGACGACGGTGAGATGGAGGCCGTCGTACGCACGATGCTCGACGACCACTGGGTGTCGGAAGGGTATGCAGCCCCCAACTCGACGGTCTACCCGTGGCAGTGGCTGTGGGACTCGTGCTTCCACGTCCTGGTGTGGTCGGCCCTCGGTGACGGCGACCGGGCCCGTCGCGAACTGGCCGTGGCCCTGGCCCCCCAGACGCCGTCGGGCTTCGTTCCCCACATGCACTACGTCCGCCAGCCCGGGTTCCACGAGGACCTCTGGGGGCGACCGGACGACTCGTCGATCACCCAGCCGCCCATGTACGGCCACGCGGTGGCCGAGTTGGTCCGGGCCGGCGAACCGGTCGACGACGAGGTGATCGAGCGGGCCACCGCCGGCCTGTGGTTCCTGCTGCAGGGTCGGCGTCGTGATCCGTCGGGCCTCGTCAGGGTCTGCCATCCGTGGGAAACGGGGGCCGACGATTCGCCCCGCTGGGACGACCACTGCCCGGACGGCTTTGACGCCGACCGGTGGCGCTCGGTGAAGAACAGGTTGGCGTCGACCATCGAGACCGGTCCCGACGGCGAGGCGCTGGCCAACCCGGTGTTCGAGGTGGCGCCCGTGGGCTTCAACGCCCTGGTGGCGTTCAACGCCCGCGAACTGGTCACGGTGACCGGTGACGACGAACTGGCGGCCGCCGCCGACCAGTTGGTCGACGCCCTGGCCGGACGGTGGGACGAGGACCTCGGTACCTGGGTGGACGCCGGGCCGACCGCTGACGGGTCGGGCCGGGTCAGGACGCTGGACGCCCTCCTGCCCCTGCTGGTCGAGGAGGACGCCCGTCGGGCCGACCGGGTGATCGACCAGCTCCTGGATCCGGAGGCCCACGGCGGTCCGGCCGGACCGACCGGCGTGCACCGGGGGGAGCCGACGTTCGATCCCGACGCCTACTGGCGTGGTCCGGTGTGGCCCCAGTTGGCCTACCTGATGGTGCGGGCCGCGACCCCGCGGTCGCCGGCGGCCGCCGAGGCGCTGACACGGACCACGGTGGCCGGGGCGTGGGCCTCGGGCATGGCCGAATACTGGAACCCCGACACGGGCGCCGGTCGGGGAGCCATCCCCCAGTCGTGGACCGGTCTGGCCCTGGTGCTGGCCCGGCTCTCGTTGTGAGATGTCGACGTGAGGCGCAGCCGATGACCGTCTGAGGGGTTGGCCCTAGAGGCGCGACCCGGCTGCCGTCCCCACCAGTTCGGTCCCGTCGGCCCGGTGGACGAAGCAGTGGATGTTGCGGAAGACGGCCCGGTCGTGTTCGAAGTCGGTCCGCGACGGGGTCAGGTAGCCCAGCTCGAGTTCCGAGAGTTCGAAGATGATCCCCACGAATCCGGCGAACGCCGCGTAGCACCCGGCGCGGGCGTAGGCCTCCATCTCCCGGTCGCCGGGCCACGGGGCGCCGGGCCGGGCCGGATGGGCGGTCCGCAGGTAGATCTCGTGCTGGTGGGGGCCGAGGCAGGGCACGCGGGTGTCAATGGCGATCTGTCGGTCGTTCTGGACCCACGAGTAACTGTTGAAGCAGGTCCCGGCCTCCAGGTCGTGGAGGTTGACCACCTCGCCCACCCAGTCGGGGATCTCGTCGTCGGCCCGGGTGGGCCGGACCTCCACGATCGAGGTGGTGCCGCTCCGACCAGCACCCGATTCGCCGGCCGGCCCCCCTCCCCGGGCGCTGGTCGAGGTGGCGTCGCCGCCTCCGCAGGCCGCGGCCACCAGCATGGGCAGGAGCATCAGCCCCGCGAGGACGCCTGTCCGCCGACCGGTGGAACCGCGTCGGAAGGCGTCGGGCATGGGGTCAGGGTACGACCGGCCGGTACCGTGACGGGGTGTCGGTGGTCGAGTTGCGCGCCGCGGTCGCGCTGCTGGGGCGCTTTCCCGCCCTGTCTGGCGTGGATCTGACGATCCACGCCGGTGAGACGGTTCTCCTCCGTGGCCCCAACGGCGCGGGCAAGACCACCCTGTTGCATCTGTGCGCCGGTCTGCTGCGCCCCGAGTCCGGTGGGGTGCGGGTGCTGGGCCACGATCTCACCGGGGCGGCCGATCGACGGTCGGTTCGGCGCCGGGTGGCCCTGCTGGGTCACGCCACGGGTCTGTACGACGACCTCACGGTGGGGGAGAACCTGCGGTTCTGGGCCCGGGCCGCCGGTCTGTCGGCCGCCGAGGCCGATCGTCGGACCGACGAGGCCCGATCCCGTCTCGAGGTGCCCGACCGTCTCGTCGACCAGCCGGTCCACACGCTGTCGGCCGGTCAGCGTCGCCGGACGTCGTTGGCCGCCCTGGTGGTCCGCCGGCCCGAACTGTGGCTGTTGGACGAGCCCCACGCCGGCCTCGACCAGACGGGCCGTGATCTCGTGGATGCGCTGATCGGTGATGCGGTGGCCGCCGGTGGGACCGTGGTGGTGTCTTCCCATGAACTGGATCGGGTGGCTGCGTTATCCCCCCGAACGGTGACGTTGGCCGGGGGTGCGGTGGTCGACGGACCGTCGGGCAACGGTGGCATCCGATGAGCGTGCTGCGGACCGTCCTGGGTGACATCCGGCTGGTGGCGGCCCGTGACCTCCGCATCGAGGTCCGCTCGAGGGTGGTGCTCGACCAGGTCCTGCCGTTCGCCGTGCTCGTCCTCGTGCTGTTCGGCTTCGCGCTGGACGCCGACCATCGAACCCTGCGGACCTTCGCCCCGGGGCTGTTCTGGGTGACGGTGCTCCTGAGTGCCCTGCTGGCCATCGGGCGGTCGGCCTCGTTGGACGCCACTGACGGGACGGGCACCTCCCTTCGCATGTCGGGCCTCTCGCCGGTGGCCCGCTATCTGGGACGGACGGTCGCCGTGCTGGTCCAACTGCTGGTGCTCGAGGTGGTGCTGGTCGGGGGGATCGTGGTGCTCTACGGCGTGAGCGTGGACGATTGGCTCCTGCTGGTGGTGGCCGGCGTGGTGGCCGGGGTCGCCGTGGCGGCCGCCGGTACCCTCTACGGCGCGCTGGCCTCGGGGCTGGGGGCGCGGGAGACCCTCCTGCCGATCCTCGTGCTTCCGGTGCTGGCGCCGGTGCTGATCGGGGCCACCCGGGCGTTCGACGACGCTCTCGGTGTGGCGGCGGTCGACGGCTGGGCATGGACCGGCCTGTTGGCCGTGGCCGCCCTGGTCCTCACCGTGGTCGGTGCGTCGGCTCACGGCGCGCTGGTCGAGGACTGACCGGGAGCCCCGATGGCCGAAGAACCCACGATCACCGCATCGACCCGTGACACGACCGGTTCACGCGGGTCGCGCCTGCTCGGTGTGGCCACCCTGGTCGGCCTGGCCGTGCTCGGCGTGTTGGCCTTCGTCCTCACCGATCCTGATGTCCGGATCCATCCGTCGACGGGCGACGAGTTCGGCCAGTTCGATGCGGTGCGGATGCTCTACGTGCACGTGCCCCTGGCCGCCATGACCTATCTGGCCTACGGGCTGTGTGCGGTGGCCAGTCTGGGCGTGCTCATCCGACGTACCCCGTGGTGGGACGTCACGGCCCACGCGGCGGCCGAGGTGGGCACGGTGTTCTGCGGTCTGGTGCTGGTCACCGGTTCCATCTGGGGCCGGCCGGTGTGGAACACCTGGTGGGAGTGGGGCGACGTCCGCCTCATGACCACGCTGGTCCTGTTCCTGATGTTCGCCGGCTACCTGGCCCTGCGGCGCACCACCGGAGACCCCCGCACGGTGTCGCGTCGGGCCGCCGTGGTGGCGCTGATCGCCGTGCTGGACCTTCCGTTGGTCAACCGGTCGGTCGAGTGGTGGGAGAACCGGACCCTGCACCAGCAGTCCACCCTGGGCGAGCTCAAGATCGAGGACCTGACCCTGTTCACCCTGATGCTGGGCTTCCTCGTGCTGGGCATGGTGCTGGCCTGGTTGCTGCTGCACCGGTTCCGGGTGGGGTGGCTGGAGCGGGCGGCCCTGGACCACTCGGTGGCCGCCGCCATTGCCGAGCGTCGGGGCGAGACCCCCGACGAGGAACTTCGTCGGGCGGTCGGCGACTCTCCCGCAGCCCGCGAAGGCTTCGACGAGAACGACCGGGACGGCGACCCGGAAGCGGGTCGACCATGACGCACGTGGGCTACCTGATCGCCGGGTGGGGCATCACGATGGGCACCCTGGCCTTCTACGCGGTGCGCCTCGTTCGGCGTGGACGGGAACTCAGCGGCCGGGTGCCCGACGCCCACCGGCGTTGGCTGGAGGACCAGGGGTCCGACGATGCCTGATCCCGGTGACGAGACGGTGCCCGAAGGCGACCGGATCGACGACCTGACCCCGGCCCCCATCCGTCCCGAGTCGGCTTCGGGTCGTTATCGGCCCGGCGCCGTCGTGCTGGTCGTGGTGCTGGTGGTCGCCGTGGTGGCCGTCCTGTTCCGGAGCCTGGGCGACGCCGCGCTCTTCTTCTACGAGGTGGACCGGGCCGTGGAACTGCGTTCCGAACTCGACGACGCCCGGTTCCGGGTGGTGGGCACACCCCAGCCCGGGCTCCTCGAGATCGAGGTGGACGGCGAGGCGGCGGTGGCCTTCACCCTCTGTGCCGGCGACGTCCTGGCCGACGTGGTGCACCTCGGGGACCCGGCCGAACTGTTCCAGCCCGGGGTTCCGGTGGTCCTGCAGGGCTCGTGGGTGCCCGGCCCGGTGCCGGCCGGCCTGGTGGCTGCGGCGGCCGACGGTTGGCACCTCCGAACCGACCACATGGTGGTCAAGCACGACAACGACTACCGGGGCGAGGGTGCCGAGATGGAGGCGTGCGGCGTGCTTCCTGACGGGGCCGCTGCGGCGAGCGGGTGAACGCCACCCTCGGAACGCTCTTCGTGGCCCTCGGATTGGCTGCCTCGGTGGCCGGGGTGGTCACGGTGGTCGTCGGTCTGGCCACCCGGACCCCGTCGCTGGTCGTCCGGTCACGGACCTGGGCACTGATGCTGGCCGTGGCGGCCGTCGGTCAGGTGGTGGTCATGGAGCGGGCGTTGATCACCCGCGACTTCACCGTGGCCTTCGTGGCCGAACACGGCAGCCACCGCACCCCGGCGCTGTTCAACGTGGCCACCCTGTGGTCGGCCCTCGAGGGTTCGATCCTGTTGTGGGTGCTGGTCCTCGTGGGCTACCTGGTGCTGGTCGTCCGCCGGTTCCGGGACCGTCTCGACGATCCGATGGTCGGCTGGACCCTGCTGGTCATGTTCGCCGTCTGCACCTTCTTCTTCCTGCTGCTGGCCGGTCCGGCCCAGCCCTTCGGCCGGTTCGAACCGTGGGCCGGGTATGACGGACCGGGCCCAAATCCGCTGCTCCAGAACCACGTGCTGATGGCCTTCCATCCTCCGGTGCTGTACCTGGGGTATGTGGGCTTCACCGTGCCGTTCGCCCTGGCGGTGGCCGCCCTGGCCACCGGTCGGCTGGGAGAGGGGTGGCTGCTGGAGGCCCGACGTTGGACCCTCATGGCCTGGGGTTGTCTGACCGTGGGGATCATCCTCGGCGCCTGGTGGTCCTACGAGGTGCTGGGCTGGGGCGGCTACTGGGCGTGGGACCCGGTGGAGAACGCCTCGTTCCTGCCGTGGCTGACCGGCACGGCCTACCTCCACTCGGTCATGGTCCAGGAACGGCGGGGAATGCTCCGGGTCTGGAACCTGTCGCTGTTGTGCGCCACGTTCGCCCTGACCATCCTGGGCACGTTCATCACCCGGTCCGGGGTGCTCGAGTCGGTGCACGCCTTCACCGAGTCGGGCATCGGGCCCCTGCTGCTGGGCTTCTTCGCCCTCGTGGTGGCCACCACGGTGGGGTTGATTGCCTGGCGGGGCGATGCCCTGCGGGCGCCGGGGTCCATCGAGTCGCCGCTGTCGCGAACCGGGGCGTTCCTGGGCAACAACCTGCTGTTCGGGGCGTTCGCCTTCGTGGTGCTGCTGGGCACCGTGTTCCCCCTGCTGGTCGAGGCGGCCCGGGGCGAACGGATCGCCGTGGGCAACCCGTACTTCGAGCGGATGACCATGCCGGTGGGCTTTGCCCTGCTCTTCCTCATGGCCGTGGCGCCCGCCCTGCCGTGGGGTCGCGGGACCGTCGAGATCCTGTCGGTCCGCCTGCGCTGGCCGGCCATTGGCGGGGCGGCGGCCATGGTGGTGGGGGTGGCCCTGGGGAGTCGGGGCTGGGCACCCACGTTGGCCGTGGGACTGGGTGGCTTCGCGGCCGGGGGAGCGGTGCGGCACCTGGTGCTGGCCGTCCGGGCCCGCGGGCTACGAGGTCTGGTGGGCCGGTCCAGCGGCGGGATGGTGGTCCACGTCGGGGTGGCCGTGGTCGCCGTGGCCTTCGCCTGTTCGTCGTCGTTCGTCCGGCAGGCCGAGTTCCGGTTCGAGGCGGTGGGTGACCGGGCCACGTTCGCCGGTCATGAACTGGTCTTCGACGGCCTGTCCACCGTGGAGCTGCCGGAGAAGACCGAGACCCGGGTGGCCGTGGTGGTCGATGGCGAGCGGTTCGAACCGGCCATCAGCGTCTTCCCGTTCGGCGGGCAGACCATCGGCACGCCGGCCACCCGATCGACGGTCCGCGATGACCTGCAGTTGGCCGTGCTGGCCGTTCCCGACCCGGACGGGGACCTCGGCGACGGGTCCGCCGACGGATCGGACAGCACCGTGGTGCGGGTGACCGTGCAACCGTTGGTGGCCTGGTTGTGGATCGGTGGCGCGGTGATGGCCATCGGCACGGGGCTGGCCGCCGTCCCCGGAGCGGGCAGTCCGACCGGTCGGGCCCGACGTCGTGACCAGGATGCGGAAGAGGTCGGGGACCAGGTCGGGGAGCAGGCCGGGGAGCAGGTCGGGTGAACCCGGTTCGCCGCACCGCGTTGGCCGTGGGCCTCGTGCTGGCCGTGCTCGTGGTGGTGTTCGCCACCCGTGAGGCCGGCCAGGACCGGATGACCACCCACCTGGTGGGTGCCGTGGCGCCGCCCGTGGCCGGGAGCACGCTCGACGGTTCCCTCTGGGACCTCGACGACCAGCGGGGCCGTTGGGTACTGGTCAACTTCTTCTCCACCACCTGCGTCCCGTGCATCGAGGAACACCCTGAGCTGGTGGCCTTCGCCGAGGTCCACGACGGGACCGACCCGGCGATTCCCGAGGTCCGGGTGGTCAGCGTGGCCTTCGACGATCGACCGTCGGCCATCATCCGCTTCTTCAACGAGAACGGTGGCGGCTGGCCGGTCCTCCCCGCCGACACGGGCCGGATCGCCGTGGACTGGGGCGTGGTGGCCGTGCCCGAGTCCTACCTCGTGACCCCGTCGGGCCACGTGGCGGCCAAGGTGGTGGGCGGCGTGGTCCTCGAGGACCTCGAGGGCCTCCTGGGTCGTGCCTTGGACGCCCTCTCCGGAGAGCAGGCCGAATGGTGAGCGGCCGGGCGGCTCGTCCGGGTCGCGCCGTCTGGCTGCTCGTGCTGGCCGTGGTGGTGGGCAGCCTCGTGGCGTCGGAGGTCGCCGACCGGACGCCGCGCACCAACGCCGACCGGGTGTACGCCCTGGCGGGAGACTTCGCCTGCCCGGTCTGCCAGGGCCAGTCCCTCGGCGAGTCCGACGTACCCATCGCCCGGACCATCCGGTCGACCATCCGCACCATGGTCGATGACGGTCGGACCGATGCCGAGGTCCGGACCATGCTGGTGGACCGATTCGGCGAGGACATCGACTACACGCCGACCGGTCGGGGCCTGACCGGCCTGGTCTGGGTGCTGCCCGTGCTGGCCGCCGCCGCGGCGCTCACCGGCGTGGGTCTGGCCGTCTCGAGGTGGAGGAGTGCTCCCGCCCCGGCAGCGGCGTCCGCTTCAACCGACGGAGGGGCGGCCGATGCAACCGATGGAGGGGCGGCTGACACAGGACGGTCCGGCAGGGCCCGGTTGCTGGTCGGCGTGGCGGTGGTCGCCGTGGTGGCCGGCGTCCTGGTGGCCCGTACCGCGGGCGACCGCCTGGCCGGTGACGCGCTGACCGGCGACATCCGGTTGTCGACGCGCACCCTGCTGGCCGAGGCCGGAGTGGCGGCGCCCGCCGAGGCCGACGCGCTCTACACCCGGGTGCTGGAGATCCAGCCGTCCAACGTGGAGGCGCTGGCCTACCGGGGCTGGTCGCGGTGGCGGACCGCCGACGGGACCGATGATGGGGCGGCCGACCGGGCCACTGCGCTGGTCGACTTGGACGATGCGGTGGCCTCCGACGACGCCTATGCCGACGTGCGGGTGTTCCGGGCGTCGGCCCGTCATGCCGAGGGCGACCAGGCCGGAGCGGCTCTCGACCTCATGGTTCTCGACGGTCTGAACGCGCCACCCATCGTGGGAGACCTGCTGGCCGCCAGTCGACTCCGTCAGCGGATCGCCGGAGCGTTGGCGTCCGACGGTGAACTGCTGGCCGCCCTGGAACTCCTGGATTCGGGTCTGGACGCGTTCGGGGATGTGAACGGGGATTCGGTGCCCGATTCGGGCCGGGCCGCCCTGTTGGCCGAGCGGGGGTGGCTGCTGGCCTCCACCCGGGTACCTGAGTTGGTTGAGCGGGGCCTGGCCAGCCTCGACGAGGCGGTGGCCGTCGGGCCGACCGACCCGTACGCGTTGGCCTACCGGGCTGTGGTGGGCATGGCCGTACCTGACCGTTCCGATCAGGTGGCAGCCGACGTCAAGGCCTTCGCCGCCCTCGAGACTCCTCCGGCCGACCTGTCGGCCGCCCTCGTCTCCCTGGGCCTGCTCGACGGCTGACCGGCCCGCTTCTGGGCCCTACGGCCGCCGGGCCCGCCTCGGGGGCCGCGACCGCCGGAATTACTGGTGATAGTGGGCGTGCACCACGGTGCCGTCGGACACCGTGAGTTCCCAGATTGAGGCATAGGCGCAGCCCCGGCCGCCGCTCAGCCCGGCACCGTCGGACACCACGTCGCGGATCACGTCGGGGATGACGTCGGAATGGCTGCACAACACCACGACCCGCTGGTCGGCATCATCGAATTCGGCGTGGCTCCGGACGAGGTCGGTCATGGCCGACGAGGCGCCCTCGAACAGTGAGGCGTCGGCCTCGGGTACGAGGCCATGGCGGCCCGCGGTGGGCCCGACGGTCTGGAGGCATCGGACGGCCCGGCTGCTACGGATCTCCGCCAACGGTCGACCGGCCAGCAGCCCGTCCACGTGGTCGGCCAGACGGGTGGCCTGGTCGGTGCCGGCGGCGTCCAGCGGCCGGTCGGCGTCGTCGCCCGACCAGCGGTAGGGGTCGCCGGCCGAACCGTGGCGGATCAGGAGGATGGTCATGGGTTCTCAGGGGGCCTTTCGCTGAGCGCTCGGAGGTCCCGAAGGATGTCCGGGAGCGCAGCGGTCGCCGCATCCACGTCAGCCACCGTCGAGTTCCATCCGACCGACAGGCGCAACGACCGGTGGGCGTCGACCCCCATGGCGTCGAGCACCGGTGAGGGTTCGAGGCCTTCGGACGCGCACGCGCTGCCCGAGTGGGCAGCCACGCCGATCCGGTCGAGGCCGAGGAGGACGGCCTGGGGTTCCACGTCGGCGATCCCGGCGCACACCAGATGGGGGAGTCGTCCGGTCGGGTGACCGTGGAGTTCGATGCCGTCCAGCGAGGTGAGTGCCGTCCGGATCCGATCGGTCAGGTCGATGGCGGCGGCGGCCTCGGCGGCCAGCACGTCGGCCGTCAGGTGGGCGGCCACCGCCCCCAGCCCGACCACCGCGGGGACGTTCTCCAGGCCGGCCCGGCGGGCCCGTTCCTGCTCGCCACCCTCCAGCAGGGGGTCCAGGCGCAGGCCCCGACGCACCAGCAGGGCACCGATCCCGGGTGGACCACCGAACTTGTGGGCGCTCAGGCTCAACAGGTCACAGCCCAACGCGGCGAACGACACCGGGACCCGACCCACGGCGGCCGCCGCGTCCACGTGGCACAGCACGTCACGGTCCCGACAGGCGGCGGCCACCTCGGACGCCGGCTGGATGGTTCCCACCTCGTGGTTGGCCAGCTGCAGGTGGACCACCGCGGTGCTCGACGTGATGGCTGAGATCACCTCGTCGGGATCCACCCGGCCGGTGCGGTCGACGCCCACCACGGTGGTCGGACCGAGGGCGGCATGGCGACGGACCGCACTGTGTTCCACGGCGGCCAGCACGCTGTGGCGGCGATCGTCGCGCCGGGCGGCGCCGTGACAGGCCGTGGCGATGGCTTCGGTGGCCCCCGAGGTGAAGACGACCTCCCGGCTGCGGGCCCCGACCATGGCGGCCAGGCGCTCCCGGGCCTCTTCCACGGCGTGCCGGGCCACCATGCCTTCGTGGTGGATACGACCGGGGTCGCCGATGCCGTGGCGCAGGGCGGCGGCCATGGCGTCGGCGACCTCCGGGCGGACCGGCGAGGTGGACGCGTGATCCAGATAGTGGCGGGTCACGAGAGGAGCTGGCTACAGGAGATGGGTGCGGGTCAGGCCGTGACGTCGGTGATGCACACGGCATCACCCATGGGCAGCGACGACCGCATCTCGGCGGTCGTCTCGCCGTACAGGGCGCCCAGCATCCCCCGCACCAGTCCCCGGTCGACCGCACAGATCACCGGGTGGTCGATCGGTGCGCCGCCGAACGGGCAGTGTTCGGAGACGATCCGCAGGCGGTCGTCCCCCGTGCGTTCGGCCCGGGCTGCGAATCCATGGGCGGTGAGCGCTTCGGCCACCACCTGCATGGCTGATCGCAGCGACCGGTGGGCCTCGTCGGATCCCAGGGTGCCGGCCATGCTCCGTCCCACCTCGGCGCCCACCTCCTCGGCCATCTCCTCGGCCTGATCGCTGGGCAGGAGGGCCAGGGCGCGGCCCAGCAGGCTGACCAGCACGGCGTCCTGGCGGACGGGGAGCTCGAGGGGGGAGCCGGCATCGGCCACCCGGTAGTGCTTGGAGGGACGCCCGGCCGATGCACCCTCGGGTCGCTCCACGGCGATCTCCAGGTAACCGCCGGCGGCCAACTTGTCGAGGTGGTGGCGGGCCACGTTGGGGTGGAGGTCGAAGGCCGCCGCGGCCTCGGCTGCCGTGACGCCCGTGCCCTCGTCGACCCGTTCGCGGACGTGCAGGTAGATGTCCCGTCGAGTCGGATCACCGAATGCTCCGGTGATCGCCGTGACCGCCGAGGAGAACTCGGTGGCCGTGAGGGGGGCCCCGTCCACCCGGTTATTCTACCGATCCCGGCACCCCGGCCGTCCGCCAGCGACCGGTCGGGTCCGCCGGTCGCCCGCTCTACCAGCGGCCGGATCCGCCGAGGATCCGTCAGAAGACCCGCGAACAGGAGCCCCCGTGCCGGTCAGCGAACCCCAGGTGGTCGATGCCCTCCGACCCGTTCAGGACCCTGAACTCCGCCGCAGCATCGTCGATCTCGGCATGGTCCGCGAGATCGGCATCGACGGATCCCGGGTCAGCGTGCAGATCGCCCTGACCGTTCCCGGCTGCCCGATGAAGGCCGAGATCCAGCAGTCGGTCGGCGACGCGGTGACCGCGTTGGACGGCGTGGATGCCACCGACGTCGAGTTCACCGTGATGACCGACACCGAGTTGGCCGACCTGCGCGAGCGCCTCCACGGCGATCCGGCATCGACGGCCGGCACGAACTCGACCTACGGCCATTCCGAGGGACGGGCCGTGCCGTTCGCCGAGGCCAACTCGTCGACCCGGGT
This sequence comes from Acidimicrobiales bacterium, assembly GCA_014239855.1. Taxonomy (GTDB): domain Bacteria; phylum Actinomycetota; class Acidimicrobiia; order Acidimicrobiales; family MedAcidi-G1; genus UBA9410. The sequence goes on along the minus strand of JAAZXY010000001.1, from coordinate 157,633 downwards.
GCTGCTCATTGCCTCGGGCAAGGGCGGCGTGGGCAAGTCCTCGGTCACCACCAACCTGGCCGTGGCCCTCGCCGGTCGCGGCCGCGACGTGGCCGTGGTGGACGCCGACGTGTGGGGTTTCTCCATTCCCCGGATGCTGGGCGTGAACCAGCCCCCGACGGTCATCGACGACATGCTGATCCCGCCGGAGGGACACGGGGTGCGCTGCATCTCCATGGGGTTCTTCGCCGAGGAGGACCAGCCGGTCATCTGGCGAGGGCCGATGCTCCACAAGGCGCTCGAACAGTTCCTGACCGACGTCTACTGGGACGAGCCCGACTACCTGCTGGTCGATCTTCCCCCGGGTACCGGCGACATCTCCATCTCGCTGGCCGGCTTCCTGCCGACGGCCGAGATGTACGTGGTGACCACCCCGCAGCCCGCCGCCCAGACGGTGGCCCAGCGGGCGGCCTTCATGGCCGACAAGGTCAACCTGAAGGTCCACGGCGTGATCGAGAACATGTCGTGGTTCACCGGCGACGACGGCACCCGCTACGAACTGTTCGGTGCCGGCGGCGGACAGGCGCTGGCTGATCGCGTCGGCGTGCCGCTGCTCGGCCAGGTGCCCCTGGTGCCCGCCCTGCGTGACGGTGCCGACCGGGGCCACCCGGTGGCCGTCGACCCCTCGACCGAGGTGGGCGCGGTGTTTGCCGAGTTGGCCCGGGTGCTGGACGTGGAGATGAAGCCGACGAAGCGTCGGCACAGGGAACTCAAGGTTCTCTGACCGTCAGGGAACCGGGGAATCAGGAAATCAGGAAACGGGAGCGGAACGTGGACGTACGCATCGGGGTCACCAACACCCCCAAGGAGATCACCGTCGAACTGGCCGACGACACCGACGTGGACGGCCTGGTGGCCGACGTCGAGTCGGCGGTCGGTGGCGAAGGTGCCGTGCTGTGGTTGACCGACGTGCGGGGACGTCGGGTGGGGATACCTGCCGAGCGCATCGCCTACGTCGACGTCGGCGCCGACGGTGGGCACAACCCCGTCGGCTTCGGCTGAGCGACCGCCGGGTCGACGGCACCTAGGGGTCGGGGAGCAGCGGGCCGATGGCGACCCTCCCCGAGTTGGCCCGGGCCCATTCGGACCTCGACGAGGCCCGAATCGCCCATCTCCAGGACCTGGTCAGTGTCTGGGGCCTCCTGGCTGACCTGTCGTTCGCCGATCTGGTCCTCTACGCCCGGGATTCGCGTCGGACCGATGGGCCGCTGGTCCTGCTGGGCCACATCCGACCCACCACCGGGACGACGCTGTACCGGGCCGATCTGGTCGGCCAGATCTTCGAGCCTCGCCGACGCCCCCTGATCGTCGAGGCGTTCGGCGCCGGGCAGGCCGTGGACGGCTCGGTCGAGGTGGGTTCGGGACGCACGGTGCACCTCACGGCGGTGCCTGTACGTCGAAATGGCGAGACCATTGCCGTGCTGGCCCGTGAGCGGCTGCGGCCCGACGATCGACCGGGCAGCGAGCAGGAACGCACCTATCTGACGGTGTTCGACCGTTTCGCCCGAATGCTCGAGCGGGGAGAGTTCCCGTACCACGACGAGGAGCGGCTGCGGCATCGCACGCCCCGGGTGGGTGACGGCCTGCTCCTGGTCGACGCCGATGGTCGCATCGAGTTCGCCTCGCCCAACGCGGTGTCCACGCTCCACCGCATGGGGGTGACCCGGGGGGTGACCGGGGCCCGCTTCGACGACACCGGACTGGGTACGTCGATGCTGCGTTCGGCGTTTGCCCGACGCACCGCGGTGATCGACGAGATGGAACGGCCCGACGAGGTGGCGGTGGTCAGTCACTGCTTCCCGCTGCTGGATGCCGGTACGCCGACCGGGGCCATCGTTCTGGTGCGTGACGTGACCGAGTTGCGGCGCCGTGACCGTCAGCTGGTGTCCAAGGACGCCACCATCCGGGAGATCCATCACCGGGTGAAGAACAACCTGCAGACCATCTCGTCGCTGCTCCGCCTCCAGGCCCGTCGTCTGGAGGGCGAGGAGGCCCGGGCGGCCCTCGGCGAATCGGTGCGACGCATCGGGGCCATCTCGGTGGTCCACGAGACGCTGGCCCAGAGCGCGGACGACGAGGTGGCCTTCGTCGAGATCGTGCGGCCCCTCGTCCGGGTGGTGGAGGAGAGCGTGTCGTCGCCGCTGCGTCCCGTGTCGATCACCGTCGACGGCGACGCCGGGGTGATGCCGGGTCAGGTCACCACGACCATGGCCGTGGTCCTCACCGAGTTGTTGCAGAACGCTGTCGACCACGCCTTTCCCGCTGACGGGTCATGGGTCGGGTCAGGGGTCGGGTCATCGGCTGGGCCGACCGATGGGCCGTCGGGCCAGGTTCGCATCGAGTTGGAGCGCCGTGCTGACGGCCTGGTGGTGCGGGTGGTCGATGACGGCGTGGGCATCCCCGAAGGGTTCGACGTGGCTGATGCGTCCGGCCTGGGCCTGACCATCGTGCGGACCTTCGTGGAGGGTGAGTTGGGGGGACGTATCCGTCTCGTGCCCGTCGAGCGGGGGCGCGGCACGGTGGCCGAGGTGTGGGTTCCGACCAGCCGGCTGGTCGGGCCGTGGGGCGATTCCCGGGATCCGGTCTGATGGGGTCATCAGAGGAAGTGGGCGACCTAGGGTCGGAACCCGTGAGACCGGAACGGCCCGAGGGGCGACCGCTGGTGGTGGCCCACCGTGGTGCGTCACACGATCGGACCGAGAACACCGTGGAGGCCTTCGCGGAGGCCCGGGTGCAGGGAGCCGACTGGGTCGAACTCGACGTGCGGCTCTCGGCCGACGACGTGTTGATGGTCCACCACGACGCCCACTACGGCGACGGTCGACTGGTGCGCGAGGTCCGGGCCGCCGATGCACCGGGCCACGTACCGAACCTGGCCGAGGCCTTCGAGGCGTGTGAGGGGATGGGCGTCAACGTCGAGGTGAAGAACCTGCCCGGTGACCCCGACCACGATGCCTCGGTCATGGTGTGTGAGGCGGTGGCCGGCCTGGCGGCCGCCTACCGACCGCCCGAGCAGCTGCTGGTGTCGTCGTTCGACATCACCGCGGTGGACCGGATCCGGGCCACCGATCCGTCGCTGCCCACTGCGTGGATCGTGGCCGAGCGCCACGGGACCGACCTGATGCTGGACCGCACGGTGGCCCACGGGCACGGGTCGGTGAATCCGTGGGACGAACTGGTCGACGAGCACCTGGTGTCGGCCTCCCATGACCGTGGCCTGGCCGTCGTGGTGTGGACGGTCGACGACCCGGGACGGGTGGCCGAGTTGGCTGGCTGGGGGGTCGACGGCATCGTGACCAACCGCCCCGGTGTGGCCCGGGCCATCATTGACGCGCCTCGCGACGGCACCTGGGTCGACGGCTGACCCGACCCGCTTCCGGGAGGCCCTTCAGAAAAAGGCGGGCGAGGCCAGGGGGACCACCAGGTCCATGACGTCCGGGTGGTGGCGGACCACCAGCCGCTCTGCATCGCCGACATGGTCGCCGTCCACCTGCCACGGCACCGGTCGCGAGGCCACGATCTCCGCCAGCTCGACGTCGTCGCGGACCTGCAGTCCAGCTCGGCCGGTCCGGCTGGCGGGCTGGGGGCGGCTGGCCGATCGGAGACCGACGGCGGAGGCCAGCGTGGTGGCCAGCGTGCTCGCCGAGAGGTTCCGGAAGGTGGCCACCGAGAGGGGACTTTCCAGGGTCGCCGCCGGGGCCAGGGAGAGCCCCCGGGTTCCGAGGTACGTGTAGGGGTCGGTATTGAGGCAGGCCGCGAACACGCCCGGGAGTCCCGTCTCGGGCTCCTCGCCATTGGGAAACGTCACCGTGAAGGCGGGGCGGCGGTGGTCGTAGTGGCGGATCCAGGTGTCGATGGCCGCCGCGATGTAGAGCGGATGGCCGGCGAACCGCTTCAGCAGGCCACCCCGGCGTTCCACCTGTTCGACCACCGCGGCGTCGAAACCGATCCCGGCGTGGAACAGGAAGTGGCGGTCGTTCACCGAGCCCAGGCCGACCCGTCGGATGGACGCCGCTTCGATGGCGTCCATCAGGGCGCCGGTGGCCTCCACGGGGTCGTCGGGCAGCCCGAGGGTCCGGGCGAACACGTTGGTGGACCCGCCGGGCAGGGCGGCCAGCGCGGTCTGGGTGCCGACCAGCCCGTTGGCCGCCTCGTTGAGGGTGCCGTCGCCACCCAGCACGACGACCACGTCGATGCCGTCGTTGGCCGCGCTCTGGGCCAGGCGGGTGGCGTGGCCCCGGCGGGTGGTGGCGGCCACCTCGAGGCGGTGGTCGGCCGACAGGGCCTTCTGTATGACGATCCGGGTCCGGGCGGTCACCGACGACGCCGACGGATTGACGACCAGCAGGAGCTTCACGAGACCGCCTCGGTGATGGCGTCCATCAGGGGCAGGAAGACCGGGTCGATGAGGCTGGACGGGGGTTGGCGGGCCGATGAGGTGAGGGCCACCACGAGGTCGGCACCCCGGTCGATGGCCAGCACCTGGCCGTGGGCGCCGCGGGCCATGGGGCAGTTCCGGTCGTCGAGGTGGCGGATCCAGAACTGGGACCGGTACGACCAGCCGTCCATGGAGTCGTACCGACCACCGTCGACCTCGCTGCCCCGGGCGAACAGGTCCCGGTCGCCGCCGGCGAACGGCTCGTCGGTCACCGCCTCGGGCAGGACGCGTACGCCGTCGACCGTTCCGCCAGTTCGGAACAGGTCGCCGAAGCGGGCCAGATCACGGGTGGTGACACACATCGTGGTCTCGGCTCCCGACGGGTCGACCATGTAGACGGCGTCGTGCTCGGCACCCAGGTGGCGCCAGATCCGCTCGGAGAGTTGGTCGGAGAGGCTCGTCCCGGTGGCCCGTCGCAGCAGCCAACCCAGCACGAAGATGTTGGGTTCGCGGTAGGCGAAGGCGGTCCCGTGGGGCCCGGCCGGACCGACTGCGGGCAGGTACTCGTAGAACGACCGGGGCCCTTCGTCGTCAGGGCCGAAGGGCAGCATCCCCGCCGATCGGAGGAAGCGGTAGACCTCCGAGTCGGGGCGCAGGTAGTCCTCCTCGAAATCCATGTCCACCACCATGTCCATGACCTGGCGGACCGTGGCGTCGTCCCATGCCGTGCCGGCCAGTTCGCCGATGATCGTCGGCACGAGGGCGTCGCGGTCCAACAGGCCGTCGTGGTCGGCCAGCATGGCCAGCGTTCCGGCGAAGGACTTGGCGGCCGACATGATGATGTGTGGCCGGTGGGGGCGCCCGTGTTCCCGGTACTCCTCGTGGACCACCCGGCCGCCGTGGAGGACGACCAGGCCGTCAGCGCAGATGTCGTCCAGCGCCTCGTCCCAGGTCAGCGAGCGACCGTCGCTGGAGTGGATCGAGCCGATGCCGAGGCGTGGTCCGTTCGAACCGTCGTCGGCGGTGGCCTGACCGTCGAGGATCCGGGCGGCGCCGGGGCCTCGCCAGGCGGTCCGGGTGGGCACCAGCTGCCCGATGTTGGAGAACGTCCAGCGGAGCTGGGGCCAGCCGTAGAACGAACCGTCATGAAAGGACAGCCGGGCTTCGGGAGGCGGTGGGAAGCCCTCCATCCAGCGGGTGTCGGAGGGGTCGGCGGCGGACATGGCCCGACACTAGGGCGCACCCGACCGGGGCCGGTCGGTGACCGACGACCGTCGCGAAATCCCCAGCCACAGTTGGTCCCGTTCCCGTCCTCGTCGGGCAGACTTGACCCATGATCGTCGTCGTATGTGTGAAGCAGATTCCCGACCCGGCAGACCCCGGTGCGCTGGATCCCGAGACCAGGACCCTGAAGCGGGACGTCAAGCTCATCTTGGATGAGTCGGACTCCTACGGGGTCGAGATGGGCCTACAGCTGGTGGACGCCGCCGGCGGTGGCGAGGTGCGCCTCGTCTCCATGGCCCCCAACAACGAGGTGAGCGGTCTGCGGACCGCCCTGGCCATGGGTGCCGAGAGCGCCGTGCTGGTCAGCGATGAGGCCCTGGCCGGGTCCGACTCCCTGTCGACGGCCAAGGTGCTGGCTGCGGCCATCGCCCGCTGCGAGCCCGACCTGATCCTGACGGCCACCGAGTCCAGCGACGGCTACACGGGCACCGTGCCGGTGCAGGTCGCCGAGTTGATGGGCCTTCCGTCGGTCACCTTCGGCAAGGAGATCGAGGTCGCCGACGGTGTGGCCACCGTGAAGCGCCAGACAGAGGCCGGCTTCGACCAGGTCGAGTGCCCGCTGCCCGCCGTGGTGTCGGTGACCGCCGGCGTGGTCGAGCCCCGCTACCCCTCGTTCAAGGGGATCATGGCGGCCAAGAACAAGCCGGTCGACGAGCTCGACCTGGCTGGTCTGGGCATCGACCCGGCCACCGTGGGCTGGGCAGGTGCCCGCCAGGAGATCACGACCATCACCGAGGCCCCCGCACGCGAGGCCGGCGAGGTCATCGTTGACGAGGGCGACGCCCACGAACGCATTCTGGCGTTCCTGGACGACCTCAAGGTTCTGTAGGAGACGATCATGGGAATCACGAAGATCTGGGTGTTCGGCGAGGCCACGGAGGCCGGAGCCACCGCATCGACACTGGAACTGCTGACCAAGGCCCGTTCGCTGGCCGACACCGTCGAGGTGGTCATGGCGGGCGACGGTTCGGCCGTGGCCGGCCAACTGGGTTCGCACGGCGCCTCGGCCGTCCACAGCGTGGGCGATGCCGACGGTGCCCTGCCGGGTGCACGCGTGGCATCGGCCATCGCCGGCGCGCTGGAGGCCGGGACCGGCCCCGACGTGCTGCTGGCCACCACCTCCTACGACGGCCGTGACGTGGCCGGCCGCCTGTCGGCCAAGGTCGACCGTCCGGTGCTGACCAACGTGGTCGATCTGATCGTCGACGGCGACCGCCTGCTGGGCAGCGAGCCCGTGTTCGGCGGCACCACCGACGTTCTGACCGGCTTCACCGATGCCGGACTGGCCATCTTCCTGGTGCGGCCCAAGTCGTTCGTGGCCGAGGAGTGCGGCGGTGCGCCTGCCGCGGTGTCCGATCTCGCCGTGGGCGAGCTCGGTGGCACCGGGGCAGCAGTCGTCAAGGAGCGTTTCGTCGAGGAGACCTCAGGCCCGAAGCTGGACGAGGCGGCCGTGGTCGTCTCCGGTGGCCGCGGGCTGGGCGAGGCCGAGAAGTACGAGATGATCGAGACCCTGGCCAAGCTGGTCAGGGGCGCCCCGGGTGCGTCGCGCGCCGTGGTGGATGCCGGATGGGTCCCGTACTCGTACCAGGTCGGACAGACCGGCAAGGTCGTGAAGCCGACGGTCTACGTGGCGTGTGGCATCTCCGGTGCCACGCAGCACCTGGTCGGCATGAAGGGTTCGGCCAACATCATCGCCATCAACAAGGACGAGGAGGCGCCGATCTTCGGCGTCGCCGACCTCGGCATCGTGGGCGACGTCCACAAGGTGCTGCCCAAGCTGATCGAGGCCCTGCAGGCCCGAGGCTGACCCCTTGAGCGACTGAGCGGCGGGGCTCCGGCTCGGCTCAGGTCTTCAGTCTGGACGGTCGCAGGCGGCCAGCGCCCAGGCCAGATCGTCCAGGGGGTCGTCGACGGCGATCCCCAGGAACCAACCGGCGGGACGCTTCGCTCCGTCCCAGCGCCACCACCGCAGTTCGGCCAACGCGTCCCCGAGGTCGTCGGGATCCGGTGGCCAGTCGTCATCGGGCCCGTCCATGCCGACGAGCGCTGCGGCACACCACCACGCCTCGAAGCGGCCCCGTGCGGCACCCCGCCGTCGACCGTGTGCTCCACCTGATGCCCCGGCCCACGCCAACAGCCCGATCGCCTCGTCGAGGGTCAGCGTCCGCAGTCTGAGGTCGCCGGCGTCGATGGACCGTCCTGCGTGGTCCGCGGCCTGTGGCCCGGTGCCCCGCAATGCGATTGCCGAGGCCGTGCCCCGGGACTGTTCGGTCCACGTCGAGACGAGGTCCCGGAGGGCGGTGCGGGCCGTGTCGGCCTCGGGGCACGCCGCTGGTTCCTCCGCTGGGCCATCCGCTGGCCCGGTCTCCGGCAGGGCGGAGTCTGTGCTGACACCCGGAGCCGGGGAGACCGGGGCGAGCAGCCCGGTGGGCGGCACCGGATCGTCGACGCCGTAGGGGCCGATGGTCGGTCCGTCGGTGGCCGGTTCCCAGGAGGCCAGCCGGAGGGGAAGCCCCAGCGGGTCGTCCTCGAGTTCGAGGCCGCGGAGGTCCTCGCCGCGGGCCACCCGCTCGTGGGCCACCACGGCCCGGAGCGCTCCGGCGTCGGAGGTGAGATGGGGATCGAGTTCGGCCCAGGTGTGTGACGAGGCGGCCACCTCGGCCAGGGGCGCCACCCCGAAGGTCGGTGCGTCCCGGACCACGGCAGCGGCGGCGAACGATCCCGGGGCCTGCAGGGCCAGCCGGTGCTCGGCGTGGTCGGCGGCCGGCCAGAGCTGATGGCCCCGTTCCACGGCCAGTCGGGACCGGGTGGCGATCTGTTCGAGGGTGTCCCAGTCGGCGTCGTCGCAGGCGTCGTCGACGAGGCGCAGCAGGGCGTCGAGGTCCCCCTCGATGAGCAGGCGGTCGAGGTCGGGCACGTTGCTGAGTGAGGGGTCAGACCAGCGGCCAGGGAACCCGGCGTCCGCTGGGGTCGGTGGGGAGCTCGCCGGCGCTGGCCACCGCGTCGGCCCGGGTCAGCACGGCGTCACGTTCGAACGGGTCGAGGAGGTCGGCCAGCGGGGTCGAGAGCCCGTCAACGGTGAGGCGTCGGAGGTCGGCCACCAGGTCGTCGGTCAGGGCATGCCCGGCGAAGTCCCAGATCACGGTACGGACCTTGAACTGGTGGTGGAAGCAGAGGGCGTTGTCGATGGCCCACAACGCCCCGTCGTCGCCGGCCAGCACGTGACCGCCCTTGCGGTCGGTGTTGTTGGCCACCAGGTCCCAGGCGGCGAGGCGCATCAGGGCATCGGCATGTGCCGGGTCGTCGCGCACGGTGAAGTAGTGCTGCTCGTAGTCGCACGGCACGTACAGCTGGACGGATCCCTCACCGAGTGGCCCGTCGCGAACCACGGTGGGCGGGATGAGCCCCCACCCCAGCTGGGCGGTCAACTCCCACGCCGCGGCTTCGCGCCGGTAGAGCCCCGGGGGAAAGTCGTGGAGCGGTCGCTCGCCCTCTCCCGGCTTGTAGACGCCCTGCAGGAACGGGTCCGGCCCGGTCGATGGATGGGTGACGTCGACCAGGAAGGTGGCGTTGGACGTCCACGGCATCCGTCCCAGGATCTCCATGTCCCCTTCGCCGAGTACCTCGACGGCCAGTTCGTCGGCCACCGGTCCGCGCCGACGGAAGGGGTCCGGCGGGGTGGGTGTCGGGGCGGCAGGCGACTCAGTTGACACAGGGGCACCAGCCGGCGGCCGAGGGCTCCAGCGGGGCACCGCACCAGTCGCACGGGGGGCGGCCGGCGGCCACCAACTGGCGGGCCCGGTCGATGAAGCAGACCACCATCTCGCGTCGCATGGGAAACCGGGCCTGGGCCGGTGGTTCGTCCTCGTCACGTAGGAGTTCCTCGGCGATCAGCACCAGGCGGTCGGTGGACTGCTGGTAGGTGATGCCGAGGCTGCCCACCACCCAGTCGGCCTCGCCGGGATCCTCGAACCGGACGTTGGCGTCGATCACCTCGAGGGCCCGCTCGTCGGTCGGGGGGAGGTCCTCCATCAGCCCGTCGAGGAAGTCGGCCAGTCCGGCCACCTGCTGCTTCTCGACCTTGAGCGACACGACCTGACCGGCCCGTCGGGCCTGGAGGAAGAACACCCGACGCCCCTGGGGTCCGACGACGCCCGCGGTGAACCCGTCGGTGTCGTCCCAGTCGATCTCCGGTCGTGCCACGGGTCGAACCTACGAGTCGGCGGGGTCTTCGGCGCGCCGCTGGAGGGCACGGGCTGCCGCCGCGTGGTCCAGGTACACGAGGATGTCCTGGGTGTTCGACGACGGGTCCATGATCCGGTCCCGGTAGGCGTCGACCACCAGTTGCTGGACGTCGGGGTGGTGGGGTTCGGCGTACCAGGCCCAGTCGGCGAGGTGGCAGGCCTGGGGCAGGTCGGTGTCGAGCAGCGAGCGGGCCCGCTCCACCAACGGATCGATCCCACCGGCCAGGGCCACGATGGTCGCGGCCTGCTCGGTCAGCGGGGCCGGTGCCCAGTGCGACGGGATGTCGTCCCACCAGCCGGTCCAGCGCTTGATGACCATGCGGGCGATGTCCCGGGGGGTGACGTACTGGACGTTCAGCGTCGGATGGTCGGCGAACCGGTCGGGCCAGTCGAGGGTGTCGACAATGAGGTCCTTACGCATCCGTCGGTTCAGCCCGTCGATGACGTGGTCGATGATGTGTTCGAGGGCGTCGGCCAGCAGCGTGAACTCCGACCGGATCAGCTCGGGATCGGTGATGCCCTCACCGTGGCCCGGGAACAGCACCGTCGGGCCCAGATCGGCCATCTCGCGCAGCGCGATCACCCAGTCGTCGGTGCCCCGCTGGAGTCGTTTGCCGTTGCCGAGGTTGGGGAGGAAGCCCTGGTAGTAGTCGGCGCTGTAGAGGGCGCCCCGGTCGGGCATCCATGCGTAGCACTGGTCGTCGGTCTCGGCGGGGTGGTGGACGAGGTGGAGGGCCTCGCCGCCGATCTCGAGTTCGAGACGGTCATCGAAGGTGACCGTGGGCCAGACGAGATCATCCCGGCTGGCCGGGAGGTGGTGGGGCGGCTGGTTCATGTAGCGGGCCAGCGAGCCCCGGAGGCGCAGGTAGGTGTCGAACCGGTCGGCGACCTTGCGGTGGGCGACGATCTGCGGCCCGCCGGCGGCCATGGTGGCCGGGTCCTCCATGAGGGCCCAGGTGCCGTAGGCGTGGTCGACGTGTCCGTGGCTGTAGACGATGGTGTGGATCGGGGCATCGCTCACCGATCGGATGGCCTCCAGGAGGGCCGGGCCGCCGGGCGCCATGCCGGTGTCGCACACCACCAGTCCGGCATCGGTCTCGAACACGGCACTGTTCACGATGGGCAGGCGGACCAGCCATGAGCGGGGGGCCAGCTCGACGATCCGGGTCTTGGCCCGGACGTCGGCCACGGCTTCGGCGGAGTGCCGGTTGAACATGGCCTGGGCGGCCGGTCGGGAGTACTCGCCGCCGAAGGCGCCGCCGGCGGCCACCCTGGCCATCAGGTCGGGATCGCCCAGGACGATGTCGATGCGGGCGTCGGTGCACTCGGCCACGTCGAGCCCGAGGTCACCGTGCTCGAGGGCGGCGGGCGAACCACCGGTAACGGGGTCGCTCATGACCGTTTTCCACTCATGAAGGTGTGAGGCCCTTCAGGTCGCTGGTGGTGTTCATGGCCAGCACGACGGGTCGTTCGGTGGTGTGCAGCACGGCGCTGACCGAACAGGGTCCGACGACGATCCGTTGGAAGAGGTCCAGCGGGGTGCCCACGGCCTGGGCGAGTGCTGCCTTGATGGGGTCGGCGTGCGAGACGCAGACGATGGTCTGGCCGGGATGGCGGGCCACCAGATCGGCCACCTGACCGGTGATGCGGGCCTGCATCTCGGCGAACGACTCGCCCCCCGGAAAGCGGAAGGCTGACGGTTGGCGCTGGACGGTGGCCCACGCCTTGAGCTTCATGAGGTCCTTGAGGCGTCGACCGGTCCACTTTCCGAAGTCGCACTCGTTGAGACCGGGCGCCGTGCGGACCCGCAGACCGAGGGCCCGGGCGATGGGCGCCGCGGTCTCCCGGGTGCGTTCCATGGGTGACGCATAGATGGCCGCCACCTGCTGCCCGGTTTCGGACCGGTCGGCAATGGCGGCCGCCACCGCCTCGGCCTGGGCGCGGCCCTCGTCGGAGAGGTGCAGGCCGGGGGCCCGGCCGGGAAGGCGGGCGCCGGTGGTGGGGGTTCGTCCGTGTCGGACATAGAGCACGAGGGTGGGGGGCATCGGTCGCCGAACCTACTCTGACCCTGTGACCGGGCATGTTTCCGACCAGGAGGTTCCCGACCGGGGTAGGGCGGCCCTCGGGGTCGTCCACGACGAGGTGGTGGCCTGTCGGGCCTGCCCCCGTCTGGTCTCGTGGCGCGAACAGGTGGCCGCCGAGAAGCGGGCCGCCTACCGGGACCAGGAGTACTGGGGCCGTGGTGTGCCCGGGTTCGGGGATCCGGACGCCCGGATCCTGATCGTGGGGCTTGCGCCGGCCGCCCACGGCGCCAACCGGACCGGACGGGTGTTCACCGGCGACCGGTCGGGGGACTTCCTGTTCGCCGCCCTCCACCGGGTGGGCCTGGCCAACCAGCCCGAGGCGGTCGGCATCGACGACGGGCTGGTCCTCACCGACGTGTTCATCACGGCGCCGGTCAAGTGCGCGCCGCCGGCCAACAAGCCCACGCCCGACGAGAAGGCAGCGTGTCGACCGTTCTTCGAACGCGAGGTGGCCGCCCTGCCCGACGTGAAGGTCGTGGTGGTCCTGGGACAGATCGGGTATGTCGCCGCGGCCGCCGAGTTCGGCCTGCGCCCCCGTCCGACGTTCGGTCACGGGGTGGAGGCGCCGCTGGGCGACGGCCGCACGATCCTGTGCTCGTACCACGTGAGCCAGCAGAACACGTTCACCGGTCGGCTCACCGAGCCCATGTTCGACGGCGTGCTGCATCGGGCGATCGAGTTGGTCGCTGCTGGCTGATCGGGCTGGCTGATCGGGCCGGCGGCCCGACCGGGACGACCGGGGACCGCCGGTAGCCTCTGGGCCGTGAAACGCTCCTCCCGATCCCGTTCCTCTCTTCGCCTGAGCGGCCGTCTGGGCCTGTCCCTGATGGCCGTCGTCCTGGTGGCCTCGGCCTGCGTGCCTTCCGGCGAGCCGGTGTCCTGGGAGGATCAGACCGATGCCTCCGGCGACGGTCTCGTGGAGCGCGAGTTCGTGGACGCCTGCCTGGAGGCCAACGACGACCTGGGGTCGGTCAAGGCCAAGGCGTTCTGTGGCTGCGTGCTGGACGGCATCCAGTCCGAGGTGACGTTCGAGAAGTTCCTCGAGTTGGACGCCTTCATCGACGACCAGCGGGAAACCGTGACCCGGGCCATGCTGGTCGAGCACTACGGCTGGTTCGTCGACATCTCCGACGACTGCGGCGCCTGACCCGGCGGTCAGGTCAGCCGGCTCGGACCGGGAGTCCCACCCGGGCGGTCGGGTTGGCCCATTCCGGCCACCGGTCCCGGCTCTTGGCCGCCAGCTTGTGCATGAGGGCAATGGCGCCCGGGTCGCTGTCGCCCGGCCGGCCCTCGATCACGCCGTCGGCCAGCATTCCCATGATGACCTGACGGCCCAACTCGGTCCGCACGATGGTCAGCGTCCAGTCGTTGTTCTCGCCGATGCCCCCGGTGGAGATGTCGGCGTGCTCGGCGGCGAAGTCCGGACAGTGGTTGCAGCCCTCGCGGGTCCAGGCGTGGCATTCCTTGAGGTTGATCTCGTGGTAGTCGCCGTTTCGCATCCAGATCTGGAAGACGCCCTTGATGTTCATCTTGACCATGTCCTCCTTGCGGAGGCGGTACTTGGCCCAGAAGAGCTCCTCGAAGATGGCGTCGTCGAACGACTTGGAGCACAGCAGCCCGATGTTGAGCTTGATCGGCTTGCCGGCCTTGCCCACCTTGCGGTGCCACATCACCGGTCCGATGGACGTCTGGCAGCTCATGCCGACCAGCGCCAGTGACTTCAGGCCCCGGTCGAGGGCCTCGGGCATGGCCAGCGTGTTGGCCGAGTAGGTGTAGCGGCTGCCCGCACCGGCCAGCACCGAGGCGCGGTCTGTGGCCACCGCGGGGACGGCCTTCCAACTGCTGGATCCGTCGGGGCCCTCGGGTTCGAGGTGGCTGGTCAGGGCACCGTCGATGATGCCGTTGTCGAGGCACCAGATGAGGATGGCCGACACCAGTCCGCCGTCCTGGCCCATCTGGTGGACGCCGCCGTCGGTGGCCCGGGTGAGCAGGACGTCCTTGTAGATGCCCGACATCTCGTCGGGCCGTCGTTCCCGGGCGAACAGGTGCTGGTCGGCCTCGGTCTCCCAGTCGCGGAATCGGGGGCAGGCCCGGGTGCACGACGTGCAGCCCTTCTGTCCGTGGCCGCAGTCGTCGAGGCCCAGGTCATCCTCGAGGTGGAACGGCTTGTACTGGCCCGGAGCGTGCTCGTAACCGATGACGTCGTGCGGGCAGGCGATCACGCACCCTGCGCAACCGGTGCAGAGCCCGGAGGTGATGACCTCGTCGTAGAGCTCCTTCCACTGGAAGGTCCACTTCTTGCGGGTCTCGGCCATCGCCGGTCACCCTAGTCAGAGGGTGTCTGACGGCCCGGGCCGGAGGCCATCCAGGCCATGACGTCGGCGCCGAACCGGGCCGTGTCGTAGATGTCGGTCTCGCCGGCCCACCGGCCGTTTCCGCCCCACATCAGGACGGCCAGATTCCAGGGCTCGTGCACGCTGCCGTCGCCCGGGTCGGCCAGCCGGTTGCCGAACCGGACCACCACGGTGCCCCGCTGCTCGTCGACCAGGTACCAGTGCACCGGGAAGGCCACCATGTCGGCCCCCGGTGACGACGCCATGGTCGTCGACATCCATTCGTGAATGGCTTCCCGGCCGTGGAACTCGCCGTAGGTGGGCTCCACGTAGCGGGCGTCGTCGGTGAACATCTCCGACCACGGGGCCCAGTCGCCGGATACGGCGGCGGCGTCGGCCCGCCGGACGAACTCGGCGAACGTCGCCTCGAGTTCCTCTCGTGTCGCCTCGGGCATGGGGTCGACCCGTTCCTCACGATTGCTGGCGCCCCTGACAGGACTCGAACCTGTGCACACGGCTCCGGAAGCCGATGCTCTATCCGCTGAGCTACAGGGGCGGGGACGGGTCAGGTTACCGGGCCGGTCCGCGGCCGGTGGCTCGTGTTCAGCCCCGGCGGAAGATTCCGGCGTGGACGAGGGCGCCATCCAGCGTGAGGGCCTGGCCGGCGACCCGTTCGGCATCCACGTGGTGTTCGGTGCCCAGGCCGAGGCCGGGCGAGTCCACCGAGTGGGCCTGGGCGAAGCGCCGCAGCAGCTTCATGGCCCCGGTGGCCGACCGTGAACCGGTGGCCGTGGGGTGCTCGAGCAGGTGTGAGCGAACCAGCGGACCCCAGTGGGCGGCCAGCAGTTCGGGCGTGCCGAACACCTCGGAGGCCACGGCCCGCCAGCCGTGGGCCACCACGATGCCGCACTGTCCGGGCAGCGGTCCTCGGGCGACCAGTTCCTCGACGGCGTCACGGCGACCGAGGTCACGGGCGAAGACCTGGTCGGCGTCGGCCACCGCGCCGGTGTCCGACGCCGCCGCCATGGCGTTCATCTCGTGGCGGATGGCCTCCCAGACGAGTCCCTGGTCGCCGGATCGCTCTCCGGCGTAGGACATGGTGCGGGCCACCTCGAGCTGCTTGGTGCGGCGCACCCGCCGGGGGGTGAAGGTGGGGGAGTGCTCGAAGGCCCGGTGCTGACCCCAGCGACCCACCTCGAGGCACGACACGGGGATCTCCCGCTGTTCGCCGGC
Organism: Acidimicrobiales bacterium; assembly: GCA_014239855.1. Lineage (GTDB taxonomy): Bacteria > Actinomycetota > Acidimicrobiia > Acidimicrobiales > MedAcidi-G1 > UBA9410. The sequence goes on along the minus strand of JAAZXY010000001.1, from coordinate 142,038 downwards.
CGGGATCAGGACGCTGGTGTTGGCCGTCCGGTTCTGGCGCCCGCCCACGAACTGCTCGCCCTCCACGATGAGGATGGGCCGGTCGGTGGGGTTGTGGACCACGAGGTGGGGAACCTGGGCGTCGGGCAGCTCGTCGACGATCAGGCCGGATTCCCGACCGGTGGCCACCGGGGGGAGGGTGTTGTCCGGGAGGTAGACGGGGTAGATCGAGATGCCGGCCCGGGTGATGGGCGGCCCGATGGGTGCGGCGTCGAGCGTGGGGATGGTCATGTGTTCCTCTCAGGTTCAGGTCGGGTGGGGTCGGGGAGGAGGGGAAGGTGGCCGGCCGGGTTTGTCGCCCCGGCCGACCGACCCCTCGGGGAAGCCCGATCAGTTGACGGATCAGTTCTGGGTCTGCGCCTCTTCCTGTTCCCGGAGGGCGCGCTCGGCCAGCTTCTGGCCCTCGAAGAAGTCGTGGCGGTCCATCACCCGGGACTGACGGGGCTTGTTCCGGTAGCTGGCCGTGCCCCGGGAGAACTCCATGAACGAGGCGTGCACGCTGGCCGGGGTGGCGTCGAAGTCCTGGATGCTGCCGCGGTCGAAGCCGACGTCGCCGCCCGCTGCGTAGGAGTCCTGGTTGGCGCCCATGAACACGAAGGTCCAGTTGCCGGCGTCCTGACGCTCCTTGATCATCTCGAAGATCCGGGCCCGGTCGAACCGGGTCGAGGCGTTCTCGTGGCCGTCGGTGAAGACGAGGACCAGCTGGTCCTCGGCGTCGCGACCGGCTGCGGCGCGCTGGGTGATGCGCTGGTCGGCCCGCTCCAACAGGGTGCCCATGGCGTCGAACAGGGGGGTCATCGATCGGGCGCTGTAGATGCCCGACGTCAACGGGGGGACCTCGCTGATGCGATGGCCGTCGACCACCACCTCGTACGGGTTCTGTGCGTCGAACAGCACGACCGACATCCGTGCCTTCCCCGCCTGGGCCTGCTGCTCGGTCAGGAACTGGTTGAAGCCGCCGATCACGTCGTCGGTGAGGGGGCCCATCGAGCCGGACCGGTCCAGCAGGAACCAGATCTTGGTGCGGTCGGGGGACGGGTCGCCGGTGGTGCCGGCGCTGGCCAGGGCGGCCTCGGCTGAGGCCAGGGCGGCCTCGAGGGGTCCGACGTCGATGCCGTCGGGCGCCTCGGCGATGAGCTGGCGGAGGCGTTCGATGTAACTTGCCTCGGTGTTCAGGTTGATGTTCAGTTCGCTGTTCAAGGTTGCTCCTTCGTGCCGGTCTCGAAAATCCGGTCTGCTTCCATGTCCCGGTCCACTGTGACGGGCCTCTGCTGCTATGTTGTCGATATGACTCTAATCGTTATGGGGACATAATGTCAATACCACAAGAAACAAGGTCAGAGGAAGATGACTTTCTCGCCGAGTACAACCCTCGGGACCACCCCCCCTTCGCGGTCACCGTCGACGTGGTGGTGTTCACCATCGTCGACGACGCCCTTCAGGTGGTCCTGATCCGACGTGGTGAGCCACCCTTCAAGGACCGGTGGGCGCTTCCCGGCGGGTTCGTGCATCCCGACGAGGACCTGGCTGCCGCCGCCCTCCGGGAACTGGCCGAGGAGACGAAGCTGGGCCTGAAGCCCGACCGCATCGAGCAGCTCCGCACCTACGGGACGCCGGACCGGGATCCGAGGATGCGAACCGTCACGACGGCCTACTGGTCGATCGTCGCCGAGGTCGGTGACCTGTCCGGTGGGGGTGACGCGATCGAGGCAGCCCTCGTCCCGGTGACCGAGATCGAACGTGAGGAGCGGCAGTTGGCGTTCGACCATCGGATGATCGTGCTGGATGCCGTCGAACGTGCCGAATCGAGGCTGGAGTACTCGACGGAGGCCACCCGCTTCTGCCCGCCGGAGTTCACCATCAGCCAACTGCGGCGGGTCTACGAAGCGGTGTGGGGCACCGGCTTCGATCAGGGGAACTTCCAACGAAAGGTCCGTTCCGAGTCGGACTTCGTCCGGGAACTGGGTCGGACCACGGCGCCGGGAGATGGACGGGGGCGGCCCGCCGCGCTGTTCTCCGCCGGCGAACCCCGGCTCCTTTCCCAGCCGTTCACCGCGATGCGTCTGGAGACGAAGATGGACTCGTCGCTCGTGTCCTCCGACGACGAGCGACGGTGGGACTATCCGGCGTGGCTGGCCGGACCGGACGGGGGTGCCCCGACGAGGGGCGACGGCGAAGAGCAGGACGAACAGGAAGACGACTAATGACCGACCACCAGGACGGACCCGACGGGAACCCGGGCGGAAGCCGTGCGGGGGCGATGGTGGAGTTCGTCGCCAATGGATCGACGGCCGGGGGCTACCTGGCCGTTCCGGAGTCCGGTTCGGGGCCCGGGGTGCTGGTCCTCCAGGAGTGGTGGGGTCTGGTGCCCCAGATCAAGGGGGTCGTGGACGGTCTGGCTGGCAACGGCTACGTGGCGCTGGCCCCCGACCTGTACCACGGCGAGATGGCCACCCACACCGAGATGGACAAGGCCGGCGAGCTCATGACGACGCTGCCGCCCGACCGGGCCGCCCGGGACATGTCGGCCGCCATTGACCACCTACTGGCCCACGAGGCCACCACCGGCGAGGCCGTCGGCGTGGTCGGGTTCTGCATGGGCGGGATGCTCACCCTGATGATCGCCGCGCTGGAGGGCGACCGGGTGGCGTGTGCCGCACCGTTCTACGGCGCCCCACTGGGCGACGGTGCACCGGACTGGTCGGGGCTGACCGCGGTGGTGGAGGGCCACATGGCCGAGCACGACGACTTCTTCCCGCCCGAGGCGGTCATGGCCCTCGGCGTGGACCTGCGGGCCATGGGACGGGACGTGACCTTCCACGTGTACGAGGGCACCGGTCATCCGTTCGCCAACGAGGAGGACCCGTTCGGCACCTACGACGCCGACGCGGCCACCCTCGCCTGGGACAGAACGCTGGACCTCCTACGGGCCCACCTGTAGTTCGACCTGATCGCCGGCCAGCAGCCCGGCGCCCAAGGCCCCGGCGTCGGATCCCAGTTCGGCCAGCACCACCTCGACGGCTGGTCGGGAGTCAGCACCCGGCGTGAGTCGGGCCAGCCAGGACGCCACGCCGAGACGAAGTGGTTCTCCGACCTCGACGAGCCCGCCGCCCAGCACGATCCGCCGGCTGTCCAGCACGACCACGAGATTGGCCAGACCGCGGGCCACTTCCCGGCACCACCGGTCGAACACGTCGGTCGCCGTCGTGTCGCCGCCGGCCATGGCGGCCACCGCACTGCTTCCCGATTCGAAGCCGGCTTCGGTGGCCATCCGGCCCAGCGCGTTGCCCGAGGCCAGGGCCTCCCACGGGCCCCGTTGGCCCGTCAGATGCTCGGGTCCTCCCGGGTCGACCACCATGTGGCCCGGCTCGCCGGCGAACCCGTGGGCCCCCCGCAGCAGCCGGCCGTCGACCACGAACCCGGCGCCGATCCCCGTGCCCAGCGTGACCAGCGCGACGTCGTCGCATCCCCGCCCGGCGCCGAGGCGGGACTCGGCCAGCGTGGCGGCCGTGGCGTCGTTTGTGGCGACCACCGGGAGCTCCACCCCGCTGGCCAGTTCGGCGGCCACCGGATGGTCGACCGAGGCCGGCAGGTTGGGTGACCACCGGACCACGCCGTCGCGGTCCACCAGGCCGGCGATGCCCAGGCCCACGGCGCCCACCTCCATCTGGAGGCCGGCCGAGCGTGCCCGGAGGGTCCCGACGAGGCCGGTCAGGGTGGCCACCAGGTCGGTGGCCGATCCGGCACTGGACGCCCGTTCCCGATCCAGGACGGTGCCGGTCGTCGACTCGACGAGCACCGCGGCGACCTTGGTGCCGCCGACGTCCAGCCCAATGGTTGCCCGACCCGTGGCAGCCCGTCCGCTGGCGATGCTCACGGGGTGCGGATGCCGGTCAGGTCGGCCAGCACCGCGGCGTTGCGGTCGGCGTCGTCGTCACCGGCCCCCGGGACGGCACCCCGGATGATCCGGCGCCGCACGGCGGCCGAGGCGGTGTCGATGGCCAGCACCACGACGATGGTCATGGCCAGCACGGCGCCCACCGCCGGGAAGTTCCGGAACACCAGTTGGGACACCAGCTCCGAGCCCACTCCGCCGGCGCCGATCATGCCCAGCACGGCCGACGCCCGGACGTTGATCTCGAAGCGGAACAGCCACTGGGACGTGACCACCGGAAGCACCTGGGGGAGCACCCCCCAGCGCATGCCGGACACCCAGCGGCCGCCGGTGGCCGCCACGGCTTCCAGCGGACCGGGGTCCACGCCCTCGATGGCTTCGGTGGCCCACTTGCCCAGCGTCCCCACCGAGTGCACGCCAATGGCCAACGCTCCGGCCCACGGACCCAGTCCGGTGATGGGGATGAGGATGACGGCCAGGATCAACTCGGGGACGGCCCGGATGACATTGAACAGCTGGCGGACCGGCGTCCGGATCCAGATCGGAGCGACGTTGCCGGCGGCCAGAAAAGCCAGGGGCAGCGAGAGAACCGCCCCGATGAGGGTGCCGATCCAGGCGATGTGCACCGATTCCAGGACCTTGCCGGGGACCCCGCGGTCGATGGCCTCGCCGAACGCCGGCGGCACCATGCGTCGGAACACGTCCCACGCATCGCCCGGGGCGCCCAGGAGACGATCCATCGTCACCTCCAGGCCTGAGATCGACCACGCCACGGCGACGGCCACCACGGCCACGGCTGCCCATCGTCGCCCGGCCCGTCGGGGGGCGACCGGGCGTTCCGGAGGGTCCGCGGCCTCGATGGTGGGCGGGGTGGCGGCCACCATCAGACCAACCGCTTCCGGACGGCCACGCTGACCTGCTCGATCACGAACACCACCACGAACACCAGGACCAGCACGCCCAGCACCCGGTCGAAACGGAAGTACTGGCGCTGGGCCTCCACCACCCGGCCGATGCCGCCCGCCCCGACCAGGCCGAGGACCACCGAGGCCCGGATGTTCAACTCGAACACGTAGAGCCCGTAGGCCACGTACTCCGGCAGCACCGTGGGGAGTACGCCGGTCCGCACCACGGGCACGTGTTTCCCGCCGGCCGCCCTCGCCGCCTCCAGCGGGCGGGGGTCGGCGCCGTCGATCGTCTCGCTGAACAACTTGACCATGACGGCCAGGGAGAAGACCGACAGGGCCCACGAGCCGGCGAAGGCTCCGATGCCCACCGCGGTGACCAGCAACTTGGCCCAGAACAGGTCGGGCACGGCCCGCACCACGTTCATGATCGAACGACTCACCACCAGCACCACCCGGTTGGGTGCGGTCAGCGGCGACATGGCGAAGGCCACCGGCAGGGCCAGGCCGCAACCGATCAGCGTCGCCACGATGGCGATCTGGAACGTCTCGACCAGCGGGTCGAGCACGTTGTGGCGATCCAGGACCCAGTCCCACGGGACGGGCCAGAACTTCTCCCACAGGGGATTGGACCAGACCTGCCAGAAGGTGGACAGGTCGAAGCCGACGGTCCGGCCGGCCATCACGGTGTAGGCCACGACCAGCGCGGCCGCCACCCACGTCCGTGGGCGGACCCGTGGCCGGATGGGACGGGCCTGGCCGGTCACCGGTGGTCGGGTCACCCTTCGGCGGTCTTCAGGTCGTCGTCGGTGATGGCCCGCCCGTAGACCTCCCGGAAGGTCTCGTCGGTGACGTCGTCGATGTCGCCGTCGAACACCACCTCACCTTCCCGGAGGCCCACCAGGCGTCGCCCGAACTCCCGGGCCAGGTCCAGGTAGTGGAGGTTGACCAGCGTGGTGATGCCCAGGTCACGGTTGATCCGTTGGAGGTCGCCCATCACCTGGCGACTGGTCACCGGGTCGAGGGCGGCCACCGGTTCGTCGGCCAGCATGACCGACGGCTCCTGGGCCAACGCCCGGGCGATGCCCACCCGTTGCTGTTGGCCGCCCGACAGGTTCGAGGCCCGGACGTAGGCCTTCTCCACGATCCCCACCCGTTCGAGGGCGAGCATGGCGGCCTCGCGATCGGCGGCCGGCCACATCCCGAGGGTGGACCGCCACGCCGGGACGCCGGCCAGGCGGCCCATCAGGACGTTGTTCACCACCGAGGTCCGGTGCACCAGGTTGAACGTCTGGAAGATCATCCCGATGCGTGACCGCACGTCGCGCAGTTCGGCACGTCCGGCGCCCACCACCTCGGTGCCGCCCACGGTGATGGATCCGCCGGTGGCCGGGATCAGGCCGTTCATGGCCCGCAGCAGCGTGCTCTTGCCGGCCCCCGAGAGGCCGACGATCACGACGAACTCGCCGTCGTCGATCTTGAGATCGACGTTGCGCAACGCCCTGACCCCGCCCCGGTAGGTCACCGAGACGTCCCGGAATTCGATCATCCGGTCAGGTTCGTCCGTCGTGGTCGTCAGGCTTCAGGATCTCGACTGTCGGTCAGCCCACCGGCTCGGTGATGCCCAGGGCCTCGGCGGCCGTGCGCACCACGTCGAAGTCCGAGTCGACGGCCCGGCGGATCGACGTCCACCCGTAGGTCTCGTCGAACACGGCCTCGCCCTCGTCGGTGTCGAGGTAGGCGTCGATGGCGTCGTAGATGGCCGTCTGCAACGAGTCGGGCAGCAGTGAGCTGGCCGCCACCACGTCGTTGGGTACCTCCGAGGTGATGTTGAACACGATCACCTTCTCACCCACGTCGGTCTTCTCCTTGCGGAGGGAGCGGCGGGCGTCGTCGTAGGACACGCCGATGTCGGCGTCTCCGTTGTAGACGGCCACCACGGCGGCGTCGTGGCCGCCGGTGAAGATCGGGGTGATGTCGTTCACCGGGTCGATGCCGGCCTGGATGAGCTGCAGGGCCGGGAACAGGTAACCGGAGGTCGACGATTCGGAGGTGAAGGCCACCCGCTTGCCCTTGACCTTGGACAGGTCGGCCATGCACGAGGTGCCCGGTGAGACGTCGCCGGCGTCCACCGTCTCGCCGAGGGCCTTGCCGGCGTCGCCGAAGTAGGCGCCGACCTGGAAGGCCACGGCCTCCAGGGCGCCGACCTGGACGATGCCCTTGTCGGTGTTCTCCAGTGCGGTGGCCGATTCGGGCGACGTCTCGCACAACGACGGGTCGTTGGTCATCCACTGGCCGTGGTAGGTCGCCGCGCCGTAGCGGACGGCCTGGATCAGGACCTCCATGTTGCCGAACTGCTGCTGGGCCAGCACGTAGCCGAACGGCCCGAAGGCGCCCAGGTCGGCCTTGCCGGTGCCCATGGCGGTGACCAGACCGGTGTAGTCGGTGGTGACGATTCCCTCGACCTCGATCCCGAGGGACTCGGTCAGCACGTCCATGATCGGCTGGATGTCGTCCTGAAGCGACTCCTGCTCCGAACTGGGCACGAAGCCGAACGTGATCTTGTCGGGCCAGGTGCCGTCGCCAGCAGCGCCGGACCCTCCGTTGTCGCTTCCACAGGCCGAGGCGATGAGCACCAGGGCCAGCAATGCTGCCAGCAGAGATCGGATCTTCATGGGTCCTCCCATCAGCGACGTCCCCTTCGGATCGTCGTGGGCGCGACCGTAGCCAATGGGGCCGGTCAACGGGAAGGGCGGGGCTGGGGTGCCGCGTAGGGTGCGGCGATGCAGGGCGCTCCCACGGTCGACGGTTCCGCCGGCGACCGCTCCGCGGTGGGCCGCCTGGCGGCCACCGGGGCGATCTTCTGCTGGTCGGCGGGCAACGTGATCGTGGCCCAGGTCGACATGGGCGGTCTGGCCATCGCCTTCTGGCGCCTGAGTCTCGGTGGGCTGCTCTACGGCACGGTGCTCCATCTGACTGGTCGTCGCATCACGTGGGCCCAGGTTCGCCTGGCCTTTCCGGTCTCGGTGGTGTTCGCCCTGGAGCTGGGGGTGTTCTTCGCCGCCCTCCACCACACCTCGGTGGCCAACGCCACGGTCGTCGGTTCTCTCCAGACCATCGTCCTGCTGGTGGTGGCGTCGCGGCGGTTCGGCGAGCGCATCGGCGGTTGGCTGATCGGCGTGGCCGTGGTGGCCATTGGCGGCGTGGCCGTGGTGATGTTCGGCGGGGGCGGCGACGCGGGCCTCCACCTGCGGGGCGACCTGTTGGCGCTGGGGGCCATGGTCCTGTTCTCGGCGTACTTCGTCATGGTCAAGAACGTCCGGGCCCGGATCGACACGTTCACCCTGCAGACCCTCACCATGGCTGTCGGAGCGTTGGTGCTCCTTCCCATGGCGGCGATCGATGCCGGCCAGATGGTCCCCGTCTGGCCGTCGGGGTCCCAGTGGGCCTGGCTGTGCCTGCTGCTGGCCGTGCCCGGCACGGGCCACTTCCTCATGAACTGGGCCCACCTCCATGTGAGCCTGAGCCTCGCCGGCCTGCTGACCCTGGCCATTCCGGCGCTCTCGGCGGGCGGTGCGTGGCTGGCCCTGGATCAGGGCCTGGCACCGGTCCAGGTGGCCGGGATGGTCGTGGTGGTGGCCAGCCTCATGCTGGTGGTGCGCCGTGACGCCCGCCTCCACGCCGCGGCCGTCAGTCGAGCAGGGCGGCCTCGAACGGAAAGTCGCTGAGCAGTTCGACGCCGGTCTCGGTGACCAGCACCTGCTCCTCCAACTTGACCCCCTCGGCACCGCCCTCGGCACCGATGTAGGACTCCACGCAGAGGGTCATCCCGGGCTCGATCATCCCGTCGTAGCCCGAGGCCGCGAAGTCGTGGCGGTGGTACAGGTAGGGGTACTCGCCGGTCATGCCCACGCCGTGCGACGACAGGTAGTACCGCTGGGCGGCGAACTCGTCGGGGATGTCCCATGCCCGCTCGGCGTATTCCCGGAAGGTCACCCCGGGACCGATGATCCCCATGTTGTGGTGGACCTGCTCGTGGGCCAGGCCGTACAGGCGCCGCTGTTCGGCCGTCGGGGCCCCGGGGCCGGCGTGGAACGTCCGGGAGAAGTCCGAGTAGTAGCCGTGGCACCCCACCACGTCGGTGTCCAACGCCACCAGTGCGTCGGCTGCGATGGGGAAGTCGCCGGTCTCCTGGAACCACGGGTTGGTCCTGGTGCCGGCGGTCATCAGGCGGGTCTCGACGTAGTCGCCGCCCTCGGCGATGACCGCCCGGTGCAGTTCGGCCCACAGTTCGTTCTCGGTGATCCCCGGACGGACGGCATCCCGCACGGCGTGCACGGCCCGTTCGGTGGCCCGGAGGCTCTGGCTGATGCAGGCCAGTTCGTCGGGCCCCTTGATGGCCCGGGCCCGCTCGACCGACTCCTGGGCGTCGACGATCCGGAAGCCGGCATCGGCCAGGGCGGTCGATGCCCCGTGGTTGATCCGCTCGAGGCCGACGGTGGCTCCGTCGCCCACCACCTGACGCAGCAGCGTTGCGACCTCGCCGGCCCACCGCTGCTCCACGGCGGCGATGGCCGGGCCGGCGGCCACGTAGCTGGCCGTGGTGGCCGGGCGAACCTCGTCGATGGTCGACAGGCCGGTGGCCAGATGGTGGGCCCCGGCGAACTCGAACAGCACGACCGGGCCCTCGACGGGCAGGAACAGGTACCGCGAGGGGTTCCGTTGGTGGAAGACCTGCATGTTGCGGGCCCCCGTGGCGTAACGCACGTTCACCGGGTCGAACAACAGGCAGGCGTCGACACCGTGCTCGACCATCTGGGCCCGCAGGCGGTCACGTCGGAAGTGGATGAGCACCTCCTGGTCGATGGTGCGGTCGATGTCGGGGGAATCGGATGCCGGACCGTTCATGGCGCGCACAATACGCACCGGGCCGCATCCGGCGCCCCCGGTAGCATCGGGACTCCGCCCCGACCGGGCACCCCGATCGGGCGACCCCGATCCTGACCAGGACACTCCCCATGGACGTGCGCGACACCATCATCGACGCGGTGCGTACCGCGCTGGCCGACCTGGGCGTCGACCCGGTGCCGGCGGTCGTCCAGTTGGAGCGTCCGGGAAATCCGGACCACGGTGACTGGTCGACCAACGTGGCCCTCGCCTCGGCCAAGGTCGCCGGCCGCAACCCCCGTGAGCTGGGCACCCAGTTGGCCGAACGTCTGGAGGCCTCGCCGCCGGCCCACGTGGTGGGCGTCGAGGTGGCCGGCCCGGGCTTCGTCAACTTCCGCCTCGCCGACTCGTGGCTGCACGATGTCCTGGTCGACGTGGTCTCGGATGGAACCGACGGCTGGGGTCGCCACGACGAGGGCGCCGGTACCCGGGTGATTGTCGAGTTCGTGAGCGCCAACCCGACCGGTCCGCTGCACGCCGGTCACGGCCGGGGCGCCTGCTACGGCGATTCGGTGGCCCGTCTCTACGACCGCTGCGGGTACGAGGTGGTGCGCGAGTTCTACATCAACGACCGCGGGCTGCAGATGCAGAACTTCGCCGCCTCGTTGGCGGCCCGGGCCGCCGGCCACGACGTGCCCGAGGACGGCTACCACGGGCAGTACATCATCGACTGGGCAGCCGAGATGACCGGTGATTCGGCCAGTGATTCGGCCGGTGATTCGGGCACCGCGGATCCGATGGAGTGGGGTTATGCCCGGGCCCTGGCCGCCCATAAGGACGTGCTCGAGTCCCTGTCCATCCACTTCGATTCGTGGTTCAGTGAGCGGTCGATGATCGCCTCGGGAGCCATCGACGCCACGTTGGCCGACCTACGGGCCGCCGGTGCCGTCTACGAGGAGGGCGGCGCGGTGTGGTTGCGCAGCACCGACCACGGCGACGACAAGGACCGGGTGCTCATCAAGAGCGACGGCGAACCCACCTACCTGATGCCCGACGTGGCCTACCACCGGGACAAGTTCGGTCGGGCCGACCGGCTGGTCAACGTGTTCGGTGCCGACCACCACGGCTACGTGGCCCGGATGCATGCCGCCATGGCCCTCCTCGGCCACGACCCCGCCGAGTTGGAGATCGCCATCACGCAGCTGGTCAACCTGCAGCGCGACGGCCGCGAGGTCCGGCTGTCCAAGCGGACCGGCGAGATGGTGGAACTGGCCGATGTGGTCGACGAGGTGGGTGCCGACGCGGCCCGCTTCACCTACCTCCTGTTGTCGGTGGACTCCACCCAGACCTTCGACATGGATCTGGTGGCCAGCCAGGTCAACGAGAACCCCGTCTTCTACGTGCAGTACGCGCACGCCCGGATCCACCAGATCGTGCACCGGGCCACCGGCGCGGGGCTGGTCCGCGGGTCGTTGGCCGACGCGGACCTGTCGCTGCTGGTCCACCCTCGCGAACTCGAGATGCTGCGCGCCCTCCACGAGCTGCCAGACGTGGTGGCCCGGGCCTGTCGTGAACGGGCGCCCCACCAGGTCACCACCTGGGTACGTGACCTGGCGTCTTCCTTCCACGGCTTCTACCACGACTGCCGGGTGTTGGGCGATGGCATCGATCCGGCGCTCACCGTGGCCCGCCTGTGGCTCGTCGAAGGTGCCCGGATCGGTCTGGCCGTGGCGCTCGACCTGTTGGGCGTGGGTGCCCCCACCGAGATGTGGCGCGACGTGGACCCGGATCGGGCACCCGCTGGGGAGCCAGCCTGACCATGGCTGGACCCCTCCCCACCAACCTTCTGCCCGACACGGCAGCCATTTCCGACGAGGGTCGGCTGTCCATCGGTGGCTGCGACCTCGTGGATCTGGCCGACCAGTTCGGGACGCCCCTGTTCGTCTACGACGAGGCCCACCTGCGGGCCCGCTGTCGCGAGGCGGTGACCGCCTTCGGCGACGGTGTGGCCTACGCGTCCAAGGCCTTCCTCTGCGGGGCGATGGCCCGGCTGGCCCACGAGGAGGGAATGCACCTCGACGTGGCCACCGGGGGCGAGTTGTTCGTGGCCCGCCACGCCGGCGTGCCCGGCGACCGCCTCGTCATGCACGGCAACAACAAGAGCGACCGCGAGTTGGCCATGGCCGTCGCCGAAGGGGTCGGCCGCATCGTCGTCGACTCGTTCGACGAGTTGGACCGACTCGACGCCCTGGCCGCCGCCACCGGGGCCCGACCCCGGGTGCTGTTGCGAATCACCCCCGGCGTGGAGGCCCACACCCACGAGTTCGTGGCCACCGGCCAGGACGACTCCAAGTTCGGATTCACGGTGTCCAGCGGCCTGGCCCTGGCCGCCGTGGAGCGGGCCACCATGGCCGAATCGGTCGAGTTGGTCGGCCTGCACGCGCATATCGGCAGCCAGGTCTTCGAGGTCGGGGCGTTCGCCCGGGCCGTCGAGGTGCTGGCCGACTTCGCCGCACCGTTCGGCCTACCCGAACTCTCGGTCGGAGGCGGCCTCGGCGTCCCGTACGTGGATGGCGAGTCGGCTCCCTCATTGACCGAGTGGGCGGCCGGCATCCGTGCCGTCTGTGACGCGGCCGGTGTGACGGCTCACGTCTCGGCCGAGCCGGGGCGGGCCATCGTGGCCGCCGCGGCGGTCACCCTCTACCGGGTGGGCACCATCAAGGACCTGCCGGGCATCCGCACCTACGTGGCCGTCGACGGCGGGATGAGCGACAACCCGCGCCCGGTGCTCTACGGCTCGGGCTACGAGACCCTCCTGCCCAGGGCCGCGGCTGCCCAGCGTCCCCGGTCCGTGCGGGTGGTGGGCAAACACTGCGAGTCGGGTGACCTGCTGGTGCGCGAGGGTTGGGTGCCCGAGGACCTGTCGGTGGGCGACGTGCTGGCCACTCCGGTCACCGGGGCCTACGGACACGCCATGGGCTCCAACTACAACCACGTCCTGCGTCCCGCCGTGGTGTTCGTCGCCGACGGCGATGCCCGCGAGGTGATCCGGCGCGAGACGTTCGACGATCTGGTGGCCCGTGAGGTCCCGGCCCCGGGTGGCGGGGCCGAATCGGCCGAATCCGGGTCCTGACCGGCCCGTTGCGCCCGGTACCGTCGTGGCCATGAACGATGTTTCCCCCGGTTCTCCGGACCGCGTCCGCATCGGCCTGCTGGGCTGTGGCCACGTGGGCGCCGCGCTGGCCTCGCTGGTCGCCGAGCGGCGTGCCGAGGTGGCCCGCCGTCAGGGTCTGGACCTCGAGGTGACTCGGATCGCCGTGCGAAACACGGCCATCGACCGTGACGTTCCGGTCGACGATGGGGCTTTCACCACCGACGCCGCGTCGGTGGTCGCCGATCCGGACGTCGACGTGGTCGTCGAGGTCATGGGCGGCATCGAGCCGGCCCGGGAGCTGGTCATGGCCGCCCTGTCGGCGGGCAAGCCGGTGGTGACCGCCAACAAGGAACTCCTGGCCAACCACGGGGCCGAGTTGTACGCCCTGGCGGCCGACAACGGCGTGGACCTGCTGTTCGAGGCCGCGGTGGCCGGAGCCATCCCGATCATGCGGCCGCTGCGCGAGTCGCTGGCCGGAGAACCCATCGAACGGGTCATGGGCATCGTGAACGGCACGACCAACTTCATCCTGTCGCGGATGTCCGACGACGGCGCCAGCTACGCCGATGCCCTGAGCGAGGCCCAGAGCCTGGGGTACGCCGAGCGCGACCCGACGGCCGATGTCGAGGGCTACGACGCCGGGGCCAAGGCGGCCATCATGGCCACCGTGGCCTTCGGGGCCCGGGTGGTGGCCGGCGACGTCTACCACGAGGGCATCTCGGGGATCTCGGTGGCCGACATCGAGTTCGCCGCCGACCTGAAGCACTGCATCAAGCTGCTGGCCGTGGCCGAGCAGACGGTGGCCGATGACGGCCAGTCCCAGGTGGGCGTGCGGGTGCATCCCACGCTGGTGCCCCTCGACCACCCGCTGGCTTCGGTGAACGGCAGCTTCAACGCCGTGTTCATCGAGGGCGGGGCCGCCGGGGACCTCATGCTCTACGGGAGGGGTGCCGGTGGTCGACCCACCGCCTCGGCCGTACTGGGCGACCTGATCGACGCGGCGGCCAACCTGCGCCGGGGGAGCGCGCCGGGTATCGGCGTCCTCGAACGGGCCCGCATCGCTCCGATCGACGACGTCACGTCGGCCTACTACCTCAACCTGGAGGTCGACGACCGCCCCGGCGTGCTGGCCGCGGTGGCCACGGTGTTCGGCGAACACGGCGTGTCGATCCGCTCCATGGAACAGGAGGGCCTTGGTGGTGAGGCCCGGCTGGTGTTCATCACCCACGGGGCGCGTGAACGCGACCTGCGGGCCACGCTGACCGATCTCCGCTCGTTGGACGCCGTCCGGGCCGTGGGCAGCGTCCTGCGGGTCATCGGCGACTGACGGCCCTGCGGCTCCCCGGGGAACAGGTCGACATGCGATACGTGAGCACCCGGGGATCGGCCCCGGTTCTGGACTTCGGCGACACCCTGCTGGCCGGTCTGGCCGACGACGGCGGCCTGTACGTGCCCGAGTCATGGCCGACGCTGGCCGACGGTGGTCGGGGTGACTACGTGGAGACCGCGGTCGAGGTCATGGCGCCGTTCGTCGCCGGATCGATCAGCGAGGACGACTTCGCCGCCATGGCAGCTGACGCCTACGCGGCCTTCGACGCCCCGGACGTGACGCCGCTCGTCGAACTGTCGGACGGCATCCACCTGATGGAGCTGTTCCACGGGCCGACGCTGGCCTTCAAGGACGTGGCCCTGCAACTGGTGGGGCGCCTTTTCGACCACGAACTCTCCCGACGCGGGGAGCGGGTGACCATTGTCGGCGCCACCTCGGGCGACACCGGGTCGGCGGCCATAGAGGCCTGCCGGGACCGGGATGCGGTCGACATCGTGATCCTCCATCCCTCAGGGCGGGTGTCCGACGTGCAGCGTCGGCAGATGACCACCGTGCCGTCGGCCAACGTGCACAACGTGGCCGTGGACGGCACGTTCGACGACTGCCAGGACCTGGTGAAGGCCATGTTCGCCGACGTGTCGTTTCGCGATGAGGTGCGCCTCTCGGCGGTCAACTCCATCAACTGGGCCCGGGTCATGGCCCAGGTCGTCTACTACGTGGTGGCCGCCGAGCGCCTCGGGGGACGCCGCTCCCCGGTGGCCTTCTCGGTGCCCACCGGCAACTTCGGCAACGTCTTCGCCGGCCACGTGGCCCGCCTGTCCGGCCTGGCCGTGCCCCAGTTGGTGGTGGGCAGCAACACCAACGACGTCCTGACCCGGTTCTTCACCGAGGGGACGATGGGTCTCGCCGCTGTGGTGCCCACCACGTCGCCCAGCATGGACATCCAGGTGTCGTCCAACCTGGAGCGGCTGCTGTTCGAGATGAACGGACGTGACGGCGCCGCAGTGGGCGCCCAACTGGACGACTTCCGGGCCACCGGTGACTTCCGGTTGGATCCCGCCCAGCACGCCGCCCTGGCCGACGGATGGACCGGTGCCCGTTTCGGCGACGATGCCGTCCGGGACTGCATTGCCGACGAGGCCGACCGGTCGGGACTGGTGCTGGACCCGCACACGGCGGTCGGCGTGCTGGCCGCCCGGGCGTGCCGGCGTGATCCGTCGATCCCCATGGTGGCCCTGGCCACGGCCCATCCGGCCAAGTTCCCCGACGCCGTCGAGGCGGCCACCGGCTCCCGGCCGGAACTCCCCGTCCATCTGGCCGACCTCCACGAGCGGCCCGAACGTCTGACCGCCCTGCCCGCCGACCTCGCCGTCATCGAGGACTTCGTGCGGGCCCACCGACGGTGACCGATGTGAACCGCCGATCTGGAAATCGATCTGGAAGGATGACCCCCTCATGAAACCCCTCGCCATGAAATATGTCGTCTGCGTTCCCGATGGTTGTGCCGATCTTCCGGTGCCCGAACTCGACGGGCGGACTCCTCTGGAGGTCGCCCACATGCCGGTGCTGGACGCCCTTGCGGCGCGGGCCGAGGTGGGCAGCGCCGCGGTGATTCCCGAGGGCATGCCCCCGGGCAGCGATGTCGGGAACATGTCGATCATGGGATTCGACCCGGCCCAGTTCCACACCGGTCGGGCCCCCATCGAGGTGGCGGCCATGGGTCGCACGCTGCGTCCCGACCAGACGGCCTTCCGCTGCAACCTGGTGGTGGTCCGCGATGGGGTGATGGCTGACTACGCGGGTGCCAACCCGTCCAGCGAGGAGGGTGCCGCAGTGGTGGCCGCCCTGCAGGCCGAGGTGGCGCCCCGCTACGACGGCGTCGAGTTCCTGGCCGGCGTGGGATTCCGCAACGCCATGATCGCCCCCAAGGAATGGATCGACGCCGACTGCACCCCCCCGCACGACCTGTCCGGTGATCCCATCGTGCTGCCCACCGGCCCGGCGGCCGGACGGCTCATCGAGGTCATGGAGGCCTCCCGGGAGGTCATGGAGCGGTTCGACATGGAGGCCGACCAGACCTGGTTGTGGGGTCAGGGCTTCCAGCCCCAGGTGCCGTCGTTCCGCGAGACCCACGGTGTCGAGGCCGGTCTGGTCACCGCGGTGGACCTGGTACGCGGCATCGGCGTGCTGTCGGGCATGAAGATCTGTGACATCCCCGGCGCCACCGGGTGGTACGACACCGACTACGAGGGCAAGCGCGACATCGCCCTGGCCGAGTTGCAGGCAGGTCTCGACCTGTTCGTGATCCACGTGGAGGCCACCGATGAGGCCGGCCACGCCGGGGACGTGGCCGCCAAGGTGCAGGCCCTCGAGGATTGGGACCGCCGCATCCTGGCTGACCTGGTGCCGGCACTGGATGCCATGGGGCCGTGGCGCCTGCTGATGCTCCCGGACCACGCCACACCGTTGACCACCCGGACCCACACCCCGGATCCCGTGCCGTACCTGCTGGTGGATTCGGCGGTCGACGGCCCGGGAGGCACGTTCACCGAGGTCGGGGTGGCCGATCAGGATCCGGTGCCCGGTCATGCCCTCATGGGACGGTTGCTCGCCGGCTGATTTCCGTACCCCGGAAGGGATCCGGGGGGTTTCACCGGGGGCATGTTGTCGTCGTTCGCGGCGATTCGGTACAGTGAACAGGTCGTCGGGCGGGCGACGTGTTCTCCGGAAACCTCGTTTCCTCCTCCCCGGATGCCACTTCGTGGTCCGCGGATCGAAGAGGACTCCGGGAATGCCGTCCACGACACGCCCTCCATTCCGATCTTCGGTGCCATTCTGATCTTCGGTGGTGGACGGTGAATCCCGATGCGAACCGAACCCGGTTCGCATCCATCCGATGGGCCTCTGGTCCTCGGAAGACCCGTAGGGCTTCTGGCCCTCGAAAACCGAAGGCCCGACGGCCCTCGAGAAACAGGTGTTGTGAGCATGGACTCCACCCAACTGGAACGCGGAACGCTGGAAAGCAAGGACCGCGACGAACTGACGACGATCGCCACTGCGTTGGGCGGCAAGCCCGGATCGCGCGCCCGCAAGGCGGAGATCGTCGATCTGATCCTGGACCTGTCCGGTGGAGGCAACGGCTCGTCCTCCAATGGCGGACGGGCCCGCACCGGCGCTGCTGAAGCTGCCGATGTTCCTGAAGCTGCCGAGGGCGAGACCACGGCCTCTGCTGAGGCGTCCGATGAGGAGCCGCCGGCCGAATGGGAGGTGGCTGCCGCCGCCGAGGCTCCCGACGGCTCGGAGACCAACGCGGGAGCCGGCCCAGAAGCCAGCGACGAAGCCGGCGCAGAAGCCGGCAGCGCCGATGGCGCCGACCGATCGGGCGACCAGAGGTCGGACCGTGACGGCGATCGCGGCCAGGGTGGTCGTCAGGGTGGCCAGAACCGTGGCCAGAACCGCGACGGGCAGGGTGGCCAGAACCGTGGCCAGAACCGCGACGGCCAGGGTGGTCGTCAGGGTGGCCAGAACCGTGGCCAGAACCGTGATGGTCAGGGCGGCCAGAACCGTGACGGTCAGGGTGATGCCGAGCCGGGCAACCGCCGCCGCCGCCGTCGGGGCCGTGAGCGCGACCAGCCGAGCGGTCCCGAAGAGGTCTGGGACGGCGAGCCCGTCGAGATCGAGGGTCACCTCGACCTCCGGGACGAGGGCTACGGCTTCCTGCGGACCGGTGGCTACAAGCCGTCCAAGAACGACGCCTACATCTCGGTCAAGCAGGTCCGCCAGTTCAGCCTGCGACGGGGGGACCACCTGGTCGGCGCCTCCCGGCCGGCCAACCGCAGCGAGAAGAACCCGGCACTCCTTCGTATCGACAAGGTCAACGGTCGGGACCCCGAGTTGGCCAAGAGCCGACCCCGGTTCGAGGACCTCACCCCGCTGTTCCCCGACGAGAAGCTCCGCATGGAGATCGACGGTGATCCGACCAACATGACGGCCCGGATCATCGACCTGCTCTCGCCGATCGGCAAGGGCCAGCGAGGGATGATCGTGTCGCCCCCCAAGGCGGGCAAGACCACGATCATGAAGTCGATCGTGCGGTCCATCGAGACCAACCACCCCGAGGTGAAGCTCATCGTCCTGCTGGTCGACGAGCGACCCGAAGAGGTCACCGACATGAAGCGCTGGTTGCAGCGTGGCGAGGTGGTCGGATCCACGTTCGACCGTCCCAGCGACGAGCACACCCAGCTGGCCGAGGTCACCATCGAGCGGGCCAAGCGAATGGTCGAGTACGGCGACGACGTGGTGATCGTCCTGGACGGCATCACCCGGCTGTCGCGGGCCTACAACCTGGCCGCCCCGGCCACCGGTCGGATCATGTCCGGTGGTGTGGACAGCGGTGCGCTCTACCCACCGAAGCGTTTCTTCGGTGCGGCACGAAACCTCGAGGAGGGCGGCTCACTGACCGTCCTGGCCACCGCGCTGGTCGACACCGGTTCCAAGATGGACGAGGTGATCTTCGAGGAGTTCAAGGGCACCGGCAACATGGAGCTGCGCCTGGACCGTCGGATCGCCGAGCGTCGGGTCTACCCGGCCATCGACGTGGACGCCTCGTCGACCCGTCACGAAGAGCTCCTGTTCGAGCGCAAGCAGCTGAACCAGGTGTGGAAGTTGCGTCGGGTCCTCAACGGCCTGGCCAACGACGGCAGTGGTGCGGCGGCCGGTCTCGAGCTGCTCATCGACCGACTCAAGACCTTCAACAACAACGAAGAGTTCCTGGTGGAGATCGCCAAGGGACCGAGCATGGGTGATTGACCGGGTGTCCGGATCCGACACCCGGACCCGATACCCGATGGCCACCCGTCACGCGGGTTGCCGAACCCCCGATCGCACCGCAGACTGGACGAGTTATGAAGCAGGACATCCACCCGAACTATCGCCCCGTGGTCTTTCAGGACCTTTCCGAGGGCACCAACTTCGTGATCCGTTCGACGGTTGAGACCGCGGATGTGATCACCCTGGACGACGGCGTGGAGTACCCGCTGGTCAAGGTCGAGATCTCGTCGGCCAGCCACCCGTTCTTCACCGGCACGATGAAGATCGTGGACACCGCCGGTCGCGTCGAGCGCTTCGAGCGCCGATACGGCCAGCGCCGCAAGGGCTGAGCCTCCTCACGGTTCGCTTCGGCCGATCAGGCTGAAGCGAACCGGGCCAACTCCTGACCGGACACACCGTGGCCCTCGATCCCGAGCGTCGCACCGCCCTTCGTGGGGCGAAGTTGCGCGCCCTGGTCGCCGAGGCATCCGGCGCAGCGTCAGTCCCGGAACCCGACGGCGACCACCTCTTTGACGGCGTCCGCCTCTGGACGCTGGCGTCCGAGGACCAGCCCGGCTCTGCCCTCGGGGCCGGACTGCTGCGGGCCGGTCGTCATGGTGATTCCACACCGCTGACCGTCTGTTTCGACGACGCCGACGAGGCCGCCCTGGCCACCCGTCGGGTGAGCGCGCTCGAGCCGTCGCCCGAGGTCTGCCACGTCGACGGTCGCTCGCTGACCGTGGTGGCGCCGGCCGCCGCGCCGGATCCGGCGCCGGACACGTCGCCGGATGGATTCGCGGTCGAGTTCGACGACCTCTGTCGAGGCGTCGGCGTCGAGCCGATCCTGGAACACGGCGCCTGGCGGGGCGAGGTGCTGGGCCTGGAGGTCGTCCGAGTGGTCGACGGGATCGACCCGATGACCGGCGAGCCTGCCGACGATGGCTCGGGCATCCCGCCGGCGATCGAGGTGGGCGTAGGTCGATTCGATCGGGAAGCCGGCGTGCTGATGCGTGCCGGGCGTTCCGATGCCGAGGCGCTGGCCGCCGCGGCCGACCTGGTACGGGCGCAGCGCCGACCGGGGGCCGGTGCCCATCCTCTGGCTTCGCTGGCTCGGGAACGGTGGATGCGTCGTGACCTGTGTGCCGCTCCGGAGACGGTGGGGCTGGTCGACCTGACGTCGGTGGATCCGGCCGACGAGCGCCTGAACCTCCGTGACCCGGCACCGGCTCCGGCCGTGGGGAGCGACGCCGACGGGAGCCGGGTACTGGTGGTCTGTTCGGTGGGGGTCGACCCCCGACTCGTCTCGGCAGTTGCTGAACTGGTGCTGCGCGAGGAACCGGACCGGGTGGTGGTGGCCCTTCCAGCCCGTGACGTGATGGCACCGGTGGAGCGGGTGATGGCCCGACTCCGGGTGCCGACCACGGTGGTCGGCGTGACCTGCAGCTGGGACGCCTGACCCGCCCGATCACCACCGGGGTCCACCGCGGACCCCTCGCTAGCCTTGATCCGGTGCTGGACCAGGTGGAGGCCCTCGAGGCCGAATATTCAGAGGTGGAGTCGAGACTCGCCGATCCTGAGGTGATCAGTGATTCGGACCGCCTTCAGGCGGCCGGTCGTCGCTTCAAGGAACTCGACGAGGTGCTGGCCGTGGGCCGTCCGTTGGCTGCCGCCCACGGTGACCTCGAGACGGCCCGGGAGTTGGCTGACATGGCCGAAGGTGATGATCGTGATCAGCTCCGCACGGAGATCTCCGAACTGGAGACGGAGATCGTGCGTCTGGAGGCCGACCTCCGCAACCTGCTGCTCCCCCGGGACCCCAACGACGGACGGCCGGTCATCGTCGAGATCCGGGGCGCCGAGGGTGGCGAGGAGGCCAACCTGTTCGCCCGCGACCTCCACGAGATGTACCTGGCCTTCGCGGTGATCCACGGCTGGAAGATCGAACCGCTGGAGGCCCGTGAGTCCGACATGGGGGGCTTCAGTGAGGTCATGGTCCTGGTCAAGGGAGATGACGCCTGGACCCGCCTCAAGTACGAAGGTGGGGTGCACCGGGTGCAGCGGGTTCCGGTGACCGAGTCCCAGGGTCGGATCCACACCTCGTCGGCGACGGTCAGCGTGCTGCCCGAGGCCGACGAGGTCGAGGTGGAACTCGACGAGAACGACCTCCAGGTCGACGTGTACCGGGCCTCCGGGCCGGGCGGCCAGTCGGTCAACACCACCGACTCGGCGGTGCGGCTCACCCATAAGCCGACCGGGTTGGTCGTGTCGATGCAGGACGAGAAGAGCCAGCTCCAGAACAAGACCAAGGCCCTGCGGGTGCTGCGGTCCCGGCTCCTCCAGATCGAGCAGGAACGCCAGATGTCGGAGGCTTCCGAAGCCCGGCGGGGTCAGGTGGGAAGCGGCGGCCGGTCGGAGAAGATCCGGACCTACAACTTCAAGGAGAACCGGGTCACCGATCATCGCATCGGTCTGACCCTCCACAAGTTGGATCGGATCCTGGCTGGCGAACTGGACGACGTGACCGATGCGCTCCTGTCTGACGAGCGCACCCGTCAGTTGGCCGCCGGCCTGGAGGACGGGCCGGCCGCCGGTGCCTGAGGCACCCGAGGTGCCGGAAGCGGGAACCATCTCGTGGCGTGAGGTGCTGGCCGAGACCGAGGGACGACTGCTGGCCGCCGGACATGACGCCGGTTCGGCGCTCCGGGAGTCGCGTTGGATTGTCGAGGAAGCCTCCGGTGCTTCGACCGAATCAGCGGCGTCGGAACTGGATGTGCTGGTCACCGTCCGGGGTATGGCCCACCACGACGCCATGGTGGAGCGGCGTCTGGCCGGCGAGCCGCTGCAGTACGTGCTGGGGTGTTGGTCGTTTCGCACGCTGGACCTGATGGTCGACCGGCGGGTGCTGATCCCCCGACCGGAGACCGAGGTGGTGGCCGGATTGGCCCTGGCCGAGGTGGACCGCCTGGCGGCCGGGCGTGACCCGTCGACCGAACCGGTGCTGGTGGCCGACCTGGGGACCGGCTCGGGGGCCATCGGCCTCTCGGTGGCCGCCGAACGGGTGGGCACCCGGGTCTGGTGCACCGACGCCTCGTCGGATGCGTTGGCCGTGGCCCGGGCCAACTGTGTGGGCCTGGGGCGTCCGGCCCAGCGGGTGACGCTGGCCGAGGGTTCATGGTTCGACGCCCTGCCCGGTGACCTGCGGGGCCGACTCGAGGTGATCGTGTCCAACCCGCCGTACGTGGCCGCCGACGATGACCTACCGGCTGAGGTGGCCGACTGGGAGCCCGATGCGGCCCTTTACGCCGTCGACCGGGGGACCGCCGACCTACGCGTCCTGATCGAGGGGGCCTCGGACTGGTTGGTTCCCGGTGGCGCCCTGGTTCTGGAGATGTCGCCCGACCAGACCGGGCCGATGGCCGATCTGGCCCGGTCCGTCGGGTACGTCGACGTGGTCGTCCACCGGGATCTGGCCGGCCGGGACCGGGCCCTCGTGGGCATTCACCCGTGAGCGACGGACCCGTGAGCGCGCCCGTGAGCGACGGTCCCGTGGTGATGGACATCTCGACCGATCCGGCCGCAGCCGTGGACGCCGCGGTGGCCTGCCTGCAGAGTGGCGGCGTCGTGGTGCTGCCCACCGAGACCGTGTACGGCGTGGCGGCCCTGGCCGCCGTCCCGTCGGCTGTCGAGGAACTCTTCGTACGTAAGGGCCGACCGGCCGATCGTCGGGTGGCCGTGCTGGTCGCCGACCTGGACCAGGCCCGGTCGGTGGCCGTGGTCGATGCCCGGGCCGCAGGTCTGGCTGCCGCATGTTGGCCGGGGCCGTTGACCATGATTCTGGAAGCCGCGTCGGGTTCCTCTGAGCCCACGATGGGGGTGCGGTGTCCGGACCACTCCCTGGTGCGGGCCATTGCCTCGGTCGTGGGGCCGATCGCCACCACCTCGGCCAACCGGTCGGGCGACCCGACCCCGGTCGACGCTGCGTCGGCTGCCGCTTCTCTGGGCGGCGACCTCCTGGTGCTGGACGGGGGCCCGTGCGCCGGCGTTCCCTCCACGGTGGTCGACCTGACCATCGACCCGGCGACCATCCTTCGGGAGGGAACGGTCACCGTCGCTGATCTGGAAGCGGCCGGCATCCGGGTCGAACCGGCATCGGCCGCCCCGGGAGCCGACCGCTAGCCTCGGCCCATGGCCACCATCGCCGTTGGTTCCGACCACGCCGGATACGTACTCAAGGAACAGTTGGCCGGCGAGTTGCGCGACCTCGGTCACCAGGTGCTCGACCTGGGTGCCCACTCGCCCGACCGGGTCGACTACCCGGACTTCGGTGCGGCGGTCGGGCGGGCGGTGGCCGGTGGCGACGCCGAACTGGGCGTGTGCGTGTGTGGATCGGGCATCGGCATCGCCATGGCGGCCAACAAGGTTCCGGGGGTCCGGGCGGCCACCGTGCACGACGCCACGTCGGCACGGTTGACCCGCCAGCACAATGACGCCAACGTGATCTGTTTCGGTGAACGCCTGATCGGACCCGAGGTGGCGTCCGAAGCCCTCCGGGCCTGGTTGGATGCCGAGTTCGAGGGCGGTCGTCACGCCGGGCGGGTCGACAAGTTGTCCGATCTCGACGGGTCGCTGGACCCGTCCCCGGCCGACTGATCGGCGGTCTGATGATGAGGGTCCGGCGATGAGGGTCATGACGCGCTCCGTGGAGCCGTCAGTGCTGTCGGACCTCGAGACGGTCACTCCGGTCGATCCGCTCCTGGACGACCCGCTCCTCGACGACGGTGACCATGACCGCTTCTCCCACTACGCCCGCAAGTCCGACATCGTGGAGTCGGCGGTGACCGGCAAGCCGGTGGTTGCCCTGTGCGGCAAGGTCTGGGTGCCGGGTCGGAACCCCGATCGCTTCCCGGTCTGTCCGACGTGTCGGGAGATCTACGAGAAGAAGAAGGCCGACGAGTCGGGCGCCTGACGCCCATCGTCGACGAGTCAACCCATGGGCATGATCCGAACGCTGCGGGCCGTGGTGCGACTGCGCCGACCGGAGGGGGATCGAACCGCCCGTCGTCTGCGGGGGGCCGCCAACGTCGATGACCTGCGGAACATTGCCCGCAGGCGCCTCCCGGCCGGCGTGTTCGACTACATCGACGGCGGTGCCGAGGATGAGCTGACGTTGGATCGCAACGTCCGGGCCTTCCGGGAGACGACGTTTCGGCCGCGGGTACTCCGGGGTCTCGATGAGCTGGACACCTCGACCACGCTGCTGGGGCGGCCACTGGCCTTCCCGCTGGTCCTGGCGCCCACCGGCTTCACCCGGATCGCCGATCCGGCCGGCGAACTGGCCGTGGTCCGGGCTGCCGGCCGGGCCGGCATCCCGTTCACGTTGTCGACCATGGGGACGCGGTCCATCGACGAGTGTGCGGCGGTTGCCGGACCGGGGGCCCGACTGTGGTTCCAGGTGTACGCCTGGCGCGACCGGGACCTCATCCGGGCGATGCTGGATCGGGCCGCGGCGGCCGGGTTCGAGGCGATCTGCCTGACCGTCGACACGGCCATGCTGGGTCGACGGGAGCGTGACGTCCGACGGGGGATGACCCTGCCGCCGGAGATCGGGCCCGGGACCTTCTTCGACGGGATGCGCCGGCCGGGTTGGACGTGGCGGTTCCTGCGTTCCGACCCGATCCGGTTCGCCAACGTGGAGCGGGAGGCCGCCGGACCGGCAGACGGCGACGAGGGTGCCCCGGGCACCGGCGAGCGGGCCGTGGACCTGGCCGCCTACATGAACGCCCAGTTCGACCACGGTCTGTCGTGGGACGACGTGGCGTGGCTCCGCACCGTCTGGGATGGACCGATCCTGGTCAAGGGCATCCAGTCGGTGGCCGACGCCGTGCTGGCCGTCGAACACGGGGTGGAGGGGATCATCCTGTCGAACCACGGTGGCCGCCAGCTCGACACGGCGCCGGCACCGTTCGACCTGGTGCCCGCGGTGGCTGAGGCAGTGGCCGGCTCAGGGGCCAATGGTGGAGTGGACCGGATCGAGGTGATCTGCGACGGTGGCATCCGGCGGGGATCGGACATCGTCAAGGCGGTGGCTGCCGGGGCGGACGCCACGATGGGTGGCCGCCTCTTCCTCTACGCGCTGGCGGCCGCCGGCGAACGGGGTGTGGACCACGTCCTGGAGTTGCTCCGTTCGGGTACCGAACGGACGATGGCCCTCGTGGGGGCCGCCACGGTCGACGAACTGGGCTCCGACCTGTTGGAATCCCGCTGAGGCTGGCCGGCCGGGGATCGCCCGGTCAGGAAGCCGGTCAGGAGGCCGATGGAGCTACCGGCGCGGTCACCGGTCGACGGTTGAAGGTGGTTCCCGGTCGTTCTACGCCCCGGAAGGCTCCCACCACGGCGCTTCTGTCGGCGTCGAAGTGGGCGCTCTCGTTGGCGCTGGCCACCGAACAGTACGGGTCGTCAGGGCCGTCCTCGCCGTGGGGGTCGGCGCCCGGTGGCGTGACCTCGACCCGACTGATCGACGTGTAGTCGAGGCGAAAGCCGGCTCCGATGTTGCCGACCACGTGGGCGAGGATGGTTCGGATCGTCCCGCCGTGGCAGGCCACCAGCACCCGCTCGCCCGGTGGGTTGCGGCACAGGTCGTCCCAGGTGGCCACCACCCGGTCGCGGAACACCTCGGGGGAGTCCCACCCGATCTCGTCATATCGCTGTTGGCTGATCTTCTCCCAGTAGTCGCCGCCCTCGGTGGGCAGCAGCTCGGTGGGCAGGTAGGTGTGGGCGCCGCGGTCGATCTCGTCGAGACCGTCCACCACCCGGGGGGTCAGACCCCGTCGTCGGACCGTGCCGGCCGCCGTCTGGATGGCCCGGGCCTTGGGGCTGGTGACCACCGCGTCGATCTCCTCGCACGCCAGCCAGGCGGTGAGGCGTTCGGCCTGCCACTGCCCGATCTCGTCGAGGCCGGGGTCGGCCACGGTGGGGGAGTCGACGACGATCTGGGGGCGTCCGTGTCGGACGAGGATGACGTGCACGGCGGGCGACGGTACCGGAAGACCGGAGTGGTTCAGGAGCCGGGCGCGGTGAGCACGCCGGTCAGGACGTCGACCAGGTGTCGTTCGTAGGCCGGGGCGTCGAGACGGGGGGAGCCGTGTTCGAGTTCGCCGGCCCGGGCGGCCAGCGAGACCGTCATGAGTTGGATCATGGCCAGCAGACGGGCCTCGCGTTCCGCCGGCCCGTCGCCGGCGGCCACCTCTTCCAACAGGTTCAGAGCCACGGCCAGGTGGGTCTGGTCGACCCCGGTCGGGACGTCGCGCCAGGCGGGAAAGCGGTCCGAGAGTTGGGCGATGATCCGCACGTAGCGCCGGCCACGGGGGTCGTCCAGCACGGCCGTCATGGGTTGCACCAGCGCCGACACCAGGCCTCGAACCCCGGGGGCGTCGGCGGGCGGTGGGTCCTCCAGATCACCCAGCAACTCGCCCCGGCGCTGGTCGATGGGGTTTCCGTGCTCGGCCAGGATGGCGTCGAGCACGCCCTGACGGGAGCCGAAGTGATAGGTCAGCGCCGAGGCGTTGCGTTGGCCGGCCGCCCGGACGACGTCGCCGGTGGCGGCCTCCCAGACGCCGACCTCGGCGAAGAGGCGTTCGGCTTCGCCGAGGAGGCGGGCCCGGGTCTCGGTGCCGTCGCGGGCCACGGTGAGGCTCGTCTCCCGTTCGGGACTGGTGCTCTCCGGGGCTCAGTCCAGGGGGAGCAGGGCGGTGGTCGGGATGATCGACACGTCGAGGCCGTCGGGCACCGGGTACTGGAAGTCCGGGAACTGACGCTCAGCGGTGGCCCGGTAGCGGTCGGTGGAGTGGACCCGGTCGCCGTCGTGCTCGGGGATGACCTGGTCGCCGAACAGTTCGATCATCTCGAGGGTCTGGTCGTGGGTGAGGCCCTCGGTGGGCAGGCCGAACACCACCTGGTCGCAGCCCACGTCCTTGTAGCGGTTGAGCTGCTCGCAGACCTCCTCGGGGTTTCCGCAGAGCATGTAGCCACCGTCGATGGCCATGTCGAGGAGCTCCTCGGTCCAGCCCGGATCCATGGGGGCGTTGGGCCAGACAATGGCGTCGGGCGACTTGGGCATGGTGTCGTGGTACATGTTGACCATGGTCACCAGGTAGCCGCGGCCCTTGGCCATGGCCACGGCCCGGGCCTCGTCCCGGTCCTCCAGGCAGATGCAGGCGTTGGTCATCATGATGTTGTCGTTCTTGTACTGGCCGATCTGGTCGACCGGGTCCTGGATGGCCTCCTTGTAGGCGTCCACCCGACCCTTGAGGTTGTGGATGGGTTCGAAGTTGAAGGCGATGGCGCCGATGCCCATGGCGCCCGCCTTGGCGAACGTGGGCGGGTTGCCGCACGCCACCCAGAGCGGGGGATGGCCCGGGCCGTAGGGCTTGGGGAGGATGTTGTGCGGGGTGGGCACGGTGAAGAACTCGCCGTCGAAGTCGTAGTCCTTCTGTTCCCACATCCGCGGGATCTCACGGATGACCTCGTCCCACTGGGCCTTGGTCTCGCTCGGGTCCATGACGTTGAAGGTGCGCAGCTCGTGGCTACCGGCGCCCCGACCGGTCCCGAACTCGAACCGGTTGTTCGTGACGTGGTCGAGCATGGCGGCCCGCTCGGCGATGCGAACCGGGTGCTCCTTCTTGGTCGGAAGGCTGGTGATGGCCGACCCGATGTGGATGTAGTCGGTCTGGGCGGCCACCCAGCCCATCATCGGGGCGGGGGCCGACATGTGGCTGTACTCGACCAGGCCGTGGTGCTCGCCGAACCAGATGTACTTCCAGTTGTGCTTGTCGGCGAGGATGGCGTACTCGGCCTCCCGCATCAGTTCGGTGTGCTCGCTCTCCGAATCGTGGGCGGCGGGACCGGGGGTGTAGCCGTTGCTGAAGATGCCGAATTCCATGGGGTGACCCTCCGTGATGAACTAATGAGTGTCATTAGTATGGACCAACCGGCGGTGGGGGTCAAGTCGTCGACTTGATTCTGGCCGGTATCCGGCCGGTGGCCGGTGTCGACGGTACGGTCCCGGCGGTGAACGATCCCCGACACTGGAGTGCGCACCTGCCGGACGGCGCCCCGGGGGGATTCGACCTGCCCCGGCCGGGGACGTTGGTCGGTGCATGGACGGCGGCCCTCAGCGTCGAATCCGACCGTCACCTCCTGTGGGGTCCGGTCGATGGTGGACCGCACCGGTGGGTGTCGAGGGGCGAGTTCCTGGACCGCACCGGACGCCTGGCCGGCCGGCTGGCCGGGGCGGGGCTGATGGCCGGCGAGCGGGTGCTGTTGTCGGGACCGTCGACCGTCGACCTGGCGGTGGCCCATGTGGCCTGCCTGCGGTTGGGCCTGGTCGTGGTGCCGACCAACGGTTCGTATCGCGACGCCGAACTGGCCCACGTGATTTCCGACTGCGCCCCCCGGGCCGCACTGGTCGACCACGACGGCTGGGCCGACCTGCTGTCCGGACTGGATCCCGATCTGCTGGTCACGTCGGTGATCGACCCGTTCCCGGACGGGCTTGTGGATGGGCTGTCGGACGGGCTTCCGGCCGGCTTGATGGACGGGTCGCGGCCCGACGATCCGGCGATCATCGGCTACACGTCGGGGACCACCGGGCGCCCCAAGGGAGCGGTGCTGACCCAGGTCAACCTGCTGGCCGGTGCCCAGTCGGTCCTGGTGGCCTGGCGTTGGACCGAGGCTGACCGGCTCGTCCTGTGCCTGCCGTTGTTCCACATGCACGGCCTCGGCGTGGGCCTGCACGGCACCCTGTTGGCCGGGGCCTCAGCCGTTCTGCAGCCGGGGTTCGCACCCGACGGCGTTCTGGACGCCCTTGATGAGCACGACGCCACGATGTTCTTCGGCGTGCCGACCATGTATCACCGTCTGGCTGAGCACGATCGGGTCGATCGGCTCGGAGGCCTTCGCCTCTGCGTGGCCGGCTCGGCGCCGTTGGCTGCCGACCTGCACGGCCGTCTGGCCGATCGGGCCGGCGTCTCGGTCCTGGAGCGCTACGGCATGACCGAGACGGTGATGCTGGTCTCCAACCCGTTCGACGGTGACCGGCGACCGGGAGCGGTCGGCATCCCCCTGCCCGGCGTGGACGTCCGCCTCGCCGACGGGTCGGAGGGCGAAGGTGGCCCGGCCGGGCCGGTCGGCGAGATCCTCGTCCGGGGACCCAATGTGTTCGCCGGCTACTGGGACCGACCCGACGCCACTGCCGAGGCGTTCGTGGACGACCCGGACGGCGGCGTTCCGTGGTTCCGGACCGGCGACCTGGGCGCGGTCGATAACGACGGGTACCTGTCCATCGTGGGGCGGGCCAAGGAGCTCATCATCAGCGGCGGCTTCAACGTGTACCCCCGGGAGGTCGACGACGCTCTGGGGCTCCACCCGGCGGTGGCCGAAGTGGCCGTGGCCGGCGTGGCGTCGCCCGAATGGGGTGAGGAGGTGGTGGCGTGGATCGTGGTGGCCGACGGGTACGACTGTCCCGAAGCCGACGAACTTCGGGCCTTCGCCCGGGAACACCTGGCGTCCTACAAGCTGCCCCGGCGGGTGGTGGCCGTTGACGCCCTGCCCCGCAACGCCCTGGGCAAGGTGACCCGCCACGAACTCCGGCTCCCCGACTGATCCGTCGACACGGGTCTGCGCGAGGCTCAGGCCATGAGTGACGCGACCGTTGACCAACGACCGACCCGGGTGGATTTCCACTTCGACGTGATGTGCCCGTGGGCCTACCAGACCTCGTTGTGGATGCGTGAGGTGCGCGACCGGTTGGACCTCGACGTGGACTGGCGGTTCTTCAGCCTCGAGGAGGTCAACCGGGTCGAGGGAAAGAAGCACCCGTGGGAACGCGAGTGGTCCTACGGCTGGTCGATGATGCGCATCGGCGCGCTGCTCAAGCGTGAGGACCCGGCGTTGAACGACGCCTGGTACCTGCGATCGGGGACCGCTCTGCACGTGGAGGGTCGCCAGCCCCACCGTCCCGACGTGGCCCGTGAGCTGCTGGTCGAAATGGACCTGGACCCCGGCTTCGTGGATGCCGCGCTGGCCGACGAGACCACCCACGACGACGTCCGGGCCGATCACGAGCGAGTGGTGGGCATGGGTGGCTGGGGCGTCCCGACGCTGGTGTTCCCGGGCGCCGACGACGACGATTCGCGCAAGCTGTTCGGGCCCGTCCTGATCGAGCCGCCGACCGGCGAGGCCGCTGAACGACTCTGGAACCTCGTGTTGGGCTGGCTGGAGTTCCCTCACCTCTACGAACTCCAGCGTCCCAAGACCCCGGCGGACCTGGCCACGGTGGGCGAGGTCTTCAAGCCCTACCTCGAGGCCCGGGAGTGGCAGTCGATGGCCAACCCCACGCCCTGACTCACCTCCTTTCCTGACCAGACCCGAACGCTCGCTCAACGACCCCCTGAACGGAGATCTCATGGACATCACGCTGGACCGCGACCACATTCTCGGCGGACTCGCCGAGATCTGGAACGAATGGATCGACTGGGCCGACGGGCTGTCGGCCGACGAGTGGGCCACGCCCAGCCGCTGCCCGGGTTGGACCGTCCAGGACAACCTGGCCCACATCATCGGTACCGAACGGATGCTCCGGGGCGAGACGGCTCCCGAGGTGGACTATCCCAAGGACCACCTGAAGAACGCCATCGCGGCAGGCAACGAGCAGTGGGTGGAGTCGATGCGATCGATGTCGGGTGCCGAGGTGCTGGACGCCTTCCGGACCATCTCGACCGAACGGCTCGACCAACTGAACGCCATGCCCGACGAGGAGATCCTGAAGGTCGGCTGGTCGCCGGTGGGCGAGGTGCCGTACCTGCGGTTCATGCACGTCCGGGTCTACGACTCGTGGCTCCACCTCGAGGACTGCCGGGCGCCGTTGGGCCACCCGGAAGGTGCCGCTGGCCGTCCGGCCGAGATGTCGGTGGCCGAGGTGACCACGGCCGCAGGGTTCGTCATCGGGAAGAAGGCCGGGGCGCCCGACGGCAGCCGGGTCGAGGTGACCCTCACCGGACCGGTGGAGGCCACCATCCGGGTGGCCGTCGATGGCCGGGCCGCGGTGGTCGACGAGCTGGATGGCGAACCGACGGTGACCCTGACCATGTCGTCCCACGACTGGCTGTCCCTCACCGGTGGCCGGGTCGATCCGCAGCCGTTGCTGGACGATGGCCGGGTGACGGTGGGTGGCGACGTGGAACTGGGCTCCCAGATGGCCGCCCGCCTCGCTTTCACGATCTGACCCCGGCTCCGACAGCCGGGCGTAGCATCAGACCCATGTTCGGGCACAGGCAACCCACCATTCCGGATCCCGTCGACGCGCTGCCCGGTCGGACCGAGGCAATGGTCGTGGTAGCGCCCCACTTCGTGAACGGGCGGCCCCTCGTCGGGCCGTTCGCCGACGGCATCGACACGATCGTCGTCGGCATGGGTTGCTTCTGGGGCGCCGAGCGGAAGTTCTGGGAGACGCCCGGTGTGTGGACCACCGCCGTGGGCTACGCCGGCGGGCACACCCCCAATCCCTCCTACGAGGAGGTGTGCTCGGGCATGACCGGGCACAACGAGGTCGTGCTGGTGGCGTGGGACACCGGGGTGATCGGCCTGACCGACGTGCTCCGGGTTTTCTGGGAGAACCACGACCCCACCCAGGGCATGCGTCAGGGCAACGACGTGGGCACCCAGTACCGCTCGGAGATCCACGTGGCCGATGCCGCCCAGCGGGTCGTCGCCGAAGCCACCCGTGATGAGTTCGCCCCCCGCCTGACCGAGGCGGGTTTCGGTGCGATCACCACCGGCATCGTGGATCGGGCCCGGTTCTTCTACGCCGAGGAGTACCACCAGCAGTATCTGGCCAAGAACCCCATGGGCTACTGCGGCCTCGGTGGCACCGGCGTCTCGTGTCCGATCGGCGTCACCAGCTGACGAACGGGGTTCCCGGTCCTCTCGGTCGGCGGCGGGTCAGCCCTCGAGGACGGTGACCGTTCCGGCGGTGCCGTCCACCTCGACCAGCGCCCCGTCGGGGATCCGTCGGGTGGCGCCGTCGACGGCCACCACGCACGGGATACCCAACTCGCGGGCCACGATCACCGCGTGGCTCATGAGCGCCCCCACGTCGACCACCACGGCGGCCGACGGGAGGAACAGCGGGGTCCACGACGGATCGGTGATGGGGGCCACCAGAACCTCGCCCGGCTCCAGATCGATGGCATCGGCCGGGTCCA
This sequence comes from Acidimicrobiales bacterium, assembly GCA_014239855.1. Lineage (GTDB taxonomy): Bacteria > Actinomycetota > Acidimicrobiia > Acidimicrobiales > MedAcidi-G1 > UBA9410. Next base: position 109,760 of record JAAZXY010000001.1, on the reverse strand, counting down.
TCACGATGCGGGCCCGCCCGCGGGCCACACCCTGGCAACCGGCGGCTCCGGTCAGCACGTCGCCCGGTGTGGCGACGGCCTCGGCGGCCCGGGCGGCCTGGTCGGCCTCCAGTTCCTCGATGGTCGGTACCTCGTCCTGGCTGGCGATGAAGAAGCGGGGCTCGACGGCCGCGTACCGGTCGAACAGGGCTCCCCGCTCGGCCAGGACGTCGGTGAACGCCGTCGGATCGGCCAGGTAGGCGGGAAGTTCGTCCAACGGATCCAGGAGGGCGATCCGCACGGGGTCGGGGTTGCCGCCCCGTTCGGCAGCCCTGCGGACCAGTTCGCGGTACACCTTCTTGGTGGGGGCGCCGATGCGGATGGCCCGATCCCGGGTCGCCTCGCGGGCCTGGGACCACCATCGGGTGGCGATCAGTGCCTTGTCGAAGTTCATGCGGTCAAGCCCCTTGACGTGCGGGCGCACCACGGCAATGGCTGCCGCCCGGCGGGCGTCATCGTCGGCCAGTCGGGCCGCCGGGTCCAGATCGTGGTCGGCCAGGCGCATCCGGTCGATGGCCACCAGTGCCATCTCCGGTGTGTTCTCCCAGTTGCGCGACGAGATCTCCCAGTCGTTGGGACCCCGGTGGCCATGGTCGGCCACGAAGGCGGCGAACCGGTCGCTGAAGTTCGCGACATCCGGGTCGCCGCTCTGGCTGGCCAGTCGATCCACCAACCCGTCCACGCCGGCGTCAAACGCAGCAACGACCGTTGGCTGGTCGCGGACTGCTCGGGCGATGGTGTAGAGGTCGCGGGCATATTCGGCTGACTTCACATCGCCGGCCGACCCGATGAGGTGGGTGACCAATCCCGGTTCGTCGGCAGCCGCACAGGCATCGGCCAGCACCCCGGCCACGATCGACGCCAGTGCCGTCGAGAGCATGTGGTTGTGGAAGGCCGGACCGAAGGCCGACGGAAACGCGTGGAGGTAGGCCAGCAGATCTTCGTCGGAGGCGTCCAGCGACGGGCAGGCGTTCCAGTGGGTGTCGGCCCGGGCGAAGCTGTCGGCCACCATTGGCGGCATGGCCTTGGTGCCAATGGCGCCCATTACGGACTTCAGGATTCGAAGCGTGGACCGCAGGCTCTTGTCACCCTTGTGGGGCTTGTAGGGAGGCGGGTTGCCCTCGCCGAAGAAGGACACGTCGATGGCCTCCGGTGACGAGCCCGGTGCCCGGACGCCCAGGATTCGCAGGTACGAGAGGTTGAGGTAGGCGTAGCCCCCGTAGAGGCCGATGATGATCGGGTCCTCGCTGGTGAAGTCCCCCTTGCTGGCCACCCCGAGCTCGGCGTAGGCCTCACGCCACGCCTTCTCGGCGGCGATCACTCCCAGCCGGTAGGACAGCGGGGTCAGGACCTCGGGGAATACCTCGCCCACGTTGCCCCGGGTGTTGATCGGCCAACGGTCATCAACCGAACCCTCGATGATCCACGACGTTCCCATGTGGCCCCCCGGCATTCTCCGCGGACCGGTCGTCCGACGGGAACCGGACGATAGGGCAGGCGCCACCGCGTCTCCCAGCCGGGAACCCAGCCGGGAAACCAGTCGGAGGCGGCCTCGGTGGCGCGGGTCAGTCCAGGACGGCAGCGGCGATGAGGTCCTCGAGGTGGTCGTCGTCGAACCAGTTGAGCTGCCACGACTTGGCCCGGCGGAAGTACAGCTGGGCGTCGCACTCCACGGTGAAGCCCATCCCGCCGTGCACCTGGATGGCCACCCCGGTCACGTCTCGACAGGTCTGGGTGGCGAACAGCTTGGCCATGGGAGCCAACGAGGCGACGTCGCGCCCTTCGTCGCGGGTCCAGGCGGCCCGGTGGACCAGTACCCGGGCGCCGTCGATGGCCGTGACACCGTCGGCCAGGTAGTGGCTGATGGACTGGAACGAGCCGATGGGCTTGCCGAACTGGTGGCGCTCCTTGGCGTACTCGGTGGTCAGGGCGTGGGTGGCCTCTGCGGCGCCCACCGCCTGGGCGGCCACCAGCACCATGGCGTCGGTCATGACCGTCGACCAGGTGGCCCAGCCGGATCCGGCGTCGCCGATCCGGTCGGCGGCCGTCACCCGGACGCCGTCCAGGTCGACCCGGTACTGGGTGTCGCCGGCCACCGTCGGCTGGAGGGTCAGGGTCACGCCGTCGGCCGTGGGGTCCACCAGGAACAGGTCGATGGCCTCGCCGATTCGAGCCAGGACCACCAGCCGGTCGGCCGATGAGGCGTAGGGCACGTGGCGCTTCACGCCGGACAGGACGAAGCCCCCGTCTGCAGCCCGTGCCGTCAACTGCACGCCGGTGGGTCCCGAACTGTTGTCGGGCTCCAGCCAGGCCACCGACAGCACGGCCTCGCCGGCGGCCATCCGGGGAAGCCATTCGGTCTGCTGGGCGTCCGATCCGGCAGCGGCCAGCACGCCGGCGGCCACCACCGACGAGGCCAGGTGGGGTGACGGCACGAGGCTGCGGCCCATTTCCTCGTAGACCACCACGGCGTCCAACAGCCCCATGCCCGAACCGCCGAGGGCCTCCGACGTCATCAGCCCGGTCAGGCCCATGGCCGCCAGGCCCTGCCAGAAGGCGTCATCGAAGCCCTTGGGGTCGTTCTCCATGCCCCGGACGGAGTCCGCGGCATCGGCGCACAGGCCGCGCACGGCTTCTCGCAGCATGTCCTGTTCGTCGCTGAAGGCGAGGTCCACGGTCGGTTCTCCTATGGTCGCCAGGCATCGCCGCGGCGTGCCCAGGGGTTGTCGTTCTCGTCGAGGGGGAGGGCCACCCGGGTGGCGCACGTGGTGGCGGCCACCTCGCCCACCATGAGGGCCACGTCCAGGTCGATCCAGCCGCAGCCGGCGTCATCGACCGACGTGCCGGTGACGGTGGCCGAGAAGACCATGTGGTCGTCGGGGAACACCGAGGTGTTCATGCGGAAGGTCATGCGGCCGAGGCGGCCGGTGGGACCGGTCCAGTCGGTCACGTAGCGCTCGAACCAGGCGGCCTGGTTCGGGGTGTTGAGGAAGATGTCCTGCGTGCCGTTGCGGTTGATGGCGAAGTCCCGGTCGTGGTGCATGGGTCGCCAGTCCCGGGAAGCCAACGCGCCGAGCACCACCGTGGTGGCCGTCACGTCGACGCCCAAACCGGGCAGGGTGTCGCCGACCGCCACGTCACCGTGCAGCAGGCGAGTCGTGGGCCGGCTCACTGCTTCGCCTCGGGCGCATCAGGTCGCCGATAGCCGAAGGCCGTGTAGGACTCCACGCCCAGCAGGGCGTCGTCCTGGTTCAGGTACTCCACGTCGATGGTCCAGAACCGACCGTGGCCCAACCGGGTCGTCTTGGGTTCGCTGATCGACCGGAGGATCTGGCGGGACCGGACCCGGTCACCGATTCGGACCGGATCGTGGAACGTGTTGGTGTTCGACGAGATGATGGCCTCGGGCAGGTCGAGGTCGTCCTTCAGGTCGAAGTGGGCCTGCAGAGGGACCGCCGGTTCGGTGCGTCCCGGCGACCAGTGGTGGGGGCGGAACCAGACCGAGAGCATGGTCGGGGGGGCAATGGGACCGTCGGTCAGCGCATCGGCCACCGAGTCCTCCCAGAACAGCGGGTTGCCGTTCTCGACGGCGGCGCACGTCGTCCAGATGTAGCCGTGCTCGACCGGGAAGCCGCCCTCCTCCTCGTACTGGACGAGGCCGATGCGATCGGTCACGGCGTCGGGAACCGGGGGAAGCGTCTCCACGACGGGGTCAGTGCTCATGCGATCGCTCCCTCGGCTCGCAGCGAGGCCAGCCGGTCGGCGTCCACCCCGGCGGCGGTCAGGATCTCGTCGGTGGTCGGCTGGGCCATGTCGTGGACGGGCAGCCCGGCGGCGTCGACCTGGCCGGCCAGCGGGGCGGCCACCTGGGCAATGGTCCCGGCTGTCGGGTGGGTCACCTCGGTGAAGGCGCCCCGGGCCCGGAACTGTTCGTCGGCCAGCAGTTCGGGCACGTCGAGTACCGCGGTGACGCATGTGTCGGCCGGCCCCAGGAGATCCACCCACTCGTCGCGGGGGCGGGTGGCGAAGGCGGTGGCGAAGTCGGCCCGCATGGCGTCGACCGAATCGTCGTCGTACTGGTGCCCGGCCCACTGGTCGCAGCCCAGGCCTCGACACAGGTTGACGAAGAAACGGGGCTCGATGGCCCCGACGGCCAGCCAGCCGCCGTCCGACGCCTCGTAGAGGTCGTACCAGGCGTAGCGGCCGGTGAGCAGGCCGTGACGGGGGCCGGGTTCGGTGCCGTTGGCCAGGTACTCGTCGACGGCCAGCGACATGAGCGACAGCACCCCGTCGGCGATCGACACGTCGAGGTGGGTGCCCTCGCCGGTGGTCGAACGGGCGGTCAGGGCGGCGCAGATGGCGGCCACCGCGTGCAGGCCGCCGCCCGCGCTGTCGGCCACCGTGGCGCCGGGCAGCGCCGGGCCACCGTCACCGCTGCGACCCGAGCAGTGGAGGTAGCCGCCCACGGCCAGGTAGTTGAGGTCGTGGCCCGCCCACTGGGACCGTGGTCCGGTCTGACCGAAGCCGGTGGTCGAGCACAGCACGATGCGGGGATTGACGGCCCGGAGGGCCTCGTAGCCGATGCCCAGACGGTCGACGACGCCCGGTCGGAAGCTCTCGATGACCACGTCGGCGGTGGCCGCCAGATCCAGGAAGGCGTCGCGTCCGCCGTCGGACTTGAGGTCCAGCAGGACCCGGCGCATGCCCCGGTGTGCGCTGTAGGCGTAGGCCGGTGGGGTGATCTGCACGCCGGCATCGCGGGGCACCGGCCCCACCTTGATGACGTCGGCGCCCCAGTCGGCCAGCCAGCGGGCGGCGCGCACCGCGGGCCCCACTGAGGCGAGGTCCAGCACGGTGATCCCGTCGAGAAGGGGGCGGCGGTCGGTCGTCATGTTGCTGAAAGGGGTGGGCCCTAGAAGTTCTTGGGGAGGCCCAGGCCGCGGCGGGTGATGATGTTCTTCTGGACCTCGGAGGTACCGCCGCCAATGGTGTCCAGCACCGTGTAGCGGTAGGTCGACTCGGCCCGCCCGGCCATGGGGGCCTCTTCGGTGCCGACCCGCAGCTGCGTACCCGGACCACCCAGGTCCATCGAGGCGTCGGCCAGCACCTTGGAGAACTCGGTGGTGAACAACTTGTACTCCGAGGACTCGATGGTCGGCGGTGCGCCACCGCTGGCCTCGGCCTTCACCGAGGCATCGACGACCCGCAGGCCCATGCCCCGGGCCACCTCGGCGGTGGTGGCCAGGCGGGCGATGCGCGAACGCACCTTCGGATCGTCCTTGAGTGGTTGGCCGTCGCGCTGGGCCGAACGCACGTGATCGATCAGCAGGTCGAGGCGTTGCTTGATCGGGGAGAAGGTGAACATGGTGAACCGCTCGAGGTCCAACGCCTGGGAGATGTACTGGAAGCCGTGGTCGAGCTGGCCGACCACGTACTCGTCGGGAACGAACACGTCGTCGAAGAACACGTCGTTGGTGCGCTCGTCGCCCATGGTCCAGATGCCCTGCACGGTGATGCCGGGGTGGTCCATGGGCACCAGGAAGAGGGTGATGCCCGAGTGCTTGGGGGCGTCGGGGTTGGTGCGGGCGCCCACCCAGTACCACTCGGCGAAGTGAGCCGAGGTGGTCCACGTCTTCTGGCCGTTGAGGGTCCAGCCGCCGTCGGTCTCGACGGCCTTGAGCTTCATGGCCGCGGCATCCGAGCCGGCCTCCGGTTCGCTGTAGCCGACGGCGAACTCCACCTCGTTGGCCAGGATCTTGGGGAGGAACTCCTCCTTGAGGAATTCGGATCCGTGGGCGATGAGGGTCTTGCCGATGATGCCGACGCCCTTGCCGATCTGGGGGCCACCCCGTCCGGCGAGGGCCTCGTTGAGGATGTACTCGTAGACGCCCTCGCCCTCCTGGCCGCCGTACTCCTTCGGCCAGGTGATGCCCAACCAGCCCTGCTCGCCCATCTTCTTCATGAGGGCCCGGCGTTTGGGAGTATCGACGATCTGGGCCATGTTCTCCCGGGTGGGGTCGAACACGTCGGGGTCGTCGTTGGCGTTCAGGAAGGCCTCGACCTCATCACGGAAAGCTTCCTGTTCGGTGGTGAAATCGAAGTCCATGGGGTGCCCGGTCTCGTGGAAGGTAATCTGACGGTCCGTCAGATCTGTACGGTATCGGAGGGGAGACGCATGAGTACGACCAGAGGAATCCTCGCCTACGGCGCCCACGTGCCGTACCGGCGTCTCGACCGGGCCGAGATCGGATCGGTCATGGGTGCCGGGGGCGGCCGGGGCCATCGTTCCGTCGCCTCCTTCGACGAGGACACCACGACCATGGGCGTCGCCGCGGCCCGCCGGGCGTTGGGTGCGATCAATGGCGCCACCCCCGATGCCCTCTGGTTCTCCACGGTCGCTCCGGCCTACCTCGACAAGACCAACGCCACGGTCATGCACGCCGCCCTCCGGTTGGACCCCTCGATCCCCGCACTGGACTTCGGGGGAGCGACCCGTTCCGCCGTGGGTGCCCTGCGGGCCGCCCTGACCGCACCGGGCCGGACCCTGGTCGTGGCCTCCGACCTCCGGATCGGGCTGCCGACCGGTCCCGAGGACGGCGGCGGTGGCGACGCGGCGACGGCCTTCCTCACCGGATCGTCGGACGACGGCCCGCTACTGGCCGAGTACCTGGGCGGGGCCACGGCGACCGGGGAGTTCACCGACCGCTGGCGCACCCCGGGCAGCGCCCACTCGCGCACCTGGGAGGACCGCTTCGGCGAGCAGGCCTACCTGCCGCTGGTGAAGCAGGCGTGGGCCGACGCCCTGGCTGCCACCGGTCTGAGCACCGACGACGTCACCGTCGCGGTGGCCACCGGGCTGCACGGTCGGGCCACCAAGAAGGCGGCGTCCGGCCTCGGCGTGGCCATTGCTGACGACCGCTCGGCCACCGTGGGCAACTCCGGAGCGGCCCACCCCTCCCTGCTGCTGGCCGACGTGCTGGACGGCGCCGAGGCGGGTGCCGTGGTGGCCCTCGTGGTGCTGGCCGACGGTTGCGAGGTCCTGTTCTTCCGGGCCACCGACGCCCTGGCGGCCGGACGCCCGGCCCGATCGGTGGCCATCCAGGTCGACGACCGGGCCGACGTGGCGTACACCCGCTACCTGGCGTGGCGGGGCCTGCTGGAGATCCAGCCGCCCAACCGACCCGAACCCAACCGACCGTCGTCGTCGGCCGCCCTGCGGCGTACCGACTGGAAGCACGGCTTCGTGGGGGCCACCGACCGGACGACCGGCATCACCCACCTGCCTCCGAGCCGCGTCGGCATCGCCGGCGGAGCGGTGGACGACATGGACCCGACCCCCATGGCCGACGCCACGGGCACCATCGCCACCTTCACCGTGGACCACCTCGTCTACTCGCAGAGCCCGCCGGTGGTCTTCGCGGTGGTCGACTTCGACGGTGGCGGGCGCATGCCCATCGAACTCACCGACGTGGACCCGGCCGAGGTGGCCATTGGCGACCGGGTGGAAATGACGTTCCGTCGGATGTTCACCGCCGACGGGTTGCACAACTACTTCTGGAAGGCCCAGCCCGCCCGGGGCTGAGCGACCGGGCAGCCGAGGAAGCAGGGAACGCACATATGGCATCACACGGGATCCTTGATCGGGTGGCCATCGTCGGCATGGGGTGCACCCCGTTCCGCGAGCACTGGGACCGCTCGCTGGACGACCTGCTCATCGACGCCCACGGCCTGGCCCTCGACTCGGCGGGAATGGTCAAGGATGACGTCGACGCCTACTGGTACGGCACGTCGCAGTCGTCGGCTTCGGGCATCTCGTTGGCCACCCCGCTTCGCCTCGAGAACCGTCCGGTCACCCGGGTGGAGAACTATTGCGCCACCGGGTCCGAGGCCCTCCGCCAGGCCTGTTACGCCGTGGCGTCGGGGGCCTATGACGTGGCGGTGGCCATCGGCGGCGAAAAGGTCAAGGACGGCGGCTACCAGGGCCTCAACGCCTTCCCCATTCCCACCGACGGCACCAACCGCACCCTCACCGCGGCGGCCATGTTCAGCCTCATGCTGCCCGCCTACGCCGAGCGGTACGGCGTCGACGAGGACCGGCTGCGCTACGTGGTGGCGAAGATCGCCGAGAAGAACCACTTCAACGGGGCCCGCAACGACCTGGCCCAGTTCCGGCGGGAAATGTCAGCCGAGGCCATCTGCGACATGGCCGCGGTGGCCGGTCGCCTCTCGGTGTTCGACTGTGCCGGCGTGGCCGACGGGGCGGCGGCGGCCGTCGTGGTGCCCGCCGACCGGGCGACCGACTACACCGACGCCCCGCTGTACGTGAAGGCCCTGTCGCTGGTGGCCGGTGACGGGTCGGGTCTCGTGGACCCGGCCTTCGACTTCACCACGCTGCCCGAATGCGCGGCAGCAGCCGATGACGCCTACGCCCAGGCGGGGATAACCGACCCGCGGACCGAGCTGGCCATGGCCGAGGTGCACGACTGCTTCACCCCGACCGAACTGGTGCTCATGGAGGACCTCGGGTTCAGTGAGCGAGGCGAGGGCTGGAGCGACGTGCTGGACGGCCGGTTCGCCCTCGACGGTGACCTGCCGGTCAATACCGACGGCGGCCTCAAGAGCTTCGGCCACCCGGTGGGGGCCAGCGGACTGCGTATGCACTACGAGGCGTGGCTGCAGCTGCGGGGCGAGGCGCCCGTCGACCGGAGCGTCACCACGCTGGACACCCGGAGCCGGGCCCTGGTGCACAACCTCGGCGGTTACCCGGGAGAGATGGTGTCCTTCGTCGGCATCTGGGGCACCGAGAAGGATTAGGGCGTGAGGGCCAGCCAGGCGTCGAGGACGGCCTGGTCGCCGAAGACCTCCAGCGCCGGCTGACGGCGGCCCCAGACCAGCAGGTTCAGGTCCGAGGCCGTGCCGCGCACCGCGGCATCGCCCTTGGCGTGCTGGTGCTCCACGACCAACTGGTCGTCGGCCGATGACAGCAGCCACTCACCGTCACCATCGGTGCGGTGCAGATGGAGGGTGCTTGACGGGAAGACGGTGACCGGGCCCGTCCGGTGGTAGCGCCACGCCACGTCGAGGATCTCGTCCACGCCGTCGCGGGCCAGCTCGGCGTCCAGCGGTTCGGGTTCGCCGACCGCGTTCTCGGCATCCCAGCGGTGGATGCCGTTCTCATGGGCCATACGTCGGACCACCCAGCCAACGTTTCGGCCCTCCTCGGGGCACCAGTTCCAGCACGGCTCCGACGGGTCGACCGAGGCCAGCAGGGCCACCAGACGGCTGAGTCGGTCGCTGGCCGTCGACGTGTCGTCGGCGTCTGGTCGACTCGGCTTGTCCGGTGAGGCGGCGTTGATCTGGGCGGTCATGAAGCCCCACACCATGGCCATGTGGTCGACCAGGCCGGCGACGTCCCAGTCCGGACAGTGTTCGATCCGGGCGGAGGGGTCGCGTTCAGCGGCGGCCAACAGGGCCCGCCCCTCGCGTTCGACGGCGGTCAGGAGAGTGTTGCGGTCCATGGGGCGAGTCTCACCCACCGGGCCGCTTCAGTCCTCGTCGGGGATCTCTGGCTCGTCACCTTCGGCCGGCCCGTCATCCCGGTCGACGCGTTGGTCCTGGTCGCGCAGGAAGGCCTCCAACTCGGCGGCCAGGTCGTCGCCCCGGGGCATCAGGTCCTCGCTCTGGTCGACCTGGGACTCGAGACGTCGTACGTGGGCCGTGACCTCGCCGTCGCCGGCCACCGCCTCATCCACCCGCAGCTGCCATTCCGACGCCGGGCCGTCCAGGTCGGCGAACGCGGTCTCCACCCCACTGACCTGCTCAAAGCGACGCAGCAGAGCCCGGGTGGCCTTCGGGTTGGGGGAGTCCGGGAGGTAGTAGGGCACCGACACCCGCAGGGAGATCACCGGCACGCCGGCCCGGTCCAGGGTGTCGTGCAGGACGCCGACCACGCCGGTCGGCCCCTGGTAGGAGGGGCGGTCGAGGCCCAGGCGCTCCGCCAGGTCCCGGTTGGTGCTGCTCCCGGTGACCGCCGGAGGGCGGGTGTGGGGAGACATGCCGCTCATCGACCCGAGGGTGACCACCAGTTGGGCACCCGTGCGGGTCGCCGCGGACCGGAGCGCCTCGGTGAACGTCCGCCACCGGAGGTGGGGTTCGACACCGGCCACCAGCACCAGATCCCGTTGGCCGTCGGGGGTACGCACGGCCAACACCCGATTGGATGGCCATCGGACCCGCCGGGCTCCACCATCGTCGAACTCGACGATCGGGCGTTCCTGGGTGAAGTCGTAGAAGGTCTCGGGATCGATGTCGCCCGCCTGAGTGCTGTCCAGGCGTTCGATCAACCACTCGACGGCCGAGGTGGCCGATCCGGCGGCGTTGAACAGCCCGCGGAACGCCACGACGAGGATCGGACGGTCCAGTTGGTCGAGCAACTGGTCATCGGCCGTCCAACGCAGTTCGATCGGTTCGGCCATGACCACAGGTTCGCAGATCGATCGGCCGGATCGTGGACCCGGTCGGAATCGAATGAGGATGCCGTGGGATCATCACCCGATGACCGGCCCCCTGGATGATCGCCACCGGCATCCCTACCGCTGGGTGCTGTTCAGCGGGGTGTGCGGCGTCTACTTCGCCTTCGGGGTGGTGGCCATGTCGATCCCGCCGCTGGTCGGCGAGGTGCGGGACGATCTCGGCCTCAGCCGGGGTGCCATGGGCCTGGCCCTGGGTGCCTGGCAGTTGGTGTACATCGTGAGCGCCCCGATCGGCGGGCGCCTCCTGGATCGACTCGGCATCCACCGGGGCATCCTGCTGGGGGCCTCGGTGGTGGCCGTGAGCGGCGTGACCCGGGCGGCGGCCGACGGTCTGGTCACGTTCCTGCTGGCCATCGCCCTGTTCGGCATCGGTGGTCCGCTCATCTCGGCCGGTGCGCCCAAGGCGGTCGGCCTGTGGTTCGGCGAGGAGCGCGAACGACGGCTGGCCATCGGGACCTACAGCACCATGCCGGCCATCGGCGGCATGGTCACCCTGGTGCTCTCCAACTCGGTGTTCATGCCGCTGACCGGTTCGTGGCGCACCACGGTGCTGATCGAGACGGGCGTGGTCGTGGTGGCCGCTGCGGCGTGGCTGGTCGTGTCCGGCCGGGCGCCCGACGCGCCGGTGCGGGTGGCTCCGGCCGACGTGGCCGGTGCGGCGGGGAGGCGGGCCCTTCTGGCCGACCCCGAGGTCCGCACGGTGCTGGTTCTGGGCCTGGGCGTGTTCTTCGTGGGCCACGGCCTCGGCGGATGGATGCCCGAGGCCCTCCGGGAGCACAGCGGTTTCTCGGCCATGGCGGCCGCCAACTGGGCAGCCCTCGGCGGGCTGGTCGGGGTGCTGGCGTCGCTCCTGGTGCCCCGGCGCACGGAGCCCAGCCGGATGCCGGTTGCCCTGACGGCCATGTTCCTGTTGATCGCGTTCGCCCTCGTGGCCCTGCTCGTCCTGCCCACCGCACTGGATCCGATCCCGGTGGCCGTGGCCGGGCTGCGATCGGCGCTCGTGCCGCTCATCCTGATCGGTCTCATGGAGTCGGGCTCGGTGACCCCGGCCAACACCGGGGTGGCCTACGGCCTGTGGTTCGCGGTGGCCGAGATCGGCGGGTTCGCCGGTCCGTTCGTGCTGGGTGCCGTCGCTGATTCATCGGCCGGGTTCGCCGGGGCGTTCGGGCTGGTGGCGGTGGTCTGTGTGCTGCTCCTGGTGCCGACCGCCCAACTCCGGCGCCACATCTCCGGCGACACGGCTCCGGGGGACAGGCACGCCGGGGGCCCTGAGTAGGTTCTGGTCCGTGACCACTGTTGCAGCGGCAAGCCCATCTGCCTACGACGGATTCAGCGGCGAGGTCGGGCGCATCATGTCCACGTCGACCCCTTCGTGGCCCCGGCCGCCCACCGCCCCCGAGGGTGCCCCCAACGTGCTGGTGGTGCTGGTCGACGACCTGGGTTTCAGCGACGTCGGCTGCTTCGGCTCGGAGATCGACACCCCGCACGTCGACCGTCTGGCCGACGAGGGCCTGCGGTACGTCAACTTCCACGTCAACCCGATGTGTTCGCCGACCCGGGCGTCACTGCTCACCGGGTTGAACCACCACCTGGCCGGGGTGGGCACCGTCTGCCACATGGAGCCCGGCTTTCCCGGGTACGCGGCGTCCATCCGCAGTGATGCGGTGACCATGGGCGAGGTGCTCCGCGGCGCCGGCTGGTCCAGCCTCATGGTCGGCAAGTGGCACCTCTGCCCGGACAGCCAACTCACCGAGGCCGGCCCGAAGGACGGGTGGCCGCTCCAGACCGGGTTCGACCGCTTCTACGGGATCCTCGACGGGTTCACGAACTTCCACCAGCCGCACCGCCTCTACGAGGACAACCACGCGCTGGACATCGACGACTTCGACGACGACTACTACTTCACCGACGACCTCACCGACCGGGCCCTGGCCATGGTCGGCGAGGTCCGTGACGGGCACCCCACCAAGCCGTGGTTCCTCTACTTCTCCCACGGTGCGGTGCATGCCCCGCTGCAGGCCCGACCTGACGACCTGGAGAAGTACCGGGGCCGCTACGAGGCCGGCTGGGACGAGGTACGGCGCCTCCGCTTCGAACGCCAGAAGGCCATGGGCCTCTTCGACGACGGCGTGGTGCTGCCGCCCCGCAACACCGAGGAGAACTACGCCGTCCGGGCGTGGGACGACCTCACGGTCACCGAGAAGGAGGTCTTCGCCCGGTACCAGGAGGTGTTCGCCGCCATGGTCGACAACGTCGACCAGAACCTGGGTCGGCTCCGCGAGGGGCTGGAGGCCATGGGGGAGTGGGAGAACACCGTGGTGGTGTTCACCTCGGACAACGGCGGGAGCCGGGAGGGACTGGACAACGGCACCTCGGCCTACTTCCGGACCCTCATCAGCCAGACCCGGGCCAATCCCCTGGATTCGGTGGAACTGGACCATTCCCGGATGGAGCTGCTGGGTGGCCCCCAGGCCCTGGCCCACTACCCGTCGGGTTGGGCCATGGTGTCGGGCACCCCGTTCCGGCTCTACAAGATCAACACCCACCAGGGCGGCCATCAGGTGCCGTTCATCATCTCGAAGGGTGCCGGCCTGGCCGACGCCGGGGGCATCCGCCGTCAGTACCAGCACGTCACCGACCTGCTGCCCACCGTGCTGGACCTGACCGGGGTGGCCATGCCCACGACGAAGCACGGGTCGCCCGTCCCACCGGCCGCCGGCGCCAGCTTCGCAAGCTCGCTGGCCGATCCGGCCGTGGACAGCACCCATCCCGAGCAGTACTACGAGCAGATGGGTCACCGGGGCTTCTACCGGGACGGCTGGTCGGCGGTGACCTGTCGGCAGCCCCGGACGCCGTTCTCGACCGAGACGTGGGAGCTCCACCATCTGGACGAGGACCCCACCGAGTCACGCGACATGGCCGACGAGCATCCCGAGAAGCTGGCCGAGCTGGTGGCCGCCTGGGAGGAGGCCGCGTGGGCCAACCAGGTGTTCCCGCTGGACGAGGGCAACAACGTCAAGAACCTGCTGCGGCCCCCGTGGGGCGCCGACACCGTGGTCGAGACGACCTTCCGGCCGGGCACGCCCACCACCGAGCGGTACCGGTCGCTCGCCCTCATCAACTTCCGGTCGTTCGAGGTCGAGGTGGCGTTGGACTTCGCCTCCGGCGACCGGGGCACGTTGGTGGCCCACGGCGACCAGGGAGGCGGGTACGCCCTGTACGTGGTCGACGACCGGCTGACCCTGGCGTGGAACGGCTACGGCTCGATGGTCGAGGTGGACGGTGGGGTGCTGCCGGCCGGTGCGGCCTCGGTGGTGCTGGCCGTGGAGGCGTTGGGCGACCTCAAGCTCGACGTCGAGCTGCGGGTCGACGGCGTGGTGGCGGGAGGTGCCGGCGACCTTCCGGTGCTCACCGCCATGGCTCCCTTCCAGGGCATCGACGTGGGCATCGACCGGAAGTCGCCGGTGTCGTGGGCCATCCGGGAGCGGTTCGGCACCTTCGCCTGGACGGGCACCCTCGCGGGCGTGACGTACCGTCCGGGGGAGCAGGCGCCCGATGCGGGTGCCCGCTGGCTGGACGTGCTGCGCGAGGCCGGTACCAAATTCGAATAGCCCGGCGACGCCGGGAAGGGGAGGGAAGGTCGATGGCGATGGATCTCCGGGACCTGGTGGATCCCGCACACACCGCCCTGTGCGTGGTCGAGTGCCAGAACGGCGTGGTCGGCGAGGCATCCAACATGCCCGCAGTGGCCGATGCGGTGGCCGCCTCCGGTCTGCTACCCCGGCTGGGTGATCTGGCTGGTGCCGCCCGCTCGGCGGGGGTGCGCGTCGTGCACTGCACCTTCCACGCCCACTCCGACCTGTGGGGCGGCAACCGGAACTCCCGCCTGTTCGCCGCTGGTCGTCGAGCCGAGGTCCAGCAGTACGTGGGTACCGACGCGGTCGAACCGGCCGCCGAGATCGGGTTCGTCGAGGGGGTCGACGTCGTCGTACCCCGGTTCCACGGGTTGTCGCCGGTGGCCGGCACCGAACTGGCGCCCATGCTCCGCAACGAAGGGGTGACCACCGTGGTGGTGGCCGGCGTGAGCCTCAACGTGGCCATTCCCAACGCGGTGTTCGACCTGGTCAACGGGGGCTTCCAGGTGGTGGTCCCGACCGACGGAACGGTGGCCACCACGCCCGAATACGGCGAGCAGGTGCTGGAACACACCTTGGCCTACGTGTCGACGTTGACCGACGTGGCCACCCTCGTCGAGGCATGGTTCCAGATGGGGCTGGAGGCCGACGACTAGCGGGTTCGGCGGGTCCGCAGGCCCACGGCGAGCGAGAGGAGGATTCCCACCAGGACGCCCTGTTCGACCCGGGGGGCCAGGGCCAGCGTGGCGGCGAAGGTGGCCCACGCCACGAGGGCATCGGCCGATGACCGCCGGATCATGGAGACGAGCGCCACCGGCCGGACGAGCCCCACCACCGCCGCGACCACCACCCCTCCGAGGGTGGCCCGGGGCAGCGGCGCCAGCACGTCGGCGAACGGCACGAAGGCCAGCACGGCGGCCCCGGTGACCAGGCCCGACCACCTCGTCTGTGCGCCGGCCAGGCGATTCAGTGACGAACGGCTGAACGATCCGCCCACCGGAAAGGCGCCGGACACCGCAGCGGCCACGTTGGCCACGCCCTGACTCACGAACTCCCGGTCGGCGCTCCATCGTTGCCGGTCCTGATCGGCGAACACCCGGGCGATGGACGCCGGCTCGGCGAAGCCGACCAGCGCGATCAGCACCCCGCCCACCAGCAGGGTGCCGGTGGACCCCCATGGGAGGTCCAGGGACAGGTCCGGCAGCCCGGTCGGTACCTCGCCGACCACCGGTCCCGAGTAGTCGGCGATCCGACTGATCATCACGCCTCCGACCACGGCCAGCAGCGCGCCCGGGAACAGGCGGTGGACGACCTGACGGCCGGCCAGCACCAGTGCCATGGTGACCACCGCAATGGCCACCGAGGCGGCCTCCCAGTGGTCGAGGTGGCCCAACGACCAGCCGGCCCGCCACAGCACGCCGCCGGTTGGGGCGGCCACCCCGAGGGCCTTGGGGAGCTGTGAGGCGATGATGAGGATGGCGGCCGCCGAGGTGAATCCCGTGACGACCGGGTCACGCATGAGGTAGGTGACCATCCCGAGTCGGAACACACCGAGAAGCAGCCGGGTCACCCCGACCAGCAGGGCCAGCAGGGCGGCCATGGCCACGTAGTCGGGAGTACCGACCTCGGCCAGACCGGCCAGGGCGCCGAAGGTCAACAGGCTGGTCAGGGCCACCGGACCGGTCTGCAGGTAGGGCGATGAGGCGAAGAAGGCGGCCAGGATGGGCGGCAGGGCCGAGGCGAAGAGGCCGAGGTGGGGCGGCAGGCCGGCCAGCTCGGCGTAGGCCATGGACTGCGGGACCAGCACCATGGCCACGCTCAGCCCGGCCAGCAGGTCGGCCGGCACGGGCCGTGACGGTGGTTCGGTCAGGTCGCCGGTCGGCCGGTCGGTGGTCTGGTCGTCGGCCATGACCCCGACCATAGGATCGCCGGATGCTCGGAGGCGGATCGGATCAACGGAGGGCCGGTCCCCACCGCGACCAGATTCCCGTCGACGACGTGCCCATCCGGTCGGCGGCCACCGTGGTGCTGCTCGACGACCGACCCGACCTGCACGTGCTCGCCCTCCGTCGCACCGACGCCTCGACGTTCGTGGCCGGGCACACGCTGTTCCCCGGTGGAGCGGTGGACGACGGCGACCACGATCCCCGGTGGGGGGACCTGTCGTCGGGTGCCGTCGGCGAGCTTCCGGGTATGGACGACCCCCTCTCGTACCGGATCGCCGTGGTGCGTGAGACGATCGAAGAGGTCGGGGTGGCCCTCGGCATCGGTGACGAGACGGTGGCTGCCGACCTGGTGGCCCGCCGCCGGGATCTGGAATCGGGTGCGGTCCGGTTGGCCGACCTCGTGTCGACGGCCGATACCCACCTGGACCTCTCAGGTGTCCATCCGGTGGCCCGGTGGGTGACGCCCATGCCCAGCATCAAGCGCTACGACACGGCGTTCTTCGTGGCCCGGGCGCCGGCCGGATGCCGACCGGTGGTCGATGGCCGCGAGGCCGTGCACGCCGAGTGGTGCCGGCCCGCTGATGCCCTGACCCGCTGGGAGGCCGGCGAACTCACGATGATCAGCCCGACCATTGCCATGTTCCAGCGTCTGGCCACGTATCGGACGGTCGACGAGGTGATGGCGGCGACCACCGACGCACCCGTTCGGCACGTGCGGCTCCTCGACGACTCGACCACCCCGGTCCGCTTCGAGGGCGACGACGACTATGACGCTCCGGGCACGAGGGCGACGCTCGGCTGGGTGTGGCTCCCGGCTGGTCCAGTGACCGGGGACGCCCCGTAGCCTGAACCCATGGCCGCACCGTCGTACGTCCCCCATTCCGCCGTCCGGTCCACCGGATGGGCCTATTCGGGCCCGCGTCGTCGTCTCGGACCATGGCACGCCAATCGACCGGGTGAGGTCGTCGGGGGTCAGCCGCGCGGTGAGCGCCTGGGGAGTCAGGGTCCCGATCAGGGCTATGCCCTCCGGCTGGCTCGGGGATTCACGGGACGGCTCCAGTTGGGCGCGGGCGAGCACGCGGCCGACGTGATGGCCGGTTGTGTGGGCGTCGCCCTGAAGCGGGCCGCCCTGTTCGGTCGGGCTCCCATGGTGGGCGACCTGGAGCTGGCCTTCTCCATCTTCGGATTCCTCGACGCGGCACCCACCGGCGACCGTCTGGACGAGCGTCGGCGCCTGTTCGCCGAGGCCTCGCACCACCACCACTACACCGAGGTCCGCCGGATCGCCGACCGGGTGCCCGAGGGCGTGCTGTCGCTGGGCGCGGCGGCCGCCCGCGATGCCTTCACCGTCTGAACCGGTCCGGCCGGACCCCGCCGGACCCGACCGCAGCCGGGGTGATCGCTCCAGGGTCTGGGACTCGGTCCTGCCCATTGCCCTGTTCATCGGGCTGGAACGCCTCTGGGGGCTGGCCGCCGGCGTCACCGGCGCCACGCTCTGGAGCCTCAAGATCGTGGTGGGTCGTCGCCGGCGTGGCGAGGAGATCGGCCGTTACCTGCCGATCCTGGTGGCCTACCTGGTGGTGCGGGCCGTCATCGGCATCGTCACCGATTCGGACGCCGTGTACTTCGGCATCGGTATCGGAACCAAGGCGGCCATCGGGGCGGCACTCATCGGCACGGTGGTGGTCGGTCGTCCGTTCCTGGCCCGGTATGCCCACCTGGTGGTGCCCTTCGACCAGACCACGAGGGACCACCCCCGCTACCGGCAGGTCATGGGCCACGTCACCATCGGGCTGGGCTGCTACCAGTTCCTGACCTCGGCGTGGGACATCTGGCTGTTCAATCAGACGTCGGCCAGCGGCTACGTGTTGATCCGGTTCCTGGTGGGTTGGCCCGCCGGGACGTTGGCCAGCATGGTGGCCTTCTTCTGGGCCGACCGGGCCCTGCGACGGGTTCCGGGCTTCCCGGGAATCCTCGACCTGCTGGTCCCTCCCGAGGACGCCGACGAGGAGGAGGGTCTCAACGAGGAGAATGACGCATGACCGACGGTGCGCTGCATGGCATGGGGGTACTGGTCACCGGTGGCGGCACGGGCATCGGGCGGGCGTGCGCCGAGGCGCTGGCCGCTGACGGAGCCGTGGTCACCATCTGTGGGCGGACCGAATCCCGACTGGTGGACGCCGTCGACCGGATTCGTCCCGGCCACGGGGGGAGCGTGCACCACGTGGTGGCCGACGTGACGTCCGAGGACGACGTGCGTGCGGCGGTGTCCGCCGCGGTGGCCAACGCCGGGAACCTCCGGGGCGTGGTGGCCAACGCGGGCGGTGGTGGCGGCCTCGGGCCCTACAACGTCCAGGACCTGAGTCAGTTCGAGGCGGTCCTGCGCCTCAACGTGGTCGGCACGATGCTGTGCGTGAAGCATTCGGTGCCCGAGATGGTGGCCGCCGGCGGCGGCTCGTTCGTCGGCATGTCGTCGATCGCCGGTCATCGCAACCACGTCCACTTCGGGGCCTATCCGGTGGCCAAGGCGGGGATCGAGTCCATGATGCGCAACGCGGCCGACGAGTTCGGTCGGTCCAACGTGAGGTTCAACTCGATCCGTCCCGGGTTCATCGCCACCGAGATGATGGACCTGGTGCCGCGCGACAGCGACGTCTACGACAGTTATGTCCGCAACACGCCTCTGGCCCCGACCACCGAGACCGGTGTCGGCGAGCCGTCCGATGTGGGTGCGCTGGCCCGGTTCCTGATCGGTCCCGAGTCGAGGTGGATCACCGGAACCGCCGTCAACGTGGACGGCGGGCAGGCTCTGCGGTCCGGCCCCGACTTCTCGTCGTTCCTCGCCGGAATGGGCGACGACGTCCTGGCCGGCCTCCGACCCACTGACTGAGGTTTCCCCGCCGTCCGGTGGGGGCCAGCCGGGTCAGGCCGGAAGCAACTCGAGGTGGGCTTCGCGCATCCCGTAGACGAACGAGTTGGGCATCTCGACGGGAGCAGTCCCCGGGGCGATGCGGATCTCGGCCACCCGGGACACGAACTGTTCGAAGAACGAGCGGATCTCCAGGCGGGCCAGGGCGGCACCCAGGCAGAAGTGGGTGCCGAAGCCGAAGGCGATGTGGTGGTTCGGGTCGCGGGTCACGTCGAACGTCTCCGGGTCGTCGAAGTGGGACGGATCCCGGTTGGCCGACGAGTACATGAGGACCAGCTGGTCGCCGGCCCGGATGGTGTGGCCGTGCATCTCCACGTCGGTGGTGGCCACCCGGCACATGTTGTGTATGGGCGTCACCCAGCGAATGAACTCCTCGGTGGCCACCGTCATGTCGGCACCGTCTCGCAGCAGCGCCCACTGGTCGGGTCGGCCAGCCAGTTCGACGAGGGTGCGGGCGATGACCGTCCGGGTGGTTTCGGCGCCCCCGTCCAGCAGCAGCAGGCAGTCGGAAATGATCTCGTCGAGGCCGAAGGCGTGGCCGTCCATGGCCTCGGGCCCCTGTCGCTGGCGGTCGATCCAGACCGACATGACGTCGTCCATCGGGCAGCCCTCGGTGACCGCCGGCTGCTTGGCCTCGTAGAGCTCGGCGCACGCTCCGGCGAACTCGATGGCGGCCGCCACGCCGTCGTGGTCGTGGTAGCGGGGACCGCCTCCCAGGGCGATGGTGCGTTCCGACCATTCCTGGAGCCGGGGCCACATGTCGGTGCCGAAGCCCAGGAGCAGGCCGATCATCTGGGCCGGCAGGGGGGCGGCCAGTTGTGAGACGGCTTCCACCCGGCAGGTCCCGTCGGCCGCCGGGTTGGCCAGGGCGCCGTCGACCAGTTCGGTCACCGTGTCGCGGACATGGTCCTCCCATCGGCCGACGGCCCGTGGGGTGAACCGGCGGGACACCACGTTGCGGCGCAGCACGTGGTGGGGGTCGTCCAAGCCGATGATGGAGCGGTCGGCCGGGATGTTGGGGCGGTAGCCGCGGCGTGGTCGATCCGGAACGGCGTAGGCGCTGGAGTTGGAGCCGGCGCTGGAGTTGGAGAACGTGGCCTTGTTCTTTTCGATGGCCACGATGTCGTCGTAGCGGGACACGCCCCACAGGTCGTTGGTCTCGTCGTAGTGGAGGGGGTCCTCGTTGCGGAGACGGGCGTAGGTGGGGTAGGGGTCGGTGACGTAGAAGTCGCCGTCCAACAGGTCGATGCCCATGGGCGGACCCTACGGTCGCGTGGGAGGCGACCCGGAGTCGGGTGGCCCGGGGATGACGGATCGGGGTCGCGGTGCGAGGGGTACGGACGGTCGACGGGGTGTTCGACGTGGTGGAGGTGCCCGAGCCCGAGGGTGACGGCGTGCTGGTCGAGGTGGCCTCGGCGGGCATCTGCGGATCGGACCTCCACATGGCGGGCTTCGGACTGCCCACCACGTTCGGTCACGAGGTGGCTGGCCGGACTGCCGACGGCACGGCGGTGGCCATGCGTCCCACCCTGACCTGCGGCGCCTGCGACCGCTGTCTGGCCGGCGAGGTCCAGCAGTGCCGTGACATGGCGCTCTACGGATTGGCCGCCGACGGCGGCATGGCCGACCGGGTCCTGGTGGACCCGTCGTGTGTGGTGGCGTTGCCCGACGGATTGTCGGTGGCCGATGCCTGCCTGGTCGAACCGGTGGCCGTGTCGGTCCACGCGGTGGCCACCGCAGGCATTATCTCGGGGCACCGGGTGCTGGTCGTCGGGGGCGGCACGGTGGGCCTGACCGCGGTGGCCGCCGCCCGGGCGGTGGGAGCCGACGTCGACATTTCGGCCCGCCACCCCCATCAGCAGGCGGCTGCCGAGCGTCTCGGCGCCGGCACGGATGCATCGGGGGAGTACGACGTGGTGGTGGAGGCCGCCGGTACCGAGGGAGCGCTGGTCACCGCCATCGACCATGCCCGGCCGGGGGGCACCGTGTCGTTGCCCGGCGTCTACTGGGACGGTCTGGCGCTACCCAACGTGATGACCATGTTCCTCAAGGAGGTCCGCCTCGTGCCGTCGTCGATGTACGGCTGCGCCCGGGGCGTCCATGCCCACGGCTCGCCGGGCACGGGAGCCGGTCAGGCACCGGATGCCGACCCGGCGGGTGAACTCCAGGTGGCGGCCCGCCTGCTGGCCGACGTGCCCGAGCTTGCGGCTGCCGTGGTGACCCACCGGTTCGGCCTGGATGAGGCCGCCGAGGCCTTCCGGGTGGCCGCCGACCGGTCGGCCGGAGCCATCAAGGTGGTCCTCGAGCCCTAGGCGTTGTTCCTAGGCGCTGTTCCTAAGCAAGGGTCATGGACGGGAGCGGGAACCGACTGTCGCCGGCGAACAGGGTTCGCACCATGGGCTCGAAATCCTCGAGCGCCATGGTGTCGTGGTTCCGCTCAAAGCAGTTCTGGTCGTAGTCGGCACAGAACGCCGCGCAGTCGTCGAACCACTGGTGGTCCCGGAACTGCTCACGGGCATCGGGGTCGGCGCCCAGATGGTGGAAGTAGTAGTACCCCTGGAACAGGCCGTGGTGCCGGATGATCCAGTGGGTCCGGTCCGACACGTAGGGCCGGAGGATGTCGGCGGCCACCGCGCTGTGGTTCTCCGGGGCAATGGGGTCGCCGACGTCGTGGAGTAGAGCGGCCACCACCATCTCGTCGTCCTCGCCGTTGCGAAGCGCCCGGGTGGCGCTCTGCAGGCTGTGCTGGAAGCGGTCCACCGGGTAGCCCAGCAGCGGCCCGGCCATGGCCTTCAGGGTGCCCAGAATGTGATCGGCCAGATGCTCGGCCTTGTGGGCGGCCAACTCGCGCCCGATGAGGTCGTAGTCCTCGGGGGTGCCGTCCACCATGTGTTCAAAACTCACGGTCTCCATGGCCGCGCAGTCTGGCAGGTGGGCCCGTGGACGCCAAGGGACCGGTCGCGGCTGGCTAGCCTCGCCGCCGTGTCCGCTTCCCCCGCTCTCGCCGTGTCGGGGTTGGAGAAGTCCTACGGCGACGTCCGGGCCGTTGACGGCATCTCGTTCGAGGTGGAGCCGGGCGAGGTTTTCGCCCTGCTGGGTCCCAACGGGGCCGGGAAGTCCACCACGGTGGAGATCCTCGAAGGGCACCGGTCCCGGGACGCCGGCACTGTCGAGGTCCTGGGCCACGATCCGGGCACGGCGTCCGCGGCCTTCCGGGACCGCGTCGGCATCGTCCTCCAGGAGGTCGGCATCGAGCGGGAGTTGACGGTGCGTGAGGCACTGGTGCACTACGGCGCCTGCTACTCGCGCCGCCGGCCGGTCGACGAGGTGCTCGAACTGGTCGGACTCGACGGCCTGGGCGACCGACGCACCCATCGACTGTCCGGCGGCCAGAAACGGCGGATCGATCTGGCCCTGGGCATCATCGGCGACCCGGACGTCCTCTTCCTGGATGAGCCGACGACCGGGTTCGACCCGTCGGCGCGGCGGCAGGCCTGGGAGATGGTCGACGGGTTGCGGTCGCTGGGCACCACGATCGTGCTGACCAGCCACTACATGGACGAGGTCCAGGCGTTGGCCGACCGGGTGCTGGTCATTGCCGGCGGGCGGGCGGTCGCCGAGGGCACGCCCGACGAGCTCCGTGGTTCGATGGACCGCGAGACGGCCATCCGGGCCCGGTTCCCGCTGGACGCCGACGGCACGGTCGACGATCTGCTGGGAGGGCTGTCCGGTCGGGCGACCGTGCGGGGCGGTCGCCTCGAGGTGCGGACCGAGCAGCCCACGGCCGACCTGCACCGACTGACCGCGTGGGCCCTGGAGCGGGGCGTGGATCTGGACGACCTGGAGGTGGTGCGCCCCACCCTCGAGGACGTCTATCTGGATCTCATCAGTGGGGAACCGGCTGGGGAACCGGCAGGTGGCGACCATGGCTGACCGGACCGGACGGTTGCCGTCGAGGCTGGGCCTGCTGTTGCACCAGATCGGCTACCAGAACCGGGTGTTCCGTCGGGTGCCGATCTCCGCGTTCTTCACCCTGGCCTTTCCGATGATGTTCCTGCTGCTGTTCGCGGCGATCTTCGGCGACGTGGCCATCGGTGGAGGCCATGAGGTGGCGTCGGCCCAGTTCTACGCCCCGGGACTGGCCGTGTTCACCGCGGCGTCGGCCACGTACACCAACATCGGGATCTCGACGGCCATCGCCCGTGACGAGGGGATCCTGCGGAGGGTCAGCAGCACGCCGCTCCCGCGCTGGTGCTACCTCGGGGGGGTCGTCGGCTCGGGCGTGTGCATTGCCGTGTTCGGCGTGGCGATGATGCTGGCCGTGGGCATGGTCGCCTACGGGGTGGAGGTCGAGATGGACCGGGTCCTCCCGGCGCTGGTCACCTTCGTGGTCGGGTCGGCGTCGTTCGCCATGCTCGGCCTGGCCCTGGCCGCCGTCGCCCCATCGGGCCAGAGTTCCCCGGCGTTGGCCCAGGCCACCATGCTGCCCATGGCCTTCGTGTCCGACATCTTCGTTCCCCTGGGTGACGAGCCGGCCCGGTGGCTGCTGGTGGCGGGCGACGTCCTGCCGCTCAAGGCCTTCGTGAAGGCCTTTTTCACCGCCTTCGATCCGTACCACGTCGGCTCGGCCTGGGAGCCGGGGCTGCTTTTGAGGATGGCCCTCTGGGGAGTGTTCGGTGCGTTGGTGGCGGCCCGGAAGTTCCGGTGGGAACCGTCGACCGGGTCGGTCAGTCGACGGCGAACCTGAGTCCCTCGAGGTCAGCCGGATCGTCCACGTCGAAGGCCAGGTCAGGGTCGTGCAGGCTCCGCCACGGAAGACCCAGACGTTCGGCCTCGGCCACGTGGGCGGCGTACGAGCCCGGTCCGTAGGCGAACCGGAAGCCGGCATCGGTCGGTACCGAGAGCACCGGTGTGCCGTCGAGGTTCCGGTCGGGCACGAGGGTGATGCCCTCGGTCGCTGCACAGTGGTCCAGTCGGGTGGCCCGGGGTAGGTCGGCGTGGGCCACCACCACCTGGCGTGTTCCGTCGGCGGCCAGGGCAGCCACCCCGGCCTCCACGGCCCGGTTCAGGCCCGGTCCGTCGACCCGGACCACCCCGGCTCCCACCGAGCGGGCCCAGGCATCGACCCCGTCGTCGTCGCAGACCACGGTCACCGGTAGGGGCGCCGCCGCGGCGATCACGGTGGCCGCCATGGACCGGGCCAGGTCGGCCCGGACGTCGGGCTCGACGGCCCCGGCGAGGCGGCCCTTGGCGTCGGCGAACGCCTTCACGGGGATCAGCACGCCGACGGGTCCGGACATCGCGACACCCTAGGGTGACGCCATGACGCCCCCGCCTCCGGCTGAACCGCCGGGCTCCGACCCTTCGTCAGACCCGGTGGCCCGTTCCGTCGAGCGGGTGGTGGTCGTCGGTGCCGGGTCCTGGGGGACGACGGTGGCCGCCCTGTTGGCTCCCGTGGTGTCGACGGTGCTCTGGTCTCGACGACCCGAGGTGGCGGCTGACGTGGCCGCCGGTCGGGGGAACCGCCGCTACCTCGAGGGCCACGACCTGCCCGGCGAGTTGGAGGCCACCGACGACCTGCTGGACGCCGTCTCGGACGCTGATCTGGTGGTGGCCGGAGTACCCACCCACGGTTTTCGATCAACCCTCATGAGTGCGGAACCGGCCATTGGTGCCGACGTGCCGGTCATCAGCCTGGCCAAGGGCTTCGAGCAGGGGACGGGCCTGCGGATGACCCAGGTGGCCGCAGAGGTGCTGCCCGGCCGACCGGTCGGCGTGTTGACCGGCCCCAATCTGGCCCGGGAGATCCTCGAAGGTCGGTCCGCGGCCACCGTGGTGGCCGCCACCGATCCGTCGGTCGCTCTGGCCCTCCAGGGTCTGCTCGCCTCGGACCGTCTGCGGGTCTACACCAACGAGGATCTGGTGGGCTGTGAGATCGGCGGGGCGGTCAAGAACGTGATCGCCCTGGCGGCCGGCATGGCCGAAGGGCTCGAGACGGGCGACAACGCCCGGGCCGCGCTCATCACCCGGGGCCTGGCGGAGATGAGCCGACTGGGTGTGGCCCTCGGAGCCGACTTCCAGACGCTGGCCGGACTGGCCGGGTTGGGGGACGCCCTGGCCACCTGCATGAGCGGCCAGAGCCGGAACCGGTGGGTCGGCGAGCAGGTGGGTCGAGGCGTTTCGCCGGACGAGGTGCTGGCCGGCATGGACCAGGTGGCCGAGGGTGTGCGGGCGGCCGGGGTGGCCTGCCAGTTGGCGGCCGAGGTCGACGTCGAGGTGCCGATCGCCCAGAGCGTCCGCAGCGTGTTCGAGGATGACCGATCGCCGGTCGACGTGTGGACGGACCTGATGACCCGCCGTCCGGCCGCCGAGGTCGAACCGTCGGAGAACGGCGCGACCACCTCCTGATGGGCCAGTTCCTCATGGCCAGTTCCTGATGGCCGGTTCTGCCGGAGCGGGCTTGCGCTCTCGCCTGGCTTTCTGGCGTGCCCCATCCGACAGCGGGCCGCCTCTGCCCGCCGGGACGAGGATCGGCACCTGGGACGGTTCCCTGGCCGTGGTCGACCAGCGGGCCACGGTCCGGCCGCTGGGGGATGGGCATGGCACCGGCTGGCAGGTCGAATGGTGGATCGGGGCCGACGACCGCTGGTATCAGCCGGCCGTGGAAGCCGCCGTCCGACAGGTCAGGCCCGGCACGGCACCCGTGCTGGAGACCCGGATGCGGGTGTCCGGTGGTGACATCGTGGCCACCACGTGGGCCGCCCAGGCCGATGGTTCGACCGGCCCGGCGGTGGTCGTGGAGTTGGCCAACGAGACGCCGGTCCCGGTGGCCGTGGCGGTCATCGTCCGGGCCACGGCGGGCGGCCGGATCCGACGAGTGGCCGTGGATGGTCGTCGTCTCATGGTCGATGGGGCGCCCGCGGTGGTGGTCGACCGGGACCCCGGACGCTTCGCACTGGTGGACGCCGCCGGGGACCTGTGGGACGAGGTCACCGGGGGTCGAGCCGTCGACCGGGCGCCCGACCCGGTCCGATGTCGGATCGGCGCGGCAGCCGGCGCCCTGGTCGTCCCGCTCACCCACCGGACGGCGCTGCGGTTCGCCGTGCCGGCCGGCGACCTGGTGGACAACCCGTCGGCCGTGCTTCCGGCCGCTGAACGGGTGGTGGCCGGTTGGTCGTCCCGACTGGAGGTGGCGGCCACCGTCGACGTTCCCGAGGGTGAGAATGCCCACCGGGCCCTGGTCGACCTCGTGCTGGCTGAACCGTCGGCCGCTGTGGCCGTCGAACTGGCCCGTTGGGGATTCGAGGAGGAGGCGGCCCGGTGCCTGCAGGCGGGCTGGCCGGGGTCGGGTGCCGATCGGCTGCGAGCCGTAGCCACCCTCTGGGACCTGACCCGTGACCCGACACTGTTCACGCGACCGCTCGTCGGCGCACCTCTCGCCGAGGGGTTGGACGGCATCATCCGGGCCGGCGGGGATGATCCTGACGCCCGTCGGGCGCTGGCGTCCCTCGCTGGCCTGTTCGAGGCGCTCGGCGACC
This sequence comes from Acidimicrobiales bacterium, assembly GCA_014239855.1. Taxonomy (GTDB): domain Bacteria; phylum Actinomycetota; class Acidimicrobiia; order Acidimicrobiales; family MedAcidi-G1; genus UBA9410. The sequence goes on along the minus strand of JAAZXY010000001.1, from coordinate 83,141 downwards.
CCACGGCGGCCGCCGACGCCGCCTCTCTCAGCGAGACGCCCGTGATGGTCGAAGACTCCCCGGTCCGGGACGACCCGCCTCGGGTCAGTGCCGGCCCGGCTGACGATCTCCGGATGCTCGCCGACCGTCTGGTTCGCCGGACGTCGGACGGCCTGGACCTGTTGGTGGATGTGCCCGACGCCTGGTTGGGCCAACCCATCGAGGTGCACGGGCTGGCCACGGCGGTCGGTCGGCTGGGGTTCGCCGTGCGGTGGCACGGCGAACGGCCGGCTCTCCTGTGGGAACTCGAGCCGCACCCCGATTCGGGTGGCGATACCGGTCCGGTGGTCCTGCGTGCGCCGGGCCTCGACAATGCGTTCTCCAGTACGGAGGCCACCGGTGAGGCGTTGCTGGCCGCTCCCGCGGGTCGGGTGCCACCCCCGACCGGGAATCTTCCCGAGGGTGGCTCGTTCAGCTGAGCCCCGAGGATCCGACGCCGGCTCCTAGGGTCGGACCATGACCGGACGACCCCGGATGCGTGCCGCGTTGAGGGGGAAGGCCCCGGGGCTGGCCGCAGAACGTGAGCTGTGGGCCGAGGGGCACGCCGTGGTGGCCGGCATGGACGAGGTGGGCAAGGGCTCATGGGCCGGCCCGCTGACCGTGGGGGCGGTGGTGGTGAACACGGACCGCCGTATCACCGGGGTCCGCGACTCCAAGATGCTGACCGAACCGGAACGCGAGTTGCTCGTGGACCGCATCACCGGATGGGCCACGGCATGGTCGGTGGGTCACGCCAGCAACGACGAGTGCGACGACCTGGGGATGTCGGCCGCCCAACGCCTGGCCGCCCGACGGGCACTGGACGCCCTCGGCATCGAGGTCGACCGGGTGCTCCTGGACGGCAACTGGGACTTCGTGGGCGGAGGACGGGCCCGGACCATCGTGAGGGGCGACGCCACCAGCCTGTCGATCGCCGCGGCCTCCGTGGTGGCCAAGGTCACCCGGGACCGCATCATGCGTGACGCCGAGGCCCGGTTCCCGGGCTACGGGTTCGCGGCATCCAAGGGCTATCCCAGCCCCGTCCACCGCGAGGCCCTGGCCGAACGGGGTGCCACGACGTTCCACCGTCGGTCCTGGTCGTTCATGGATGGCCTCCCGCCGGCGGGTGAGCCGGCCCGGGGTCGGGCCGGGGTGGTTCGTCTGTTCTGACCGCCGGTACCGTTTTCGTCCATGACCGGAAACACGAACGGAAACAGGCGAGGCCTCGTGCGACTCCTCTGGTTGGCCGTGGCGTGGACGGCCCTGGTGTGGGTGGGTCGGATCCGCAACGTGGTCGGCGACGACGACCTGACCGCCGGGGCCCGTACCTGGCGGATCGTGGTGGCCCTCGTCTTCCTCGTCCTGGCCGCACTGGTGGCCACCGTGCCGCTCGGGCTCTGGCACCGTCGCCCACTCGGATCGACCCGTCTGGTGGCGATGTTCTGCCTGTGGACCATCGTCTTCTGGACGGTGCGGGGCGGCGGCATGCTGTTCGGCGACCATGAGGTGAGCTTCAAGGTGGTGCACACCGTTCTGGCCCTGGCCTCCATCGGTCTGGCCGGGGCCCTCTACCGGGCCGATCGGGACCTGACCGCAGAACCATCCGGGCAACCGGCTGTGGGCAACGATGCCGCTGACCCTGCGATGGGCACCGACCGCTAGCCTGCGCTGCCATGGGTCAGCCGATCACCGTCGTTGCCAAGCCGTCCTCTCGAGCCGGGGTCGTCCGGTACGAGACCAACCGTGCCCTGACCGGCATGGGTCACGAGCGCTTCCGCGCCGGTGACGAGATCTCCGGTGGCACACCGACCGACGAGTTGGCCCGCCGACTGTTCGCCCGCGGCGGCATTGCCGGCGTCCACGTGAACGGCAACGTCGTCACCGTGGAGTTCTCCGACACCGGTTTCGACGGTGTCGAGGAGATCATCGCCGGCCTCTACCTGTACTGGGTCGAGGGCGTCGAGGTTCCGAGCGACGACGAGTTGACCGGCGCCGCGGGCTGATCCAGCCCCGTTGAGTTCTGACATGGGGCACGCCCCGACTCCCGGCCCCGACATGCACGACCCCGCCGATCTGGGACTGGATCCCGACCGGCTCCAGCGGGTGGCCGACTTCGCCAAGGCCTTTGTCGATGACGGTCACATGGTCGGCACCGACGTACTGGTGGCCCGCCACGGGAAGGTCGTGCTGCGGTCCACGGTCGGGCTGGCCGACCGCGAACAGGCGGTGCCGGTGGCCGACGACAGCCTGTGGCGCATCTTCTCGATGACCAAGCCGATCACCTCGGTGGCCGTCATGCAGTTGGTGGAGGAGGGCCGGATCCGCCTGCGGGACCCCCTGTCGCGGTTCCTTCCCGCCTTCGCCGACATGGAGGTGTTCGTGGGCGGAACGGCCGACGAGCCCGAGACGGTGCCCGTCGAACGCCCCATCACCGTTGCCGACCTGCTCACCCACACCGCGGGTCTCAGCTATTCGATCCTGAATCAGCATCCGGTAGACGAGATGTACCGCCGGGCCGGGATCGACGCTCTGGAGCGCGGTGGGTCCCTGGCCGAGCGGATCGACCTGCTGGCCACCCTTCCGTTGCGGCACCAGCCGGGGACCCGGTGGTCGTACTCGATGGCCACCGACGTGCTGGGCAGGGTTGTGGAGGTCGTCGACGGGCGTCCGTTCGACGAGGCGCTGCATGCCCGGGTACTCGAACCGTTGGGCATGGTCGACACCGTCTTCCGGGTGTCCGACGATCGGCTCGATCGGATGACGTCGTGTTACGCCTTCACGCCGGGTGCCGAGCCGGCGCTCCTGGATCCCGGTCCGACCACCGGATTCGCCGACGTGTCGTGGCCCAGTGGTGGGGGAGGGCTGGTGTCGTCCATGGCCGACTACCACCGCTTCTGTACGGCGCTGGTCGGCGGCGGTGTGCTGGACGGCCGACGGATCCTGGGGAGCCGGACGGTCCGGCAGATGTTCGTGAACCACCTGCCCGGTGGTGCCCACCTCGACGAGGTCGGCGACCCGCTCTACACGCCGGGCTTCTTCACCGGCTGTGGGTTCGGTCTCGGGTTGGCCACGGTGGAGGACCCGGCCCGAGGTCGGCTGCAGGCCACACGGGGCGAGGGTTCGTGGGGCGGCATGGCCAGCACGGCGTTCTGGGTTGACCCGGCCGAGGGGATCCACGGCGTGTTCCTGACCCAACTGCTGCCGTCTTCGACCCACGTGTCGTTGCGGTGGGACCTGCGAACCCTGGTGAACCAGGCCCTCGTGGACTGATGTCGGAACCCGTCGCGGAGTCGGTTCCGGTGTCGGAGTCGGTGGGTGTGGGGCCCCATCCCGGGCCGTGGCCCGACGATCCCCGGTTGGACCCCGAACTGCTGGCTTCCGGTGACCGCCGCAACGTGGCCGATCGCTACCGCTACTGGACCATGGAGGCCATCGTCGACGATCTCGACGGGTACCGGCATCCGTTCCACGTGGCCATCGAGAACTGGGAACACGACCTCAACATCGGGACGGTGGTCCGCACGGCCAACGCCTTCCTGGCCGCTGGCGTGCACATCGTGGGGCGCCGTCGCTGGAATCGGCGGGGCGCCATGGTGACCGACCGCTACCAGCACGTCCACCACCACCCGACGGTCGACGATCTGGTGGCGTGGGCGACCTCCGAGGACCTCCCTCTGGTGGGGATCGACAACCTGCCCGGGTCGGTGCCGTTGGAGTCGACGGACCTGCCGGAGCGGTGTGTGCTGGTGTTCGGCCAGGAGGGCCCGGGGCTGTCCGACGCGGTGCGGGACGCGGCGTCGATGGTCTGTTCGATCGCCCAGTACGGATCGACGAGATCGATCAACGCCGGGGTGGCGTCGGGGATCGCCATGCACGCCTGGATCCGCCGCCACGCCGGACCACCGCCTGCTTGATCAACGGCCCGGAAACCGGAGCGCCGCGCTTGTTCTGATCGAACAGGTGTTCGATACTGGGGACATGTCCCGCTCCCTTCCCGCGGCCCTTCCCCGGAGCCTCCTGGCTGAACCCGAACCGTTCGACGACCTGCTGCCGGAGGAGCGCCCGTTCCCGGAGGCCGGCCCTCCGGAAGGGGCCGGACCGGCGCTGCGGGCCGTCCCGTCGCTGGCCGAGGCAGCCCGTCGGGTCCGGCCGACCACGCTGGCCGTGGACCGGGCCCTTCCGGTGCTCGAGGCCCTGGCCGGCCTGCTCCCCGACGGGCTCCGGCGGGGCATCACCGTGGGGGTGTCGGGTACCGGGGCCCGGTCGGTGGCCCTCGCCCTCATGGCCCGGGCCACCGGGACCGGTTCGTGGGCCGTGGTGGTCGGCGACGGTGATCTGGGCCTGGCTGCGGCGGCCGAGATCGGGGTGGCCCTGGAGCGTCTGGTGGTGGTCGACGCCCCGGACCCCGGACAGTGGGCCCCGGTGGTGGCCACCTTCGTGGGGGCGGTCGACCTGGTGCTGGTCTCGCCCGGGCACCGGCCGTCGGTGGGCGACGTCCGACGTCTGGCGGCCCGCTGCCGGGAGCGTGGGTCGGTGCTGGTCCACCTGTCGCCGGGAGTGGACCATCCGGTCGACGGGTGGCCGGGACGTCTTGATCTGCGCTTCTCGGTCGACGAGGTGGGGTGGGGTGGGCTCGACGGGGAACGTGACCGCCTCCGGTCCCGTCGGATGGACGTGTCGGTCGGTGGCCGGGGCCTCCCGACGGAGGGCCGCCGTGATGCGTTGCTCCTGCCGGGTCCGGATGGCGTTCCCGTCCGGCAGTGAACGGGCCTGTGGTGAACGGGCCAGTCGTGAACGGGTCGATCGCGACACCGGCCGCCGTCCGGATCCTGGTGGTGGGCTGCCCGGACTGGCCGCTGGTCGCATTGGGCGTGGTCTCCGACGAACCGGCCCTGGTGTTGGGGGCGGGTCGGGTCGTGGCGGCCAACGGTCCGGCCCGGGCCGTTGGCGTGGCTCGGGGGCAGCGGAGGCGTGAGGCCCAGTTCCTCTGTCCGGAGGTCCGGGTGCTGGCCCGTGACGAGGGTCGGGAGGCCCGGGGGTTCGAGGCCGTGGTCTCGGCCCTCGGGGCGGTCACCCCGTGGGTGGAGGCCAATCGGCCCGGCCGGTGCTCGTTCGGGGTCCGGGGCCCGGTCCGGTTGTTCGGTGGGGAGGTGGCCCTGGTGCGTCACGCCGCCGAGGTGGTGGACGCTGCCGTGGCCCGGGTCGGGTCGGGGTCGGACGGGGGTCCGGGGTCCCGGGTACCGGGGTGCCAGATACCGGGGTGTCGGGTGGGAGTGGCCGACGGGGCGTTCGCCGCCGGCCTGGCGGCCCGTGGTGGCGGCCCGGCCCCGGAGCACCCGATGATCGTCCCCCGGGGCGGGAGCCCGGCCTTCCTGGCACCCCTCCCCGTGGAGGTACTGCTGCCGGTCGAGTCACTGGCCGGGTCGTCGGCGGGCCCGACCGCGGATCTGGTCGACGTCCTGGTCCGTCTGGGCCTGACCACCCTCGGAGCGTTCGCCGCTCTCCCGGTGGCTGACGTGCTGGCCCGGTTCGGGACCGTCGGCCTCGACGCCCACCGTCTGGCTTCAGGGATCGACGACCGTCCGGCGGGTCATCGCCCGGCGCCACCCGACCTGGCGGTGTCGGTGGACTTCGACCCGCCGGTGGACCGGATCGACCGGGCGGCCTTCGCTGCCCGATCAGCCGCCGAGGCCCTCCACGAACGGCTCTCGACGCGGGGGATGGCCTGCACCCGGGTGGTGGTCGAAGCCGAGACCGAGCACGGCGAGCGGGTGTCCCGTCGTTGGCGTGACGAGGGGGTGCTGGGTCCGGCCGCGGTGGCCGACCGGGTCCGGTGGCAGCTGGAGGGATGGCTGCACGGTCCGCCGGCGGTCCGCCCCACGTCGGGCATCACGAGGTTGGTGCTGGCCCCCGATGAGGTGGTTCCGGCATCGGGGCGTCAGATGGGGTTCTGGGGCGGGGTCTCGGCGGCTGACGAGCGGGCCGGGCGGGCATGCGCCCGGGTGGTGGGGCTGCTGGGTCCGGGGTCGGTGAGGATCCCGGAGTGGCGGGGTGGCCGGGACCCCGACGACCGGGTGGCCCTCGTGCCGTTCGTCGAGTCGCTCCAGGAGACCGGGTCCGTCGGCGACCGGGGAAGGGGGTCGGCCCGATCAGACCAGGAGGTGAAGCCCTGGCCGGGTGCCCTGCCGGGGCCGTCCCCGGCGGCCGTCCACGTCGAGCCGATGGCCGTCGGCGTGGTGGATGCCGCGGGTGCCCCGGTGACCGTGGACGGACGGGGCGGCCTCTCGGCGCCGCCCGACCGTCTGGTGGTCCCGCGGTCATCCGTCGGGACCCGACCGGCGGCCGCGACGGGGGAGCGGGTCGTGGCGTGGGCCGGGCCGTGGCCGGTCGACGAACGTTGGTGGGATCCCCTGCGGCGTCGGCGACGGGTGCGGCTCCAGATGGTGACGGCCGATGGCACGGCCCGCCTGGTGGTGTTGACCGACGGCCGGTGGACGGTTGCCGCCACCTATGACTGAAGGGATAGGTGACTGAAGGGGTAGGTTCCCGGCCACGAGCACGGAGGACGGAGCGGACGTGGGAGCTGAGCCAGAACGCGAGGAAATGGACTGGCCGGTCTATGGCACGGCAGTCCGCGAGTTGGCCCGGATGGTGGCCGACGACGGCTATCGGCCCGACATGATCCTGTCCATCGCCCGGGGTGGCCTGTTCGTGGCCGGTTCGCTGGGCTACGCCCTGGCCGTCAAGAACCTCTACGTGATGAACGTCGAGTACTACACCGGCGTGGACGAGCGCCTGGACATCCCGGTGATCCTGCCGCCCTACGTCGACTGGGTGGATCTGGACGACAAGAAGGTCCTGATCGTCGACGACGTGGCCGACACCGGCCACACCCTGGCTCTGGTGCACGAGACGGCGACCGAGGCGGTGGCCGAGGTGCGGTCCGCGGTGCTGTACCAGAAGCCCCAGTCGGTGGTCGACTGTGAGTACGTCTGGCGCCACACCGATCGCTGGATCAACTTCCCGTGGTCGACCGAGCCGCCGGTGGTCGACCTCCAGGGCGCCGGCACGACCGCCCTCGACGCCTGACCTGCCGGGGGCCAGATGGGGGCCAGATGGGGGCCAGCTGCACGGGACCTGAGGCCATCCCGCAGGTCACCAGATGATCAGATAGTCTGATTTCCATGACGGACGTGACAGCCACCGAGGCCTCCCGGAACTTCTCCGACCTCCTGGATGCCATTGAGCAGGGTGGAGACGAGTTCACCATTCTTCGGAAAGGCCGTCCGGTCGCCAGGCTCTCCGCCCCGGCGAGGTCCAACGGCGCGGCTGTCCGTCGCCTCCTCGCTCAGGGTCCGCCCGACGATGACTGGGCTGACGATCTCCGGGACCTTCGGGAGTTCATCGGTTACGAGGGACGAGGGTGAACCGTCTCCTCCTGGACACCAGTTTTCTGGTCGACATCGAGCGCGGCGGGGAGGACCTCCATGGAGCGGTCCTCGACGAGGACGATGCGGCCATCGCTGCGGTGGTTGTCGCCGAGTTGGAAGCGGGGGTCCATCTCACCGATGATCGGCATCGGGCCCGTCGTCGGGCCTTCGTGGATCAGGTGGTCGAGGAGCTTCCGGTGATTCCGTACGACCTGGCCGTGGCGAGGGAACACGGTCGTCTCCTGGCTCATACCCGTCGGTCAGGACGTCCGAGGGGTCAACTCGATCTGGTCATAGCGGCGACCGCCGCGGCCTCCGGTCGTCAGGTGGTCTCGGCCGACGTCGGTGCGTTCGACGACCTCCCCGGGGTGGCCCTTCTCGGCGGCTGAAGTCCCGGGAGTCGTGCGGATCAGGCGTGGATGGGGGCCCGGTTGGCCGACCAGTTCTCGAGCCGTTCCAGCTGGCCGCTGACCGAGAGCAACAGGTCCTCGCGGCCGTAGGCACCCACAAGCTGGACACCGATGGGCAGACCGTCCGATGAGCCCATGGGCAGCGAGATGGCCGGCTGGCCGGTGCAGTTGAACGGCGACGTGTACACCGAATAGGGCAGTGAGCCCTTCGAGCCCCGCACCGGGTCGTCGTCGGTGGGCGTGAGCTCGCCGATCCGGGCCGGCGGCTGGGCGGTGGTCGGCGTCAACAGCACGTCGAAGTCGTTCCACCACTGGGCCATGGAGCGGCGCCAGCCGCCGAGGATGCCCTGCGCCCTGATGAAGTCGGGGGCCGTGTAGCCCTCCCCGCGCTGTGCCATGGCCCACGTACCCGGTTCGACGTCGTCGGCGGTCACCGTCCGGCCCAACTGGTCGCCGAGGGTCAGGAGGCTGACCACGGCGCCGGCCGACCAGTTGACGGTGAATGCCCATGCCAGTTCCTTGAGGTCGCCCAACTGGAGGAACGCCTCGGGACGGGACTCGACGACCTCGTGGCCCAGATCGGCCAGTAGATCGGCGGTACGACGGGTGGCCGCCTCACAGTCGGGGTGGGTCTCGTTGCGGTGGTTGTCGGGCATGAGGCCGATCCGCAGGCGACCGGGGTCGGCGTCCACGCAGCCGGCGTACGGCCGGCCATGGTCGGGGGCCACCACGCCGTCACCGAGGAACGGAATTGCCGAGGTGTCGAGGATGGCGGCCGTGTCACGCACGGTGTGGCTCACCACGTGCTGGCAGGAGAACCCCCACTCCTCCCTCGGCCCCTGGGAGATCCGACCCCGGGACGGCTTCAGGCCCACCAGGCCGCACATGGCGGCCGGAATTCGGATGGAGCCGCCCCCGTCGCTGGCGTTGGCGGCCGGGAGGATGCCGGCGGCCACCGCGGCCGCCGCTCCACCCGACGAGCCACCGGTGCTGTGATCGGTGTTCCACGGGTTGCGGCTCGGCCCGTAGGCGTGTGGTTCGGTGGTGGCCACCAGACCCAGTTCGGGAGTGTTCGTCCGACCCACGATGACGAACCCGGCCTCCTTGTAGCGGGTGACCAGGTTGCAGTCGACGTCTCCGGTGAACCCCGCGTCCTTCAGCGCCTGGATACCGGCGTGGTGGGGCTGTCCGGCCTCGGTGGCCCACAGGTCCTTGATGAGCATGGGCACGCCCCGGAACGGCCCGTCGGGCAGGTCCGGCGAGGCGGCCAGCTCGAGGGCCTGGTCGTACTGCTGGTGGATGACCGCGTTCAACTCGCCGTCGAGGCGTTCGATCCGGTCGATGGTGGCCTGCACGGCCTCGACGGCCGAGAGCTGTCCGCTGCGGATCAGGTCGGCCAGGCCGACGGCGTCGATCCGCGCCAGCTCGGCGTCACTTTCGGGGAGGGAGGGGGCGGGGAGGGAGGAGGCGGGAAGGGAGGGCTCGGTGCTCATGGCCGCGGACCGTACCGGAACGCGTGGATCTAGTCCGCTTCGGCGCGCTCCAGGTAGTTGTAGACGGTGAAGCGGCTCACCCCGAGTGCCTCGGCCACGTCCTCCACGGATTTGCGGAGGGTGAACGCCCCCCGTTCGTTCAGGAGCGCCACGGCGTCCTGCTTCTGGGAGCGGTCCATCTCGGCGCACGGTCGGCCCATGTCGTGCTCGACTTCGGCGATGAGCGTTGGCAGCGCGTCGTGCAGGTCCAGGTGGGGGTCAGGTAGGCGCACCGCGGCCACCACGGCGTCGTCCCACTTCACCATGACATCGTCGCCGTCGGCATCGTCCGGAGAGACCAGGGTGCCTCCGAGTGCCTCGACGACCGGCCGCAGCGCGTCCAGCAGCGCGTCCGGGTGCGGATCGGGGGTGGCCACGGCCGAACCATAGCCCCGACTCCATAGTTGACAAAATGTTGACGAATGGATCGCGGCACGGCAGCATGTCGGGGTGCCGGTGACCATTGCGATATCCATCGACGATGCCTGCGCGTCCCTGGATGCCCATCCCGGCGCACTGGTGCTGGCCGGTGGCACCGATCTCATGGTCGAGGTGAACCGGGGGGTCCGCAGGATCGACCACGTGGTCGCCGTGGACCGGATCCCCGAACTCCGGGGATGGAGCATCGAGGGCGACCATGACCCGGTGCACGGACAGGTCCTGCGCCTGGGCGCCGGGACCACGTGTGCCGACCTGGCCGAACCGGCACTCGCCTCGTTGGTGCCCGCCCTGGCCCAGGCGGCCCGAACCGTGGGCTCCCCTCAGATTCGCAATGCGGCGACCCTCGGCGGCAACCTGGCCACCGCGTCGCCGGCCGGTGACACCCTCCCCGTGCTGGCCGCCCTGGACGCCGAGGTCGAGTTGCGTTCGACCGACGGCACCCGCCGCCTGCCTCTGGACGAGTTCGTGACCGGCGTGAAGGCCAACGCCCTGAACCCCGGCGAACTCATCACGGCGATCCGGGTGCGGGTGCTGGACGGCCCCCAGGAGTTCCTCAAGGTGGGGACCCGCAACGCCATGGTCATCGCCGTGACCTCGCTCGCCCTCGTCGTGGACCGGCCCGGTCGAACCGTCCGGGTGGCCCTCGGCTCGGTGGCCCCCGTGCCGCTCCGGGCCACCGAGGCTGAGGTCCTGATGGCCGAGCGGCTCGACTTCGAGGGCCTGACCACGCCCGAACCCGAGCTGGTGAACCGGTTCTCCGAACTGGTGGCCGACGCGGCACGCCCCATTGACGACCATCGGAGTTCCGCCGCCTACCGGACACACGCCGTCGGCGTCCTGGCCCGCCGGGCCATCCTCCGCGCCTTTTCCGGGCCGGTTCCGGAGCCGGCATGACGAACGAGAGCGGCTTCTCCCTGTCCGTCAACGGTCGCAGCCGTTCGGTGGTCGATGCCCTGCCCGGAGAGAGCCTGCTGTTCGTGCTGCGCGAGCGACTGGGTCTGGCCGGGTCCAAGAACGCGTGCGAGGAAGGTGAGTGCGGATCGTGCACCGTTCGCCTCGACGACGAGACGGTGTGCAGCTGTCTGGTGCTGGCCGAGGCGGCCGCCGGACGACAGGTGATGACCATCGAGGGCCTCGGCTCGGAGGGTGACCTCAGCGACGTCCAACAGGCGTTTCTGGACGCCGGCGCCGTGCAGTGCGGGTTCTGCACACCCGGTCTGCTCATGGCCATCGACGCCCTGCTCGAAAACGACCCTGATCCCGACGACCTCACGGTGCGCGAGGCCATCTCCGGCAACCTGTGCCGTTGCACCGGCTACGGGCGGATCCTCGATGCCGTGGATCGGGCCGCCGAGGCCCGACAGGCGGAGGCCACGCCGTGACGGTGGTCGAGACCGGTGCCGAGACCGATGACGGGACGTCGGTCGGACCCCGTATCGGCGAGAACGCCCCCCGACCCGATGGCGTCCCCAAGGTGACCGGTGACTTCGCCTTCTCGAGCGACCTCCACCACGACCGGATGCTGTGGGGTGCCACCCTCCGATCGCCGCATGCCGCGGCTCGGATCGGTGGCATCGACACCAGTCCGGCGCTGGCCATGAACGGGGTCCATGCCGTGCTCACCCATGCCGACGTGCCCGGGAGCCCCACCTACGGACTCGAGCATCGTGACCAGCCCGTGCTGGCCGGCGACGTGGTGCGCTACGAGGGCGAGCCGGTGGCCGTGGTGGCCGCCGACCATCCCGACACGGCACGCCGCGCCCTGGCGGCCATCCACGTGGACTGGCAGCCCACCGAGCCCCTGGTGGATCCGGCGCTGGCCGAGACGGCCGACCCCATCCATCCCGACGGCAACGTCATCCGCCGCATCCACCTTCGCCACGGCGACCAGGCCGCTGCCCAGCGCGACGACCTGGTGTCCGTCGAGGGCACCTACGAGGTGGGCATGCAGGACCAGGCCTTCCTGGGACCCGAATCGGGCATGGCCGTGCCCGACGAGGACGGGGGCGTCGACCTCTACGTGGCCACCCAGTGGCTGCACGTGGATCGCGACCAGGTGGCGGCATGCCTCGACCTTCCCCACGAGAAGGTCCGCCTGACACTGGCCGGCGTCGGTGGGGCGTTCGGTGCCCGCGAGGACCTCAGCCTCCACGTGCACCTGTGCCTGCTGGCCCTGCGCACCGGGCGACCGGTGAAGATGTCCTACGGCCGCGAGGAGAGCTTCCACGGCCACGTACATCGTCATCCGGCCCGCATGTGGTATCGGCACCACGCCACGACCGATGGCGATCTCGTGCGCGTCGAAGCCCACCTGCTGCTGGACGGCGGGGCCTACGCATCGTCCAGCGGTGCGGTGATCGCCAACGCCACCTGTTTCGCGGCGGGCCCGTACATGGTCCCATCGGTCGAGATCGAGGGCGTGGTGGTCCGCACCGACAACCCGCCCTGTGGGGCCATGCGGGGCTTCGGCGCCGTCCAGACCTGCTTCGCCCACGAGGCCCAGATGGACCGTCTGGCCGCCGCCCTGGACATGGATCCGGTGGCGCTTCGGCTGCGAAACGCCCTCGAGCCGGGGGACCGTCTGGCCACCGGCCAGGTCATCACCGGGACGTTGCCGGTGGCCGAGGTGATCCGGGCGTGCGCCGATCATCCGTCAGCCGCCGTGGGGTCCGACGAGCCCATGGCCCGACCCGGCGGCGCCGGCCGGACGGCGGACGCCGAACACGTGGTCCGAGGCGAGGCGGTGGCCGTCGGCTTCAAGAACCTGATGTTCTCCGAGGGCTTCGACGACTCGAGCGCCGCACGGTGCGTGCTGCACCACGGGGTGGCCACCATCACCTGTGCCTGTGCCGAGGTGGGTCAGGGATTCGTGACCCTGGCCCGCCAGATCGCCGGCGAGGTGCTGGGCGTGAACGAGATCGTCTTGGCCCCGGTGGAGACGACGTCGATCGGCTCGGCGGGCTCCACGTCGGCCAGTCGCCAGACCTGGATGTCCGGCGGTGCCGTGCAGTTGGCCTGTGAGACGGTTCGCCGGGAGTTGCTGGCGGGGTTGGCGACCACCCACGGCCTGCCGATCGACGACCTCGTGCTGGTCGACGGTCGGGTCCGATCGCTCAGCGGGGACCTGGATCTCTCCCTGGCGGAGCTCACGGCCGAGCCGGTGGAGGCCGATGTGGTCCACCGGCACGCACCCACGTCGACGTTGGACGCTGACGGTCAGGGCGACGCCCACGTGTCGTTCGCCGTGTCCGCCCATCGGGCCATCGTCGACGTGGATCCCGACCTGGGGCTCGTCAAGGTCGTCGAGTTGACCACCTCCCAGGACGTGGGCCGTGTGCTCCATCCGCTGCAGGCCCTCGGCCAGTTGGAGGGGGGAGCGGCCCAGGGTGTGGGCCTGGCCGTCATGGAGGAGGTGCAGGTCGCGAACGGGCGCATCCGCAACGCATCGTTCACCGACTACCTGATCCCCACGGCGCTGGACATGCCGCCCCTCGAGGTGGCCGCCCTCATCGAACAACCCGAGCCCGGTGCCCCGTTCGGCGCCAAGGGCATCGGCGAGCCGCCGTCCATCTCGTCGACCGCCGCGGTGGCCGCCGCGGTGCGCGACGCCACCGGCCTGGACCTGCCCCGGGTGCCCGTGCGCCCGTCGGACATCTGCCTGGTCGCCAATCCGGAATCGGGGGAGGCTGCATGAACGCCGAACTTCACCACGGGCTGCGCATCGACGGTGACCGTCTGCTGCGACGCATCGAGGACCTGGCGGCCATCGGACCCATCGACGGCGGAGGCTCGTGTCGCCTGGCCCTGACCGACGAGGACCGGGCCGGCCGCGACCTGGTCGTCACGTGGATGCGTGACCTGGGCCTGGACGTCACCATTGACGCCATCGGCAACGTGATCGGCATGCGGGCCGGTCGGACCGACGGGCCACCCACCATGACCGGCAGCCACATCGACACCGTCCGGACGGGTGGCCGCTATGACGGCAACCTCGGCGTGTTGGCCGGCCTGGAGGTCATCGAGACCCTGGAGCGCAACGGCGTCCAGACCGAGCACCCGGTGGCCGTGGGCTTCTTCACCGACGAGGAGGGCGCCCGGTTCCCGCCGGACATGCTGGGCAGCCTCGTCTACGTGGGTGGCATGGCCGTCGAGGAGGCGCTCGACATCGAGGGCATCGACGGCGCCATCGTGGGCGCCGAACTGGACCGCATCGGCTATCGGGGCACCTCGCCGTGTCCCGGTCCGTCACCCCGGGCCTTCGTGGAGCTGCACGTCGAACAGGGCCCGGTGCTCGAGGCCGAGGGGATCACCATCGGAGCGGTGACCGGGGTCCAGGGGATCTCGTGGACCGAGCTGACCATCACCGGTCAGTCCAACCATGCGGGGACCACGCCGATGGAACTACGCCACGATCCGGGCTACGTGGCCGCTGCGGTGGCCGCCCACGTCCGGGATCTCGCCGTCCGTATGAACGCAGCCGGTCCCGAGGGTGGAGATCGTCAGGTGGGCACGGTGGGTCGGCTCGAACTGGAGCCCAACCTGGTCAACGTGGTGGCCGCCTCGGCGTCGATGACGGTGGACCTCCGCAACACCGATGAGGCGCTTCTACAGGAAGCCGAAGCCGATCTGGCCCGTTTCGTGGCCCAGACGGCGGCCGCCGAGGGTGTGACGGTGACCGAGCGCACGCTGGCCCGGTTCGAGCCGGTGACCTTCGATGACCGGGTGGTCGACACGGTGGCCGACGTGGCCCGACGACTCGGCCATACCGTGAAGCACATGCCGTCGGGGGCCGGGCACGACGCCCAGATGCTGGCCAGGGTCTGTCCGACCGGCATGGTCTTCGTCCCCAGCCGTGACGGCGTCAGCCACAATCCGGCCGAGCACACCGACCCGGCCGACCTGGTGGCCGGCGCCGACGTCCTGCTCCAGACGATGCTCGCATTGGATGGGCTTTCATTGGATGGGGCCACCCTTCAGAGAGCAGGCCTTTACTCGGAGGAGTCCGACCGATGACCCGCACCATCACCATCGGGGCCGCCCAGGTCGGTCCCATCCAGTTGGCCGACACCCGATCGATGGTCGTCGAGCGCCTCATCGTGCTGCTCCGTGAGGGCGCCGAGGCGGGCTGTGACCTGGTGGTCTTCCCCGAGCTCACCCTGACCACGTTCTTTCCGAGGTGGTGGGTCGACGACCTGGCCGAGGCCGACCGGTTCTACGAGACCGAGATGCCCGGCCCCGAGACGCAGCCCCTGTTCGACGAGGCCCGCCGCCTCGGCGTGGGCTTCCACCTCGGCTACGCCGAACTGACGCCCGACGGGCACCGCTACAACACGGCGATCCTCGTCGAACGCGACGGCACCATTGTCGGTCGCTACCGCAAGGTCCACCTCCCCGGCCACGAGGACCATGAACCGTGGCGGGCCTTCCAGCACCTCGAGCGCTACTACTTCGAGGCTGGCGACGGCTTCGACGTCCACGGCGCGTTCGGTGGCGTGGTCGGCATGGCCATCTGCAACGACCGGCGCTGGCCTGAGACCTACCGGGTGCTCGGCCTGCAGGGCTGTGAGCTGGCCCTCATCGGCTACAACACGCCGATCCACTACGCCCCCGACCCCGATCAGGACCGGCTGCAGGGCTTCCACAACGGCCTGGTGCTCCAATCGGGCGCCTACCAGAACGGCATGTGGGTGGTCGGCGTGGCCAAGGCCGGTTGCGAGGAGGGCTGCGACCTGCTGGGGGAGAGCGCCATCATCGCCCCGTCGGGCGAGGTGCGGGCCGTGACGGCCACGGTGGGCGACGAGTTGGTGGTGGCCACCGCGGATCTGGACCTGTGCGCCAACTTCAAGGAGACGCTCTTCGACTTCGACCGGTACCGCCGGCCCGAGGTCTACGAGCGGATCACCACCCAGCGGGGACCCGAAGTGCCTGCCCACGTGCAGGCCGCGCTGGCCGCCGCGGAGAATAGAGAGGACCGGTCGTGACGACCTTCGATCTGAACGGGGGCACGGTGGAGGCCTCGGCCGACCACCCCCACCTGCTGGCCGCCCTGCGGGACGAACTGGGCGTGATCTCCCCCAAGGACGGTTGTTCGCCGTCGGGTCAGTGCGGCTGCTGCACCGTTCTGGTGGACGGCAAGGCGCGGGTGTCGTGCCAGACGTCGATGGACAAGGCCGAGGGTGCGTCGATCACCACCCTGGAGGGACTCGACGAGGACGAGCGGCAGCGGTACGCCATGACGTTCGCCGCCCACGGCGCCCTGCAGTGCGGCTTCTGCACGCCGGGCATCGTCATGCGGGCCAAGGCGCTGCTCGACAAGGCCGCAGCCAAGGGCAAAGTGTTGGAGCGCGATGACGCGGCCCGCCATCTGGGCGCCCACCTGTGCCGCTGCACCGGCTACGTGAAGATCCTCGACGCCGTCGAGTCCCTGGCTGCCGGCGAGGTGCCGGTGGCCCTGCCCCGGGGCGGCGTGGGGTCCAGCGGCATCAAGGTCGAGGCCTGTGAGCTCTCACTGGGCGACCGTCCCTACGTGGACGACCTGTTCCTGAAGGACGGGCATCCCGATGGCCTGCTGCATGCCGCGTTGACGCTGGCCGACCACGCCCGGGCCGACATCGTGCGGATCGACACCACCGCCGCCGAGGCGGTCGACGGGGTCCACCGGGTGCTCACCGCGGCTGACATTCCCGGGGCCCGACGGGTGGGCATCATCCACACCGACTGGCCGGTGATGATCCCCGAGGGGGGCCGTACCTCCTACCTGGGTGACGTGCTGGCCGTGGTGGTGGCCGACGACCGTGAGACCGCCCGTCGGGCTGCCGCCCTGGTGGCCGTCGAGCAGGTGCCGTTGACCGTGTACAGCGACCCGGTGGTGGCCGTGGCCGCCGACGAGGACGCCGTGTGGGAGTTGGACGGCAACGTGCTCTCGGTCTCGACCTATGCCCGAGGCGACGTGGAGGCCGCGCTGGCCGGCTCGGCCCACGTGGTCGAGGAGGTCTTCCAGACTCAGCGCATCGAGCACGCCTTCGTGGAGCCCGAGTCGACCCTGGCGGTACCGGTGGAATCCGACACCGGCGAAGCGGGCCTGTACGTCTACTCCGGCGGGCAGGGCGTGTGGGACGACCGCAACCAGATCGCCTCGGTGCTCGACGTCGACACGTCGAGGATCACCGTGGAACTGGTGTCCAACGGTGGGGCGTTCGGCGGCAAGGAGGACATGTCCAACCAGGCCCACGCGGCGCTCGCCGCCTGGGTGACCGGTCGTCCGGTGAAGTGCACGCTGTCCCGTGAGGAGTCGCTCCTCATGCATCCCAAGCGGCACCCGATCCGCATGGCCTACCGGGCGGGCTGCGACGCCGACGGCGTACTCACCGGCCTGTGGGCCCGGATGATCGGCGATTCGGGCCCCTATGCATCGGTCGGGATGAAGGTGCTGGAGCGGGCGGCCGGGCACGCCAGCGGGCCCTACGTGCTACCCACCATCGACGTGGAGGCCACCGCGGTACGCACCAACAGCCCGGTCTGTGGGGCGTTCCGGGGTTTCGGGGCCAACCAGGCCCAGTTCGCCATGGAGGGCGTGCTGGACCGTCTGGCTGAGAAGGCCGGCATCTCCGGTTGGGAGATCCGCAGCCGGAACGTCATCTCGCCGGGAGTGGTGTGGGGGCCCGGCCAGATCATGGACGACGGATGCCTCGGCGCCCGGGCGTGCCTCGACGAGGTGAAGGACGCCTACGACGAGGCGGTGGCCGACGGTCGCCCGGTCGGGCTCGGCCTGGGACTCAAGAACTCCGGTCTGGGCAACGGCTTCAAGGAGATCGCCCGAGCCGTGGTGCACTTCCGCGACGACGGTCGGGTCGAGGTGCGGCACTGCTGGACCGAGATGGGCCAGGGAGTGCACACCGTGGCCCTGCAGGTGGCCGTCGAGGAACTGGGCATCAACCCCGAGTCGATCGACGTCATCGTGGACACCACCCGTGAACTGGGGGCCGGCCAGACCACCGGCAGCCGGGGCACCCTCATGGGCGCCGGCTCGGTGGCCGACGCCTGCCGTAACGCCCTGGCCGACGGGTGTCGCACGGGTGTCGACTACGAGGGCGAGTACCGGGTCGATTGGACCAACTCGTTGAACGACGGCGTCGAGAATCCGATCATCCACTCCACGTTCGGTTACGCCGCCCAGTTGGTGGTGCTCGATCCCGAGACGGGGGACGTGGACCGGGTGGTGGCCGCCCACGATGTGGGTCGAGCCGTCAACCCGATGCTGTGCGAGGGCCAGGTGGAGGGGGCCGTGCACATGGGTCTCGGGTACGCGTTGACCGAGGGGTTCCCGGCCGACGATGAGGCCCGGCCCCGCAACGACACGCTGCGAAGCCTGGGGATCATCCGACCCAAGGACATGCCCGACGTCGACGTGCGCCTCGTCGAGTCACCCCAGCCGAACGCTCCCTACGGCATCAAGGGTGTGGGCGAGATCGGCCTGGTGCCGACCGCCGGGGCGGTCGCTGCCGCGCTCCACTCCCACGACGGGACGTGGCGTCACTCGTTGCCCATGGCCGCCCCCGACCAGCAGGAACACTGGGCCGACTGGGACGGGCGCTGAGTTCCGTGGAAGCGGCAACCACTCCGGGTCTGGTCTGCGCGCACCACCACCTCTACTCGGCCCTGGCCAGGGGCATGCCCGCCCCACCCCGCACTCCCGCCGGGTTCATCGACATCCTCGAACTGGTCTGGTGGCGTCTCGACCGGGCGCTCGACCTCGAGTCGATCCGTTGGTCGGCCATGTTGGGTGCCGTGGAGGCCCTGGAGCGGGGTTGCACGGCGATCATCGACCACCACGAGTCACCCGAGGCCATCGACGGGTCACTGGACGTGATCGCCGAAGCCTGCGCCGAGGTTGGTGTCCGGGTGTCGTGCGCCTACGGGATCACCGATCGACATGGTGCCGACGGGGCCCGACGGGGCCTGGCCGAGAACGAGCGGTACCTGCGGGCCGGGGGACGGGGCATGGTGGGCATCCACGCCGCCTTCACCTGCAGCGACGCCAGCCTCGAGTCAGCCGCCGGCCTGGCTGTCGACCTCGGGGTGGGCGTCCACGTCCACGTGGCCGAGGGGGCCGCCGACGTCGGGGTGGCCGACCGCCTGCGACCACTGGCCACCGACGACTGGCTGCTCGTCCACGGTGTGCATCTGGACGACGACCACGGCCTGGCCGGAACCTTCGTGCACAACCCCCGGTCCAACATGAACAACTCGGTGGGCTATGCCCGCCCGGCCCGCTTCGCCAATCCGGTGGCCCTGGGTACCGACGGCATCGGGGCCGACATGCTCGACGAGTTCCGGGTGGCCTACGTGCGCCATCGTGAGGACGACGTGACGGCCTCGCCGGAGACAGCCTGGGAATGGCTGGCCGGCGGCTGGGACCTGTTCCCGGAGGCCCGCGACGACCGGGTGACATGGAGCCCGGTCGCCTGCGTTGATGCGCCCATGGACCCGTGGCGGCTGGCCTTCACCACCGGTGTGGGACCCCGCACCGTGGAGGTCGACGGCGAGGTCGTACTGGCCGACGGTCGACCCACCCGGGTCGACGCCGACGAGGTCCGGGCCCGGGCCGCTGAGGAGGCGGTGCGCCTGCACCGCCGCCTGGAAGACATCTGAGAGAGGAACCACCCATGACCCGACTGGCCATCTACCTGCAGGACGCGCATCCCATCCAGGAGGCGATGGAGTACGCCACCTATGCCGAGCAGCGCGGTTTCGAGGCGGTCTGGCAGGCCGACTCGCGCCTGGTGCGTGACGCCGTGGTGCCCATGGCGGCCTTCGCCACCTGCACCGAGACCCTCAAGATCGGCTCCGGGGTGGTCGACTGCTGGACCCGCAATCCGGCCCGCCTGGCGTCGACCTTCTCCACGCTGGACGACCTGGCGCCCGGTCGGATGATCCTGGGCATCGGGGCGTGGTGGGAGCCGCTGGCCACCAAGGTCGGCGTGCAGCGGGTCAGGCCGCTGAAGGCCATGCGGGAGATCGTCGAGGCGTGCCGGCTCCTGTTGGCCGACGAGACGGTCACCTACGACGGCGAGTTCGTCCATCTCGACGGGGTGGAGTTGGACTACGTGTACCAGGAGCGTCGTCCCAAGGACGTCCCGATCTACATCGGCGCCACCGGCGACAAGATGCTGGAGCTGACCGGCGAGATCGCCGACGGCGTGGTGCTCAACTATCTCGTGTCGCCCGAGTACAACCGCAGGGCCATGGACCGCCTGGCCGACGGCGCAGCCCGGGCGGGCCGGTCGGTGGACGACATCGACCGCCCCCAGCTGGTGGTGTGCTCGGTGGCCGAGACCCGGGCCGAGGCTCTCGACGGGGCCCGGCTCATGGTCACCCAGTACCTGGGTCAGCAGCCCCACATCATGAAGGCGTCCGGGGTGCCCGAGTCGCTCCTCGAGGAGATCGGCCGGGTCCTGACCTGGCCGGCCACCCATGACCAGGTGGTGGCCGCCTCCAAACTGGTGCCCGACGACGTGGTGCAGATGATCTGTGCCGCGGGCACCCCCGACGAGGTCCGGGAGAAGGTGGGTCAGTACATGGCCGACGGCTGCACCTGCCCGATCCTGTATCCGTTGGGCCCCGACGTCGGGATGATGATCGACACCTTCGCCGACTGGACCCCGTGACCAGTCCCCGGACGTCAACGGGTCCTTCCGCTTCGGAGGGACGCCTGGTCCTGCGGGGCGCCCGCCATCCTGGCGACGTGGCCGTGGTCGACGGGCGGATCACCGCGGTGGGCATCGTGGTGCCGGAGCCCGGTGACACGGTGGTGCACTGCGACGGCGACGTCATCACGGCCGGCCTCGTCAACACCCACCACCACCTGTACCAGTGGATGACCCGGGGTCGGGCCACCGGCTGCGACCTGTTCGAGTGGCTGGTCGAGCTCTACCCGGTGTGGGGTCGACTCTCGGTCGACGACGTGCGGGCCGCCGCGCTGGTCGGTCTGGGCGAGCTGGCGGCCACCGGCTGCACTACTGCCTCGGACCACCACTATCTGGTGCCGGGCGGCGACGACACGGTGTTCGACGCCATTGTCGACGCGGCCCGATCCGTGGGCATCCGCCTCCACCTGTCCAGGGGTTCCATGGACCTCGGGGAGAGCGACGGCGGCCTGCCGCCCGACCACGTGGTCGAGGACCGCGACGCCATCCTCGCCTCCACCGAATCGGTGATCGCCCGTCACCACGACGGAGACATGGTGCACGTGACCATCGCCCCGTGCAGTCCGTTCTCGGTGACCAGCGGCCTCATGGTGGAGTCCGCCGAGTTGGCCCGGAAGCACGGCCTGCGCCTCCACACCCACCTGTGCGAGACGATCGAGGAGCAGGAGCACTGCCTGGAACGGTTCGGTCGACGACCGGTCGAGATGCTCGACGAGTGGGGTTGGGTCGGTGACGACGTGTGGCTGGCCCACGGCATCCACATCGACGACGACGAGATGGCTCGTCTCGGATCGGCTGGCACGGGCGTGGCCCACTGCCCGTCATCCAACGCCCGTCTGGCCGCCGGCATGTGCCGGGTCACCGACCTGCGGGCCGCCGGGAGTCCGGTGGGCCTCGGGGTCGACGGCGTGGCGTCCAACGAGGTGGGCGGCCTGTTCCCGGAACTCCGTCAGGCCCTCTACACGGCTCGGCTGCGCGAGATGCGTCCCGATGCGCTCATGCCCACCGACGTGTTGGAAATGGCCACCGAAGGCGGTGCCGACTGCCTCGGCATGACCGATGTGGGTCGCCTCGCCGTGGGTATGCGGGCCGACCTGGCGGTATGGCCCGGCGACGACCTCGGCGACATGGCCGACCCGGTGGCCGGACTGGTGCTGGGCCCGGATCGACGGGTTCGCCACCTGCTGGTCGACGGACGTCAGGTGGTGGCCGATGGAATTCTCGCCGGAATGGACCTCCGGGAGGCGCACCGGGACCTGGCTCAGCGGGCCAGCGCCCTCTGGGACTGACGGACCGCTGATGGTGGGCCATGATGGGCGAATGTCGACGGTCGCCGAGTTCACCATCGAGCCCTTCGTGGAGGGCGATCCCGGGCCACACGTCCGGGCGGCCATCGCGGTGGCCGAGGCGGCTGGACTGGCCGTCGATGTCGGTCCGTTCGGGACCGCCGTGGAAGGCGAGTCGGCCGCTGTGCTGGATGCCGTGGACGGCGTGGTCCGGGCCGCGGTGGCCAACGGCGCCACGCGGGTCAGCCTGCAGCTCACGGTGGCCGGCTGACCGTCGGACCGGTCCCGCCCACCGTGGCGCGGGTTGACAAAATGTGGAATGATCATTGATGAGCCGTCCGGGCTCTCGGCGGGTCGTGTGGACCCGGACCGGGGCGGCCGGAGGGAGAAATGATGCGACGCCGAATCGCCGGCCTGTTGGCCGTCGTCCTGAGCCTGACGCTGGTGGCCACCGCCTGCGGATCTGATGGGGATGACGCCACCAAGGCGGCCTTCATCTATGTCGGACCGGTGGGAGACGCCGGCTGGACCTACGCCCACGACCAGGGCCGAGCTGCTGCCGCAGCCGAGACCGGGGTGGAGACCGCCTACGTCGAGGCCGTGCCTGAGGGCACCGCCGACTTCGGCAACCACGTCCGTGACTTCATTGATCAGGGCTACAACGTCATCGTCGGCACGTCGTTCGGCTACATGGACGACATGGAGGCCCTGGCTGGGGAGTTCCCCGACGTCGTGTTCGACCACGTCTCGGGCTACAAGGCCAACGGCACCAACTTCGGTAACACCTTCGGCCGCATGTACGAGCCCCGTTACCTGTCGGGCATGGTTGCCGGTTCAGCCACCTCGTCGAACCTGATCGGCTACGTGGCCGCCTTCCCGATCCCCGAGGTCATCCGAGGCATCAACGCCTTCACGCTCGGGGCTCTCGAGGTCAACCCGGCCGTGACGGTCGAGGTGGTCTGGACCAGCACGTGGTTCGACCCGGTGGTGGAGGGCGACTCGGCCCAGGCTCTGCTCGACAAGGGCGCCGACGTGATCGCCATGCACCAGGACTCCACGGCAGCCGGCGAGAAGGCCGAAGCCGCGGGTGCCCGTTGGGTGGCCTACAACTCCGACATGAGCGCCCACGCTCCGGCGGCCCACCTCACGGCGCCGGTCTGGAACTGGGGTCCCCGCTACGCCGCGATCATCGAGCAGGCCAAGGCCGGCACGTACGAGGGTGGCTACTACTGGGGTTCGATGGCCGACGGCACAGTTGACCTGGCGCCCATTGCCAGCGACGTGGATGCGTCCGTGGTCGCCGCGGTGGCCGAGCGCAAGCAGCAGATCATCGACGGTTCGTTCCACCCGTTCCAGGGCCCGATCAACGCCCAGGACGGCAGTGTGCTGGTGGCAGCCGGCGAGACGATGAGCGACGGCGACATGCTGGGCATCGGCGTCTTCGTCGAAGGGGTCGTCGGCTCCGCCGGCTGATCTTCCGTCACCTGACACTGGTTCCCTGAAGGGAAACCGGACGCGGCGCCGGCGGGGATGACCCGCCGGCGCCGTCATGTCCGGCCTGAAGAAGACCTTTTGTCAGTAGGTCGTCGAGCAGGCGAGCAGCAGGATCACCAATGACCGAGCCATCGCACCCGATAGGCCCCACCGGCCCGTCTGAGACGTCGGGTGGAGACGCGCCCTCGGTGGAGTTGCCTGCGGTGGAGTTACGGGACATCTGGAAGCGGTTCCCGGGCGTGGTGGCCAACGCAGGGGCCAGCCTGCGGGTCCGTCGGGGCAGCGTGCACGCTGTGCTGGGTGAGAACGGGGCCGGCAAGTCCACGCTCATGAACGTCCTGTCCGGCGTGTACCGGCCCGACGAGGGCGAGGTACGCATCGACGGCGTGGCCCACCACTTCCGTACTCCGGCCGATGCCCTGGCCGCCGGCGTGGGGATGGTCCACCAGGAGTTCCGTCTGGTGCCGTCGTTCACGGTGGCCGAGAACGTGGTGCTGGGAGCATGCGAGCGGATCGTGCGTCGCCCTGCCGTCGAGTCGGCGGTGGAGGCGTTGGCCGGGCGTTTCGGTCTGGCCATCGAGCCCGACCGCCCGGTGTGGCAGCTCTCCATGGGAGAGCGTCAGCGGGTCGAGATCCTGAAGGCCCTGTGGCGGGACGCCCGGATCCTGATCCTGGACGAGCCGACGGCCGTCCTCACCCCGGGTGAGGCCGACGAGTTGGGCGCCGTTCTGCGCCACATGGCCGACGACGGCCGCACGATCGTGTTCATCAGCCACAAGCTCCACGAGGTGACGGGCTTCTGCGACGAGGCCACCGTGCTACGGGGCGGAAAGACCGTTGCCGCGTCCCTGTCGGTGGCTGACACCGATGCCTCCGAATTGGCCGGGCTCATGGTCGGGGCGTCACCGGTGATCACCGAACGACCTCCTGCCCGGGAGGCGGGCGAGATCCGTCTGCAGGTCCGCGACCTCCGCTGCTCCGACGATCGAGGTCTTCCTGCTCTGAACGGTCTGGACCTTGCGGTGCGGTCGGGCCAGATCGTGGGCGTCGCCGGAGTGGCCGGCAACGGCCAACGCGAGCTGGCCCAGGCCATCGCCGGCCTGCGCCACGTTGAATCGGGGACGGTCCACCTGGTGGGCGAGGACCGGACCGATGCCACGCCCCGTCAACGGTTCGCTGACGGGCTGGGCTACATCCCCGAGGACCGCATCGGGGTCGGCCTGGCGCCCCGACTCAGCGTCACCGACAACGCGGTGCTCCGGACCTACGGACGCCACCGTCGGGGCCCGTTCCTCGACGCGGCGTCGGCCACCGGACACTGTCGGGACCTGGTGGACCGTTTCGGCGTGCGTACCGGCCCGCTGGACGAACCGATCGCCGGCCTGTCGGGCGGTAACCTGCAACGCCTCCTGGTCGGTCGCGAGCTGGTCGGTGGTCCGAGGGTCGTGGTGGCCGCCCAACCCACCCGGGGCCTGGACGTCCAGGGTGTGAAGGCCATCCAGGATCTGCTGGTCGGCGAACGCGACGCCGGGGCGGCGGTCCTGCTCATATCTGAGGACCTCGACGAGTTGTCGACGTTGGCCGATCGCCTGCTGGTCATGCACGCGGGACGCATCGTGGCCGAGTTCGACCCGGTGACCGCCGAACGCCATGCCATCGGCGAGGCGATGATCGGCCACGCCGAGACAGCCGACGACACGGGAGGCGACCAGTGAGCCGACCGGTGCTGGTCCGCCGCGAGCAGGTGCTCCGGGGTGGACAACCGCTGGCCTTCGCCGTCGGGCTGGCCGTGGCCCTCGTGGTGGGCGTCGCCCTGCTGGTCGGGTCGGGCCACGATCCGCTGCGCGTCTACGAGCGGATGTTCGAGGCCTCCCTCGGTGACCCCCGCGCCTGGTCGGTGACCCTGAACCGGGCGGTACCGCTGGGTCTGGCCGGTCTGGCCGTGGCCGTCGCCGGATCCATGGGCCTGTGGAATATCGGTGCCGAGGGCCAGATCATGGCCGGAGCCATCGGGGCGGCCTGGGTGGTTCGGATCGGCGAGGGTTGGCCGTCGCCCGTCCTCATCACGGCAATGCTCGCCGCGGCCGTCCTCGGTGGCGGCCTGCTGGCCCTGGGTCCGGCCATTGCCCGGGCCCGTCTGGGGGTCAACGAGATCCTCACCACCCTGATGCTCAACGAGGTGGCCATCCGCCTCGTCCAGTGGTTGACCCACGGACGGTGGAAGGACCCCGATTCCCACAACTTTCCGCTGGCTCCCATGCTCCCCGACAACGCCCGGTTGCCGGGGCTGTTCGAGCGGGCCCACATGGGGGTGGTGCTGGCCGCCGTGGTGATCCTCCTGTTCGGCGTGGCAGCCAGTCGCACGGCGTGGGGTTACGAACTGCGGGTCGCCGGGTCCTCGGGAGCCACCGCCCGGTACGCCGGCATCTCGCTGCCACGCAAGATCCTGACGGTGCTCGTGTTGTCCGGTGGGGTGGCCGGGTTCGCCGGCGGCATCGAGTTGAGCGGCACCTCGGACCGGATAACCGAGAGTCTGTCCAACGGGTTCGGCTTCGCCGGCATCATCGTGGCCGCCCTGGCCCTCATGCGGCCGTCGGGCGTCGCTGCGGTGGCCCTGTTGTTCGGTGCCGTGCAGATCGGCGGCCAGAGCATCCAGACCATGGGTGTGTCGTCGTCGGTGTCGACCATCCTCCAGGCCCTGATCCTCTTCGGCGCCATCGCCGCCGGGGTGCTGACCCGCTACCGGGTCGAGATGGTGGCCGGGGACGCGACGGAGGCCGGCCGATGAACGAGGCTTCGCTGATCGGACTGTTCGAGGCCACCGTCTCGTTCGGCGCCCTGCTCTACCTGGCCGCCCTGGGGGAGATGATCGCCGAGAAGGCGGGGATCCTGAACCTCGGCGTGGAGGGGATGATGGCCATGGGCGCCGTCACCGGCTTCGTGGTCGCGCTCCAGACCGGCAACCCGTGGGTGGCCTTTGTGGCCGCGGTGGCCGCCGGGGCATCGGTGGGTCTGCTCCACGGGTTCTTCACCGTGGTGCTGGGCGCCGAACAGGTGGTCTCCGGACTGTCCCTGACCATCCTCGGGCTGGGCCTGGCGGCCTTCGTGGGGCGTGGTTCGGTCGGCCAACCGGCAGGGGCCGAGATGGTCCCCGTGGACTGGGGCCCGCTGTCGGACATCCCGTGGGCGGGCCCGATCCTGTTCGCCCAGTCGCCGTTCGTCTACCTGGCGGTCATCGCCGGCTTCGTGACCTGGTTCGTCCTGTGGCGCACCCGCCTCGGTCTGGCCGTCCGGGCGGCCGGCGAGTCGGCGTCCACCGCCGATGCTGCAGGCCATTCCGTGGCCGGCATCCGTCTGGCGGCGGTCGCCGTGGGCGGCGGACTGGCCGGAGCGTCGGGCGCCTACCTGACGCTCTCGCTGACTCCCCAGTGGGCTGACGGCATCGTGGCCGGACGGGGCTGGATCGCCGTGGCGCTCGTCATCTTCGGTGCGTGGCGCCCGGGACGGGTGGCCGTCGGGGCGCTCCTATTCGGGTTGACGCTGGCGCTCAAGACCCGACTGCAGACCTTCGGCGTGGACTTTTCGCCCATCCTGTTGTCGATGCTTCCCTACCTGCTGACCATCAGCGTTCTGGTGGTCATCTCGATCCGGTCCCGGAACCGGCCCTCGCCGGCTCCCGCTGCGTTGGGCATCGCCTATCGCCGCGAGGAGCGCTGAAGCTCACCACAGAGACTCACTGCGGAGGCCAGCCCTCGCAGGGGCCCCTCACAGAGGCCCAGCCCGGGTCAGCCCCGGTCGACGCCGGTGAGCAGGATGATGACCTCTTCGGAGGCGTCGATGCAGCCGTCCCTGCGGGCGGCCAGCAGGCCGGCCAGGCCGGCCGTGCCGGTCGGATCGGCGGGCACTGTCGTGTGGGCCCGGACCAGTCGGTGGGCCTCGATCACGTCGGTCTCGGGAGCCACCACGGGGCCGCCGGGCACCGGGCCGAGGAGCATGTCGTGCACCACGGGCCGCCAGTCGTAGGCGATGTCATCGAGGATCCCCGTGGCGGCCGATCCGGGGTCGTCCCACGGCCACATGTGGGTTCCATCGGGCTCGGCCAGAGCGGCCACCGGGTCATCGGCCTCGGCCACCCGGTTGAAGGCCCGGGCCAGGGGAGCGCAGCCCTCGGTCTGCACGGCGACCAGCGGCGGTCGCCCGCCGCGCAGCACGTCGGGACCGCCCAGATCGACGGCGTCGGTCAGGGCCCCGACGACGCTGGTGGCCAGCGCGGCGCCGCCCACCTGCACCAGGAGTCGGGTGGGGGAGCGGTCGTGGGCGGTCAGCCCGGCGGCCAGTTCGAAGCCCAGGGTGCGGCCGCCGTCGATGGTCCACGGGGCCTCGGTGCCCTGGCAGGTGAAGGGCACCGCTCCTTCGGCCACCAACTCCCGGAACCGCAGGATGCACGGGTCGCCGGCTTCGTCGTCACGACGTTCGCAGACCCGGACGTCGGCCCTGAGGTCGTCGAGGCGATCCAGGACGGCGGGGTCGGCCCAGGCGGGCACGTGGACGGCCAACGGGCGCCCGGCGGCCCGGGCCACGACGGCGGCAGCCAGTGCCGCGTTGCCACACGAGGAGATGGCCAGGGTCGTGTCGGCCGGGACCTCGTCGACCAGCAGGTGGAGGGCCAGACCGAACAGGTGGCGGGCCTTGTGGCTGCCCGACACGTTGCCCGTCTCGTCCTTGGCCCAGATGCCTCCGGTCTGACCAATGGCATCGGCCAGGGCCGTCTGTCGGACCAGCGGGGTGGTCCGGAAGCCGTGACCGTCGACGGCCGCCACCTCGTCGTCGAGGCGACGGACCACGTCCACGTACCGGGCGTCGGACCACCCGGCGGCCATGGCCCGATGGTGCGACCAGAGCAGCGTCCGGAAGGCCACGAACGGGTTGGCGTCGTCGACCAGGCGGTCGGTCTCGGCCGTTCCGGCGGTGGGCCACCGTGCCCCGGGGGGCGCCCCGAGCCAGCCCGGGGGCCGGTCGAAGGGAGGGGGAGTCATGGGACCGGTTGCAGGGGGGGTCGGGGTGATCCGGGTCAGCCGGCCAGCACTCCGGTGTGGCCGTTGAACTCGTCGATCATGGCGTCCCACGAGGGGGCGAAGGTCTGGATGTGGCGCCAGAAGTCCTGGCTGCGTCGCACCTCGAAGTCGGCGAACTCGACGCCGTGCTGTTCGACCCACGTGTAGTAGGCGAGGTTGAAGATGCGGTTGCGGCCCGTCTCGGTGAGGACCTCGACGTGGTCGGTGTCGGCGCCCAGCAGATGGGTGGTGATGGCCGCCTCGGCCTCCGCGTCGCCGAACCCGGCGGCGTAGCGCCCGGCCATCATGGATTCGCGTTCGCTGCCGTACATCTCGCCACCGTCGGTGGCCACGGTGACCAGCGCGTCGTCGGGACCCAGGTCCAGTTCCCGCGACACCTTGATGGCGGCGATCACGTTGCAGATGCTGGACAGCCCGAAGTGTCCCAGGGTGTCGAGCACCGCGTCGTCCACCCCGGCGGCCGAGAGGCGGGCCCGCCCCTCAGCGGTGGCGAAGGCCACGCCCAGTTCGTCGCACGCCCGGTCCGAGACGCCGACCACCACGTCGGTGTTGGTGACGTTGTGGATGAACGGGATGTGCTTGTCGCCGATGCCCTGGATGTTGTGCTCGCCGTAGCCGTTGTAGAGCATGGTCGGGCATTCGACGGCCTCGACCGCCGCGATGCGGGCTCCGTGGTCGGCCTTGAGTCGCTCGCCGGCGGCCAGGGTGCCCGATGAGCCCGAGGCGGCCACGTAGCCGGCCAGTCGGAGCCCCGGATGCTGGGCGGCGTGGTGGAGGTAGAGGTGTTCGAGGGCCCGACCGGTCACCTCGTGGTGGCCGACGTGGTTGGCGAACTCGGTGAACTGGTTCAGGATGAAGTTGCCGGGATCCTTCGCCAGCTCGTCGCAGGCGTCGTAGATCTCCTTGACGTTGCTCTCCGAACCGGTGGTGCGGATGACGTCGCCCGGATCGGCGATCCATTCCTCCAGCCACTCGAACCGTTCGCGGCTCATGTTCTCGGGCAGCACGGCCACGCCGCGACAGCCCATGAGACGGGAGATGGCCACGCCGCCCCGGGCGTAGTTGCCCGTCGACGGCCAGATGGCCCGGTGGAGGGTGGGGTCGTACTCGCCGGTGACGATCCGGGGCACCAGGCAGGCGTAGGCGGCCAGCACCTTGTGGGCGCCGATCATCGGGAAGCGGTTGCCGAAGGCCACGATGATGGGCGACGGGACGCCGGTCAGTTCGGGGGGCAGGACGACGTGCTCGGGAACGTCCACCAGGCCACCGTGGAGGTCGTTGTACCAGTGGACCCGGTAGAGGTTCCGGGCGTCGGCCGCGTTGCGGTCCACGCCGGACAGCGAGGCCCGGACTGAGTCGGGGATGGTGGAGGGATCGCCCATCTGGGCGAAGGTGGGCAGGGCGATGCCCTGGGTGCGGAAGCGTTCGATGCTGCGCTGGTAGCCGACATCGTCGACGATTCCCGTGGCCAGGCCGAAGCGGGCCGGATTGAAGGTGGCGGGGTCGAACTCGACGGGCTCGAAGGAGCCGATGCCCACGCTGGAGTTGCCGCTGGAGGAGGTGCTCATGGGCGCAGGCTAGCCATCTCGGATCGTCGGGGTTGACAAAATGTCAATGTCGCGGCTGGTGGGACGTGACGGATGTCGCGTCACCGATCTGTCGGGGTGCCACGGTTCGGGGGTGGCGCGATGCGAGGCTGGGGGGATGACTCGTCGAGTGCTCGATCTGGTGGTCGCGCTCGCCCTCGTGGGGGCTGGCGTGGTGGTCGCCGCGCGCGTCGCCGAGCCGTCGGTTCGTCCCGTGCTCTACCCGCCGTCCGCCTCGCCGTCGCCCGCTCCGCCCACCACGGCGATCCCGGCGGCCACCCTGGCGCCCACCACGACCGCCGCGCCGGCGACCACCACCGTCCAACTCGTCGCTTCGGCGACCACCACGACCCCGCCGGCGCCAACGACCACGACCACGACCCTTCCACCCACCACGACGGTTCCCGTCGACGAGGAGGCGGTGCTCACGGCGTCCTATGTCTGGGGCCGTAGTGGGGATGCCGTGCTGCTCCAGACCGTGCTGGGCGTCGAGGCCGACGGCTGGTACGGGCCGGGAACCCGGGCGGCCCACCTGGCCGAGAACGCGGTCCGGGGCCTGTCCGTCGACGCCGTGCCGGCGCCTCCCACCACGACCGCCGCACCGACCACGACTGCCGCACCGACCACCACGGTCGCTCCGGCCCCCACCACGACCGCCGTGCCGACCACCACGGTGCCGCCGCCCAGTACCACGGCGGGGATGTTCGGTGGCCTGGGCGCCAAGTTGGTGGCCCAGTTGTTGGGTCAACCGTGCATCGCCGACGGTGACCTGAGCGACTGCGGTCCGGAGGTCGACGCCCTGGTCAAGGGGCTCGTCGAGTAGCACCCGGTACCGCCCGGGGGTGACCCCCACGGCGGGTTGAGTATCGAACAGGTGTTCGATATCGTGGGGAGGTGGTGGATCGGACCGGCACTCCGACGTCGTGCCCGTCCTACGCGGAACTCCACTGCCACTCCCACTTCAGCTTCCTCGACGGGGCTTCGTCGCCCGACGAGTTGGTTGCCGAAGCGGTACGCCTCGGGCTGAGTGCTCTGGCGCTCACCGACCATGACGGTTTCTACGGGGTGGTCCGGTTCGCCGAGGCGGCCCGGACCCACGGCCTACCCACCGTCTTCGGCAGCGAGCTCTCCCTGGATGTGCCCGTGGTCCGCGGACCGGCCACCCGCGGATCAGCCAGGAGCGGGGCGGCCCGCACCGGGACGCCTGATCCGGCGGCCACCCACCTCGTCGTCCTGGCCACCGACCCGGTGGGCTACGCCCGGCTGGGAACGGCCATTGCCGAGTCCCAACTGGCCGGTGGAAAGGGCCGACCCCGGCTCTCGTCGGACCGCCTGGCCGAGCTGGCCGGCACCGATCCCCACTGGACAGTGCTCACCGGATGCCGCAAGGGCGCCGTCCCCGCCGCCTTGACCACCGATGGTCCGGTGGCGGCCCGACGGGCGTTGGACGACCTGGTGGACCGGTTCGGCCGTGACCGGGTGGTGGTCGAACTCTGGGACCACGGCCATCCGCTGGACGTCGAGCGCAACGACGCCCTGGCTGGTCTGGCCAACGCAGCGGGTGTGGGTCTGGTGGCCACCAACAACGTCCACTACCACCGTCCGGCCCGCCGCCGGCTGGCCACCACCATGGCCGCCGTCCGGGCCCGTCGGCCGCTTGAGGAACTCGACGGGTGGCTCCCGGCGGCCGGTACGGCCCACCTCCGCTCGGGGGCCGAGCAGGCCCACCGCTTCGCCCGCTGGCCGGGTGTGGTGGCTGCCGCCGACGAGCTGGGACGCCGCTGCGCCTTCGATCTCGGCCTGGTGGCCCCCGGCCTGCCGCCGTATCCGTGCCCCGACGGGCTCGACGAGATGGGTCTGCTCCGCCGGCTGGCCACTCACGGGGCCGCCGACCGGTACGGGCCCCGGGGTGCCGAGCGGGTCGTCGGGGCGTGGGCCCAGGTCGACCGGGAGTTGGAGGTCATCGACCATCTGGGCTTCCCGGGGTACTTCCTCGTGGTGCACGACATCGTGGACTTCTGCCGCCGGTCGGACATCTACTGCCAGGGTCGGGGATCGGCGGCCA
This sequence comes from Acidimicrobiales bacterium, assembly GCA_014239855.1. Lineage (GTDB taxonomy): Bacteria > Actinomycetota > Acidimicrobiia > Acidimicrobiales > MedAcidi-G1 > UBA9410. Next base: position 51,098 of record JAAZXY010000001.1, on the reverse strand, counting down.
ACTCGGCGGTCTGCTACGCGCTGGGCATCACCAACGCCGATGCCGTGGGCCTGGGTCTCCTCTTCGAACGCTTCCTCTCCCCGGAGCGCGAGGGCCCACCGGACATCGACCTGGACATCGAGAGCGGTCGACGTGAGGAGGTCATCCAGTACGTGTACGACCGCTACGGCCGTCGCCACGCCGCCCAGGTGGCCAACGTCATCACCTACCGGCCCCGGTCCGCGGTACGTGACGTGGCCCGGGCGCTGGGCTACGACCCCGGGCAGCAGGACGCCTTCGCCAAGGGCCTGGACCGCCGGGCACCGGTCCGGTCGGGGGCCTCCGGCCTTCCCGGGGACGTCGCGCTCCTGGCCGACGAGTTGTGCGATGCCCCCCGTCACCTCGGGATCCACTCGGGGGGCATGGTGGTCTGCGACCGGCCCATGGCCGAGGTGTGTCCGGTGGAGTGGGGGCGCATGGCGGACCGCAGCGTCCTCCAGTGGGACAAGGACGACTGTGCGGCGGTCGGCCTGGTCAAGTTCGATCTCCTGGGGCTGGGGATGCTCAGCGCCCTGCACCACACGGTGGACCTGGTGGCCGCCCACCAGGGGATCGAGGTCGACCTGGCCCGCTTCCCCCAGGACGACGACGTCTACGACATGATCTGCGCCGCGGACACCATCGGCGTGTTCCAGATCGAGAGCCGGGCCCAGATGGCCACCCTTCCCCGGTTGCGTCCCCGCCACTTCTACGACCTGGTGGTGGAGATCGCCCTGATCCGGCCGGGCCCCATCCAGGGCGGATCGGTGCATCCCTACATCCGGCGCCGCAACGGCCGTGAGCCGGTGACCTACCTGCATCCCCTGTGCGAGAACGCCCTGGCCAAGACCCTGGGCATCCCGCTGTTTCAGGAGCAGCTCATGCAACTGGCCATCGACGTGGCCGGATTCACGGCCACCGAGGCCGATCGCCTGCGTCAGGCCATGGGTTCCAAGCGCAGCCACGACCGGATGGAGACTCTCCATCAGCGGTTCCTGGACGGGGCGGGTGGTCGTGGGGTGTCGGCAGACGTGGCCGAGCAGGTCTGGCAGAAGTTGGCCGCCTTCGCCGACTACGGGTTCCCGGAGAGCCACGCCGTGTCGTTCGCCCACCTCGTGTACGCCAGTTGCTGGCTGAAGTACCACCACCCGGCGGCCTTCTGCGCCGGGCTCCTGAACGCCCAGCCCATGGGCTTCTATTCGCCGCACTCGCTGGTCCAGGACGTCCGGCGCCACGGTGTGGAGGTCCGTACGCCCGACCTGAACCGGTCCGGAGCAGGTGCCCTTCTGGAGGGGGCTTCTCGGGAGCCGGCGCTGCGGATGGGGATCGGGTCGGTGCGGGCCGTCGGGACGGATCTGGCCGAGGCCATTGCCGCGGGCCGGCCCTACGACTCCATCGAGGACCTCCAACGGCGGGTCGACCCGGGGCGACCGGCCATGGAGGCCCTGGCCACCGCCGGTGCCTTCGCCTGCTTCGACGCGGAGCGGCGCGAGGCCCTGTGGACGGCGGGTGCCCTGGCGGCCACCGGGCCGGACCGCCTGGGCGGGGTGGTCACCGGCACCGTGCCCCCGCCCCTGCCCGCCATGGACGAGGTCACCGAGGCCCGGGCCGACCTGTGGGCCACCGGGGTCTCACCGGACGGCCACCCGACGCGCTTCGTGCGCGACCAGTTGGCCGCTGACGGGGTGGTCACCGCGCTGGACCTCCGGACGGTGGCCGACGGTGCCCGGGTTCTGGTGGCCGGGGTGGTCACCCATCGCCAGCGACCCCACACGGCCGGAGGGGTGACGTTCGTGAACCTGGAGGACGAGACCGGTCTGGTCAACGTGATCGTCTCGCCGGGCTGCTGGGTGCGGTACCGCGACGTGGTGACCACTTCGGCGCTCGTCGTCCGGGGGCGGGTGGAGGCTGTCGAGGGGGTGGTCAACGTGGTGGCCGAGCGCATCGAACCCCTCGGGGTGCGTCCCCCGGCCGGGTCCCGCGACTTCCGCTGACCTACTTTCTGGAACCCACCCGATTCCGGGAGTGGGCATGTACCGGAATGAGCCCGACCGGACGGCGGGCATCCAGCACACTGGTGGGCATGCGTGCCGCGACCCGCGCTCCGCTGGCCGCCCGGACGGCCGACACCCGCCAGCGGTTGGTCGCGCTCGTCGTCGGGGTGGTGGCCGCCTCGGCCGGCGGCCTGGTGCTGGCGTCGGCCGAGGGGACGCTCATCGACCTGCCCGGCCTGCTCCTGCTCGTTCCGGGCGCCATTGCCCTGCGGGGCAACGTCTTCGGCGCCATGGGCAGCCGGTTGGGCACCGCGGTGCACACCGGGACCTTCCGGTTGTCGGCCCGCGCCGACGGCGTGGTGGGACAGAACCTGCTCGGTGCGGCGGCCCTCTCGCTGTTGCTCAGCGCGGTGCTCGGGGTGCTGGCCCGGATCACGGCGCTGCTGTTCGGCATCGCTCCCACCATGTCGCTGGCCGACTTCGTGGTCGTCTCGACCCTCGGCGGTCTGCTGGCCTCGGTGGGCGTCGGCATGGTCACCGTCGGGCTGGCCGCCGGTTCGGTCCGCTTCGGGTGGGACCTCGACAACGTGATGGCGCCACTGGTCTCGACGCTGGGTGACCTGGCCACGGTGCCCGCCCTCGTGGTGGCCGCCCTGTTGGCCGACCGGGCCGGTCTGACCGACGCCGTCGGACTGGGCGTGCTGGCCGCCTCCTTCGTGGTGCTGGTGGTGGCGTGGCGTACCCCGCTGGACGAGGTCCGTCGGATCTTCCGCCAGTCGGTTCCCGTTCTGGCCATTGCCGGGGTACTGGACCTGGTGGCCGGGGTGACCGTCGAGAAGCGCCTCGACGACCTGCTGGCTGCCGAGGCGCTCCTCGTGCTGCTTCCGGCCTTCCTGGGGACGGCCGGCGCGCTCGGGGGGATCCTGTCCAGTCGGCTGTCCACCCACTTCCATCTGGGCCTCGACGACGCCACGCCGCTGCCCAGCCGGTCCAGCCTGCGTGAGGCCCGTTCGGTGGGCCTGCTCGCCGTGCCGGTGTTCGTCCTGTGTGCGGCTCTGGCCCAGTGGGCGTCGGTGGCCACCGGACAGACCACGCCCGGTCTGGGCGACCTGCTGCTGGTCGTCCTGATGGCCGGAGCGGTGGCCACCGTGCTGGTCGTCCTGGTGGCGTACTACACGACGATGGCTGCTTTTCGTTTTGGCCTTGATCCGGACACCTACGGCATCCCGATGGTGCTGTCGGTGCTCGATCTGGTCGGCGCGTTCACCCTCATCCTGGCCATGCTCGCTGTGGGGGTGGCATGACCCCCGACGATCTCTCCCCGGGCCCGGAAAGGGCCGAAATTACCTGTGTTCCCGGGCCCCGAAGGGGCCTCAAATACCATGACCCCGGACGTCGAGTGAGGAACTGATGGACGACAGACCACGCAACCTGCGAGCCATGCTGGCCGAGGCCAAGGACATGTCGGAGTTGATGGTCGACCTGGCCTACGCCGCGGTCTACTTCGGCGACCCCGACATGGCCGAGGAGGTCGATGAGCTCGAGCAGCAGATGAGCGAACTGGTGCACGACATGCGCGCCGTGTGCGTGCTGGCCGGCCGCAGCCCCCGTGACGCCGAGGGAATGTCGTCCGTACTGCAGGTGGTGTCGGCCATCGAGCGCATGGCCAACGATGCGGTGGACATCGCCCGGATCGTCACCCACCGCCTGGGCATTCCCCGCCAGTTGGTGGCTGACCTGTCCGACGCCGAGGAGGTATCGCACCGGGTACTGGTCAGCGACGGCTCGCACATGGCCCACCGGCCCCTGTCAGCCCTCGAACTGACGGTGCAGGCCGGCATGCGGGTCATGGCGGTGCGCCGGGGGCGTCAGTGGATCACCGATGTGGATGGCGAGACCGTGCTGGTTCCCGGTGACGTGCTGTTCCTGCACGGCTCGAGCGACGGGATCACCCGGCTGCGCGAACTGGCCGCCGCTCCTGTCTGGGAGCCGCTCCGACCCGAGGACGGCGAGGCCCTCACCGATCTGGATCGGGCCGTCGACGTACTGGTCGAGATGAAGAACCTGTCGGAGGCGGCCGTCGGGCTGGCCTACAGCGCCCTGGTGCTCGGTGACCGAGGGCTGGCCGCCGAGGTAGGCCATCTCGAGGAACGCCTCGACGAGATGAAGGACCACCTCGAACTCTGGGTGCTCGGTGCGGCCGCCGAGGGACTGGACCCGTCGTCGCTCAGGGGCCTGCTGCACCTGGCCGAGGCGGCCGAGGACCTCGGTGATCAGGCCCGGGCCATGGTCTGGTTGGTCGAGGAGGGCGAGGAGCTCCCCCCGATCCTGGGCATCGCCCTGGGCGAGGCCGACGAGGTGGTGGTTCGATTCCCGGTTGCCGCCGACAGCGCGGTCGACGGGGCCACCCTCAAGGATCTGCAACTCAACATCGAACCCGGCTTCACCGTGCTGGCTGTCCGTCGAGGCGGCGGCTATCTCTATCGACCTCGGGGTCAGGTTCGCCTGTCAGCCGGCGACGAGGTCATCGCCAGTGGGCCCGACGAGGGCCAGGCCCTGCTGGCCGCCATGTTCGGCTGGGAGCTGGTCGAGGACGACGAGGGCGAGGACGAACTGGTGCCCGTCGGCTGATCGAGCCCGTTCCCGAGCGATTCCCGGGTCGGGAACCGCTGGTTGCTCAGTCCGTCGGTTCCTCGCCCGGTGTGCTGACCGGTGCCTGTGCTGCCGGGGCGGGTGCGGCGACCGGCGTCGCATCCTCGCCCTCGCCGTTGAACAGTTCGGCAATGGCTCCAATGGATCCGAGGGTCGCCCCGAGGTCGGTGGGCAGGAAGATCTTGGTGGCCCGGCCGTCGGCGATCGTGCCGAGGGCTTCGAGGTACTTGATGGCCAGCAGGTCCGGTGTCGGTCCTCCGTCGTGGATGGCGCGGTAGACGCTTCGCACGGCCTCGGCTTCGCCCTCGGCCACCGTGAGCTCCCGGTAGCGCTCAGCGTCGGCCACCGCCCGGATGGCGTCGGCCTCGCCCTCGGCTTCGAGGATGGCCTGCTGGCGGACGGCCTCGGCGGCCAGGATGACCGACTGCTTGTCGCCCTCGGCCCGGGTGATGGCCGCCTCGCGGGTGCCGTCGGCTTCGAGCACCACGGCCCGCCGGTTGCGCTCGGCCTTCATCTGCTCGTGCATGGCGTTCATGACGTCGTTCGGTGGGTCGATGCGCTGGATCTCGACCCGGACGACCTTCACGCCCCACTTGTCGGTGGCATCGTCGAGCACCTCGCGCAGGGCCACGTTCACGTTGTCTCGCGAGGTGAGTGCGTTGTCCAGTGACATGTCGCCGATCACGTTTCGCAGGTTGGTCTGGGCCAACTTGGTGACGGCCATCATGAAGTTGGCCACGTTGTAGATGAGGCGTTGGGCGTCGGTCGGCTCGTAGTAGATGACGGCGTCCACGGTGACCGTCACGTTGTCCTTGGTGATGACTTCCTGAGGTGGCACGTCGATGACCTGCTCGCGCATGTCCACCCGGACCAGCGACTGGATGACCGGGATGATGAGCTTCAGGCCGGGCTCCGTGGTGGCCTTGTAGCGGCCCAGCTGCTCGATGATGCCCTTCTGGAACGGGCGGACGATCTTGATCCCGGACGCAGCGAAGGCGAAAAGGACCACGGCAATGACGGCCAGGACGGCGACGGCGATGGGCATGGGAACGGCTCTCCTCTGGGGTTGGGGGGGGTCTCGGTGCGGATCAGTCGGTGGGGCGGACGACGGCTCTGGTGCCCTCGATGCGGACGACCTCGACGGTGGCGCCGGAGGCCAGGGGCGAGCCGCTCTCGGATTCGACGTGCCAGTCCTCGCGGCCGATGCGAACCGTTCCCAGGCGGGTGCCGTCCGCCTCCGGTTCGCTGGTCACCACACCGGTCTCGCCCACCAGTCGGTCAGCGCCCACACCCACCGGGTTGCCACCCCGGGCCATGCGTCGGGCCATGGGCCGGAGACCGGCGAAGGCGGCAGCCGAGACGGAGACGAAGGCCAGCCATGACCAGACCTCTCCGGCGCCGGCGAAGGCCACCACGGTGGCAGCGGTGGCCCCGACACCGAACGGCAGGAGGAAGAATGCCCCGGTCATGGCGATCTCGCCGATGACGAACAACGCCGCGGCTCCCAGCCAGATCCAGCGCCAGACTTCGGGGTCCATGGTTTCGCTCCTCCCGCTCCGTGCGGGGCATCAGGGTTCGGAACCAAGGTACACCGGGCTCTGTCGCCGCTTCCGGCGCGGCGGTCACCGTTGGTCGGGGAGAGGGCGCTACCGTCAACCGCCGTGTCCGACTTCAAACCGGTTTCCGCCGACGCCCCACTGCGCCTGCTGACCGTCCATGCCCATCCCGATGACGAGGCATCCAAGGGGGCGGCCACAGTGGCCGGCCTGCACGCCGAGGGAGTGCACTGCGTGCTGGTGTGCTGCACCGGGGGAGAGGCGGGCGACGTCCTGAACCCGGCCATGGACGTCCCTGAGGTACATGCCGACATGGCGGCGGTGCGCGACGCCGAGCTGGCCCGGGCTGCCGAGATCATCGGTTACGACGAGGTGGTCATGCTGGGCTACCGCGATTCGGGCATGAAGGACTCCGATGACAACGCCCGTCCCGAGGCCTTCGCCAATGCCGACCACGACGAGGCGGTGGGTCGACTGGTGGCCATCATCCGACGGGTCCGACCCCAGGTCATCGTGACCTACCCGGACGCCCGGGGGGACTACGACCACCCCGACCACGTTCAGGTGCATGAGATCTCCGTGCCGGCCTTCCACGCGGCGGGCGACCCCGACCGCTACCCGGAGGCCGGGCCGGCCTGGCAGCCGTCCAAGCTCTATTACACGATGTGGTCCCGGGCCCGGATCGCTGGTCTGCACGCCAAGTTCCTGGAGTTGGGGATCGAGTCGCCCTACGACGAATGGTGGTTCGAACGTCCGTCCAACGACCACCTCATCACCACGCAGGTGCCCATTGCCGACCACTGGGACGTACGTGGTGACGCGTTGCGGGCCCACGCCACCCAGATTGATCCGGCATCCAAGTTCTGGTTCGGCCTGCCCGACGATTCGGCCCGTACCGTGCACCCGTTCGACGACTACCGCCTGGAGGCCTGCTGCATGGACGGCCAGTCGGTGGAACCGTCTGACTTCCTGGCTGAGTTCCGGAACGGCGGCCCGGTCGAGGACGACCTGTTCGCCGGGGTCCGGGCCGAGGTGGATGCCTGATGGCCGAGCTCTCGTTCCTGTCCGAGGAGTGGATCGCCGCGCTGGCCGAGGGCGGCGCCTCGCTGCCCGAGCAATCCGGCGTGGACGGGGTGGTGCGGTTCGTCATGACCAGCACGCCTCACGGCAAGGTCCAGTTCCGCCTGGTGGTGACCGACGGACGGATCGCCGAGGTGCTGGTGGGCCGTGACGGCGAGGCCGAGGCCATGGTCACCTGGAAGTACGCCGACGCGGTGGCCCAGTTCTCCGGAGACCTGGACGCCGACGTGGCGTTCATGACCGGCCGGTGCAAGGTCGAGGACGCCTACGCCCGGTACGTGTTCGACCTCCGCCCGGTGTTCGGTTCGCCTGAATGGGCTGCCCTGCTGGCCGACCTGGCTGGTCGCAGCGACTTCTGAACCGCTGGGCTCGTTCCTACCCCTGCCGCTGGGCCCGTTCCTACGCCTGCCGCTGGGCGTCTCGCAGGTCTCGCCAGCTGATCAGTGACACGTGGCCCCGGTCGAGGTCGGCTCGTAGTTCGCTGTTGCCGCACGCCAGGTCACGATGCTCGACCCGTCGGCCCCACTCGTCGCCGATGGCTCGCAACTCGGGGGTGTCGGCTGCCGGTTCCAGCACGATCTCGGTCACGCCGGGCTCGAGGTCCATGGCCTGACGCTCGAGGACCTGAGGGTCGGCCAGCCGCCGCATGCGGTGATGGTCCGCGGTGAGGACGCCTTCCTCGGCCGCCAACGCACGGAACGGGAACCCGGCCGATGCCTCGGCGGCACCCCCGGCCAGACGAATGGGTAGGCCGAAGTCGATGGCCAACTCCAGGTAGACGTCGAAGAACTCCGGGCGGTTCTGGAGGGCACCCAGATGCGTGCTGAGGTGGCTCACGTCGAATCCCCAGAGGACGGCCCGCTCCAGCTGGGCCCGGCACTCCCTGCGGGTCTCGTCGAGGTCGGCGTGGTCCCACAGGTCCTCGACGGTCCGGGGGAGGCCGCCGTCGCCGTCATGGAGGCTGGGGGCCTGGGTGATGGATCGCCAGCGGTAGCAGTCCATCTCGGCGTTCAAGGTGAGGTGGACGCCCACCGGTTCGCCCCGGTAGTGGGAAGCGGCGTCACGGGCCCACGGGCCGGGAACCATCAGGCCGGCCCCGGTGGCCAGACCACTCCGGAGGCTCTCGTAGACCCCCACGTTCGAGGCATGGCACATCCCGAGCAGGTCGGCGGTGAGGATGAGGAGCCGGTCGTCGGCGTCTCGCCCCAGGCGTTCCAGCAGCGCGGTCACGGGAGTCACGGTACCGGACAGCCGTCACCGAGGCCGTCGGCCGATCAGGATCGGATCAGCCGGAGTCGCCACCGACCGTCGCGGAGAGTGGCTCGTGCGGGCCGCCGCAGGCCGCCCAGAGGCCCCGTCGATCCGCCCGGGCTCGAGCCTCGGCGGCCGCCAACTCGTGGCGCATGCCGTCGTTGGGGTCGATGTGGAGTGTGGCGGCGAACCCCTCCTCGACCATGGCCCGGTTCACGACCAGTCCGTCGCCGACACGGGCCACGTAGGCCAGGAGCCGGTCGTACCGGTCCCGGGCCTCGACGTCACGGGTCACGAGCACGGCCGTGCCGGCCGGCAGCAGCTGGGCCATGCGGATCGAGGCCTGTTTCCCGAAGCACTCGGGCGGTCGGTCGGGATGGACGGTTTCGGGCGTGTCGATCCCGAGCAGGCGGACCGACTCGGAGGAACCGTCGAGGTCGATGACCACGGTGTCGCCGTCCACCACGCCCACCACGGTTCCCAGGCCGTCGTCGGGGAGCCGGGGAGCGGCGCACGCCGCGGCCGCCCACAGGAGCGGCAGCAGAAGCAGGGCGGTCCGCATGATGAGGTCAGGCTGCCGCCGGCAACTCCATTTCCGCACCGTCGACGGACTCCTCAGAGAGAAGGTCGGTGGTCGGACGGGGTCGGCGCGACATGCCGGCACCTCCCTCGAGGATCGTCGGAGCGCACGAGGCCAGGACGGCCCGGGCGTTGGCCACGCCGGCCCGACCGATCTCGCGGGTGTGTTCATCAAGGTGTCGGGCAACGGCCGGGGACCGGGCGGCGGTCGAACCTGCAGGGAAACGAAGCTGCTTTGTCATGACACCATCATGCAGATGGGGTGTGACAGCCACCCGAGAAAGTGCTCTGACCTGCGGTTTCGGACCGGGTGTGCGGATTGCGACCCGACGGCGGCATCATCCGTGGATGTCCCCGAGGTCGTATCTCAGTCAGGAACTGGTCCGTGGTGACCGTCCGGGCACCTGGGTTCTTCCGTTGACCGAGGACGAGTGCTCCGGTGCGGGCCGTCTGTTCGGTGGCACCGGCCTCGGTGCGGCCGCCCGGGCCCTCGAACTGGACGCCGGGCGTCCGCTGGTCTGGGCCACCGGTCAGTTCATCTCCCACGCCCTGCCCGGCGAGCTGCTCACCTTCGAGGTCGAGATGCTGGCCGAGGGGCGGGCCACCACCCAGGCCAGGGCCCGCGGCCACGTGGATGGCCGTGATGTCATCGCCGTGGTGGCCACCCTCGGGCGGCGCGATGTCGAGCGTTCCGGGGTCTGGGTCGAACCGCCGGATGCGCCACCTCCCATGGACTGCCCGCCGTTTCCCAGCCGGAGCGCCACCCGGTCGGTGTCGGCGAACCTCGAACGGCGCCTCATCCGGGGTCGGACCGAGGCCCACGAGCCGGCCATGGACGACGGTCAGGTCGCCATGTGGGTGCGGGTGCCCGATCATCTGGTGGTCGATCCGGCGTTCCTCGCCGTGCTCGGCGACTACGTGCCGTGGGGCGGTCGGGATGCGGTCGGCGGTGGACTGGGAGGCGGTCAGAGCCTGGACAACACGCTCCGGGTCGTGGACCCGGTCGACACCGACTGGATCCTGGTCGACGTACGCATCAGCAGCCTCGTCCACGGCTACGCACACGGGACGGTCCACCTCTGGTCCGAGGATGGTCACCTGCTGGCCACGGCCAGCCAGACCTGCCAGTTCCGAAATCCCCGATCGTCACAGGAGCAGTCATGAACGGTGGGTCCCGCTACGGGATGACGGTGCCCTTCGCCGGGCCACTGGCCGACCAGGCCGATCGGTTCCGGGCGCTGGTTGAGCTGGGCTACACCGATGCCTGGACCGCGGAGGCCGACAGCCACGACGGACTCACCCCGCTGGCCCTCGCCTCCGTCTGGGCGCCCGAGCTGCGGCTCGGCACGGCGATCCTTCCGGCGTTCACCCGGGGCCCGGCGCTCCTGGCCCAGAGCGCGGCGTCGATGGCCTCCGCGGCGCCCGGTCGCTTCGTCCTCGGCCTGGGCACCTCGTCGAACGTGATCGTCGAACGCTGGAACGGCATCGGCTTCGAGGAGCCGTACGCCCGGGTGCGCGACACGGTCCGCTTCCTGCGGACGGCCTTCACCGGCGAGAAGGTCACGGGGTCCTACGAGAGTTTCGACATCGCCGGGTTTCGCCTGGGCAACGTTCCGTCCGAGGCGCCACCGATCGTGGTGGCCGCCCTACGCGAGGGGATGCTCCGCCTGGCGGGGAGGGAAGCCGACGGAGCGGTCGTGAACTGGCTGTCGGTCGACGATGCGACCTCGGTGACCGCCATCGTGCGCGACGCAGCGGCGGGAGCCGGACGCCCCGAGCCTGAGGTGGCGGCCCGACTGTTCGTCTGCCCGTCAACCGATCGGGAGGCCGTGGTGGCCCAGGCCAAGCGGCTGGTCGCCGCCTACGTGAACGTGCCCGTCTACCGGGCCTTCCACGAGTGGATGGGTCGTACCGACGTGCTGGGCGAGCACTGGGAGCGGTGGGATGCGGGCGACCGTGCCGGGTCGCTGGACGCCATGCCCGACGAGGTGGTCGACGACCTGCTGGTCCACGGGAGCCCCGACGAATGTCGGGAACACATCGGTCGCTACGTGGCCGCGGGCATCACCACGCCGGTGTTGAGCATCGTCCCCCTGGCCGGGGTGGACGTGGACGCCGCGGTGCGGGATCTGGCCCCCGGTCGAAATGGGTGACGGGATTCACACGGACGCGCGTCTAGGGTTGGGATCACCAGCGAACGACGAGAGGATGTGGCCGTGACCGAGAACCTCGACACCACGACGATCGATGAGATCCGCGCCATCATTGACCGGGGCCTGGGAACCACCCAGAGCCGCCAGTTGATCGCCGCCTCCGAGGTCGCTGATCTCCTGCTGGACCTTCGCCTGCTGCTCGCCACGAGCGACGCAGAACTCGAGGCGGCACCCACCAACTGATCCGTCGGGCCGGCGCTGACGCCGGTCCGCTTCCACGGTTCAGCGCAGCGGAAAGACCTTCCGGATCACGCGCCCCAGGCCAAGTCCGATTCCGGCGCCGACCACCACGTCACTGGCATGGTGGATGCGTACGTGGATTCGTGAGGCGGCAACGATGGCAGCCAACCCGTACCAGGCGGGCTTCACCCGGGACCGCTCCGAGAGCAGGGTGGCGGCCATGAAGGCCGCCGACGCATGGCCTGAAGGAAAGCTGCTGGTCAGCGGTTGGCGGAGTCCGTGGGGGCGCTCGTCGGTCTGCACCGGGCGTTCCCGTCGGAAGGCCGACTTGATGGCCCCGTTGACCAACGCCGACTCGGCGCCCAGCGCCAGCGCCAGACGGGTGGCCTCACGGGTGCCCCGTCGACTGGTGACCCCGCGGGCGGTGCCCAGAAGGTGCCAGATGAGGCTGAAGTCACCCAGTTCGCTCGCCGTGTAGAAGACGCGGTCCAGGGTGGGGTGGCCACGTAGGCGGTCCCAGGCCTTGTCGACGGCGTCGTCAAGGGACGCGCCGAGCGGCCCGAGCGGGTGCTGGTCGGCGGAGTCCGACGGTTCGTCGGTCAGGTCGTCGGTCAGGTCGTCGAGGTCGTCGACGGACCCGACGCCGGCGGGTTCCACGGGACCAGCCTATGGGTGTCCCTCCGAGGAAGGTGGCCCCCGCTTCAGGGGGCCGTGTAGGCCCCGGGCGTCGACAGGGTGCCCCGGCCCCAGCGGCGGGGTGTGGTCAGGAGCGCCCGGGGATAGTCCTCGAACATCCAGCGGGCGAAGTTGCCGCGGGTCCAGGAGTTGAGGCCGGCCAGACGGACGGCGGCCCCGGCCCCCAGGGGATGGGCCAGCATCCGTTGGAGGGCCATCGACATCCGGTGGTCGGCGACCAGCTCGCGTCGTACCGCCCCGCGGTACGACGACGCCACGTCGGTCATGGAACCGCCGGTGGCCGCGGCCTCAGCCGCGAGGATTCCGGTCAGCAGGGCCTGGCCGATGCCCTCACCGGTCAGGGCGTCGGTGGCTGCCGCCGCGTCCCCCACGAACAACACCGGGCCATGGTCCAGCACCGCCCGGTCCACCTTGGCCGGAATGGGCCATGCGGTCCGTCGGTCCTCGGGTCGGGCCTCGTCACCCAGCACGGCACGGATGGTCGGTCGGTCCATGAGCCCGTCCCAGATCTGTCCGGTGTCGCCCACGGCGATCGGTCCGCCGCGCAGGATGCCGAAGCCCACGTTGGCCCGTCCATCGGGGAGCGGGAACGACCATGCGTAGCCCGGCAGGAGGTCGGGCTCGAACCACACGTGCAGGTCCGACGCCGCCGGTCCGACGTCGGACACGTACTGGCGGAAGGCGTGCCACTGGCCACGGTCGTCATCGGTGGACAGGCCGAGGAACCGGCGGATGGGGGACCAGGTGCCGTCGGCGGCCACCACCGTGGTGGCCCGTACCGGTCCCAGGTCGGCGACATCCACCGTCGCTCCCTCCTCATGCACGTTGATGCCGGTCACCGCGTGCCCCTCGAGTATCTCGGCGCCGGCCGTCCGCGCCAGGTCCAGGAGCGCCGCGTCGTACTCCCGGCGGGGCACGACCACCGCGTACTGGCCGTCGTCTCGAGGCAGCGGAAACCGGACCGAACGCCCCGACGGCGAGTGGATCACCGCGTCGTCCACCGGTTGCCAGCCGGCGATATCCGCCGGGTCCAGGCCGAGTTGCTCGCCGAGTCGCAGGGCCAGGGTGGTCAGGCCGTCACCGCAGCACTTGTCCCGGGGAAACGACGCCTTGTCGACCAGCAGCACCGCCCGACCGGAGCGGGCCGCGGTGATGGCCGCGGCGCACCCGGCCGGCCCACCGCCCGCCACCAGCAGGTCGACGGTCCGGACCGGCGCGCCCGTCATCGGTTCCACCGGCACGCCATCAGAACAGCTTCAGCTCGTCGGATTCGATGCCCCGGAGTTCGTCATAGTCGACGACCACGCAGCCGATGCCCCGGTCCTCGGCCAGCACCCGGGCCTGGGGCTTGATCTCCTGGGCCACGAACACGCCGCGAACCGGACGGAGCATCGGATCGCGGTTCAGGAAGTCGAGGTACCGGGTGAGCTGTTCCACGCCGTCGATCTCGCCCCGGCGCTTGACCTCGATGGCCACCGCCACTCCATCAGTGTCCCGGCACAGCAGGTCGACCGGGCCTATGTCGGTGGGGAACTCCCGGCGCACCAGCCGGAAGCCGTCGTCGATCGAGGTGGGGTCGGCGGCCAGCAACTCCTGGAGGTGGGCCTCCACGCCGTCCTTGACCAGACCCGGATCGATTCCCATCTCGTGGTCCATCTCGGCCAGGACCTCGTGGACGGTGATGGTGAGCTGCTCGCCCTTGGGGCTCCGGACGTGCCAGACCTGTGCGGTCTCGTGTTCGGCGCTCTCGCCGTCGGCCTGTTCGATGGTGAGCGTGTTCGGGGCGTTCATCCAGTTCAAGGGCTTGTAGGCACCGCCATCGGCGTGAACGGCCACACAGCCGTCAGCCTTGACCATGAGCAGCCGGACGGCCTCGGGGAGGTGGGCGGTGAGCCGGCCGTCGTAGTCGACGGTGCAGCGGGCGATGACGACGTGCACGGACCCGAACTCAGGCTTCCGAAGTCGGCGCCGACGGTGCGGACGGCGCCGACAGGTCAGCCAGTGCGCCCAGCACGGCGTCGGCCAACTCGGTCCGACAGATCACCAGATCGGGAAGGTAGGGGTCGGCGTGGTCGTAGGTGAGGGGTGATCCGTCGATCCGCGAGGCGTGCAGGCCGGCGGCCAGCGCCACGGCGGCCGGCGCGCAGTTGTCCCACTCGAACTGTCCACCGGAGTGCACGTAGCAGTCGACCTCGCCGCGCACCACGGCCATGGCCTTGGCGCCCGCCGATCCCATCTCCACCAGGACACCGTCCAGGGCGTCGCACACGGCCAGCGCTTCGGCGGGCGGACGAGAGCGGCTCACCACCATGCGGGGCCGCTCGGGAATCGGAGGGAGGTTGTCGGATGGCGGCGGTTGGGCCGTGGACAGCGTGCAGCCCAGTGCGGGGAGGGCGACGGCGCCGACCAAGGGTTGCCCGTCTACGGCCAGGGCGACGTGGACGGCCCAGTCGGTTCGCGGCGGCTCGGAGTACTCGCGGGTGCCGTCCACCGGGTCGATGATCCAGGTGCGGGCCGTCGTTCTCCGCTCGGGATGGCAGCCGTGCGCCGTGCCCTCCTCGGACAGCACGGCGTCATCGGGGCGGGCCTCGGCCAACGCCTCCATCAGGAACTCGTGGGACCGCTGGTCACCCTCGTGCTTCAGGGCGGCGGCCGGTGCGCCGTCGGCAGCCAGACGGGCCCGGATGTCCAGCAGCAACTCGCCGGCCCGGGTGGCCAGGTCGGCGGCCAGTCGGTGGTCCTCGGGCGTGACCATGGGTCAGTCGCCCGCCGACCGACGGCCCAGCTCGACGGCGTTTCGCACGGTGGCCCGCAGGTCACCCTCGTTGGCACCGGCGTCGACCAGGCGTTGTACCCCGGCCTCCACCTCGGCGGCCTGCTGTTCGTCCATGGAGGTCGCCGCTTCCACGGCGGGCACCAGGACGCCGACCAGCAGGAGGGTGAGGGCTCCGACGGCGCCCACGAACCCGAAGGTCAGGGCGGCGTCGATCCGATCGGCGATGGACGTCACGATCATCCCGGCGATGCCGGTGACGCACAGCACCAGGGCCGTGGCCCGAACGGTCGACGGGGCGAGCAAGCGGGTCCGGGCGTCGGTGGCGCTCATCGGACGAGGGGCTTGTACTTCATGCGGTGGGGCTGGTCGTCGAGTCCCAGCTCCTTCTTGCGGTACGCCTCGTATTCGGTGAAGTTTCCCTCGAACCACCGGACCTGCGAGTCGCCCTCGAAGGCCAGGACGTGGGTGGCCACCCGATCCAGGAACCAGCGGTCGTGGCTGATGACCACCGCACAGCCTGCGTAGGCGTCCAGCCCGGACTCCAGCGCCCGCAGGGTGTCAACGTCGAGGTCGTTGGTGGGCTCGTCGAGCAGGAGCACGTTGGCGCCGCTGCGCAGCACCTTGGCCAGGTGCACCCGGTTGCGCTCACCTCCCGACAGTTCGCCGACCTTCTTCTGTTGGTCCGAACCCTTGAAATTGAACGACGAGACGTAGGCCCGACCGTTCACCTCGCGGCGCCCCACCTCGATGAACTCCCGGTCGTCGGTGATCTCCTGATAGACGGTGCGATCGGCGTCGAGGCTGTCGCGTGACTGGTCCACGTAGCCGATCTCGACCGTCGGGCCGATGCGGATCTCGCCACCGTCGGGCGCCGTGGCCCCCTCGGCGTTGCCGTCGGCGGCTGCGGTGAGCATCCGGAACAGGGTGGTCTTGCCGGCACCGTTGCCGCCGATCACGCCGACGATTCCGGCCGGAGGAAGCGAGAACGACAGGTCGTCGATGAGGAGGCGTTCGTCGAAGCCCTTGGACAGGTGGTCGACCTCGATGACCTGATCGCCCAACCGCTGGTTGGCCGGGATGTCGATCTGGAGTTCGCGGGCCCGGGTCTCGGTCTCGGCGGCCTCGGCCACCAGGCGGTCGTAGGCCGACAGGCGGGCCTTGCCCTTGGACTGGCGGGCCTTGGGGGCCATCCGGACCCACTCCAACTCGCGCTCGATGGTCCGCTTGCGGGCCGAGTCGACCTTGTCCTCTGACGATAGGCGGGCCTGCTTCTGTTCCAGCCAACCCGAGTAGTTGCCCTCGTACGGAATGCCCCGGCCCCGATCCAGTTCGAGGATCCAGCCGGCCACGTTGTCCAGGAAGTACCGGTCGTGGGTGATGGCCACCACGGTGCCCTGGTAGTCGCGCAGGGTTCGCTCCAGCCAGGCGACCGACTCGGCGTCGAGATGGTTGGTGGGCTCATCCAGCAACAGCAGGTCGGGGCTGGACAGCAGGAGACGACACAGGGCGACGCGTCGCCGCTCGCCACCCGACAGGGAGTCGATGGCCGCGTCGCCGGGCGGGAGCCGGAGGGCGTCCATGGCGATTTCGATGGTGCGCTGCAGGTCCCAGGCGCCGGCCGCTTCGATCTTCTTCTCCAGGTCGGCCTGGTCGACACCCAACTTTTCGTAGTCGGCCTCGGGGTCGGCCCAGCCGGCCAGGACCTCTTCGTAGCGGGTGAGGAGGTCGGCCACCGCTCCCACGCCGTCCATGACGTTTCCCTGAACGTCCTGGGACTCGTCCAGCGTGGGCTCCTGTTCGAGGAGTCCGACGGTGAAGCCGTCGGTCAGCCGGGCCTCGCCGGTGAAGCCGTCGTCAATGCCGGCCATGATCCGCAGCAGCGACGACTTGCCGGAGCCGTTGGCACCAAGGACGCCGATCTTGGCCCCCGGGTAGAACGACAGCGAGATGTCCTTGAGGACATCGCGGTCCGGCGGGTGGAACCGGCCGACGCGATGCATGGTGAAGATGAACTGGGCACTCATGGGCGCCGAGGCTACCGGTGGTCCCGGTCCGGTCTTCCGGTGGGCTTCGGGACCGGTCGGGTCCCTACGATCACCGGATGTCAGAGATCGAAGCAGTGCTGTTCGACTTTGGTGGCGTGGTGCTGACCAGCCCGTTCGACGCGTTCGCCGCCTACGAGGTCGAGGCCGGTCTGCCGCCCGACACCATCCGGACGATCAACGCCACCGACCCCGACACCAATGCGTGGGCCCGGTTCGAACGGCGGGAGGTCGATCCCGAGGAGTTCTGCGTGTTGTTCGAGGCCGAAGCGGCGGCCCGTGGCCTGACCGTCGACGCCCGACGGGTGCTGGCCGGGCTGCACGGCGATCTACGGCCGGCCATGGTCGAGGCGGTTCGTCGCTGTTCGGCGGCCCTGCGGACTGCCCTGTTGACCAACAACATCACGCCTTTCGCTCAGCAATGGGCTGAGCAGGAGAGCCAGCGGTCCGAGGTGCTGGCCGTGGTCGACCTGTTCGAGGTGGTGGTGGAATCCAGTGTGGTGGGGTGTCGCAAGCCTGAGCCGGCGTTCTACGAGGTGGCGTGCGAACGGCTCGGGGTGGCACCCGGGGCCTGCGTGTTTCTCGATGACCTGGGCATCAACCTGAAGCCGGCCCGGGCCATGGGCATGACCACCATCAAGGTGGGGGACCCGGCGGTGGCCATTGCCGAGTTGGAATCCGTCATCGGCATCCCGCTCTCCTAGGGTCGGGCCCATGCGGATCGTCACCTGGAACGTCAACTCTCTGAAGGCCCGGATCGAGCGGGTCGAGGCGTGGATCGCCGCGGTGGCCCCTGACGTCCTGTGTCTCCAGGAGACGAAGATGGCCGACGAGGCGTTTCCCCACGACCGCTTCACGGCGCTCGGCTACCAGTCGGCCCACCACGGCGAGGGCCGGTGGAACGGGGTGGCGGTGATCTCCCGGGTGGGCCTCGATGACGTCCGTCCGGGGTTCGCCGACGGTCGTGACGATCCGGATCCCGACGCCCGGATCCTGTGGGCCACGTGCGGCGGCGTACGGGTCGCCTCGTGCTACGTGCCCAACGGCCGTGAAGTCGACCACGACCACTACCGGTACAAGCTGGACTGGTTGGGTCGCCTCCATGACGATCTGGCGGCCAACACCGACCCGGCGACGACGCCCGTGGTGGTGGTCGGGGACTTCAACGTGGCCCCCGATGACCGAGACGTCTGGAAGCCGGCGGCCTTCGAAGGCATGACCCACGTGACGGTGCCCGAGCGCGACGCCCTCCAGCGGCTTGAATCGCTCGGCTTCACCGACGTGTTCCGGGAGCGGTTCGACGATGCGGGCCTGCACTCGTGGTGGGACTACCGGGGTGGGGCGTTCTACAAGCGAATGGGTATGCGGATCGACCTGGTGTACGCCTCACCGCCGGCTGCCGCGGCGTTGGACTTCGTGGTGGTGGACCGCAACGAACGCAAGGGCGAAAAGCCCAGTGACCATGCCCCCGTGGTGGCCGACTTCTCCCTTTCCTAGAACCCGCCCCGAGGGCCAGTTCCGCAGAAGCGGATTCAGTCGGAGGTGAGCATGGCCAGGAGGGCCGGACCGTGGGCCTCGACGGTCCTGGGCCCGATGCCGGGGACGGCCAGCAGGCCCTCGGCGTCGACCGGATGGAGGTCGACGAGGGCGTCGATGGCCGCATTGGTGAGCACCCGGTAGGCCGGGACCGCGTGTTCGGCGGCGGTCTCCCGCCGCCAGGCACGCAGGCGATCGTGGAGCGGACCCGTCCCGACGGTCGGCGGCCGGTCGCTGGTGGACGGTGCCGGGGAGCTCGGAGCTGATGCCGGGGGTGTCGGTCGGTCCAGCCCCTCGGGGCGGTCGTGCTCGGCCAGCACGGCCAGGATGGCCACGCCGTGCTGCTCGGCCTTGGTCGGCCCGATGCCGTGCACGGCGAGCAGTTCGCTGGGTGTGGTCGGCCACGAGGCGATCAGGTCGGCCACCGTGGCGTCGTTGAACACGACATAGGGCGGAACCGACGCGGCCCGGGCGGCCGTCGTCCGGTAGTCCCTCAGGGCGGTCACCACGGGGAGGTCGGGGAGGCCGGGGAGGTTGGTGCGTCGGGTCCGGGCGCTCAACTGGGCGGCTCGACGGGCGCCCTCGGATCGACCGACCGGCCGATCCAGGCCGGCGATGGCCGCCTCCAGATCGGCCAGCCAGGGTGATGGTCGACGCTTGGCCGAACGGGTTCCGAAGGTCCGTTGGGCGGCCCAGGTCAGCGAGAGGTGCTCCTCGGCACGACTCAGGGCGACATAGAGCAGGCGGCGCTCCTCGGAAATTGCCGCCTCCTCACGGGCGTGGCTGATCGGGACGAGGCCCTGTTCCAGCCCTGCCACGTGGACCGACGGCCATTCGAGGCCCTTGGCTGAATGGAAGGTGGCCACCTCGACGGCATCGGTGGACTCGTCGGCGGCCGCCATGGCCTGGGACTTGACCGAGGAGACGAAGCCCCGTGCGGTGCCGGTCGGTTCCAGGGCCAGGAACTCGCCGGCCATCCGCCCGAGCTCGGCGAAGGCCGTGGCCCGTCCCGTCTCGTCCCCGCCGCCCGTGGCGGCTGCGCCGTTTCCGCGCTGGTCGACCGACCCGTCGGTCTCCGCAGATTCGGTCATGGAGGCCCGTAGGTCGCCCAGATGATCGGTGAGTGGTCCGTTGGCCCGACCGAGGGCGTTCAACTGGGCCTTCACGTCGGCCCGGTCCAGCAGGCCGCTCCCGCTGCGGGTCCGGACGGGGATCCCGGCGTCGCGTAGGGCCTGGACCACCGGTTCGGTCTGGGCGTTGGTCCGGACCAGCACGGCCTGATCGCGCCACCGGCCGTCGGGGCCGCGCCGGTCCCGGATGTTGCGGGCAATGGCCGTGGCCTCGGCGCGCTCGTCGGCGTACCCGGAAATGACCGGATCCGACCCGCCGTCTTTGTTGGCGGCCATGGGTTCACGCCCGATCAGTGCCCGGGCGGCCACCCGCAGAACCTGCGGGGTGCTCCGGTAGTTCTGGCGCAGCTCCAGCACCGTGGCCCCCGGAAAGTGGGTGTCGAACCGGTTCAGGTGGTCGGCGTCGGCGCCGTTCCACCCGTAGATGGCCTGGTCGGGATCGCCCACCGCACACAACTCGGTCCGGCCGCCCAACCAGGCGGCCAGCAGGTCGAACTGGAGGGGGTTCACGTCCTGGAACTCGTCGACGTACAGGTGCCGGAAGCGCCAACGTTGCGCATCGGCGAATCGCCGATCGGTGGTCAGGGCGTGACGGCACTGGTCCAGCAGGTCATCGAAGTCGACCAGGTGACGGTCGGACTTCTGCTGCTCGTATTCGCCGTAGATCCGGGCCACGGTCGGGGCGGGTAGCGGTGGCGTCCGGCCTGCCGCCTCGGCCGATGTGGCGTAGGCCTCGGGCCGGATGCGACGGGCCTTGGCCCACTCGATCTCGGCCACCACGTCGAGCGCCGCGGTGGCCCGGTGGTCACGCGGGAGCAGCGCCCGGACCACTCCCATCTTGCGGTCCAGCAGATCAGGCTCCCGGCGGTCGTTCTCGCGCCACCAGGTGCGGAGCTGGGCCAACGCCACGGCGTGGAAGGTGCCGGCGGCCACCTGGTCGCGCATGCCCAACCGACGGAGTCTGGTGCGCAGTTCCGAGGCGGCCTTGCGGGTGAAGGTCAGGGCCAGCACCCGTCGGGGGTCGTCCCGACCGGTGAGGGCCCGCCAGGCGATCCGGTGGGTGAGGACCCGGGTCTTTCCTGATCCGGCGCCCGCGTGGATGGCCAGGGGCAGGGCATCGGTGGTCACCGCGGCCCGTTGCTCGTCGTTCAGCCCGATGAGCAGCGCCTCGGCATCAGCGGCGGCCGCGGTGTCGTGGAGCGCGTCGCCCTGCGGGTCGCCGGAGGCTGGTTCGAAGCCCGGGAATCCGTCCGCCGTGTTCATCGGCCGAACCCTAGCGAGGGCTCGCGACAGGCCAGAAGAGCCGTGCCGTACCCTCGCCATCGTGGATCCCATCGACCCCGACGAGTTCGATCGCCTTGTGGCCGAGGCTCTCGACGGACTACCGGCGGAACTGGCCGACCTCATGGACAACGTGGTGGTCCTGACCGCTGACCGGGGCGAGCCTCCGGACCTCCTCGGCCTGTACGACGGCCTCCCGCTCACCGATCGCGACTCCTACGGCACCGCCGGGGGTGGTGGGTTCGACGGGGGTGGGCTGGTGATGCCCGACCGGATCCACCTCTACCGCCTCGCCCTGTGCGACCTGTGTGCCGACCTCGACGAACTCCGCCATGAGGTGACGGTCACCGTCATCCACGAGATCGCCCACCACTTCGGAATCGACGACCAGTTCCTGGACGGGACGGCCTATTCCTGAGAGACGGGTGGTTCCTGAGGGTCAGGTACCGGAGCGGGCCATTGGCACGTGGGCGATGCCGTCCTCGAGGAACTCGTCGCCCGTGGGTTCGTAGCCCCGCGAGGCGTACCACGGCACCAGGTACGTCTGGGCGTCGACCACGGTGCGGCCCGCCGTGGTGTCGTGCACGTGGGCCAGCAGCACGCCGGCCAGCCCGTTGCCCCGAGCCTCGGCCCGGGTGGCCACCCGCCCGATCCGGTGGGTCCCGTCGGGCTCGACCAGAACCCGGACGGTGGCCGCCGGTCGACCATCCGGTCCGTCCAACCAGACATGGCGGGTGCCGGCCTCGCGGTCCCGCCCGTCGAGCTCGGGATAGGCGCAGTCCTGTTCGACCACGAACACGTCGACCCGGAGCCGCAGCAGGTCGTGCAGGGTGCCCACGTCCAGTTCGCTGAACAGCCTGTCCTGAATGAGCGGGTCGGGTTTGTTCACCGGGAGCACGGTAGTGCGGTCGCCGTGTTGGACCGGCGGCGCCGGGGATCGGACAATGGGCCCGTGACCGTCGCCCGCCTGCCCACCGGCATCGAAATCTGCCACCAGTCGTTCGGCGATCCGGCCGATTCGACGGTGCTGCTCATGCACGGCCTGGGCAGCCAGATGCTGGTCTGGGAGGAGGGCCTCTGCCGCCTGCTGGCCGACACCGGGCTGCATGTCGTCCGCTACGACCACCGGGACAGCGGCCTGTCCACCATCTTCGGCCCCGAGGGTCCGCCGGACGGCCCATCTGCCAGTGGGCCGTATGACCTGTCCGACATGGCGTTCGACGCCGTCGGCCTGCTGGACCATCTGGAACTGGCCGACGCCCACGTGGTCGGCTTCTCGCTCGGGGGAATGGTCGCCCAGACCATGGCCGTCGAGCATCCCGACCGGTGTCGCAGCCTGATCTCCATGGGGTCGTCCACCGGCAACCGGGAGTTCGGCCGACCGGCCGAGTCCACGCTGGCCGCCATGCTCGTACCGTCGCCCGCCGACCCCGCAGAGGCCATCGAAAAGGAGCTGGCCGACCGGCGACTGTGGGCCAGCGTGTGGCATGACGACGACCACGCCCGAGCGGTGTTCGCCGACTACCAGAGACGCTCGCTCCAGCCGCAGCACGCCTACGACCGTCAGCGCGGCGCGGCGATCATCAACGGCGACCGGGAGGCCGCGTTGGCCACCATCACGGTGCCCACCCGGGTGGTCCACGGGTCGGCTGACACGCTGATCACCCCGGCGGCCGGTGAACGCACCGCGGCGGTCATCCCCGGGGCCACGTTCGTCCTGCTCGAGGGATGGGGACACGACATGGCGCCCGGCGCCTGGCCGGTCATCGTCCCGGCCATTGCCGACCACTGCCACGCCGTCGATTCGATCTGAACCAACCAGAAGCCGAACGAACCAGAAATCAGGAAACGGGAGCACGACATGGGAGCACTGGACGGAGTCCGGATCATCGAACTGGCCGGCATCGGGCCGGGACCGTTCTGCGGAATGATGCTGGCCGACATGGGCGCCGACATCGTCCGCATCGACCGGGCCGGTTCGGTCCGCGGTGGGGATCCGGCGAAGCCGCCGGCCAACGTCAACGCCCGCGGCCGGCGGAGCATCGGGGTCGACCTCAAGTCCGACGAGGGCCGTGAGCTGGTGCTGCGGATGGTGGCCGACGCCGACGTGGTGTTCGAGGGTTTCCGCCCCGGAGTCGCCGAACGCCTCGGTCTCGGTCCCGAGGACTGCCTGGCCCGCAACCCGGCCATCGTCTACGGCCGGATGACCGGCTGGGGTCAGGACGGCCCGTACGCCCAGACCGCCGGGCACGACATCAACTACATCGCCCTGGCCGGCGCGCTGGCCCACATGGGTCGGGACGACTCGGGGCCGGTGCCGCCGCTGAACCTGGTCGGCGACTTCGGTGGTGGCGGCATGTACCTGGCCTTCGGCATCGTGTGCGCCCTGCTGTCGGCCCGGTCCACCGGCGAGGGTCAGGTGGTGGACGCCGCCATGGTCGACGGCGTAGCCAGCCTGATGAGCTTCTTCTACGGGATGCTCCACACCGGCTTCGCCACCGAGAACCGGGGCGAGAACATGCTCGACACCGGGGCCCACTTCTACGACGTGTACGAGTGCTCCGACGGCGAGTACATCTCGATCGGTTCGATCGAGCCGCAGTTCTACGCCGAACTGGTCGACAGGCTGGACCTCGACCCCGAGGACTTCGCCGACCAGCACGACCGCTCGCGCTGGCCGGAGTTGAAGGCGAAGGTGGCTGCCGTGGTGGCCACCCGTACCCGGGCCGAGTGGGATGCCGTGCTGGAGGGCAGCGACGTCTGTTACGCCCCGGTGTTGACCGTGTCCGAAGCCGTCGAGCATCCCCATCACGTGGCCCGGGGGACGTTCGTGGAGTCGGGCGGACTCATGCAGCCCGGACCGGCCCCCCGTCTCAGCGGAACCCCCGGTTCGATCCGGCGTCCGCCGCCCCACGAGGGCCAGCACACCGATGAACTGCTGGGCGAGTTGGGCCTGGGCGCCGACGAGGTGGCCGCCCTGCGGACCTCGGGCGCCGTTGCCTGAGCAGAACGGCATCCGAGACATGGCGACCGTCGTTTTCTTCCACGCTCATCCCGACGATGAGGCGCTCGCCTCGGGCGGGACCATGGCCCGGATGGCCGACGAGGGCCATCGGGTGGT
Source organism: Acidimicrobiales bacterium (assembly GCA_014239855.1). GTDB lineage: Bacteria > Actinomycetota > Acidimicrobiia > Acidimicrobiales > MedAcidi-G1 > UBA9410. Next base: position 26,993 of record JAAZXY010000001.1, on the reverse strand, counting down.
CCTCGTGGTGGCCACCCGTGGCGAGGAGGGCGAGCCGGTCCCCGGCGTGCTGGCCAACGGCGAGGCCCTCGGCGATCGACGCACGACCGAGGTCCACGAGGCGGCCTCCATCCTGGGGGTGGCCCGGTTGGCCTTCCTCGAGTACCGCGACAGCGGTATGGCCGACGACCCGGCCAACGGGCACCCCGACTGCTTCTGGCAGGCCGACGTCGAGGCGGCGACCGACCGTCTGGGCACCGAGTTGGCCGACGAGGAGGTCGACGTGCTGGTCGTCTACGACTCGCACGGCGGGTACGGCCACCCCGACCACATCCAGGTCCACCGGGTCGGCACCCGTTGGGCGCAGCGGATGGATGCTGCCGGAGGCCGTCCGGTGCGGCTCCGGTGGGTGACCATGAACCGTGACGTCATCCGGGCGTCGATCGATGCCGCGGTATCGGCGGCCGAGGCCGCAGCGGCCGCCGGCGAGGAGGGGTGGTCCGACGAGGCGATGCTGGAACTCCGTCGGGAACGGGTCGAGTCGGACACCTTCGGGATGCCCGATGCCGAGATCACCCACGGTGTCGACGTCACCCCGGTCCTGGATCGCAAGCGGGCCGCCATGCGGGCCCACGCCAGTCAGATCGCCGAGGACTCGTTCTTCCTGGCCATGCCCGACGAGGCGTTCGCCATGGGCTTCGGCGCCGAGTGGTACGTCGATCCGGACCGCTCCCGTGCCGGCGGTCCGCAACGTGACGACCTGTTGCTGGAGTGAGGGTTGCTGGAATGAGGGCTGCTGGAATGACGGCTGCTGGCATGATGAGCCGATGAACACGATCACGGTGCTGGGTTCACTGCGCGACCTCCACGAGGGCTTCGCCTGGGTGATGGTGGTCGGCAACGGCATGGCCGGAGCATGGGCGCTCTCGGCCCATCGGGTCGAGGCGCTGCGTGGCCGTGCGCTCTGGTGGTTCACCGCACTGGTCCAGTCGGCCATTGCCGTGCAGGTGACCATGGGCGTGGGCCTGGTGGCCGGTCAGGACATCGACCCGCCGCAGTTCCACCTCTTCTACGGGTTCGTGGCCCTCATCGTCGTGGGCATCGTCTACAGCTATCGCCAGAGCATGCGGCCCCACCGGCACCTGCTCTACGGCTGTGCCGGCCTGTTCCTCATGGGTCTGGGCATCCGGGCGATGCTCGTCACCGCCTGAGGCGGAGAGGGTCCGTCTCCGCCTGACGGCGGGGAAACCGGCTGCTAACTGGCGGCGTCGAGGCGGCTGCGGAGGTCGTCCAGCTCCGCCTCGAGACGCTTGGGGAGCCGGTCGCCGATCATCGAGTAGTGCTCGTCGATGAGGGCCACCTCGTGGCTCCACGATGATGGATCCACGGCCAGCAGCCCGGCCATCGTGGCGTCGTCCAGGTCCAGACCGGTCCGGTCTATCCCGTCGACCGTGGGCACCAGACCGATCGGGGTCTCGACCGCCTCGGCCCGTCCGGCCACCCGGTCGACGATCCACTCCAGCACCCGGCTGTTCTCGCCGAAGCCGGGCCAGAGGAAGCGGCCGTCGGCGTCCTTGCGGAACCAGTTCACCCAGAACATCTTCGGAAGGCGGGACGGTTCGGCCTTGTCGCCGATCGACAGCCAGTGGGCGAAGTAGTCGCCGACGTTGTACCCGATGAACGGGAGCATGGCGAAGGGGTCGAACCGGACCTGGCCGATGGCACCGGCGGCCGCCGCGGTCTTCTCCGAGCTCATGATGGAACCGAGGAAGACACCGTGGTCCCAGTCGCGGGCCTCGGTCACCAACGGCACGTTGGTGGCCCTGCGACCGCCGAACAGGATGGCCGAGATGGGCACGCCGGCCGGGTCCTCCCACTCGGGGGCGATCGACGGACACTGCGAGGCCGGCGTGGTGAACCGGGCGTTGGGGTGGGCGGCCGGCCGGTCCGACTCGGGCGTCCAGGGCTGGCCCTGCCAGTCGGTGAGCTGGTCGGGGGCCTCGTCGGTCATCTCCTCCCACCAGACGTCGCCGTCGGGGGTGAGGGCCACGTTGGTGAACACCGAGTTGCCCCACAGGGTGGCCATGGCGTTGGCGTTGGTGGCGTCCGAGGTGCCGGGGGCCACGCCGAAGAATCCGGCCTCCGGGTTGATGGCGTAGAGCCGGCCGTCGTCGCCGAACTTCATCCAGGCGATGTCGTCGCCAATGGTCTCGACGGTCCAACCGGGCAGCGTGGGGACCAGCATGGCCATGTTGGTCTTGCCGCACGCCGACGGGAACGCGGCGGCCACGTAGGTCTTCTCACCGGCGGGCGACGTCAGGCCCAGGATGAGCATGTGTTCGGCCATCCACCCGTCGTCGCGGGCCATGGTCGAGGCGATACGGAGGGCGAAGCACTTCTTGCCCAGCAGGGCGTTGCCGCCGTAGCCGGATCCGTACGACCAGATCTCCCGGGTCTCGGGGAAGTGTGAGATGTACTTGTTGTCGGCGTCGCACGGCCACGGCACGTCGGCCTGGCCGGGCTCCAGTGGGGCGCCCACCGAGTGGACGCAGGGCACGAAGTCGTCGTCACCCAGCACGTCGAGGACAGCGGACCCCATCCGGGTCATGGTCCGCATGCCGATCACCACGTAGGGCGAGTCGGTGAGTTGCACGCCGATGTGGGCAATGGGTGATCCCAGCGGGCCCATCGAGAACGGGACGACGTACAGGGTCCGGCCCCGCATGCAGCCCCGGTAGAGCTCGCGCATCTCGGTCTTGAGGGTCGACGGGTCCCGCCAGTTGTTGGTGGGACCGGCGTCGGCCGGGTTGACCGTCGAGATGTAGGTGCGGTCCTCCACCCGGGCCACGTCACCGGGATCGGACAGCGCCAGGTAGGAGTTCGGGCGCAGGTCGTCGTTCAGTCGACGGAAGGTGCCCGCCTCGACGAGTTCGCCGCAGAGGCGGTCGGCCTCGTCGGTGGAGCCGTCACACCAGTGGACGGCATCGGGGGCCAGTAGCTGGACCCAGTCCTCGACCCATGCGATGAGGGCGCGGTTGCCGGTGGGGAGGGGTTCGCCTGCTGTCGCCATGGATTCCCTTGCTCGTGGGCGTGCCATGACGATGCCACATCAGTGGGTGCGAACCGCGCGCCAGACGGTGTGACTCCGGTCAATGGAACCGGTCACCGGTTCCGGGGGGAGGACGGTCGGAAGTCAGCCGATGTCGGGAGTGCCCATGTCGACCTCGGAACCCAGCGAGAGCGAGGTGGCCCGCTCGTCGTCGTCGAGGACGAACAGGACGCGCTGCCCCTGTCGGAGCATGCGGAACACGGAACCGTCGAGTGCGCCGTCGGCCAGATCGAACTCGGCCAGATCGGTCTCGCGGATCACCACGCCGTCGCCGGTGCCCGGGTCGTATGACTTGACCACACCCTGCATGTCAGCCCTCAGCGCCCGTCGACCGGCTCAGCTGCCGGCCTTGACGACCTTGCCGGCCTTGATGCAGCCGGTGCAGACGTTCATGCGCCTGGTGGACTTGCCCACCACGGCACGCACGCGCTGGATGTTCGGGTTCCAGCGACGGTTGGTCCGCCGGTGGGAGTGGCTCAGGGACTTACCGAACCAGGGCTTCTTGCCGCAGATTTCACAGACGGACGCCATAACAACACCTCGATAGGGGGACCGGTCGGTCTTGGACCGGTCTCGACAACGTCGTAAGGCTAGGGCGACCTGTAGGGGGTCTCCAACCGTGGGAGGCCGACATCGTCGTCGACCGCTGCGCCGTTGGTCACCCGTTGGTCACCCGGTGGTGGCCCGACGGGCCCGTTCCGGTTGCCGCCGGTTGCCGCTGGCTACGCTCGTCCACCGTGATCGCCTCCTCTCTGGACGCTGCCGGGCTGCGCGCTGTCATGGGCACCTTCCGCGATGCCCTGCTCGCCCACCGGTCGACCCTCAATCTCCTGAACGTCTATCCGGTGCCCGACGGGGACACCGGTTCGAACATGACGATGACCGTCGAGTCGGTGTGTGCCGACCTCGACGCCATCGACGAGGACGCTGATCTGGATGCGGTGGCCGCCGCCATTGCCCACGGCTCGTTGATGGGTGCCCGAGGCAACTCAGGAGTGATCCTCTCCCAGGTCCTCCGAGGGTTGTCGGCGGTGTTCTCGCCGGCGGGGGATCCCGAGGCCCGAGCGGGCGTCATCGACGGACGCCTGCTGGCCGACGGGTTGGCCGCTGCGTCGACCGCGGCCTACGGGGCGGTCATGACGCCGGTGGAGGGAACGATCCTGACCGTGGTCCGGGAGTCATCGGAGGCGGCCGTGGTGGCCGCCGACACCGGGGCCGACCTGTTGGGCGTGGCCGAGGCGGCCCGGGTGGCCGGGGGCGAGAGCCTGGCCCGGACACCTGAACTCCTTCCCGTGCTGGCCGAGGCAGGTGTCGTGGACGCCGGGGGAAGCGGATTCCTGCTTCTCCTGGACGCGGCGCTCACGACCATCGACGGGCGGCCACTCCCGGAACCGGTCGAGGTCGAGGCGCCGCTCCTGGCCGTTGACCGACCCGACGCCCACCAGTCGGGAGACGGGGCCGACCTGGGCACGCAGTACGAGGTCATGTACTTCCTGGACGCCCCGGACGACGCGGTGGACGGCTTCAAGACGGCGTGGGCCGCCCTCGGTGACTCCATTGTCGTGGTGGGTGGTGACGGCGTCTGGAACTGCCACGTCCACACCGACGACATCGGTGGGGCGATCGAGGCCGGCATCGCCGTGGGACGTCCCTACCGGATCCGGGTCACCGACCTTTTCGACGAGGTCCGCGAACAGGTCGAGGAGCAGGCCTGGGTGCGCGACTCGATGGCCGCCGACCTCGGGGACGTGGGCCAACCCGTTCCCTGTGCGGTGGTCGCGGTGGCCAACGGCCCCGGCATCCGCGACATCTTCCGGTCCCTCGGCGTGCGCCGTGTGGTGCTCGGCGGGCAGTCCATGAACCCCTCGACGGCCGACCTGCTGGCCGCCGTGGAGGCCGTCCCGGCCGACGAGGTGGTGCTGCTTCCCAACAACGGGAACATCATCGCGGTGGCCGGCCAGGTCGACGCCCAGACCGACAAGTCGGTCCGGGTGGTGCCCACCCGGGGCATCACCGAGGGCTTCGCCTCGCTGCTGGAGTACGACCCGCAGGGCACCGCGGACGACAACCTGGCCTCGATGGCCGCGGCGGCCGACGCCGTGGTGGCCGGCGAGGTGACCGTGGCGGTCCGTGACTCGGGCAGCGACGTGGGCGACATTTCCGACGGCGACCACCTCGGGCTGACCGGGGGGAAGATCCGCGTGGTGGCCGGCTCGGCGTTCGACGCCACCACCGGCCTGCTCGATGCGTTGGTGGCCGCCGACCACGAGATCGTGACGATCATCGCCGGCGAGGACGCCGACGAGGCCACGACGGCCGCCGTGGTGGCCTGGTTGGGCGAGGAACACCCCGATGTCGAGGTCGAGGTGCACGACGGCGGCCAGCCGCTGTATCCGTACTACCTGGGCATCGAGTAGCACCCGGCGACCGTGGTCGACCCGCTCCCCGCCGACCTACCCCCCCCGGACAAGGGCATCACCCTCCGGGAGTTGGCCGGTCGGTCGGTCACCGATCTGAACGGCGTGGGTGAGGCCAAGGCGAAGGCCCTGGCCGCCGTGGAGATCCGGTCGATCCTGGACCTGCTGGGTTTCTATCCGCGCCGCTATCTGGATCGCAGTCGTGAGGCGACGGTCGCCCAACTCCAGCCGGGGTCCGAGGGCATGGTGCTGGTCCGGATCGACCGGGTCACTGCTCGCCGGACCCGAAAGGGCCGGTCGCTCGTCGAGGTCCGGGCGTCGGACGAGACGGGCCGCCTCAAGCTGACCTTCTTCAACCAGCCCTGGCGGGAACGTCAGTTGCTGGAGGGCATGCAGGCCGTGGTGTTCGGCAAGGCCGACGACTACCAGGGCGACCTCCAGATGGTGGGCCCGGTCGTGGACCTGATCGGCGACCGGACGGGCCGAATCGTCGCCGTCTATCCGCAGTCCGAGACCGCCGGCCTCCACAGTTGGGACGTCGATTCCTTCGTGGGTGAGGCCCTTCGTCGCACCATGGCCGTCCGGGGCCTGTCGGACCCCGTGCCCGGCGAGGTGCGGGCCGGCTTCCGGTTCATGGACCGCTCCGACGCCTACCGGGCCATCCACCGACCGGAGTCGATGGCCGAGATGTCCGAGGCTCGCCGCCGCCTGGTGTTCGACGAGTTGCTTCGCATCCAGATGGCCCTGGTGCGTCGCAAGGTGGAGCTGGAGCGGACGTCGGTGGGCATTGCCCACCCTTCGGGTCCGATCGGAGATGACCCTGGCGGCACCGACGTGGTGGCCGAGTTCCACGACCGCCTCGGCTTCGAGCTGACGGGGGCACAGCGCCGCACCATCGCCGAGATCGCCGGTGACCTGACCCGACCGGGTCCCATGCACCGACTCCTGCAGGGCGACGTGGGTTCGGGAAAGACCGTGGTGGCGGTGACCGCCCTGTTGACCGCGGTTCGGGGTGGCCGTCAGGGGGCGTTCATGGCCCCCACCGAGGTGCTGGCCGAACAGCACCACCTCGGGGTGGCGGAACTCCTGGACGGCATGACCGTTCCCGATCCGGCGACCCTCCTGGGGCATCGACCGTTGAAGGTGGACCTCCTGACCAACCGGACCACGGCCGCCGAGCGGCGTCGCATCGCCTCCCAGTTGGTGGCCGGTGGGGTCGACATCCTCATCGGGACCCACGCCCTGATCCAGGAAGGGGTGGAGTTCGGTTCGCTCGGCGTGGTGGTCATCGATGAGCAGCACCGGTTCGGCGTGGAGCAGCGGGCGGCCCTCCGGGAGAAGAACCGTGACGGCACGGCCCCCGACGTCCTGGTCATGACGGCCACCCCGATTCCGCGTACGGCGGCCATGACCGTCTACGGCGACCTGGACGTGTCGGTGCTCGACGAGATGCCGCCGGGCCGCACCCCGATCGACACCGCGTGGGTGGCCGAGGAGGAGGCGGTCTGGCCGGCCGTGCTCGACGAGGTGGCTGCCGGCCGTCAGGCCTACGTGGTGTGTCCGCTCATCGACGAGTCCGATGCCCTCCAGGCGCGCTCAGCCGAGGAGGCGTTCGCCGAACTGTCCACCGGGGTGTTGTCCGACCTCCGGGTCGGACTGCTCCACGGTCGGGTCGGCCGGGCCGACAAGGAGGAGACGATGCGCCTCTTCCGGTCTGGTGATCTTGACGTGCTGGTGGCCACCACGGTCATCGAGGTGGGCGTCGACGTCCCCAACGCCACGGTGATGGTGGTGCTCGACGCGGCCCGGTTCGGCATAGCGCAGCTCCACCAGCTCCGGGGTCGGGTGGGTCGTGGCGCCCATGTCAGCCGCTGCTTTCTGGTCGGCGAGGCACCCACGCCGGATGCCGAGGAGCGCCTGAAGGCCCTGGTTCGGACCACCGACGGGTTCGAACTGGCCGAGGTGGACCTGGACCTCCGGGGCGAGGGCACGATCATGGGTGAGCGGCAGAAGGGTCGCAACGACCTGCGTCTGGCCTCGCTGCGCCGGGACCGCGAATGGGTGGAGGCGGCCCGCGAGGTGGCCATCGACCTGGTGGGTGACGGCTCCGGGCTGGATGCCCACCCCGAACTGGCCGACGAGGTCGACCTGTTCCTGGGAGCCGACGAGTCGGCGTTCCTCCTCAAATCGTGACCGGGGGCTCCGGTGGGGGAGGATGCGCCGATGGCTGATGGAATGACCAGGGGCAGCGGTGGCGTGACGGTGCGCGAGGCGACCGACCGGGACCTGCCGGCGGTGGTGGCGGTGCTGGCCGAGGCCTTCCACGACGATCCGGTGATGGGGTTCATCTTCGGCGAGGGCTCGGCGTCCGAGCCTCCCCGGGGGCCGTCGGACCGCCACGGGGCACTGCTCACCGCCTTCATGGCCAATCGGATCCTGGGCGGCCGGGGGATCGACCACGTCCTGGTGGCCGACGGGCCCGACGGACGGATCGGGGCGGCCGCCATCTGGCTCGCCCCGCACGGACCCGATGACCCGCAGCCCGACCCCTCCATGACCCGGGCCGTCAACTCGCTGGCCCTCGGTGAGGACGTCATGGCGGCACGCATCGAGGCCCTCATGCCCCTCTTCGCCGCCTCGCCGGCCACGCCGAACTGGTACCTCTTCCTCGTGGGCACGCTGGCGTCGGCCCGGGGCCACGGCCTGGCCTCGGCACTGATCACCGAGGTGACGGATCGCTGCGACGCCGAGGGGATGGGCGCCCACCTCCAGTCCTCCCACCCCGACAACGTGCCTCTCTACGAGCGCCACGGGTTCGTGGTGACCGGTGAGGTGGCTGTCGAGGGTGGGCCGACGGTCCCCGTCATGTGGAGGGACCCGCAGCACTGAACCCGGCGGGTGGTTCGCCGGAAGTCCCGGTCAGAAGCCGGAGGGCTCGTCGCCTCGACCGCTGTCGTCCTCGTCAGGTGTCACGAGGTCCCAACGGTCCATGCAGTCGGCGCACCGGTAGGCCACCGGGTCACCCGGCTCGAACTCGGTCTCCGGGTGGGGGAGGAGATGACAGGTTCCCCCGCAGTCGACGCAGATGATGGTCTCGGGTGCCCGCACGGGCTGAACCTAGCCCGCGTCGGAATCGGATCTTGGAGGATGGGGTCTCGCCGTGATGGGGTTCCGGCTGGCGCCCCTGCCATGATGAGCGTGTGCGCGTCGTGGCCGGAACCGCCCGTGGTCGGCGGTTGGCTGCCCCGGATGGCGCAACCTCTGCCGGCAGGCGAGGCGGCGTGTCGGTTCGCCCCACGACCGACCGGGTACGCGAGTCCATGTTCAACGCACTGCACAGCCGCGGCGCGGTGGTCGACGCCCGGGTTCTCGACCTGTTCGCCGGCACCGGGGCGTTGGGCATCGAGGCCCTGTCCCGTGGAGCGGCGAACGCCACCTTCGTGGAGCGGGCCCGGGATGCGGTGGCCCTCGTGGAAGCCAACCTCGACACCTGTGACCTGGCTGATCGGGCCACCGTGGTGCTGGCCGACGGTCCCGGCTGGTTGAGCGCCGGTAGCGGTAGTGGTACCGGCTCGGCGGCCGGCCCGTGGGACCTCGTCCTCCTCGACCCCCCGTACGACTTCGACGGCTGGGCCGATCTCCTGGAGGCCATGGTCGAGGTGGTGGCCGCCGACGGGATGGTCGTCGTCGAATCGGATCGTGAGATCGACGCCGGTCCCCGCTGGGATGTCGATTCCTGTCGCCGTGCCGCGGGTACCGTGGTGACGCTGCTCCGACCGGAGTCGGATCCGGCATGAGCTGCGGTCGACCGAACGATGGCCAAGATTGGGGAGAGGTGGCGAACCCGTGACCCGAGTGCTGTATCCCGGTTCGTTCGACCCCGTCCACAACGGCCACGTCGAGATGGTCGAGACGGCGGCCGGCCTCTTCGACGAGGTGGTGGTGGCCGCCCTCATCAACCCGTCCAAGGGTGGTGGCCTGTTCGACCTCGAGGAACGGATGGCTCTGCTCGACGAATGCTTCGAGCATCTGGCCAACGTCCGGACCACCATGTTCGACGGCCTGGTGGTGAACCTGGCCACCGAAGTGGGGGCCCACTTCATCATCAAGGGCCTCCGTGCCGTCTCGGACTTCGAGAGCGAACTCCAGATGGCCCAGATGAATGCGGCCATCTCCGGGGTGCAGACCCTCTTCCTGCCCACGGCGTCCCGGCGCTCGTTCCTGGCCTCCCGCCTCATCCGCGAGGTGGCTCGCCTCGGTGGGGACGTGAGCGACATGGTGCCCGAGGCGGTCCGGCTTCGTCTCGAGGGTCGGCTCGACGGGTGAGCGACCCGATGGCTGATCCCATGGGCGACCCGATCGCCGGCGGGTCGGAGTCTGTTCCGCGGGTCGCCGAGCCGACGCCAACTGCTCCTGATCCGTACCGACCGCCGCAGATCGAGGCGATCCTGCGTCAGTTGCACGAGGTGGTGTCCAACGCTCGACCCATGCCGCTGTCGGCGTCGTCGATGGTCAACAAGGAAGAACTTCTCGGCCTGCTCGACGAGGCGTCGGCCCGGCTCCCCGAGGAGCTCCGGGCGGCCCGGTGGCTGCTCAAGGAGCGCGAGGAGTTCCTGGGCAAGGTCCGGCGCGAGGGTGACGAGATCCTGGAACTGGCCCGTGCCCGGGCCGAGCGTCTCGTGCAGCGCACCGAGGTGGTCCGTACCGCGGAGCAACGGGCCCGCCAACTGGTCGAGACGGCTCGCGAGGAAACCCGTCGGATGCGTCGCGAGACCGAGGACTACTGCGATCAGAAGTTGGCCAGCTTCGAGGTGCTGCTGGGCAGCACGCAGGACGCCATCTCGCAGGGCCGACGTCGTCTGCAGGAGACGGTGCTGGACCGGGATCGGGAACGACGGGCCACCGAGGCGGCCGAGGCCGTCCGGGCGGTCGACGAGGCACATGCGTCGGGCACCGCCCCGGTACGCCCGGGTGCCGGCTTCTTCGACCAGGACGCCGAGGGCTCCTGAGGTGGACGACGGCCTGCGGATCCCGCTGGCCGTCCTACGCCGCCGGGCTGATCCCCGGCTGGTCCAACGGACGGTCCAACTCGATGATCTGGGCGTCGGTGACGTGCTGGTGGTCGATGGCCGGGTCGACGTTGACCTGGAGGCCGAGGCACGTGGACCCGACGTGGTGGTCACCGGCTCGGTGCGTGCCTCATGGGTCGGCCCCTGTCGCCGGTGCCTCGACGAGGTGGGTGGACACCTCGACCTGCGGTTGCACGAGGTCCTGTCGGCCGGCTCCGGTGACCCGTCGTCCACGGGTCGCGGTGGCGACGGGACGGTCGGCGAATCGGGTGATGCCTACCCTCTGGGCGACGATGAGGCCGATGTGGAGCCGGTCGTCCGTGACGCCGTCCTGTTGGCCATTCCGCTGTCGCCCCTGTGCTCCGACGATTGTGCCGGTCCCGATCCCGACCGATTTCCGGCTGGCGATTCTCTGGACGGTGCCGCTGGAGACACAGCGGGTGAGGCCGGAGACGACGGTCCCGACGCGACGTCGGCCACCGATCCCCGGTGGGCGGCGCTCGACGTCCTCCGATCCTCCGAGGAGTTCGATTCCTGAGTCAGGGGTCACGCAGGTGTGGCGGTACCGGTTCGGTGACCGTCCCGCTAGCCTCGTCAAGTCGCCCGGGGCGGGTTCACCGCCTCCGGCCGATCGACCGCAGTCGGGTGCACCGCCCCGACGTTCGACGCCTCCGAGGAACCGACGATGGCCGTCCCCAAGAAGAAGACCTCCAAGGCCAAGGGCCGGAGCCGCAAGGCGGCTGCCTGGACCCTGGGCCGCGCCTCACGTAGCTCCTGCCCGCGTTGCAGCGCCACCAAGCGTCCGCACCGCATCTGCGGGAACTGCGGCTGGTACGCCGGCCGTCAGGCCGTCGACGTCGACTGATCGACGTTTCGGTGACCTGCCTCGGCTGAACCGCTGAGTCGTCACCCCCTCAGTCATGCTTCCCATCGCCGTTGATGCCATGGGGGGCGATCACGCCCCGTCAGCGATCGTGGCCGGAGCGCGCACCGCCGCAGACGACGGCATTCCCGTCGTCCTGGTGGGGCGACCCGAAGAACTCGGTGACACCGGTGACCTGGAGGTGATCGAGGCCTCCGAGGTCATCGCCATGGACGCCGAACCCGGTTCCAGCGTCCGGCGGATGAAGGACTCGTCGCTGGTCCGTGCCGCCGAGGCGGTGCGCGATGGGCGGGCCTCGGCCATGGTCAGCGCCGGCAATACGGGCGCCACGATGGCCAGCGCCCTGCTCCGCATGGGCCGCATCTCCGGCGTGGCCCGGCCGGCCATCGCCACGTTGATCCCCACTCCCGGCTCCACGCCGACCGTCATGCTCGATTCGGGCGCCAACGCCGAATGCCAGCCCGAGTGGTTGGTCCAGTTCGGTCAGATGGGGGCGGTGTTCGCCCACCACCGACTGGGCATCGCCGAACCCCGGGTGGCCCTGCTGTCGATCGGCGAGGAGCCCGGAAAGGGCAGCCCGTTCGTCAAGGAGGCGTATGCCGCCCTCGAGGCCGCCACACTCCGGGACGCCGAGTTCATCGGCAACGTCGAGGGCCGCGACCTCATGACCGATGCGGTCGACGTGATCGTTACCGACGGGTTCACCGGGAACGTGGCGTTGAAGACCGCCGAAGGGGCGCTGAAGGCCCTGTTGACCGCCCTGCTCACGGCCATGGCCGGTCGCCCGGAAGCCCTGGAGGCCGCCGACGTGCTGGCCCCCGAGCTCGATGGCCTGTACCGGGAGTTCCATCCCGACACCTACGGCGGCGCCATGCTCCTGGGGGTGAAGGGCGTGTGCATCATCAGCCACGGCTCGACCAACGCCATGGCCATGCGCAACGCCATCGGCGTGGCATCGGAGATGGTGCGGGCCGACGTGGTCGGCCACATCACCACCGCCGTCGCTTCCTGAGGTCCGAGCGTCGGGATCCGGCCGGACACCTCGAATCGGGGCTGTTGGTGACTCTCAGTCCCTGACGGCTACTCCCGAACCGGATATCGAAACCGGTAGGCTCGTTCACTGCCCGGGAAGCCGTTCGGCGGTCCGGCGACCGATTCCGGAGACCCGGAGCCGGCCATCATCGACAGGAGCCGACGTGCCTGCAGAAACCCACGTGGAGGGTGCCCCGATCGGGCGCGACGAGGTCCTCGAACTGGTTCGGGACCGTCTGGCCGACATCCTGGAGATCGAGCCGACCGAGATCGCCGAGGGCGCCTCGTTCGCTGACGACCTCGATGCCGACTCACTCGCCCTCATCGAGTTGGTGGAGGCCATCGAGGAGGAGTTCAGCGAGCGTTCTGTCGGCTTCCGGATAGAGGACGACGACCTCGAGGACCTTCGTACGGTCCGCGATGCCGTCGACTATGTCGTCTCCCGCCTCGGCTGATCCCTCGCCGGTCCCACCGCCCCCCGACTCGTCCGCGCTGGTCGCGGCCATCGGACACCAGTTCGCCGACCCCGGTCTACTGGTCGACGCCCTGACCCACCGGTCGTGGTGTGCCGAGCACGAGGGGGTGTCCAACGAACGGCTGGAGTTCCTCGGCGACGCGGTGCTCGGCCTGGTGATCGCCGAGCGCACCTTCGGTGACCGACCGGAGCTCCCGGAGGGCCAACTGGCCAAGATCCGGGCCTCGGTGGTGAGCGCTCCGGCACTGGCCGACACGGCCCGCGGCATCGGCCTGGGCAGCGCCCTGCGTCTGGGTCGCGGCGAGCTGTCCAGCGGAGGGGCCGACAAGGAGTCGATCCTGGCCGACGCCCTCGAGGCGGTGATCGGAGCCGTGCATCTCGACGCCGGTCTGGACGCCGCACGGACGCTCGTGGATCGCCTCTTCACCGACCTGCTCGACCGGTCTGCCGTGGAACCCGGTGGCCATGACCACAAGACCCGCCTCCAGGAACTGGTGGCCCGCCGATCCGAGCCGGCGCCGCGCTACGAGGTGACCGACGATGGCCCCGACCACGACAAGCGGTTCCACGCGGTGGTCGTGGTGGCCGGTCGGAGCCATGGTCCGGCCACCGGGACCTCCAAGAAGCGGGCCGAACAGGCCGCCGCCCTGCTGGCCTGTGCCGCCATCCAGTCCCTCGAATCGTCCAGTCCCGTTCTCGTTCCCGTGGGTGCACCCCTTGCGCCCCCGTCCCGCCCCGTGATCCCCCAGGAGTCCTCATGACCATCGATACCGAACTGCCCGAGGTGGAGACCATCCGCTACGCCCTCGATCGCGAGATCTCGGGACGCAAGCTGAAGACCGTGGAGGCCGCGTCGATGGCCACCCTCGGCCGTTACCGCAACCGCAAGCAGTTCACCAGCCGTCTGGAGGGTCGCAAGCTCGGCCCGGTCCGACGCATGGGCCTCCTGCTGGTCTCCGAGCTCGACGATGGGCAGTTGCTGGTCATCAAGCTCGGCCCGGGGGCGCAGATGCGACGCAACTCGGCCCGTGACGCCGTCGAGCCGGGCACCGAGCTCACCGGCACCTTCACGGTGGGCGGACACGTTCGTCTGGTCGATCCCGTGGGCGGCTCGGAGGTGTGCGTGATCGCTGGCGACGAGTTGGTGGCCGAGTTCCCCGAGGTGGCAGCCGGCGGCATGGACCCGGCCGGCGAGATGATCCCGTGGACCACGTTCGGTGGTCAGGTGCTGGCCCGGCACATGCCGCTGAAGGACCTGCTCTGTGATGCCTCGATCGTGGTCGGCGTGGGCGACGTCTACTCCGACGAGATCCTGTTCCATGCCGGTCTCCGACACGACCGGATGTCGGACGACCTCTCCCACCAGGAGGTCCGGCGGCTCCACGGTGCGCTCATCCAGGTGATCAACGACGCCATCAAGTACCGGGGAACCAACATCGAGGAACGCCCGTTCCGTGACGTGTACGGCGAGCCGGGCGTCTACGGCGACCATCTGGCGGTGTACGCCCGAGCCGGAGCGCTCAGCGACCGGAACCGGACGCCCATCCAGCGGATCAAGTACAAGGGCGGCTGGACCTACTACTGCGAAACGCAGGTCTGAGGTCTGACCGGCTGACCCGCTGACCTGACCCGCATCAGGGCCCGGTCGGGAGGGCCCAGTGGGAAGGGGAGAGGCGCGTGACCGCGCGGCCCGACGCGCGCCTAGGGTGGCGTGATGGCGAATGACACGGGTGTGATTCCCGGCGGAGCGGGACGTGTTCAAGCGACCCGGATGACCCGGATCGGTGGCGGCGCGTGTTCCTGAAGCGTCTGACCATCAAGGGATTCAAGTCGTTCGCCGACTCGTCGGTCCTCGACATGGAGCCCGGGGTGACCGTGGTGGTCGGCCCCAACGGGAGCGGCAAGTCCAACGTGGTGGACGCCATCGCGTGGGTGCTGGGAGCCCAGGCGCCGAGCGCCGTCCGGTCCCAGAAGATGGACGACGTGATCTTCGCCGGCACCTCCACACGGGCCGCCCTCGGACGGGCCGAGGTCTCGCTGACCATCGACAACTCATCGGGCCAGTTGCCGGTGGAGTTCAACGAGGTCACCATCACCCGCACGCTGTTTCGAAGCGGCGACAGCGAGTACTCGATGAACGGTGCGCCGTGCCGGCTGCTCGACATCCAGGAGTTGCTGTCCGACGTCGGCGTCGGCCGCCAGCAGCACGTCATCATCTCGCAGGGCCAGATCGATGCGGTACTCAACGCCCGCCCCGAGGACCGGCGCAGCATCATCGAGGACGCCGCGGGAATCCTGAAGTACCGACGCCGCAAGGAGAAGGCCCAGCGTCGGCTGCGTTCCACCGAGGCCAACCTCGACCGGCTCTCAGATCTGTTGCGTGAGGTTCGACGCCAACTGCGTCCGCTCGAGCGTCAGGCCGACGCGGCCCGTCGTCACGGCGACCTGCTCGACGAGCTCATGGCGCTGCGCCTCCATCGGGCGGGGCGTGAGCTGGCCGGCCTCCGCACCCGGGCCCGGGACGAGGCCGAGAACCGCTCGACGCTGGCTGCCGCGGAGTCCACCCACAACGCGTCCCTGGCCCGCTTCGACGCCGAGGTGGTGGCCGCCGAGGCCGAACTGGCGGCCCGGGGCGGCGACGATCTCGGCGACCGACTGGTTCGACTCGAGGCGTTGCGCGAGCGGGGCCGTGGCATCCGGGGGGTGTTGGTCGAACGGTTGCGGGGGCTGGAGCGCGACCGCTCGGCGCTCATTTCGCAACAGGTCGTGGTGGGCCTCGAAGCCGAGTTGGAACGGTCGGAAGCCGAGATGACCCGGCTGGACGCCGAAGCCGAGGAGTTGGCCCCCGAGGCGGAACGGCTGGCCCTGGCCGAGACTGAACTGGTGGCCGACCGGGCGGCCTTCGAGATGGACTGGTCCGAGGGAATCCCGGCGCTCGGCGGCCACGCGGCCGAGGCCCGGGGCGAGTTGGGGGTTCTGCGGGCGTCGGTGGCCCAGGCGGAGACCGAACGGAACCGGCTGGCCGATCGACTGGCTGCGCTGGACGAAGCGTCGTCCCGGCTCGACGGGGAGGCCGATCGCCTGCGGGCCGACCTGTCGGTGGGCGAGACGGCCGAGGAGCCGCTGGTCGCCGAGGCGACCGCCGCCGAAGGTCGGGCCCATCAGGCCGCGGTGCGACGAAACGCCGCGTGGGAGCGCGTGATGGCCGCCGAAGCTGAGGTGCGGACCGCATCGGCGAGCGTGGACGCCCTGGCCCTGGCCCTGGACGAAGCCCGGTCCCGGGCCGGAGCCGAACACCTGGCCGGCATCGACGGGGTGCTGGGCACGCTGCTCGATCTGGTGGAGGTCGACGAGGGATTCGAGGCGGCCTTCGAGGCGGCCGCCGGCTCGGCGCTCGACGCCGTGGTGGTTCGTGGTCCCGACCACGCCCGGGCCGCGCTGGCCGCACTGGAGGAGGGTCGCCTCTCGGCGGCCGTCCTCGCCCTGGGCGCCGGGGCCACCGGACGGTCGGCCCCGATGGTGGGCTCGCCGGTTCGTCCCCACGTACGGGCCCGGGTGGACGTGGCCGACGCGATCGATGGTGTGGACGGGCTGCTGGATCGACTCCTGGGCCATGCCGTGCTGGTCGACGCTCCTTTGACCGAGGTCGTGGACCTGGCGCTGCGTCACCCCGAGGCCGTCCTGGTGACCGCCTCGGGCGACCGGTTCGGCCCGTCGGGCTGGCGGGTCGGCGGCGATGGCCGAGGGGCCACCGGCGCAGCGCTCGCTGAGGCCGAGGCCCGACTGGCCGCCGCCGGATCCGAACAGGTGGATGCAGCGGCGGCGTTCGATCAGGCCGAGCAGGGCACCGCGGCGGCTGACGATGAGGTGGCCCGCCACAACCGGTCCCTCGATGAGCACGACGGTCGATTCACCGCGTCGACCGAGGCGTTGCAACGCCTCCAGGTGGAACGCCGTGACCTCAGCACCGAGTCCGAGGGACTGCGGACCCGCATCGGCGAACTGGAACAACGCCTGAGCGACGATGGACGTCGGGTGGCCGAACTGGACGACCGACTGCCCACTCTGGAAGCCGACGAAGAGGCCTCGGTGGAGGCCGGTCGACGCATGAACGCCGCCCGGGCTTCGCTCGAGGAACGATCGGCCACCGTTGGCGCATCACGTACCGGGCACGACGTCCGCGTCGCCGAGGTGACGGGTCGGCGCACCGTGGTGGGATCCCGTGTCGTGGAGTTGCGGGCCCGCCTCGAACAGCTCTCCGACGAGCGGGCGGCCGCCGCGGCCCAGCGGGACGACCTCGTCGGTCGGGAATCAGCGACCCGTCGACTGGTCGAGTCCATCGACGTCCGGATGGCCGTGGTCGACGCCCGGCTCCAGGTGCTGCGGGAGCACCGTCGCCAGCAGTCCGAGCGTGTCCGGGCCGTGGCGGCTCGTCTCGACGGCCTCCGCAGGCAGCGCACCGAGTCGGAGACGGCCCTGCGCGAGACGAGGGACCGCCAGTCCCGACTGGAGATCGAGCGGGCCGAGACCCGGATGCGGATCGAGAACGTGACGGCCACCATCCGTACCGAGTTCGACCGGGAGCCCGAGGCGGCCATGGAGGCACCCAGCCCGGTGCTGCCCGATGGGGTGCTGGCCGCCGCCCGGATCGCCGAGTTGGAGCGGGAGCTCAAGCTCATGGGTCCCATCAACCCACTGGCCCTGACCGAGTTCGATTCCCTGAAGGAGCGACACGAGTTCCTCCAGGAGCAGTTGGACGACATCCGGTCCACCCGCAAGGAGCTTCGCAAGGTCATCCGCTCGGTGGACGAGGAGATCGTCTCGGTGTTCGCCGCGGCCTTCGCCGAGGTGTCCACCCACTTCACCGACCTGTTCGAGTCGCTGTTCCCGGGCGGTCAGGGTCGACTGCGCCTCACCAACCCCGACGACCTCCTGGAGACCGGTCTGGAGGTCGAGGCCCGCCCGTCGGGCAAGAACGTCAAGAAGCTCTCCCTGCTGTCGGGTGGAGAGCGGTCGTTGACCGCGCTGGCCTTCCTGTTCGCGGTGTTCCGCAGCCGGCCGTCGCCCTTCTACGTGATGGACGAGGTCGAGGCGGCGCTCGACGATGTCAACCTGCACCGCTTCCTCGGTCTGGTCGACCAGTTCCGCGACGATGCCCAGCTGGTGATCGTGAGCCATCAGAAGCGGACCATGGAAGCCGCCGACTGCCTCTACGGGGTGTCCATGGCTCCCGGTGGCTCGTCCAAGGTGGTCAGCGAACGGGTCGAGGCGGCCCGGGTGGCCGAACGCCTCGGCGTGCTCACCAACGGCTGACTGGCAGCCTGCTGCCTGCTTCCCGCGGGTCGGTGGGGTGGGTGCCGGAGTACCGTCGTCGGCGTGCGCATCCTCGTGGTCGATGACGAGGCCGACCTGCTCGACGCCCTGTCCCGTGGTCTCCGCCGTGAGGGTTATGCGGTGGACACGGCCGACAACGGTGAGGAGGCCCTGGCCAAGGCCTCCTGGACGCCGTACGACCTGATCTGCCTCGACCTGACGATGCCGGGTATCGACGGGCTGGAGGTCTGTGAACGCCTGAGGGCCGAGCCACCCGGTGAGGTGGTTCCTCGGATTCTCATGCTGACCGCCCGCGACACCTTGGAGGACCGCATCCGGGGCCTCGACGTGGGCGCCGACGACTACCTGGTCAAGCCGTTCGCCTTCGACGAGCTCTCGGCGCGGATCCGGTCACTGCTGCGACGTGATCCCGGCCGATCGGGTGCCGTGCTGGAGGTGGGCGACGTGGTCGTCGACACGGCACGACACCACGCCAGCCGTGGCGACCGGGACCTTGCCCTGACGGCCAAGGAGTTCGCCGTACTGCGGTACTTCATGACCCGACCGGGCGAGGTCATTTCCCAGGAGCAACTCCTGGACCACGTGTGGGACGAGCACGCCGACCCGTTCACCAACACGGTGCGGGTCACCGTCGGCACCCTGCGACGCAAGCTGACCGTGGATGACGAGGAGCCGGCGCTGGAGACGGTGGTGGGCTCGGGCTACCGGCTGTTCGATCCGGGTGCCGGGGACGGGTCCGACCAATGAACGGACCGGCGAGCGAATCGGTGAGCGATCCAGTGAGCGATCCAGTGAGCGGACCGGTGGTCGGTCTGGCCGACCGGATGCCCGACCGGTTCGGCAGCCTGCGAACCCGCCTGGCCCTGCTGTACTCGATCGTCCTGTTCGTGCTGGCCGCCGTGATGGTCGGGGCCATCTATCTGGGCCTGTCCAGGGCGTTGTCCGACGAGCCCATGTCGCGTCTGGCCCGTTTCGAGCAATTGGCGGACGGGGCCGCGGACGGCACCGTGGAAGGGGTGGCCGAGAAGCCGGCTTCGCTGGTCCCCGATGATCGACCGGTCCGACCGTGGCTGGTCATCTTCGAGGAGGAGGTCAACCGACGGGCCCTCGAGCGTCTGCGGGCCTATTCGTTCACCGCGCTGGCCGGCCTGTTCCTCGGGAGCCTGGTGGTCGGGTGGTACGTGGCCGGCCTGGTGCTGCGGCCCATCGGCCGGATCTCGGCGGTGGCGCGCGAGATCACCGCCACCGACCTGTCGCGACGAATCGACCTGGGTGGGCCGTCGGACGAACTCCGGGACCTGGCGGACACCTTCGACGAGATGCTGGGTCGACTCGACGAGTCCTTCGAGGGCCAGCGACGGTTCGTCGCCGAGGCCTCCCACGAACTCCGGAATCCGCTGGCCGTGCTGCGGACGAACCTCGACGTCGTCATGGCCGACCCGGAGGCCGCCCCCGAGGATTTCCGCGCTGCCGGAGCGGTCGCCCTGCGGGCTGCCGAACGGATGTCGGTCCTGGTCGACGACCTGTTGCTGTACGCCCACCACGAGCGCCCCGACGCCACCCGCGAACCACTGGACCTGGCCGTGGTGGTGGGCGAGACGGTCGAGGACTTCGGGGCGGCGGCCGGTCGGGCGAACGTGGGGCTGGAACTCGGTCGTCGATCGGGCCTCGAGGTATTGGCCGACGCGGCCGCCATCCGACGGGCGGTGGCCAACCTGTTGAGCAACGCCATCCGGGTCTCGGACCACGGCGGGGAAGTTCGGGTGGCCACCGGGGGCGATGACGACCTGGTGTGGGTATCGGTGGTCGATGACGGGCCGGGAATCGCCACCGAGCACCTCGAACACGTCTTCCAGCGATTCTGGCGCGGTGACCGGGCATCGGCCCGGGAAGTGGGGCGATCAGGACTGGGTCTGGCCATTGTCCGACAGATCGCCGAGGGTCACGGTGGGCGGGCCACCGTCCGGTCCGTCCCGGGCGACGGCGCGACGTTCACCGTGTGGCTGCCCCGCTACGTGGATCGGGCGGTGCGTCGGTAAACGGGCCCATTCCGTCTACGTTCTCCGCCATGCCTGAAGAGCCGTGGTCTGAAGAGTCAAGTACTGAAGAGCCAGGCACCGGAGACCAGTCGACCCCACGTTCCGTCGATCGACGCAGTATCGAGGTGGGAAGCCGGTCCGGATCGGTTCCGGCGGCCCGGCCCGTCGAGCCATCCTTTCCCGGGCTGCTCCCGGCGCCCGTGCCGCCCATCGAACCGCCGGTGCGGCTCACCGGCCGGGTACTGGTCGGCGTGTTCGCCATCGCCGTGCTGGTGGCCGCCCTGGTGGCCGGAGCGGTCGCCGGTTGGATGCTGCGGGGCGACGACGGCGACGCCGGCCTGTCAGCCGACGTGGTGGCCGACCTGGTCGAACGGGTTCGGCTCGGTGAATCGTCGGGCCTGACGGCTGACGAGGTCCGTGCCATCCTCTCCGGCGAGGCTGGCAGTGCCGAGCCTTCGGCCGGCCTCTCCAGGGCGGACGTGGAGTCCATCGTGGCTGAACGCCTGGCCGATCGCGGGGCCGGCACCGATGGACTCAGTTCCGACGAGGTCTCATCCATCGTGGCGACGGTGGTCGACGAGGCGGCCGGTCTCGACCAGAGCGAGGTGGAGGCCGTGGTCGGGCGTCTGGTGGAGGAATCCGCCGGCCTGACGTCGACCGAGGTCGAGGCGCTGGTGGCCCGACTCTTCGCCGAGGCGCCGGTCGACGACTCGGGCGAGGAGCCGGTGGTGGCGGTGGCCGACGCGCTGCGGGACACCGTGGTGCTCGTCACGGCGGTCGACAAGGGCCACGGTTCGGGCATCGTGTTCGACGACACGCGGATCGTGACCAACGCCCACGTGGTCGACGGCGCCGCCGAGATCCTGGTGACGCTTCCCAACGGTCGGGAGATCGCCGCCACGGTGATCGGTGCCGACGTCCGACGTGACGTAGCGGTACTCGAGTTGGTCGAATCGGCGGCCGGCCTGGTGCCCGCCGTGTTCGCCTTCAGCGAGGACCTGCAGGTCGGACAGTTGGCGGTGGCCGTCGGCAGCCCGTTCGACCTGGACCGGACGGTCACCTCGGGCATCGTGAGCGCCCTCGGTCGGGTCATCGACTCCTACGGTTGCGAGTCGGGACCGGGTGCCGACTGTGCCGGCGTGGCCATGATTCAGACCGATGCCCCCATCAACCCGGGTAACTCGGGCGGTCCGTTGGCCGACCGTGACGGTCGGGTCATCGGCATGAACACCTCGATTCGCAGCGGCGGGATCTTCGCCGGCGGGAACATCGGATTGGGGTTCGCCCTACCGAGCGACACCGTGGTCCTGGTGGCGCGCCGCCTCATCGCCGGCGAGCCGGTGGGAACCGCCTGGCTGGGCATTCGTGGCGAATCCCCGACCGACGGGAATTTCGGGGCGGTCGTCGTGGAGGTCATCGAGGGATCCCCGGCCCACGGTGCAGGTCTGCTGGAGGGAGACCGGATTTTCCGGTCCGATGGTCAGATCATCCGGGACATGCCAGCCCTGCGGGCCGACATCCAGATCCGCCTGCCGGGAACCACCGTCGACCTCGAGGTGGATCGGGACGGCGAGGTCATCCTGATCGAAGTCGACCTGGGCGCACTGGACGACCAGTTCACCGTTCCGCCCGCCGACGATGACCGCGGGGACGCGGACGACTGACCCCGGTCGTGGCCCGGTTCCGGGCCGGTTTCGACCCCGGGTTCGGATCGGGACCCCACCGGTAGCCTCTCGGGCCATGGGTCTCCGCTCCCGCCTCGGTCGCGCCCGCGACGCGTGGTCCTCACATCTGGCCACGGTCCGGGCCTCCGAGATGGTGGACGAGCGAACCTGGCAGGAACTGGGTGACGCCCTGATCCTGGCCGACATCGGTGTGTCGACGGCTGACGAACTCCTGTCCGAGGTCCGCCAGCGGGTGGGGCGCGAGGGTGTGGACGACGTCGACGGGGTGCTGGACATCCTCAAGTCGGTCCTCGTGGACCGCCTCGGTGGCGCCGACCGGTCGCTGGCTCTCGGTGGCCAGCCGTCGGTGTGGCTGTTCGTCGGGGTGAACGGCGTGGGAAAGACCACGACCATCGGCAAGTTGGGTGGCCGTGAAGCTGCCGCGGGCCGTCACGTGGTGTTCGCGGCCGGCGACACCTTCCGGGCCGCGGCGGCCGACCAACTCTCGATGTGGGCCGATCGTGCCGGTTCGCCGATGGTGAGCGGTGCCGAGGGCGCCGACCCCAGCTCGGTGATCTTCGACGCTGTCGAGCATGCGGCGGCCCGGGGCGCCGAACTGGTGTTGGCCGACACGGCCGGTCGGGTCCACACGAGGTCCAACCTGATGGACGAGTTGGCCAAGGTGCGGCGGGTGGCCGAGAAGGGCTCGGGAACCGTCACCGAGACGCTGCTGGTCATTGACGCCACCACCGGCCAGAACGGGTTGACCCAGGCCCGACAGTTCGCCGAGGTGGCTGCCGTGACCGGCATCGTGCTGACCAAGTTGGATGGCTCGGCCCGGGGCGGCATCGTGGTCGCCGTCCAGGAGGACCTGGGCATCCCGGTGAAGTTGGTCGGGGTGGGCGAGGGCGCCGACGATCTCGTCGAGTTTGATCCTGTGGACTTCGTGGATGCCCTGTTCGCGGCCGACGTGACGGCCTGAGGAGAAGTCGAACGTGTTCGAGAGTCTGAGTAGCCGATTCGAAGGGGTCCTCAAGCGGATCCGGGGCAAGGGACGTCTCGGCCCCGAAGACGTCGAGGAGTTCCTCGGCGAGCTGCGGGTGGCCCTGTTGGAAGCCGACGTCCACCTGTCGGTGGTGCGCGACTTCCAGGACCGGATCCGGGAGCGGGCCGTCGGCGTCGAGGTCAGCGGGGCCCTCAACCCCGGACAGCAGGTCGTCAAGATCGTGCTCGAGGAACTCACCGGGGTGCTGGGTGGCGAGACCCACCGGCTGACCTATGCCTCCAGGCCTCCGACCGTGGTGTTGCTGGCCGGCCTCCAGGGTTCGGGCAAGACGACCACGGCAGCCAAGTTGGCCCGCTGGTTCAAGGCGCAGGGGCGCAACCCGATGCTGATCGGGGCCGATCTGCAGCGCCCGGCGGCCGTCGAGCAGCTGCGAACGCTGGCCGCCCGCATCGACGTCCCGGTGTTCAGCGAGGCCACCGACCCGGTTTCGGTGGCCCGGGCCGGTCTGGCCGAAGCCCGCAGCCTGGGGCGTGACGTGGTCATCTGCGACACGGCGGGCCGCCTGGCCATCGACGATGACCTGATGGCCGAGGTGGCTGACGTGGCGGCGGTCCTTGAACCGCACCACACCCTGCTGGTCATCGACGCCATGATCGGCCAGGACGCCGTCAACACGGCTGAGGCCTTCCATGCCCGTCTCTCCCTGGACGCCGTGGTGCTCACCAAGCTGGACGGCGATGCCCGGGGCGGTGCGGCGCTGAGCGTCAAGGAGGTGGTGGGTCGCCCCATCGCCTTCGCCTCGACCGGCGAGGCCCTGGAGGACTTCGAACCGTTCCACCCTGATCGCCTGGCCAGTCGGATCCTCGGGATGGGCGACGTCGAGACGCTCATCGAAAAGGCCGAGGAGACCTTCGACCAGGCCGAAGCGGAGGCGGCGGCCCAGCGCCTCATGGATGGCACGTTCACCCTCGACGACTTCCTCGAACAGCTCAAGGCCCTTCGGAAGATGGGGCCCCTCAGCAACGTCATGGGCATGGTCCCCGGGATGGCCCAGCAGATGAAGGGCGTGGAGACCGAGGTCGACGAACGCCGGATCGACCGGATCGAGGGAATCATCCACTCGATGACCCCCGGTGAGCGGACCGATCCGGATGTCATCGACGGGTCCCGCCGGGCCCGGATCGCCGCAGGCAGCGGGACCCAGCCCAACGAGATCAACCAGTTGGTCCGCCAGTTCCGCGAGATGCGAAAGATGATGAAGCAGATGGGTGGCAGCGGGGGCCCGGGTCGTAGGGGCCGTAAGGCGAAGGGCGGCAAGGGTCGCAAGGGCGGCGGGGGCCGAACCACGGCCCGCGGGCCGGCACCGATCGACAAGAAGAAGGGCCTGTCCCTGCCCGGTCTGGGGGATCCGGCGGGTGGCGGATTCGGTGGCCTGGACCTCCCGGGTGGTGGCCCGACGGACCGGATGTAGGACCGGGCCGTGGAGTCCGGCTGGTGGTCGGTTGGCGACATGCCGGGTGTCACGACGCTGATCCGGTGTGCGGGGCGGGAAAACGGCGCGGATTCCGGCAGACTGGGCGACCGAACGGGCGCAACTCCACCGCGTCCGTCGTCCTCCCCGCCAGACCGTGCGGGGATCTGATGAATCATCCTGACTGACAAGCCTGACTGACAAGAAAGTGGTACCGACGTGGCCGTGAAGCTCCGCCTCATGCGGATGGGCAAGAAGAAGCAGCCGACCTACCGGGTGGTTGCCGCCGACTCGCGCAAGGCGCGAAACGGCCGCATCATCGAGGCAGTCGGTTTCTACGACCCCCGCCGTGACCCGTCCGTGATCGAGATCGACAACGAGAAGGCGGTGGGTTGGCTGCGAAACGGCGCCCAGCCGACCGAGCGTGTCGAGAAGCTCCTGAAGATCACCGGAGCCTGGGACGAGTTCAAGGGTCAGGCTGCCGGGACCAGCGTGACCGCGGCGCCCGAGCCGACGGCCGCCGCCGAGCCGGCCCCCGTCGAGGAGGCTCCCGCAGAGGAAGCGTCCGTGGAGGAAGCCCCCGTGGAGGAAGCCCCCGTGGAGGAGGCTCCTGCTGAGGAGGCCCCCGTCGAGGATGCGGCTGCCGAAGAGGCTCCCGCTGAAGAGGCGGCCGAAGAAGAGACCGTCGAGGAGGAATCGTGAGCGCTGAAGCCCCGACCGCTGAAGGTGTCCTCGAGTACCTGATCAAGACCATCGTCGAACAGCCTGACGAGGTTCGCATCCAGGCTTCGGGCGATGAACGTTGCACGTTCTCGGTCACCGTCGCCGACGGCGACATGGGCCGCGTCATCGGTCGTCGTGGCCGAGTGGCCAACGCCATCCGGACCATCGTCCGGGCCGCCGCGGTCAACGACGAGACCGAGATCGACGTCGACTTCGTCGACTGACCATCCGATGGATGGTCGGCCGGACCCTGACGGGCCGGCCCTGCTCGAGGTCGGCCGAATCGACAAGCCCCACGGGGTGCGCGGTGAGGTCGTCGTCAGCCTGATCACCCACCGCACGGAGCGCCTGGCGCCCGGAGCGGTGCTCCAGACCGACCGCGGTGCGATCACCGTGGAGTCGAGCCGCCCCCATCAGCACCGATTTCTGGTGCGCTTCGATCGGATCCCCGACCGTGAGGCCGCAGACGCCTGGCGCTCGGTGACGTTGAGCGCACCGCCCATCGAGGATCCCGACGACGACACGCTCTGGATCCACCAGTTGATGGGGTCCGTGGTGGTGGACCAGCACGGTGTCGAACACGGTGCCGTGACGGGGGTCCTGGAGAACCCGGCCAGTGACCTCCTCGAACTGGCCGATGGCCGGTTGGTTCCGCTGGTCTTCCTGACGGGGTTCGAACCGGGTGTCCGCATCGAGGTGGACGTGCCCGCAGGTCTCCTCGACGGCGACGAGGCCGAGTTGGAAGCCGATCCGGATACCGATCCGGACGAGGCGTCATGACCCTCCGGGTCGACGTCTTCACCCTGTTCCCGGGCCTTGTCGGGGCCTACACCGGCGAGAGCATCCTGGGCCGGGCGACGACTGCCGGCCATCTCGACGTCCGGGCGCATGACCTGCGAATGGCCGCCGCCGATGTGCATCGCACGGTCGACGACAGTCCGTTCGGTGGGGGAGCGGGCATGGTGATGATGCCCGAACCGGTCTTCGCCGCCGTCGAGGTGGTGGATCCTCCCCGCCCGCTGATCCTGCTCGGTCCCGCTGGACGTCGATTCGACCAGTCGGTGGCCGTGGAACTCGCCGAACTGGATGGATTCTCGTTGCTCTGTGGTCGCTACGAGGGAGTCGACGAGCGGATCCGGACCGAGCTGTGCGATGACGAACTTTCACTGGGCGACTTCGTGCTGGCCGGCGGAGAGTTGGCCGCCCTGGCCGTCGTGGAGGCCGTGGCGCGACTCCGACCCGGGGTGCTGGGGAACAGCGCCTCGCCGGAGGATGAATCGTTCGCCGACGGCCTTCTGGAGTACCCGCACTGGACCCGACCGGCCGAGTTCCGTGGCTGGTCGGTGCCCGAGGTGCTCCGGTCGGGCGATCACGGAAAGGTCGCCCGGTGGCGCCGGGCCGCAGCGTTGGCCCGCACCATCGAACGTCGACCGGACCTGGTCGAACAGCGGGGTGGCCTCACCGATGCCGATCGTGACCTGCTCGACGAGTTCGGGATGGCGAACCCGGACGATTGAGGCCGGACGACGGAGATTGGCCGAGCGGTGAGCCGGACGGCACAACGGGCGGTCGGTCGACCCGGTGTCGTCCCCGGGCGATGGCCGTATGCTTGCCGATCGGTCCGCTCCCGCTCCGGGAGAGGACCACGAACGGCCCGATCTGTCTGATGGGCCACGAGCCTCTCGAGGACGAGCCATGCAGCCCACCGATCTCGTCGATCACCAGAACCTCCGGGACGACGTTCCCGACTTCGACGCCGGCGATGCCCTGAAGGTGCACGTCCGCGTGGTCG